>NZ_JBEUKS010000003.1:0-360526 GCF_042510965.1 Streptacidiphilus jeojiensis
CGACTGGGTTGATAGGCCGGATGTGGAAGCCCTGTAAGGGGTGGAGCTGACCGGTACTAATAGGCCGAGGGCTTGTCCATAGTTGCTACGCGTCCACTGTGTTGTTCTGAAGAAACGACCCCCGCTTCCGGCGGCGATTTGGTTGATATCTTCATAGTGTTTCGGTGGTCATAGCGTGAGGGAAACGCCCGGTAACATCCCGAACCCGGAAGCTAAGCCTCACAGCGCCGATGGTACTGCAGGGGGGACCCTGTGGGAGAGTAGGACGCCGCCGAACAACCTTTAACAGGAAGCCCCCTGACCACCGGTCAGGGGGCTTCCTGCATTCCCCCGCCAGTGCGGTGGGGGAGGCCGGCCGCCGCAGGTGGGGGCGGCTGCTGTGGGTGGCTTACATGGCGCCACCGTTGCCGAATGGCACGCCCGTGGCTTGTTGCTGTTGCTCGGCTCCGCCTCGCGGGCCAACTACAGCGGGGGAGCAGGGCCGGTGCCGGGCACGGTTGCCGGGTGCGGGCGCGCAGAAACGGTTCTGCGGCCGGGTCTCGCGGGAACCGGGGTCGATTCTCGTACGTCGGGTCACTCGTGGTACGCCAGGACCGGGTTAAATAGGGCATTACGGCATGATCGAGTGACACCTTGTCCCGAAAGTGACCCCGGTTCAGTCCAGGGCCCGGCCGCAGAACCGTTTCTGCACGCCTCACCCCGCACCCACCCGCCGCCCGGCAACGGAGCCCTACCCACCACCCCCTGGCTCCTCGTAGTTGGCCGCGAGCGGAGCGAGCCACCCCAGCCACCAACACACCAACGCGCCCCATGGAAGTGATGGCGGATCACCGGGAGCGAACACGCACCGGCAACCCGGCCACAAGATGGGGGCTCGGCAGCCAAACAGATCCCGCACCACCACCCCCGCCCGCCGTGACCCTTGGCTGGCGCAGAAGAGTGGAGTGCGGTGGAAGTGGTGTGAGTTGCGCTGTGGTGTGGCAACGGATGTGGCTGTTCGGCCCTGTTCGAGGGCTGCTCAGCGAGAGGACTTCCATGCGTACCGGACGACTCGTCGGTGCCGGACTGGCAGGGGTGGCACTGACAGCCATCCTGGCCGGTCCCGCTCTGGCCGACAACCTTCCCGAGACCGTGTCCGCCACCGGTTCCCCGAGTGGCGTGACCGCCGTCTGTCCCCAGGGACTGCTGCCGGCTGACAACTGGACCATCACCAACGGCGATGGCACCCCGCTGGGCAAGGACCAGCGATGGACCTGGCGGACCTACGAGGGAGGTCGTGCTCTCACGGTCTGGATCGGCGGGTACCTCAACTCGCCGCCCCCGCCCCCGAGTATCACCTTGACGGTCTCCTGCACCTGCTGAGCAGTCGGCACCGCACTGGAGAGCGTGTCCTCGTCCGCCGTCGCGAAGTCGGTTCCGCGGCAGCGGCGGCAGGCGAGGACGCCGAGCGTGATCGCGCCGTCCGGACGTCCGGGTCTCTAGCGGGTCTCGTCGCGGAGCCGGTCGTACTGGGCGAACTGGTCGACCAGGGACTGCGGGGCGGTGTCGTCGAAGCACAGGACGAGATTGTCGGCGGACTCGGCGGCGAAGGCCTCGCTGCGCGGGAACAGCTTCTCCTCGTAGGCGGCGAGGGCCTGTTCGGTGTCGCCGGGGTGGGCGGCGAGGGCCAGGGCGAGTTCAGCCCCGTCGAACATGGCGAGGTTGGCGCCCTCGCCGGCGAAGGGGGACATCAGGTGGGCGGCGTCGCCCAGCAGGGTGACGCCGGGTGTCCGGTCCCAGCGGTGGCCCACCGGCAGGGCGTGGATCGGGCGGGGGATCAGTGCACCGTCCGCCTCGGAGACCAGGGAGCGCAGGCGCGGGTCCCAGTCTGCGAAGTGGGTCAGCAGTGCGGTCCTTGCGGCCCCCGCGTCGGTGAAGTCGACGGTGGCGGCCCAGTCCTCCGGCGCGGTGAGCGCGGCGTAGACGTGCAGGCTGCCGTCGGGCTCGTTGTGGGCGAGGAAGCCCTTGCCCGGGCCCAGGGCGAAGAGCATCCCGCCGCCGACGAGTTCGACGGCCTCGCGGTGCCGGGTGTTGGCGTCCTTCAGGTCGAACTCGACGAAGGACAGGCCCGAGTAGACGGGGGTGGCCTGGGAGACGAGGGGTCGGATCCGCGACCAGGCGCCGTCGGCGCCGATCAGCAGGTCGGTGGTGAACGTCGTCCCGTCGGCCAGGGTCACCTCGTGCCGGCCCGCGTCCAGGGGGCGGGCGGCGGTGATCTTGCTGCCCCAGTGGACGGTGCCCTCGGGCAGCGAGCCGAGCAGCAGGTTCCGGAGGTCGCCGCGCTCGACCTCGGGACGGGTGCCGTTGCCCTCGTCCTCCTCCTTGCGGAGCACCACGGCGTTCCGGTCCAGGATGCGCATGGCCTCGCCGCCGGGCAGTACCAGGGTCCGGAACTGCTGGTACAGGCCGGCGGCGTGCAGTGCGGCCTGGCCGGTGTCCTCGTGGATGTCCAGCATCCCGCCCTGGGCGCGGGCGGTGGCGGAGGCGTCGAGGTCGAACACGGCGGCCTCGACGCCGTGGGCGTGCAGGACGCTCGCCAGGGTCAGGCCGCCGAGTCCGGCGCCGACTACTGCGATGGGGTGGTGTGTGGTGGTGGTCATCGGCGGCTCCTGGATCGTGAGGTGGGTTCTTCGGCACCTGCTCTCATGAATCCAGGATGACGAACATGTTCGTTACGGTCAAGTTTCCCACGAACATGTTCGCCCAAAGAGGTGATCAGAGTGATCAGACCCTGGCCACCAGCAGTTCCTCGCCGCTGGAGGTGCCGAGCCCGTCCGTCCGGTCGGCGAAGTAGCGCTGGTTGAGCATGGCTGCCGAGATGTGCTCGGCTTCCTTGAAGCCGGCGGCCTCGGCCATGGCCAGGATGTCCGGCGGGGCGAAGAAGCTGAGGAACGGGGTTCCGGCGGCCCTGGCGCCTTCCGTCGCCGCTCGCATGCCGGCGCGCTTGTCCTCGTCGAGGAGGTCCGCGGGCAAGTGGAAGGTCATGGCCAGGGTGGAGCCCGGGGCCAGGGCGGCAAGCCGGCGCAGCATCGCCGCGTTGGCGTCCCTGGTGAGGTACAGGGCCACGCCGGCCGAGGCCACCACGGTGGGGCGGTCCGGGTCGAAGCCGGCGGCTGCCAGCTCGTCCCACCACGATGCGCCCGCCTCGAAGTCGACCGGCACCAGTCGGAGCCAGTCCGGGACGCCGTAGCCGAGTTCGTCCAGGCGTCGGCGCTTCCAGGCCTGGGGTTCGGGCTGGTCGACCTCGAACACCCTCAGTCGGGAGGCGATCTCGGGTCGGCGCTGGGCGAAGGTGTCCAGGCCGGCCCCCAGGATGACGTACTGGGTGACGCCGTGTCCGGTGGCCTGCTCCACCACCAGGTCCTCGATGAACCGGGCCCTGGCCACGATCGAGGCCCGGAACCAGCTGGTCCCGGTCGGATCCATGTCCCCGCGGCTGCGCCAGCCGTCGTCCGGGGCGACCAGTTGCAGGCCGATCTCGTCCTCGAGGACGTGCGGCGGTGCGTCGACCTGGACGTGCAGGGCCCGCCAGAGGGCCACCCGCACTGCGGTGTTGTCCGGTGCTGCGGTGCGTCGTTCGTCGGACATGGCGCGATCAGCCCTTGCCCGGGGCCTGAAGGCTCCACAGGCGTCCGTCCGGGTCGCGGACGGTCATCTCCCTGGTCCCGAAGTGGGTGTCCTCGAACGGGGTGACCACCTCGACGCCGGGGCCCGGCTGGAAGGCGTCCTCGTCGGTCACCTGCAGCACCAGCCGCGTTTCCGGCTCCTTGCTCTCCGGGACCTCGGCGATGAAGAGGTAGGGGCCGTCGCCGTTGCGCAACTGGCCGGAGTTGTGGCCGGTGTCGAACTCGAGCCGGTAGCCCAGCCCCTGGAAGAACTTGGCCGCCCTGCCCCAGTTGTGGGTCTCCAGGAACACGGCCTCGATGCCCTCGGTCGTCGTCATGTCGGCTCAGCTCTCCTTCTCGGACGTTGGCTCTGGCTCACTCGGGGCGTCGTCGAGGTAGGCGCGCAGCGCTGCGGCGACCAGCGCCGACAGCGACAGCTCCGATTCGATGGCCCGGTGCTTGACCTGCTTGATCAAGCCGATCGGCAAGTACACGTTGAACTGCTTCACATCCTCGTCGCCCACATGAGCATGCTAGCAAACTATCCGGCTAGTGGCAGGGTGAGGATGCGGGAATGCCGATCGGGGTCGAGGGCGGACGCCCAGAGCGGTGGGGCGGCGCTGGCCGGGACCTCCTGGAAGCCGGCCCGGAGGAAGACGCGGGCATGGCCGGTGGTGGCGGTGTAGACGGCGGGGAGGCGGTCGGCCTCGGCCCGGGCCAGGGCTCGGGCCAGTAGCAGCGACCCCAGGCCGGCGCCTTGGGCGCGGCGCAGGACGCAGAAGTTGTGCAGCACCCCGGCCGGGCGGCCGTTCACGCCGGCCTCGTCGGCCCCGCCCGCCCCGCCCGCCCCGCCGGCCTGGCCGGTGGCCCGACCGCGTGCCGCGGCCGGGTAGTGGCGCAGGGCCAGGCAGCCCTGGGGTGTGTTGCGGTCGTCCTCGGCGACCAGGAACTCGTGCGCGGTGGCGGTGTAGAGGCCCGGTGGGCGGTGGCGGAGTTCGCCGGAGCGCATGAAGGGTGTGGAGAGCAGGTAGAGCGTGTAGGCGTCGGCGGCCCGGGCCGGGCGGATCCGCCCGGCCGTCAGCGTGGTGCTCATCGCTCAGGCACGGCTCGCGGAGAGCTGCCGGGAGCGCAGCGATTCGAAGATCTCGCCGGCTCGGACCGCGGTGTTGGACAGGAGTGTCGAGGTGATGCCGTGGGTGTGCTCGGTGCCACCCTGGAGGTAGATGCCGGCGGTGGTGCCCGGTGCGAGTTCGGCCCGGTGGTCGCGGCCGACGCGGACCGCGTCGGCCTCGTCGCGCAGGCAGAGCTTGGCGGCGTCGCCGAGGAAGGTGGAGAGGTCCCGGGGCCGGTAGCCGGTGGCGTGCACCAGCAGGTCGGCGGAGAGCACCTCGCGGTCGCCGGTGGGCAGGAACTCCACGGTGACGTCCAGGCGGTCCTGAAGCTCGGTCACCTCCCGGATCCGGGAGACGTTGAGCATCCGAAGCCGTTCCCGGCCCTGTACCCGCTCCCGGTACCTGGTCGCGTAGAGGGACTCGATCAGTTCCTGGTCGACCACCGAGTAGTTGGTGCTGCGGTGGTAGTCGAACAGCGCCTGCTTCACCGCGGGCGGGGACTGGAAGTAGAGGTCCACCGCCTCGGGGTCGAAGATCCGGTTGGCGAAGGGGCTGTCGTCCGCCGGGGTGTAGCCGTACTTGGCGAAGACCGCGCACACCTCGGCCTGCGGGAAGCTGCGGTGCAGGTAGTCCACCGCCTCGGCGGCGCTCTGTCCGGCGCCGAGGACGACGGCCCGGCGCACCGCAGTGCTGGTCTCGGCCCGCTCGGCTCGCTCGGCCAACTCGGCCACGCGGGGCAGTAGTTCACTGGTGTGCCAGACCCGGTCCGAGCGGACCGTGCCGGGCGGCAGATGGGGTTCCAGGCCGACGGCGACGCACAGGTTGCGGGCCCTGCGGACCACGGTCCCGTTCCCCGGCGCGTCGGGATCGCGGCTGACCACGTCGAACCAGTGGACCTCCCCGTCGGGTCCGGTCACCGGTTCCACCGAGACCACCTCGGTGGAGTAGTCGACCAGGTGGGCGACGCGGGCGGCGGCCCAGTCGAAGTAGTCGTGGAACTCGATCCGCAGCGGGAAGAGGGTCTTCGCGTTGAGGAAGTCCACCAGCCGGCCCTGCTCGCGCAGGTAGCAGAGGAAGCTGTAGTCGCTGGTCGGGTTGCGCATGGTGACCAGGTCCTTCAGGAACGAGACCTGCATGGTCGCGTCGTCGATCAGCATGCCCCGGTGCCAGCCGAACCGGGGCTGCCGCTCCAGGAAGGCGGCCCGGATCCGCCGGTCCTCGGGGACGGCGGCGTTGTGCTCCTCGACTGCGATGGCCAGTGCGAGATTTGACGGGCCGAAACCGATGCCCAGGACGTCGTGGATCTCCGTGCGCGGAGTGTTCATTGCGTGGTGCCTCCCTTGACCAGCGACAGACTAAGTAAGGTTAGGCTTACCTTGCAACATTGCCTCTGCACCACTGCCCTCCGAGAGGAACTTCCATGCGGGTCGTCATGTTCGGTTATCAGACCTGGGGCCACCGGACACTCCAGGCCCTGCTGGAGTCGGAGCACCAGGTGGTCCTCGCCGTCACCCATCCGCGCAGCGACCATGCGTACGAGCGGATCTGGAGCGACTCGGTGGCCGAACTGGCTGAGAAGCACGGGGTTCCGGTGCTGCTGTGCAGCCGCCCTGACGACGCGTTGCTGGCGGCCGTACGCGAGGCCGAGCCCGATCTGATCGTGGCCAACAACTGGCGCACCCTGCTGCCGCCGGAGATCTTCGACCTGCCCCGGCACGGCACCCTCAACGTCCATGACTCGCTGCTGCCGGCCTACGCCGGCTTCTCGCCGCTGATCTGGGCGCTGATCAACGGCGAGCGGGAGGTCGGGCTGACCGCGCACCGGATGAACGCCGAACTCGACGCCGGGGACGTGCTGTTGCAGCATGCGGTGCCGGTTAGCCCGGAGGACACGGTGACCGACCTGTTCCACCGCACGGTGGACCTGATCGGCCCGCTGGTGCGGGAGTCGCTGGACCTGATCGACTCGGGGCGGGCGCAGTGGACCGCCCAGGACCGCAGCCGGGCCAGCTTCTTCCACAAGCGCTCGGAGGAGGACAGCCGGATCGACTGGAGCTGGCCGGCCGAGTCCATCCAGCGCCTGGTCCGGGCCCAGTCCGACCCGTACCCCAACGCCTTCGCCTACCACCGCGGGGAGCGGATCCGGATCGTCGCGGCCGAGGTGTCGCAGGCCTGCTACGGCGGCACGCCGGGGCGGATCTTCATCAGGGAGGGCGACGGCGTGGTCGTCGTCGCCGGGGCTGAGGCCCGCAGCGGGCGGCTGCGCGGCCTCGCCGTCACCCGGGTGCGTACCGAGGACGGTACGGAGCACGCGGCCACCGACTACTTCCGCACCATGGGCGGCTACCTGACCGCGCGTCCGTGACGGCCGCACGCACCGTGGTCGTCAAGTACGGCGGCCACGCCATGACCGAGCCGGCGCTGCGGCGGGCCTTCGCCCGGGACGTGGTGCGGTTGCGGGAGGAGGGGCTGCGGCCGGTGGTGGTGCACGGCGGCGGCCCGCAGATCGGCGCGGAGCTGGACCGGCGGGGCATCAAGACGCCGTTCCTGAACGGCCTGCGGGTCACCGGCCCCTCGGCGCTGGACGTAGTCCGGATGGTGCTGGCCGGACGGGTACAGCCGGAGCTGGTCGGCCTGCTCAACGAGCACGGGCCCTACGCGGTCGGGCTCAGCGGGGAGGACGCACGCACCCTGACCGCGGAGCGGCGGTACGCCGAGGTGGCGGGGGAGCGGGTGGACCTCGGGCTGGTCGGCGATGTGGCTCGGGTCGACACCGCGCTGCTGGAACTGCTGCTGGACCACGGCCACATCCCGGTGCTCTCCTCGCTGGGGCGCGGCGAGGACGGCCAGGTCTACAACGTGAACGCCGACACGGCCGCGGGCGCGGTTGCGGCGGCGCTGCGGGCGGAGACGCTGGTGGTGCTCACCGACGTCCCCGGCCTGTATGCGGACTGGCCGCGGAGCGAGCGGGTGGTGGACCGGATCGGCGCGGGGGAGCTGGAGTTGATGCTGCCGGGGCTGAGTGGGGGGATGGGACCCAAGATGGAGGCGTGCCTGCGGGCGGTCCGCGCGGGGGTGCGGTCCGCACGGGTCCTGGACGGACGGTCACCGCACGCCCTCATGGCCGGGCTGGCCGGGAGCGCCGGTGCGGCGGGCACAGCGGGCGCGGCGGGTGTGGGGACGACGGTGCTGCCGGACGAGCGGTAGCCAGTGGGTTGAGGGTGACGGGCCCGTCAGCGTTGTGCCGGCGGCCCGTCACCTGTGCTTGCGGGTCAGCCCGTCGCTGTGGCGGGAGCGGGAGCAGGGGCGTGGTGGCGGCCCATGGGGATGACCATGGGGGTGCCGCTGACCGGGTCCTGGGCGACCTGGCAGCGGAGGCCGAAGACCTCCTCCACCGTCTCGGCGGTGATCACCTCGGCCGGTTCGCCCTGGGCGACGATCCGGCCGGACTTCATCGCGATGATGTGGTCGGCGTAGCGGCAGGCCTGGTTGAGGTCGTGCAGCACCATCACCACCGTCCGGTGCTCGTTCCGGTTGAGGTCGGTGACCAGGTCGAGCACGTCGATCTGGTGGGCCAGGTCCAGGTAGGTGGTGGGCTCGTCCAGCAGCAGCACCGGGGTGCCCTGGGCCACCGCCATGGCGATCCAGGCGCGTTGGCGCTGGCCGCCGGAGAGTTCGTCGACCGGGCGGTCGGCCAGCTCGGTCATCCCGGTGGCGGCCAGTGCCGCGTGCACGGCCAGCTCGTCGGCCCGGGACCACTGCCGCCACCAGGTCTGGTGCGGGGAGCGGCCGCGGTTCACCAGGTCGAGCACGGTCATCCCCTCCGGGGTCACCGGCCCCTGCGGCAGCATGCCCAGGCGCTGGGCCAGTTCCCGGGTCGGGATCGACTGCAGCACCCGGCCGTCCAGCTCGACCGTTCCCCGACGCGGCGTCAGCAGCCGTGCCAGTGCCCGGAGCAGGGTGGACTTGCCGCAGGCGTTGGCGCCGACGATGGCGGTCACCTGCCCAGGCGGGATGGCGAGGTCGAGGTCGCTGACGATCTGCCGGTCGTCGTAGGCCAGGTGCAGCGAACGCACCGTCAACTCCGGGTGGGCGGGGCTCTTCGTGCGTTCCGTGCGGTCCGGGCGTTCGGTGGCAGCGGGGGGCGTGGGCATGGGTTCAGCCTCCAGATCCGGCGCGGTTCGCGCGGGTGAGCAGCCAGAGCAGGACCGGCGCGCCGATGACGCCGGTGACGATCCCGACCGGCAGCTCGGTGCCGGGGATCACCTCGCGTGCGACCAGGTCGCCGACGAGGACCATCAGTGCCCCGGTGAGTCCCGAGGCGAGGGTGGGCGGCCAGGCGGTGCCGGCCAGCCGCTGGGCGGTCTGCGGTGCGGCCAGGGCCACGAAGGCGATCGGGCCGGCGGCCGCGGTGCCGAAGGCGATCAGGCCGACGCCGGTGACCAGGACGGCCAGCCGGACCGTCTGCACCCGGGTGCCCAGCCCGGCGGCGACGTCGTCGCCCAGCTGCAGCGTGCGCAGTTGACGGCCCAGCAGCAGCGACACGGGCAGCAGGACGAGCAGGGCCAGGGCGAGCGGGCGGGCCTGGTCCCAGGTGCGGCCGTTGAGGTTGCCGACCAGCCAGCCGATCGACTCGGACGCCTGGAACCTGCTGCCGTTGGCGACCAGGTAGTCGGTGGCGCTGGAGCAGATCCAGGACACCCCGATGCCGATCAGGATGATCCGGTAGCCGGTGCTGCCGCGCTTCCAGGAGAGCAGGTAGACGATCAGGGCGGTGCCCAGCGCGCCGAGCAGGCCCAGGGTCTGGGCGCTGACGTGGCTGTCCCAGCCCCAGACGATGCCGGCCACCACGGCGGTGCCCGCGCCCTCGGTCAGGCCGATCATGTCCGGGCTGGCCAGCGGGTTGCGGGTCATCGTCTGGAAGAGCGCGCCGGAGATCCCGAAGGCGGTGCCGACCAGCAGTCCCACCACCGCCCGTGGCAGCCGCAGGTCGCGGACCACCAGCAGGGTGCCCGGATCGCCCTTGTCGACCAGCGCCTTGACCACGCCGAGCAGGCTGACCGGGTAGTCCCCGATGGAGACGCCCCAGCAGAAGACCAGGAAGACAGCGACGGCGAGTCCGGCGCTGACGGCGATCAGCCGCGGTCGCAGCAGGGCGGAGACGGGCGGCACGGCCAGTCGCAGCGCGCGTACCCGTGGTGCGGCGGCGGAGTTCGCGGTGGGGAGGGTCATGGTCAGATCTCCGCGAGTCGGCGTCGGCGTACCAGGGCGATGAAGAAGGGGCCGCCGATGAAGGCGACGATGATGCCGGCCTGGACCTCGATGGGGCGTTCGATCAGCCGGCCGACGATGTCGGCCAGGAGTAGCAGACAGGGGGCCAGTACCGCGGAGATCGGCAGCAGCCAGCGGTGGTCCGGGCCGAGGCCGGCCTGCTGGGCCACGATCCTGGCCGCGTGCGGGACCACCAGGCCGAGGAAGACCACCGGACCGATCACCGCCACCGCGCCGCCCGCCAGCAGCACGATCGCGACGACGCCCTGGAAGCGCACCAGGCCGAGCCGGCGTCCGAGCGAGGCCGCCACGTCGTCGCCCAGCGCCAGGCTGTTGAGCGCGGGCGCGCAGCTCAGCGCGAGCAGTGTGCCGAGGGCGAGGAAGGGCAGGAAGTGCAGCACGGTGGAGCCGGTGGCGGTCCCCAGTGAGCCGGCCGACCAGAACCGGTAGCGGTCCAGGGCGTCCGGGTCGGTGAGCACCACGGCGCTGGTGAGTGAGGACAGCAGTGCGGTGACGGCCACACCCGCCAGGGCCAGTTTGACCGGTGTCAGTCCGCTGCGGCCGGTGCGGCCCAGCAGGTAGACCACGAGGCTGGCGGCCATCGCGCCGGCGAAGGCGAACCAGATGTAGCCGAGCAGCGAGCCGAGCCCGAACAGTTCGATGGCCAGCACGATCGCGAAGGACGCGCCGGCGCTGACCCCGAGGATGCCGGGGTCGGCCAGCGGGTTGCGGGTCAGTGCCTGCATCAGCGCGCCGGACAGGCCCAGTGCCGCTCCCGCGGTCAGGCCGAGGGCGGTGCGCGGGACCCGCGCCGACCAGACGATGTCGTGCACGTCCTGGTCGGGCGGATGGCCGAGCAGGGTCCTGGCGACCTCGATCGGCGGGATGCTCCGGGCGCCAAGTGACAGCGACAGCAGACAGATTGCCAGCAGAGCGGTGCCGAGCAGGGCCACGAGCAGGGTGGGGCGAAGCGCCGCACTCCGGGTCACCGGCGGGCCTCCTTGGGGGTGCCGTCAGGGGAATAGCTTTTTAGGTTAGGCACACCTTAGCTTGATCGCCCTGGAGGGTTCTAAGTTAGGTAATCCTTACCTTAGTATGGCGACTGATCGTCCGGCTTCGCGCCGGTTCCGCACGTCCTGAGAGGCACGGTCGACTCGGTGTCCGGTATCCAAGAAGTGACGGCGTATGAGGGCTCCGACGCGGCCCCCCTTCCCGAGGAAGGGCTGCTGACCTGGCCCGAGCTCTTCGCCGAACAGGTACGGCTGCGGCCGGACGCCGTGGCGCTGGTCTTCGAGGACGTCGAGCTCAGCTATGCCGAGCTGGACCGACGGGCCAACCGGCTCGCCCATGCGCTGATCGCCCGTGGCGCCGGCCCCGAGCGGGTGGTGGCGCTGGCGCTGCCCCGATCGGCCGAGCTGATCGTCGCCGAGGTGGCCGTGCTGAAGTCCGGCGCCGCCTACCTGCCGCTGGACACCGACTACCCGGCCGAGCGGATCGGCTACATGCTGGCTGACGCCGCGCCGATCTGCCTGGTCGGCACCGTCGAGACGGTGGACGGGATCGGCGCGCCGGACGGCATGGCGGTGCTGGCGCTCGACACCGACGAGACCGAGCGGGAGTTGACGGGCCGTCCGAGCCACGACCCGACCGCGGGCGACCGTGGCGTACTGGCGCTCGACAACGCCGCCTATGTGATCTACACCTCCGGATCCACCGGCCGGCCCAAGGGCGTGGTGCTCTCCCACGCCGGGGTGGCCAAGCTGGTGGCCACCCAGAGCGAGCGGTTCGGGATCGGCCCGGACAGCAGGGTGCTGCAGTTCGCCTCGCCCAGCTTCGACGTCGCCTTCTGGGACCTGTGCCTGGGGTTGCTCTCCGGCGGCCGGCTGGTGGTGGTCCCGTCCGAGCGGCGGGTGCCGGGCGCCCCGCTGGCCGACTACGCGCGCGAACACGGCGTCACCTTCATGATCCTGCCCCCGGCACTGCTCGCGGCGATGCCGGCCGACGTCGAACTTCCGCCCACCGCAACGCTGCTGGCCGGCACCGAGCGGGTCTCGCCGGAACTGGTGAGCCGCTACGCCCGGGGCCGGATGATGTTCAACGCCTACGGCCCCACCGAGGCGACCACCAACTCCACCCTGGGCCTGTGCGACCCGGACATCCCGGCCGGCTCCATCGTGCCCATCGGCGTGCCCGACCCGGGAACCTGGGCCCATGTGCTGGACGACCGGCTGGAGCGGGTCCCGGTCGGCGAGCCGGGGGAGCTCTACCTCGGCGGGTACGGGCTCGCGCGCGGCTACCTCGGCCGTCCGGACCTGACCGCCGAACGCTTCGTGGCCGACCGCTTCGGAGCGCCCGGCGCCCGGCTCTACCGCACCGGTGACCTGGTGCGCTGGAACGCCGAGGGCAGGCTGGAGTTCCTGGGCCGGGCCGACGCCCAGGTCAAGATCCGGGGCTTCCGGATCGAGCCCGGCGAGATCGAGTCCGCGCTGCGCCGCCACCCGGCCGTGGACCAGGTCGCGGTGGTGGTCCGCGAGGACCGCCCCGGCGACCGGCGGCTGGCCGCCTACGTCGTCCCCGCGCTGACGGTCCGGCCGGGAGCGGGACAGGCGGGAGAGGAGCTGACGGGAGCGGGCGAGCCCGGGCAGGATGCCGCCGAACAGGTCGAGGACTGGAAGGAACTACACGAACTGCTCTACGCCGCCGCCGGTTCCGAGGGATTCCAGGAGAACTTCGCCGGCTGGAACAGCATGTACGACGGCCTGCCCATCCCGGTCGCGGAGATGCGCGAGTGGCGCGACACCACCATCGCCGCCATCCAGGAGCTGAAGCCGCGCCGGGTGCTGGAGATCGGCGTCGGCAGCGGGCTGATCCTGTCCCGGATCGCCCCCGACTGCACCGAGTACTGGGGCACCGACCTGTCCGAGCAGGCCGTCAGCGCCCTGCGCACCCAGGTCGACGCGGTGCCCGCACTCAAGGACCGGGTACGGCTGGAGGCCCGTCCGGCAGACGACCTCGTCGGGCTGCCGGCCGGGCACTTCGACACCGTCGTCATCAACTCCGTGGCCCAGTACTTCCCCAGCGCCGAGTACCTGGCCGCGGTGGTGCGCGCGGCCGGTGCGCTGCTGGCCCCCGGCGGCAGCCTGTTCGTCGGCGATGTCCGCAACCACCGGCTGCTGGACTGCCTGCGCGCCGCCGTGGAGACCCGGCGGCAGAGCGAACCGGTGGACGCGGCGGCGCTGCGGGACGCCGTCGAGCGCTCCACGGCCTGGGAGGGCGAGCTGCTGCTCGACCCCGACTTCTTCGCGGCGCTGGAGGGCTTCGACGCCGAGATCCGGGTCAAGCGCGGCGACCACCACAACGAGCTGACCCGCTACCGCTACGACGTGGTGCTGCGCAGGGCGGGCGACGCGCCTGCGCCAGCGCCGGAGTTGGAGCCGGAGACCCGGCTGGACTGGGCCGAACTGGGCTCGCTGGCGGCGCTCGACGACCGGTTGGCGGCGGACGGCCGTCCGGCCCGTCTCCGGGTCACCGCCCTGCCCAACGCCCGCTTGACGGCCGACCTCGCCGACCTGGCCGCGGTGCGGGACGGTGTCCGCCGCCCCGGCGCGGTCGGGGTGGATCCGGAGGAACTGCACGCACTGGGAGCCCGGCACGGCTACCAGGTGGCCGTGACCTGGAACGGTTCGGCCGAGGACGGCAGCCTCGACGCGGTGCTGGTCGCCGGGGGGCTTCCGCTCGGCGCGGTCTACCTCCCGTCCGGGGCGGAGCGGCGGGCGCCTACGGCCAACCGGCCGGTGCCGTTCCGCGACGTCAACGCGCTGATGCGGCGGCTGCGTTCGTTCGCGGCCGAGTCACTGCCGGACTACATGGTGCCCAGCGCCCTGGTTCCGGTGCTGCGGATTCCGGTGACGCCCAGCGGCAAGATCGACCCGGCCGCCCTGCCGGTCCCCGACTACGCCGCCCTCAGCGCCGGCCGGGCCCCGCGGGACGAGCGCGAGGAACTGCTCTGCGCGGCCTACGCGGAGGTGCTCGGTCTGCCCGCCGTCTCCATCGACGACGACTTCTTCGCCCTGGGCGGCGACAGCATCGTCGCCGTCCGGCTGCTGATCCGGGTGCGTGAGGCAGGGCTGCGGATCAGCTCGCGCGAGGTGTTCCGGCACCGCACGGTCGCCGCGCTGGCCGAGGTCGCGGTGGTGCACCAGGAGACCGCAGTCGACGACGCGCCGCTGATCCGGGTCTCGGACGCCGAGCTGGCCGAGCTGCAGGGCGCAGACCCGCTGACGGTACGGGAGTTGCTGCCGCTGGGGCCGCTGCAGCAGGGCTTCTGGTTCCACTCGCAGCTGGACGGACCGGAGCGGGACGCCTATGTGGTGCAGCAGGTCCTGGAGCTGGGCGGGCCGGTCGATCCGGCCGCGCTGCGCCGGGCCGCCCAGGGGCTGCTGGACCGCCATGCGCCGCTGCGGGCCGGATTCCGGCAGACCGCCGAGGGCCGGGCGGTGCAGATCGTCCCCGGTCCGCTGGAGCTCCCCTGGCGCGAGGTGGACCTCTCCGCGCAGGACGCCGAGGTGCAGCGGTCGCTGGCCGACGCCGTGGCCGCCGACGAGCGGGCGGCCCGCTTCGACCTCGCCCGTCCGCCGCTGCTGCGCTGCGCGCTGATCGGGCTCGGGGACGGACACAGCCGCCTGGTGCTGACGTTCCATCACATCATCGCCGACGGCTGGTCACTTCCGGTGCTGCACCAGGAGTTGCTGGCCGGATACGGCAGTGACGGTTACGGCAGCGGCAACGGCAACGGCAACGGCTACGGCAGCGGGGCGGCCGAGCTGCCCGCCCCCGCCCCCTACCGGGACTACCTGCGGCACGTCGCCGGCGCCGACCAGGACGCGGCGCGGGCGGCCTGGCGCACCGCACTGGCCGGGTTGGAGGAGCCCACCCGGCTGGTGGCCACCGCCCCGGACGGCAGCGCACCCCGGCCGGGACAGGTGCGGGTCGAGCTCTCCGAGCGGCTGACCGCCGCGCTCTCGGCCCGGGCGCGCGAGCACGGGGTCACCCTGGGCACCGTGGTCCAGAGCGCCTGGGGCCTGCTGCTGGGGCGGTTGACCGGTAGTCAGGACGTGGTGTTCGGCACCACCGTCTCCGGGCGTGACGCGGCCGTCCGCGGCATCGAGTCGATGGTCGGCCTGTTCATCAACACCCTGCCGACCCGGTTCGCCTGGCAGCCCGCCGACCGGTTGGCGGACCTGCTCGGACGGCTCCAGGAGCAGCAGACGCAGCTGCTGGAGCACCAGCACCTCGGCCTCGCCGAGATCCAGCGGGTGGCCGGACCGGCCGGCGTCGGCGAACTCTTCGACACCCTGGTGGTCTTCGAGAACTACCCGACCGGGAGCGGCCTCACCGACCCCTCCGGCGCGGTGCGGATCACCGGCCACGAGTTCCACGACACCGTGCACTACCCGCTGGCCCTGATCGTCAAGCCCGGTGCCCGGCTGGACCTGCGGCTGAAGCACCACGCCCAGCGCATCGACGCGGAGGCCGTGCGGCGGATCGCCGACCGGCTGACCCTGGTGCTGGAGGCGCTGGCCGCCGACCCCCGGGCGCTGGTCGCCGACCTGGACCTGCTCAGCGCGCAGGAGCGGGCCCAGGGGCAGCTGCTCGGCACCGAGCAGCCGGTCCCCGGCACCACCCTGACCGCCGCCATCGCCGACCAGGTGCGCCGCACCCCGGACGCCACGGCGGTGCTCTTCGAGGACAGCACCGTCAGCTACCGCGAACTGGACGCCCGTGCCGAGGCGCTGGCACAGCGGCTGGTCGCGCGCGGCGCCGGACCGGAGACGGTCGTGGCGGTCGCGGTGCCACGCTCGACGGAGCTGATGACGGCCCTGCTCGGGGTACTGAAGTCCGGGGCCGCGTACCTGCCGGTGGACACGGACTACCCGGCCGACCGGGTCGCCCACATGCTCGCGGACTCCGGGGCGAGCGTCGTACTGGCCACCGCCGCCACCGCCGCGCTGCTGCCCCAGGATTCCGGACGCGCGCTGCTGCTGGTGGAGGAGAGCGAAACGGTCCAGGCCCGGCCACTGCCGGTGGCCGGCCTGGACCACCCCGCCTACCTGATCTACACCTCCGGCTCCACCGGCCGTCCCAAGGGCGTGGTGGTCACCCACCGCGCCATCGTCAACCGGCTCGCCTGGATGCAGGGCGAGTACGGCCTGACGGCCGAGGACCGGGTGCTGCAGAAGACCCCCTCCAGCTTCGACGTCAGCGTCTGGGAGTTCTTCTGGCCGCTGTGCCAGGGCGCGGCCGTCGTCCTGGCCCGGCCGGACGGCCACCGCGACCCCGCCTACCTGGCCGGGCTGATCCGCGAACGGGCGGTCACCACCCTGCACTTCGTCCCGTCCATGCTGGAGGCCTTCCTGCAGTCGGAGGAGATCACCGCCGACCCCGGCTGGGCCCGCAGCCTGCGCCGGGTGTTCAGCAGCGGCGAGGCCCTTCCGGCGGCGGCAGCGGGGCGCTGGCGCGAACTGACCGCCGTCCCGCTGCACAACCTCTACGGTCCCACCGAGGCCGCGGTGGACGTCACCCACCACGCCTACGACGGCGCGGCCGGGACGACGGTGCCGATCGGGCGCCCGGTCTGGAACACCGGACTGCGGGTGCTGGACTCCTGCCTGCGCCCGGTGCCGGCCGGGGTCCCTGGCGAGCTGTACCTGACCGGCGTCCAGCTGGCCCGCGGCTACCACGCGCGGCCCGCACTGACCGCCGAGCGCTTCACCGCCGACCCGTACGGTCCGGCGGGCAGCCGGATGTACCGCACCGGGGACCTGGTGCGGCTTGGTGCGGACGGCGCGGTCGAGTACCTGGGCCGGACCGACCGGCAGGTCAAGCTGCGCGGCAACCGGATCGAGCCGGGCGAGGTCGAGGCCGCGCTGACCCGGCTGCCCGAGGTGGCGCAGGCCGCCGTGGCGGTGGTGGGCACCCAGCTGGTCGCCTATCTGGTCCCGGCCGCCGGCCCGTTGGACCTGACGGCTGTTCAGAACGCTTTGGCGGCTGAGCTGTCGGCTGCGCTGCTGCCCGGCGCCTATGTGCTGCTGGAGGCGCTGCCGCTGACGCCGAGCGGCAAGCTGGACCGGGCCGCGCTGCCCGCACCGCAGTCGGTGCGCGCCGAGCTGCGCGCGCCGCGTGACGGGCGCGAGCAGGCGCTGACCGAGATCTTCGCGGCCGTGCTGAAGCTGGAGCAGGTCGGTATCGACGACGACTTCTTCCTGCTCGGCGGCGACAGCATCAGCTCCATCGGCGTCTCCAGCCGGGCCCGTCGGGCCGGCCTGGCGCTGAGCCCGCGCGAGGTCTTCGAGCACCGCACCCCCGCCGCGCTGGCGGCGGTCGCGGGCGCGGTGGCGGAGCCGGATTCCGGGGCGTCGTCCTTCGGCTTCGAGCTGAGCGAGGAGGAGGCCTCGCGGGTCCGTGCGACCAGCCCGGGCCCGGTGGCGGACGTCTGGCCGCTGGCCCCGTTGCAGGAGGGCCTGTTCTTCCACGCCACCTACGACGCGACCGCCGTGGACGTCTACACCGCCCATGAGTCCTTCGACTTCGCCACCCCGCTGGACGCCGGGCGGCTGCGTACCGCCGCCCGGCTGCTGCTGGCCCGCAACCCCAGTCTGGGCGCCGGGTTCACCAGCGACGGGCTGAGCCGCCCGGTGCAGTTCATCACCGCCGGCCTGGAGCCGCCGTTCCAGGAGGTCGACCTCTCCGGGTCGCCGGCCGAGGAGCAGCAGGCCCGCCTGGACGCCCTGATGGACGAGGAGCGCACCCGCCGCTTCGACCTGGCCCGCCCGCCGCTGTTCCGGCTGCTGCTGGTCCGTCTCGGCGCCGGGCGCGGGGACCGGCTGGTGATCGGCCGTCATCTGCTGCTGTGGGACGGCTGGTCCGCCTGGCTGTTCCTGGACCAGCTGTTCGCGCTCTACCAGAACGGCGGGGACGAGTCCGTCCTTCCGCGTCCCGGCTCCTACCGCTCCTACCTGACCTGGCTGGAGGCCCAGGACAGCGCCGAGGCCACCCGCGCCTGGCGCTCGGCCCTGGCCGGCCTGGAGGAGCCCACCCTGCTCGCGGCCGCCGACGCGGGCCTGGAGCCGGACATCCCGGAGAGCCTGGAGACCTGCCTGCCGGACCGGTCGGCGGACTGGCTGCGCACGGAGGCGCGCCGGCACGGCCTGACCATGAACACCGTGCTCACCGCCGCCTGGGGCCTCACCCTGGCCGCCGCGACCGGGCGCACCGACGTGGTCTTCGGCACCGCGGTGGCCGGGCGGCCCAGCGAGGTGCCCGACGTCGAGAACGTCATCGGGATGTTCCTGAACACCGTCCCGGCCCGGATCGCCTACGACCCGGCCGAGTCGGTACTGGAGCTGGCCCGCCGGATCCAGGACGAGCGGCTGGCGCTGATGCCGTACGAGTACCTGGGCCTGGGCGTGCTGCAGGCCGAGACCGGCCACCGGCGGCTGTTCGACACCCTATTCGTGCTGCGCGACGCCGACACCGGGGACCGGCTGGCCGAACTGAAGCAGCGTCATGGCGCCACCGCCGTCTCCAACATCGACGCCACCCACTACCCGGTCACCCTGATCGTGACACCGGGCGAGCGGATCAGGATCACCCTGGCCCACCGGCCCGACGCGGTCCCACGCGAACAGGCCCAGGCGCTGCTGGACCGCTTCACCACCCTGCTGGACCGGTTCACCCGGCAGCTGGACGGGCAGGTGGCGGCCCTGGACCCGCTGCTGCCGGCCGAACGCGCCGCACTGCGGCAGGAGTGGGCCGCCGGCCGGGTCCCGGCGCCGGAGCTGACCATCGCCGAACTGCTGGCCGAGCAGGCCGCGCACACCCCGGACGCCGTCGCGCTGGTCTTCGGCGACGAGAGGCTGACCTACGCGAAACTGGACGACGCCGTCAACCGGACGGCCCGGCTGCTGCTGGACCGGGGCGCCGGGCCGGAGCGGATCGTCGCGCTGGGGCTGCGCCGGTCGATCGAGACGGTGGTGGCGCTGTTCGCGGTGCTGCGCACCGGCGCTGCCTACCTGCCGCTGGAGCTGGACCATCCGGACGACCGGCTCGCCGGGATGCTGGACGACGCCCGCCCCGCGCTGCTGCTGGCGGAGTCGGCGGTGGCCGGGCGCCTGGCGCTGGCCGTGCCGGGGACGCGGCGGGTGCTGCTGGACGACGCCGCGGTCCGGGCCGAACTGGACCGGCTTTCCGGGGCGCCGATCACCGAGGAGGAGTGCCCGCGGTTCAGCCTGGAGCACCCCGCCTACGTCATCTACACCTCGGGCTCCACCGGCCGTCCCAAGGGCGTGGTCACGCCCTACCGCGGCCTGACCAATATGCAGCTCAACCACCAGCGGGAGATCTTCGACCCGGCCGTCGCCTCGGCCGGTGGCCGGCGGCTGCGGATCGCGCACACCGTCTCCTTCGCCTTCGACATGTCCTGGGAGGAGCTGCTCTGGCTGGTGGAGGGCCACCAGGTGCACATCTGCGACGAGGAGCTGCGCCGCGACGCCGAGGCCCTGGTCGACTACTGTGCGACGCACTTCATCGACGTCGTCAACGTCACGCCGACCTATGCCCATCTGCTGCTGGAGCAGGGCCTGCTGGACGCCCCGGGGCACCGGCCGCCGCTGGTGCTGCTGGGCGGCGAGGCGGTGTCCGAGGCGGTCTGGAACCGGCTCAGGGACACCGAGGGCACCTACGGCTATAACCTCTACGGTCCGACCGAGTACACCATCAACACCCTGGGCGCCGGCACCGGTGACAGCGCCACCCCCACCGTGGGCCGGGCCATCCGGGGCACCCGGGCGCTGATCCTGGACCAGTGGCTGCGACCGGTCCCCGACGGTGTGCCGGGGGAGCTCTACATCGCCGGGGTGGGGCTGGCCCGGGGCTATCTGAACCGCGCCGACCTGACCGCCGAGCGCTTCGTCGCCGACCCGCACGGTCTGCCGGGGGAGCGGATGTACCGCACCGGCGACCTGGTGCGCCGCCGCGCCGACGGCAACCTGGACTTCCTGGGCCGTACCGACGACCAGGTGAAGATCCGTGGCTACCGGGTCGAGCTGGGCGAGATCGAGAGCGCCCTCAACCGGCTGCCGGAGGTGGCCCAGGCGGCCGTGGTCGCCGCTGACGACAGCTCGGTTCCCGGGGCCCGCCGACTGATCGGATACCTGGTGCCCGACGTGGGTGCGGACCGCGCCGGGCTGGTGCCCCGGGTCAGGGAGGAGCTGCGGCGGCAGCTGCCCGACTACATGGTCCCGGCGGCCTTCGTCACCCTGGACCGGCTGCCGGTGAACGCCAACGGCAAGCTGGACGTGCGCGCGCTGCCGCAGCCGGAGCCCTCGGTGGCGCTGGGCGGCGGTCGCGGGCCGGAGACGGTGGCCGAGGAGGTGCTCTGCGGGCTGTTCGCCGAGGTGCTGGGACTGCCCCGGGTCGGCGCCGAGGACGGCTTCTTCGACCTGGGCGGGCACTCCCTGCTCGCCACCCGGCTGATCGGCCGGGCCCGCACCGCGCTCGGGGCCGAGCTGGCGATCCGCGACCTGTTCGAGGCCCCCACCCCCGCACTGCTGGCGCTGCGCGCCGAGGCCCCGGGCCGGCCGGCGCGTCCGGCGGTCACGGCGCTCGCCGACCGCCCCGAGCTCGTGCCGCTCTCACCGGCGCAGCGGCGGCTGTGGCTGGCCGAGCAGTTCGGCGCCGGGGACGCCTACCACTTCCCGCTGGTCTTCCGGCTGCGCGGGAGCTTGGACCTGGAGGCGTTGCGGCAGGGGCTGGCCGATGTGACGGAGCGTCATGAGGCCCTGCGTACGGTGGTGGTGGAGCAGGGCGGTGAGCTGTACCAGCAGGTTGCTTCGGGCGTTGAAGTGCCGTTCCGGGTCCATGGCTGCCGGGAGGGCGAAGTCGCCGGGCGTATCGACGAGTTGACGGCCCTGCCGTTCGACCTGGGGCGCGGGCTGCCGCTGCGCTGCGATGTGTTGATGGTGAATCAGGACGACCAGGTGGTCGTCATCGTGCTGCACCACATCGCCACCGACGAGTGGTCCGACCGTCCGTTCCTGGCCGACCTGGGCACCGCCTACCGCGCCCGCGCGGCGGCTGGGGCCCCGGAGTGGGCGCCGTTGCCGGTGCAGTACGCCGACTACACCCTCTGGCAGCGGCGGCTGCTCGACGCCGACGGTGCCCGGCAGCTCGACTACTGGCGGCAGGCCCTCGCCGGGCTGCCGGAGGAGTTGGCGCTGCCGCTGGATCGACCGCGTCCGGCCGAGCCGACCGGTCTCGGTGGCGCGGTGGAGGTGGAGCTGCCCGCCGCGACTGCCGGCGCCCTGCGCGAACTGGCCACCGCGACCGGCACCAGCATGTTCATGCTGTTCCACGCCGCGGTCGCCGCCCTGCTGCACCGGCTCGGTGCGGGGGAGGACATTCCCGTCGGTGCGCCGATCGCCGGACGGACCGACAGCGCGCTGGACGACCTGGTGGGCTTCTTCGTCAACACCTTGGTGCTGCGCACCGACCTGTCCGGCGATCCGGGCTTCGGCGAACTGCTGGCCCGGGTCAGGGAGGCTGACCTGGCCGCCTTCGACCACCAGGACCTGCCCTTCGACCAGCTGGTGGAGGTGGTCAACCCGCCCCGGCTGCCGGGGCGCAACCCGCTGTTCCAGGTGATGGCCGGCTACCACTACCGCCCGGAGGGCGAGCCGCAGCTGCTGGACCTGCCCACCGAATGGCTGCCGACGCAGAGCGGCAGCGCCAAGTTCGACCTGGACTTCACCTTCGTCGACCACGCCGCCGAGAACCGGATCACGCTGCTGCTCAAGTACAGCGCCGAACTCTTCGACCGGAGCACGGTCTCGGGCATGGCCGCCCGGTGCGTCCGGCTGCTGCAGGAGGCGGCAGTTGCCCCTGATCGTCCGCTGCGGGAGCTGGAGCTGCTGGACCCGGCCGAGCGGACGTTGGTGCTGGAGGGTTGGAACGACAGCGACCACGCCGTTCCGGCGGTGACGCTGCCTGAGTTGTTCCGGGAGCAGGTGGCCCGGACGCCGGATGCTCTGGCGTTGGTCTTCGGTGATGAGCGGTTGAGCTATGCCGAGTTGGATGCGCGGGTGGAGGTAACCGCTCGGGTGCTGGCGGGGCTGGGTGCTGGTCCTGAGCGGACGGTGGCGGTGTCGTTGCCGCGTTCGATCGAGCTGGTGGTGGCGCTGCTGGCGGTGCATCGTGCGGGGGCTGCCTATCTGCCGTTGGATCCGGAGTATCCGGCCGAGCGGCTGGCGTTCATGCTGGCTGACGCCCGTCCGGTGTGCGTGGTCCGGGAGGGGTTGCCGGAGGGTTCGTTCGGTGAGTTGCCGTCTGCCTATGACCCGCGTGATCCGGCGTATGTGATCTACACGTCGGGGTCGACCGGGCGTCCGAAGGGCGTCGTGGTTCCGCACGGGGGTATCGCGAACCGGCTGTTGTGGATGCAGGCCGAGTACGAGCTGACGGCTGCGGACCGGGTGTTGCAGAAGACGCCGTCCAGCTTCGACGTCAGCGTCTGGGAGTTCTTCTGGCCGCTGATCACCGGCGCCGCCCTGGTGCTGGCCCGACCGGACGGGCATCGGGACCCCGAGTACCTCGCCGGGCTGATCCAGGACGAAGGCGTCTCGACGGTGCACTTCGTGCCGTCGATGCTGCGGGCCTTCCTGGACGAGCCGACCGCCGCCGGATGCACCGGCCTGCGCCGGGTGCTGTGCAGCGGCGAGGCACTGCCGGCCGAACTGGCGGACCGCTGCCTCGCGTTGCTCCCGGCTGAGTTGCACAACCTCTACGGGCCGACCGAGGCGTCGGTGGACGTCACCGCCGTGCGGGTGCGCCCTGGCGGCAGGCAGGTGCCGATCGGGCGGCCGGTGTGGAACACCAGGGCGTATGTGCTGGACGCCGGGCTGCGTCCGGTGCCGCCGGGCATGGCCGGCGAGTTGTACCTGGCCGGCGCCCAGCTTGCCCGGGGGTATCTGGGCCGGCCCGGACTGACCGCGGAGCGCTTCTGCGCCGACCCGTTCGGGCCGCCCGGGGCGCGGATGTACCGCACGGGCGACCTGGCGCGCTGGAACAGCGAGGGGGTGCTGGAGTTCCTGGGCCGCGCAGACGACCAGGTGAAGCTGCGCGGCTTCCGGATCGAACTGGGTGAGATCGAAGCGGTGCTGGGCCGGCACGAGACGGTGCGGCAGGTGGCCGTGGCCGTGCACGAGCAGCGGCTGGTCGCCTACGTGGTGCCGGGTTCGGCCGACTTGGCGGCACTTCGGGCCCATGCGCGGGCGGTGCTGCCAGAGCACATGATTCCCGCCGCCTTCACTGCCCTGGACGTACTGCCGTTGACGCCCAGCGGGAAGCTCGACCGCAAGGCCCTGCCCGCACCGGACTTCACCGCGGAATCGACGACGGCACTGCCGCGCTCTCCGCGCGAGGAGCTGCTGGCGGGACTGTTCGCCGACGTCCTGGGGCTGGAGCGGGTCGGGATCCATGACGACTTCTTCGCCCTGGGCGGGCATTCGCTGCTGGCGATGCGGCTGGTCAGCCGGGTCCGCACGGTGCTGGACGCGGAGTTGGCCCTGCGCGCGGTGTTCGAGGCCCCCACGGTGGCCCGGCTCGCGGCCCGGTTGACGGGCGGCGGGCGCAGCACTCCGCTGCCCGCCCTGCTCCCGACGGAGGACCGTCCTGAGCTGCTGCCGTTGTCCTCGGCCCAGCAACGGCTTTGGGTGCTGCACCAGTTGGAGGGCCGGACGCCGACCTACAACCTTCCGGCGGCCTGGCGGCTGGTGGGCGAGCTCGACCGCGACGCTCTGACGGCCGCCGTCCATGACGTGATGATCCGTCATGAGAGCCTGCGCACCGTCTTCCCGACCCGGGACGGGCGGGCGTACCAACTCGTCCTGGACCCGGAGCAGCTGCCCGGAGTCGTCCACGTCGAGCAGGTGGACGAGCAGGACCTTGCGGGGCGACTCGCCGAGGCTGCTGCGCAGGGCTTCGAGCTGGACCGGGAGCCTCCCCTGCGTGCGCATGTGCTGTGCACCTCGGGGCAGGAGCAGGTACTGCTGCTGGTGGTCCATCACATCGCCACCGACGAGTGGTCGGACCGGCCGCTCTGGCGCGACCTGGCCATCGCCTACCGGGCCCGGATCGAGGGGCGGACTCCGGAGTGGGCTGCGCTGCCGGTCCAGTACGCCGACTATGCGCTCTGGCAGCGGGAGGCCCTGGGCGAGGCCGTCGAGGCAGATCAACTCGCCTACTGGCAGCAGGTACTGGCTGGAATCCCGGACGAGCTGGCGCTGCCGGCCGACCGTCCGCGTCCGCTGGAGAGCAGCCACCGGGGCGGGGCGGTCGGGCTGACGCTGAGCCCCGAGCTGGCCGGCGCCCTGCGGGCGCTGGCCCGGGAGCGGTCCGTCAGTATGTTCATGCTGGTCCAGGCTGCCGTGGCGGCGCTGCTGCACCGGCTGGGCGCGGGGGAGGACATCCCCCTGGGCGCGCCGATCTCCGGGCGCAGCGACGAGAAGCTGGAGGAACTGGTCGGCTTCTTCGTCAACACGCTGGTGCTGCGCACCGACCTGTCCGGCGCACCGTCCTTCGGCGAACTGCTGGCCCGGGTGCGGGAGACCGACCTCGCGGCCTACGAGCACCAGTCGCTGCCGTTCGAGCGGCTGGTGGAGGCGGTCAACCCGCCGCGCTCGCTGGCGCGGCACCCGCTGTTCCAGGTGATGGTGGTCCACCTCGCGGCTCCGGGCGGTGTCCCGGATCTGCCGGGGCTGTCCGCCGCTCCCGAGCCGCTGGACCAGCACACCGCCAAGTTCGACCTCAGCTTCGACTTCGTGGAGCAGGGTCCGGACGGCGGCATGCAGAGCTGGATCGAGTACAGCGCCGACCTCTTCGACCACAGCACGGTCGAACGGCTTGCGCAGCGGCTGCTGCGACTGCTGGAGCAGGTCGCGGAGGCCCCCGACGTCCCGCTGCGCGAGATCGAACTGCTGGACGGCTCCGAGCGCGACCAGGTGCTGGGTGAGTGGAACGAGACCGACCACGCCGTGCCGGCGGTGACGCTGCCGGAGCTGTTCCGGGAGCAGGTGGCTCGGACGCCTGACGCGTTGGCGTTGGTCTTCGGGGATGAGCGGCTGAGCTACGCCGAGTTGGATGTGCGGGTGGAGCGGACCGCTCGGGTGCTGGCCGGGCTCGGGGCGGGTCCTGAGCGCACGGTGGCGGTGTCGCTGCCCCGGTCGGTGGAGCTGGTGGTGGCGCTGCTGGCGGTGCACCGCGCCGGGGCCGCCTACCTGCCGCTGGACCCGGACTACCCGGCCGACCGGCTGGCCTACATGCTGGCGGACGCGCAGCCGGTCTGCGTGATCGAGGACCGGCTGCCGGTGGGACCGTCCGGCGAGCTGCCGACCGGCTACCACCCGAGCCACCCCGCCTACGTTATCTACACCTCGGGGTCCACAGGTCGGCCCAAGGGCGTGGTGGTACCGCACCAGGGCATCGCCAACCGGCTGTTGTGGATGCAGGCGGAGTACGGGCTGACGGCTGAGGACCGGGTGTTGCAGAAGACGCCGTCCAGCTTCGACGTGTCGGTCTGGGAGTTCTTCTGGCCGCTGATCACCGGCGCCGCCCTGGTGCTGGCCCGACCCGAGGGCCACAAGGACCCCGCCTACCTGGCCCGGTTGGTCCAGGACGAGTCCATCACCACCTGCCACTTCGTGCCGTCGATGCTGCGGGCCTTCCTGGACGAGCCGACCGCCGCCGGCGCCACCGGCCTGCGCCGGGTGCTGTGCAGCGGCGAGGCGCTGCCGGCCGAACTGGCCGTGCGTTTCCATGCCCTGGTGCCAGGGGTCGAGCTGCACAACCTCTACGGGCCGACCGAGGCGTCGGTCGACGTGACCGCGACGGCCGTGCTCCCCGGCAGCAGCCGGGTGTCGATCGGGCGGCCGGTGTGGAACACCCGCGCCTATGTGCTGGACGATGCGCTGCGCCCGGTTCCGCCGGGCTGCACGGGTCAGCTCTACCTCGCCGGGGTCCAGTTGGCGCGCGGCTACCTCAACCGTCCTTCGCTGAGCGCCGAACGCTTCGTCGCCGACCCCTTCGGCGCACCCGGCGCGCGGATGTACCGCACCGGCGACCTGGCGCGCTGGGACGGCGGCGGGGAGCTGGAGTTCCTGGGCCGTGCCGACGACCAGGTGAAGCTGCGCGGCTTCCGGATCGAGCTGGGCGAGATCGAGTCAGTGCTGAGCAGCCATCAGAGTGTGGCCCACGCCGTCGTGGTGGCGCGTGAGGGCCGTCTGGTCGGCTACGTCGTGCCGGCTGCGGGCGAACCCGCGCCGGAGCCGGCCGCGCTTCGGGCCCGTACCGCCGCGGAGCTCCCGGAGCACATGGTGCCCGCCGCCCTCATCGTCCTGGGGGCGCTGCCGCTCACCCCGAACGGCAAGCTGGACCGCAGGGCGCTGCCCGCGCCCGACTTCGCCGCCGGAACCACCGACACCCAGCCGCGCACCGCGCGCGAGGCCCTGCTGTGCGAGCTGTTCGCCGCCGTGCTGGGCCTGGAGCGGGTGGGGGTCGAGGACGACCTCTTCGCTCTGGGCGGGGACAGCATCGTGGCCATGCAGCTGGTCGGTCGGGCCCGGGCGGCCGGTCTGGCCTTCACCCCCCGCGATGTGTTCAGGCACAAGTCGGCTGCGGGTCTGGCCGCCGTCGCCGGGGAGGTGTCGGGCGTCGCTCCGGCCGCCGATGCCGCGCTGCTCGACCTCACCGAGGCCGAGCTGGCGGAGCTGGGCGCCGACCCGGCGGTGGCCGAGCTGCTGCCGCTGACGCCGCTTCAGGCCGGTCTGCTGTTCCACGCCTCCTTCGACTCGGGCGCGGAGGGGCCGGACGTCTACACCGTCCAGATCAGCCATGACCTGGACGGTCCGCTGGACCCGGCCGCGCTGCGCGCGGCCGGTCAGGCACTGCTGGACCGGCACGCCAACCTCCGGGCGGGCTTCCGCTACCTGTCCTCCGGTCGTCCGGTTGCTCTGGTGCCGCGCACGGTCACGCTGCCCTGGCGTGAGCTGGACCTCTCGGGTCTGGACCCGGAGCAGTTCGAGGTGCGCTGGAGCGACCTGCTGGCCCAGGAGCGCCGCCGCTTCGACCCGGCGGTGCCCCCGCTGCTGCGGCTGCTGCTGGTCCGCTGCGGACCCGAGCGGCACCGGCTGGTCCTGTCGCACCAGCACCTGCTGCTGGACGGCTGGTCGCTGCCGCAGCTGATGGACGAGCTGGCCGAGCTCTACGCCGGACGCGCGCCGCAGCCGGTCGCCCCCTACCGCGACTACCTGGCCTGGCTGGCGGCCCAGGACGCTACCGCGTCCGCCGACGCCTGGGACAAGGCCCTGGACGGGCTGGAGGAGCCGACCCATCTGGTCCCCGCCGATCCCGAGCGGGCCCCGGCGGTGCCGCAGACCCGCACCCTGCTGCTGACACCGGAGCTGACCGGCGCGGTCACCGCTGTCGCCCGCTCGCGCGGGCTGACCGTCAACACGCTGGTCCAGGGCGCCTGGGGGCTGCTGCTGACCCGACTCACCGGCCGGAGCGACGTGGTCTTCGGCGCGACCGTCTCCGGGCGGCCGGCCGAGCTGGAGGGTGCGGAGTCGATGATCGGACTGTTCATCAACACCGTGCCGGTGCGGGCGAGGATCGACGAGAGCGAGTCGCTGGCCGCGTTCCTGGACCGGCTGCAGGACCAGCAGTCGCAGCTGATCCCCCATCAGTACCTCGGCCTGTCCGACATCCAGCGGCGGGCCGCACTGGGCGACCTCTTCGACACCCTGGTCGTGTTCGAGTCCTACCCCGGCGGTGAGGGACCCGGCCTCGGGGCGGAGCAGGGGCTGCGCAGCAGCGTCCGGGACCACCGGGACGCCACCCACTACCCGCTGGCCTGGGCGGTGGAGCCCGGGGAGCGGCTGTCGCTGACGGCCGAGTACCGGTCCGACCTGTTCGACGCGGCCACCATCGATCGGATCACGGCCGCGATGGTCCGGCTGTTCGAGGCCATGACCACCGACCTGGAGCAGCCGCTGGCCCGGGTGGACATCCTCGACCCGGCCGAGCGCCGTGCCGTCCTGCAGGACTGGAACGACACCGCCCTGCCGGTCGGTGCCGATGCGCCGGGGACGGTCCCGGCGCTGTTCGAGGCGCAGGTGGCCGCCGGTCCGGAGGCCGTGGCGCTGGTCTGCGGTCCGGTCTCGCTGACCTTCGCCGAGCTCAACGGCCGGGCCAACCGGCTGGCCCGGCTGCTGGTCGAGCGCGGCGCCGGCCCCGAGCGGATCGTCGCACTGGCCCTGCCGCGCACCGAGGACTACCTGGTCGCGCTGCTGGCCGTACTCAAGGCCGGCGCCGCCTACCTGCCGCTGGACCCGGACCTGCCGGCCGAGCGGATGCTCGCCATGCTGGACGACACCGCGCCGCGGCTGCTGCTGACGACCGATCGGCTGGCCCCCGGGCTGCCGCAGAGCGCGGTACCCGTGCTGCTCCTGGACGCGGGATCGACCCGGCAGCAGCTGGACGCTTTCCCTGCCGGGAACCTGCCGCAAGGACCCGACCCGCGGCATCCGGCGTACGTCATCCACACCTCCGGCTCCACCGGGCGCCCCAAGGGCGTGGTGGTCTGCCACAGCAGCGTCGCCAACCTGTTCCGCAGCCACCGCCGCACCCTGCACGACCCGGCCAAGCGCCGCACCGGCCGGCAGCGGCTGCGGATCGGGCACGCCTGGTCCTTCTCCTTCGACGCCTCCTGGCAGCCGCAGCTGTGGTTGCTGGACGGGCACGCCCTGCACATCCTGGACGACGAGACCCGGCGCGACCCGGAGCTGACCGCGGCTGCGATCCGGGACCAGGGGTTGGACTTCATCGAGGTCACCCCCTCGTTCCTGGGCCAGCTCGCCGACAGCGGTCTGATCCAGGACGGCGAGTGCCCGTTGGCGGCGGTCGGCGTCGGCGGCGAGGCGGTGCCGGACGCGCTCTGGCGCCGGCTCGGCGCACTGCCCGGCACCGAGGCGTTCAACCTTTACGGGCCCACCGAGGCCACCGTGGACGCGCTGGTCGCCCGGGTGGGCGACAGCGAGCACCCGCTGGTGGGCCGGCCGGTCGGCAACACCCGCGCCTACGTCCTGGACGCGGCGCTGCGGCCGGTGCCGCCGGGCGTCAGCGGCGAGCTGTACCTGGCCGGCGCCGGGCTGGCCCGGGGGTACCTGGGTCGGCCGGACCTGACCTCCGAGCGTTTCGTCGCCGACCCGTTCGGGGCGCTGCACGGCGACCCCGGCTCCCGGATGTACCGCACCGGCGACCTGGCCCGCTGGAACGGGCAGGGACAGCTGGACTACCTGGGCCGCGCCGACGACCAGGTGAAGCTGCGCGGCTTCCGGATCGAGCTGGCCGAGATCGAGGCCGTGCTGGCCCGGCACCGGGACGTCGCCCAGGTGGTGGTGGTCGCCCGTGAGGACCGGCCCCGGGTCAAGCAGCTGGTCGCCTACGCGGTCCCGGCGGAGGGTGCGGGCGGGCTGGACCCGGCCTCGCTGCGGGCGGCCGCGGCCGCCGCGCTGCCCGACTACATGGTCCCGGCGGCGGTGGTGGTCCTGGACGCGCTGCCGCTGCTGTCCAACGGCAAGCTGAACCGCCGGGCGCTGCCGGCGCCTGACTTCGGCGCCGACGGCTCGTCCGGGGGCCGTGAGCCTCAGGGCGAGCTGGAACAGCTCCTGTGCGGGGTCTTCGCCGAAGTGCTCGGCCTGCCGGACTGCGGGGCCGACCAGGACTTCTTCGCCCTGGGCGGGGACAGCATCGTGGCCATGCAACTGGTCAGCCGGGCCCGGGCGGGCGGACTGCGGATCACCCCGCGCCAGGTCTTCCAGCTGCGGACGGTGGAGGCGCTGGCCGGGGTCGCGCTCCGGTCGGCCGTCGCGGTGGCCGGGGACCGGGCGCACGACCGGGGCACCGGTCTGCTGCCGATCACCCCGATCATGCACGCGCTGCGCGAGCAGGGCGGCCCGTTCCAGGGCTACCACCAGGTCGCGCTGGTGCAGACACCCTCCGGGCTGGACCGTGCCGGGCTGTTGACGGTGCTTCAGGGGCTGGCCGACCACCACGACATGCTGCGGGCCCGGCTGGAGCGGATCCCCTCGGGGAGCTGCGTCGGCGGCGCGGGCGCGGAGCAGTGGTGGCTGCAGGTCCCCGCGCCCGGCGCGGTGGACGCGGCGTCCTGGCTGGTCGAGGTGGACGCCGCGGGCGCCGACGAGGCCGGGCTGCGCGCGCTGGTCGCCGAGCACGCCCGGGCGGCCCGGGACCGGTTGGACCCGGAGTCCGGCCGCATGGTCCGGGCGGTCTGGTTCGACGCGGGCCCCGGGGCATCCGGACGGCTGCTGCTGATGGTCCATCACCTGGTGGTGGACGGCGTCTCCTGGCGGGTGCTGCTGCCCGACCTGGAGACGGCCTGGCGGGACGTCACGGCGGGCCGGCAGGTGACCCTGCCCCCGGTCGGGTTCTCCTTCCGCCGCTGGGCCGAACTGCTGGAGCGGCGCGCCGTCGACCCGGTCGCCGAGGACGAACTGCCGCTGTGGAGCTCGATCCTGGACGACGCCGACCCGCTCCCGCTGCCCCGGCCGCTCGACCCGGCCCTGGACACCGTCGGCACCGAGCGGCAGCTCACCCTGACCCTGCCGCCGGCCCGTACCGCGCCGCTGCTCAGCCGGGTGCCGGCCGCCTTCGGCGCGACCGTCAACGATGTGATGCTCACCGCCCTGGCCCTGGCCGTCGCGGACTGGCGCACCCGGCAGGACCCGCAGGACCGGGCCACCGCCGTGCTGGTGGACCTGGAGGGGCACGGCCGCGAGGAGGAGCTGGCCGGGGACGCGGACCTGTCGCGCACCGTCGGCTGGTTCACCAGCGTGGTCCCGGTCCGCCTGGACGTCGGCGCGGTCGACCTGGCCGGTGCGCTGTCCGGTGGCCCGGAGCTGGACCGCGCGCTGGAGCGGGTCAGCGGGCACCTGGCGGCACTGCCCGCCTCCGGCCTGCACCACGGGCTGCTGCGCCACCTCAACCCGGTGGCCGGCCGCGAGCTGGCCGAACTCGGCACCCCCGGGATCGAGTTCAACTACATGGGCCGCTTCGGCCACCCGGAGGCCACCGACTGGTCCTACGCGCCCGAGGGCGATGCCGCGGACCTGGACGGCGACCCCGGGATGCCGCTCTCGCACGCCCTGACCGTGAACGCGCTGACCGAGGACCGGCCCGAGGGGCCCGAGCTGGCGGCGCACTGGTCCTTCGCCGCGGGCCTGCTGTCCGAGGCGGCGGTCAGGGACCTGGCCGAGACCTGGTTCCGGGCGCTGGAGGCCCTGGTGGACCGGGCCGAGGCGCTGGAGCGCACCAACCCCCGTACGAACCCCCCTACGAACCTTCCTTCCTGAACAGAGCTCAACCCGCAACCCCTGCAAGGAGAGAACCACGATGAGCAACAGCAACCCCTTCGAGAACCCCGACGGCGTCTACACGGTCCTGGTCAACGACGAGGGCCAGCACAGCCTGTGGCCCGACTTCGTCGACGTCCCGGCGGGCTGGACGGTGGCCCACGGGCCGGCCGCCCGCCCGGAGTGCCTGGAGTACATCGAGGCCAACTGGACCGACCTGCGGCCCAAGAGCCTGGTGCGGCAGGACGGTTGACCCGAGAACGGCGAAGGGGCCGGCCCGCGAAGTCGATTCGCGGGTCGGCCCCTTCGGCGTACTGCGGTGGGCGGGATCAGGAGGTCGGGGTGACCACCTTGGTCGCCGGGTTGCCGTCCACGGCCTCGGACAGCATCGGCACCAGCCGCTCCAGGGTGTAGGGCAGGCTCAGCACCGAGACGAAGGAGGTCGCGTTGCCGAAGTCGCTGCTGCTGGGGACGAACACCTCGCGGCCCTGCTTGACCACCGCCAGGTCGCCGTAGAGCTTGTTGGCGTGCAGCGCGGCCTCGTCCTTGGCCGGGTCGTCCACCAGCCAGACGATGGCGTCGGTGTTCAGCAGGTCGGTGCGCTCGTTGCTGATGTTGTCGCCGAACTGGTTGCCGATGACCTTGTCCAGGGTCGCGGGCAGCTTGAAGCCGAGCGAGGTGAGCATGCGCGAACGCGGGTCCTCGCTGCCGTAGACGAAGAAGCCCTGGTACGGCGTGGCCATCACGGCGGTCTTCCCGGCGAACTCCGGGTGCGCCTTGGCGGCCGCGGCGAAGTCGGCGTCGACGCCCGAGACCAGGGTCTTGGCCTCGGTGGCCTTGCCCAGCGCCTGGCCGATGATCTCGGTCTGCTGCTGCCAGGGGACCCCGTAGTCGTTGTAGCCCTTGGGTGCGGCGACCACCGGGGCGATCTTGGACAGGGTCTTGTACTGGGCGTCCGTCAGGCCCGCGTACACCGCCAGGATCAGGTCCGGGTGCAGCGCGGCGATCTGCTCGGCATTGGGCCCGGTGCCGGGGTCCTTCAGCACGGTCGGCAGCGCGGCACTGCCCAGCTTGGCGGTGGCCCAGGGGCCGATGGCGCCCTTGTACGCGCCGAGCCACTCGGTGGTGGCCACCGGTACCTGACCCAGCGCCAGCACCGCGTCCTGGTCGGTCAGTCCGACCGTGACGATGCGCTTGGGTGCGGCCTTGACGGTGGTGCTGCCGAACTTGTTGGCGATGGTCACCGGGAAGGCCGAGCCCGCGGTGGCACTGGCCTTGGCGTCGCCGGCCGAGGCGGTGGTCTCGCCGGTGCTGGAGCCGCAGGCGGTGGCGGCGCCGAGCAGGACCAGGCCGGAGGCCAGTGCGGTGGCGGTGCGGGTGCCTCTCGGGAAGGAGCGCATGAGTCATGTCCTTTGGTTCGCTGTGGTGATGCCGTGGAGGGAAGGTCTGTTGGGGTCAGTGGGTGGTGCCGGTGCGGGTCCCCGACCAGGCCGCCCACAGGTCGGCGTAGCGGCCGCCCGCGCTGCTGAGCCGGTCGTGGGTGCCGCTCTCGACGATCCGGCCGCCGTCCATGACGACGATCCGGTCCGCGGTTGCGGCCTGGCTGAGCCGGTGCGCCACGATCAGCGCGGTGCGGCCCTGCAGCGCTTGTGTGGTGGCGGCCTCCAGCAGGAGGGCTCCGGCGCTGCCGGCCTCCGCGGTGGCCTCGTCCAGCACGGCGACCGGCGGGTCGGCCAGGATCAGCCGGGCCAGTGCCAACTGCTGGGCCTGGGTGGGGGTGAGGCGGTGGCCGCCCTCGCCGACCACGGTCCGCAGCGCCTCGGGCAGCGCCTCGGCCCAGGCCAGTGCGCCCACCTTGTCCAGGGCGGCGCGCAGTTGGGGTTCGCCCGCGTCGGGGCGGGCCAGCCGGAGGTCGTCCGCCAGGGGTCCGGCGAAGACGTGCACCTCCTGGGTGACCAGTCCGACCGGGAGGCTGTGCGGGTCGCTGTCGTTGAGGGCGGTGGCGAGACGGACGGTGCCGCTGGTCGGGCTGTGGATGCCGGCGATCAGGGCGGCCAGGGTGCTCTTGCCGGCGCCGCTCTCGCCGACCAGGGCCACCTTCTCGCCGCGGCGCAGGGTGAGGTCGATGCCGTGCAGCACCGGCCGGCCGGGGGCGTAGGCGTGGCCGAGGGCGGTCACCTCGACGGCGGTGTCGGTGCCGGTGCCGGAAGCGGAAGGAAGCGGCGGGTCCTGATGGTCCGCCAGATCGGTGACGCCGACCAGCCGGGCCAGCCCCGCCCCGGCCGACTGCATGTCGTCCAGCAGCACCAGCGCCGCGTTGACCGGGTCGAAGAGGCTGTGGAAGTACAGGGCCGCGGCCGTGGCCACGCCGATGCTCGCGGAGCCGTCCCGTACCAGCAGCAGGCCGGTGAGCAGCACGGCGGCCAGTCCGACGTACTCGGCGACGTGCAGCCGGCTGTAGAAGCCCAGGATCAGCCGCACCCCGCGCATGGTGATCTGCACCGCGGCCCAGGAGCGCTGCTCCATCCGTTCGGTGTGCGCCGCCTCCAGCCGGAAGGCCCGGATGGTGGCCGCTGCCCCGACGGTGTCCAGCAGTTCCTGCTGCTGGGCGCCGGTGGCGATGCGCTCGGAGGCGTAGAGCGGTACGGCCCGGCGCAGGTACCAGCGGGCGGTGGCCGCCTGGATCGGCACGGCCAGCAGCGCCGCCAGCAGAAAGCGCCAGTCCAGCAGCGCGAGCGCGCCCAGGGTCAGCACGATCGCCAGCGCCGAGCGGACCAGCTCCGGCAGGGCGGTGCGGACGGCCTCGGCCACCCGGGAGACGTCCCCGGTGACCCTGGCGGTGAGATCGCCGGAGCCGGCCTGCTCCAACTGCTGCTGCGGCAGCCGCAGCGCCCGTTCGACGAAGTCCTCGCGCAGTGCGGCCAGTACGGTCTCGCCGAGCCGGGCGGTCAGTGAGCGGCCGAGCGCGGTGGTGGCGCCCTGCACCACGGCGACCAGCACCAGCAGCACGGCCGGGGGGGTCAGGGCGCCGGGGCCGCGGTGGTCGGCGACCAGGTCGACGATGTGGCCCAGCAGCGGCTGGGTGAGCAGTCCCACGGCGGTGGCGCCGGTCATGGTGGCGAGTCCGGCGAGGGCCAGTGCTCCGCGCGGGCGCAGCAGGCGCCGGACCGCGGCCAGGGTCTGCGCCGGGTCGGCGGTGGGCAGCAGTTCCCTGGTCCGGTCGGTGCCGCTCATGCCAGAACCGCCGCGCAGTAGCCGGACTGACGCTGGATCAGTTCCAGGTGCGGGCCGGTGTCGGCGACCCGTCCGTGCTCGATCAGCACCACCCGGTCGGCAACCGCCAGCAGTGCCGGGCTGGTGGTGATCAGCACGGTGGTGCGGCCGTGGCGCAGGGTGCGCAGGCCGTCGGCGATCGCGGCCTCGGTGACCGCGTCGACCGCGGTGGTCGGGTCGTGCAGCACCAGGACCTCGCGGTCGGCGGCCAGGGCCCGGGCCAGCGCCACCCGTTGGCGCTGGCCGCCGGAGAGCGAGCGGCCGCGTTCACTGACCGGGGTGTCGTAGCCCTGGGCCAGGGCGGCGGCGACCTCGTCGGCGCCGGCCGCGGCGGTGATCGGGGCGAGATCGGTCGACGGGTCGGCGGCGGCTGCGACGTTGTCGTGCAGGGTGCCCGCGAAGAGGTCGGCGTCGTGGTCGGCGACCAGCACGAGCGAGCGCAGTTCGGCCGGGTCCAGGGCGGTCAGCGGTATCCCGTCCAGCTCGACCGCTCCGGTGCCGGGGTCCTGCCGCCGGGCCAGGCACTGGATCAGCGCGGTGGCGTCCGCGGGGTCGGCCACGGCGACGCCCAGCAGTTCGCCGGGGGCGATGTCCAGGTCCAGGCCGCGCAGGCTGCCGTGGCCGACGCCGCGCAGCCGGATGCCGCCGCGCACCGGTGCGGCCGGGGGCAGCGGCTCGGCGGTGGTGATCTCCGGTGCGGCGGACAGGACTTCGGCGATCCGGCGGGCCGAGGCGCGGCCCTGGGCCAGGTCGGCGTTGACCCAGGTGAGCGTCTCCAGCGGGCCGAGCAGGAACATCGCCAGGCCGACGGCCGAGACCAACTGGCCCAGGCTGATGCTTCCTTCGGCGGCCAGCCGGCCGCCGACCAGGGCGATCACCGCGATGAAGACCCCGGTCAGGGCGAGCACCAGGCCGTTCTGCAGCGCCTGGGCGCGGGTGGCGCGCAGTGTCGCGGCCAGTGAGTCGCGGCTGGTGCGGCGGTAGCGTTCGACGGCGGCGGGCACCGCGCCGAGGCCCTTGAGCACCCGCAGCCCGGCGACCAGGTCGGCGGCGACGCCGGAGGCGTCCGCGGCCCGCTCCTGCTCGGTCTCGCTGCGCTGCTCCAAGGGCTTGCTGAGCAGATGGCCCAGCGCGGTCATCGCGGGCGTGCCGAGCAGGACCACCAGGCCCAGCGGCAGGGAGGTGCGCAGCAGTACGGCCGCGGCGACCACCAGGCCCATCAGTGCCGAGATGCCGAACACCAGCCCGGTGTTGACGGCGCCGACGCGCCGGGCGTCCTCGGTGGCCAGGGTGGCCAGTGCCCCGGGCAGCCGGCCGTTCTCGGCGCCGCCGGCCGGGTGCAGCACCCGCCGGACCAGGTCCATCCGCAGCCGGTGGCCCGCCTGCTCGGCGGCGCGCTCCCCGGCCCGGGCGCCGAAGCGGAAACTGAAGGAGAGTCCGACGTAGACCGCGGCGAGCACCACCAGCCAGCCGAGCAGTGCCGTCAGGCTGCCGCGGGCCACCGCACGGTCGACGACCACGCCGATCAGCACCGGCACCATCGCCTCGCCGGCCTGGTGCCCGGCCCCGAGCACCGCCCCGGTCACCACGTCGCGCAACTCGCCGCTGACCGCCCGGCCCAGTACCGCCCGTCCGGAAACGCGCACCCTCACCCCTCCGCACAGCTCGGCAGCATGGAAACAAAGGTGAGGCTAACCTAAGTTACCTGCCGTAGCCAGCTCGCCCGGGGGCGTCAGGTCTCGCGGCCCCCCGAGGCCGACACCAGCGACTCCCCGGCGCCGGACCGGTAGTAGAGGACCGAGCGGCCGGACCGCCTGCGCCGCACCAGCCCCGCGTCGTGCAGCACCCTGAGGTGCCGGCCGACCGAACCCAGGCCCTGTCCGGTCAGGGCGACCAGCTGGGTGGTGCTCTTGGGCGTCGCCAGCAGCACCAGCACCGCGGCCCGTCCGGGACCGAGCAGGGCGGCCAGCGCCCGGGGCGCCGGGTCCGGCCGTCCGGCCTCGGCCAGGGCGCCCGAGCACGGGTAGACCACGGCGTAGCGGTGGTGCGGCAGCGGGGCCGGCGGATCCCCCTCCACGCCGTCGGCCGGCTTGGGGGACCAGGAGACCCAGCCCTGACGCGGCGTCACCGGTACGAACAGCAGCTGCGCTCCGGAGATGTCCCGAGGCGGGTAGTCATGGACGTTGACCTGCAGCCGGCCGTTGCCCAGCCAGCGCATACCCCGCCGCATGGCGTCGAAGGCCCCGGCCCAGCCGCCCTGGCTCAGCTCGGCGGTGCGCGCCACGATGTCCGCCTCCAGCACCCGCCGGCGCTGCGGCCAGTACGGCAGCACGGTCTCGGTCCACACCCACTCCAGCAGGCCGGCGGCGCGGTGCGGAAGATCGGCGCGGTGCAGTTCGGGCGGGAGCGGGCCGCCCAGCGAGACGGTCAGATTGGTCCTGGCGACCTCGGGGGAGGCCTCGCGCACCCGCGCCACCTCCTGCTCGAAGGCGGGATCGGGTGCCGCCCCGGGGGCGGGGGTCAGGAAGTCCGCGATCCAGCTGCGGCCCAGGGCGGACCGGATCAGCAGCGCGGTGACCGGGTCGGCGGCCAGGCGCCGCCGGTAGGCGGCCAGGTGCGCGTCCAGCCAGGCCCGCTCGCCGGGATGCGCGGCGGTCCCCCGCTCCAGCGCCTTCAGGCTCGCGGTGGCCTCGGCCAGCGGGGACAGCACGAACCTGCTGCCCGCCAGGGTGTCCGCGTCGACCTGCCACCAGCCCATGGTTTCGCCTCCGCGCGAAACTCTAACGCCCCCGAACAGCACCACCGGAGACTGCGGCATGCGCACCTACCAGGAGCTCTTCCGCACCCCCGAGTTCACCCCCTTCTTCCTGGCCTCGGCGGCCGGGATCGGCGCCTCCACGGTCAGCGGGCTGGCCCGGGGCACGCTGGTCTTCGGCGCCACCGGCTCGCCGCTGCTCTCCTCGCTGGCCATGTTCGGACCCTCGCTGGCCCAACTGGTCGGAGCGGCAACCCTGCTGTCGGCCGCCGACCGGCTGCCGCCCCGGGCGGCGATGAGCGGCCTGACGCTGCTGCTGGCCCTGGCCACCGCCGCGCAGGCGGTTCCCGGTCTGCCGGTGTGGGCCGTCTTCGCTCTGCTCGCCGGACAGGGGCTGGTCTCCTCGCTCGGCGGCGGGGTCCGCTACGGGCTGCTCAACGAGATCGTCGACCGGGACGGCTACCTGCTCGGCCGCTCGCTGCTCAACATGGCCACCGGCACCCTGCAGATCTGCGGCTACGCCGTCGGCGGGCTGCTGATCGCCGGGATGTCGCCACGCGGCACGCTGCTGGTCGGCGCCGCCCTCTACACCTGCGCGGCGCTGGTGTCGCGGCTCGGCCTCGGCGCCCGGCCCGCACGCTCCGGCGGGCGGCCCTCGGTCACCGAGACCTGGCGGACCAACGCCCGGCTCTGGTCCGCGAAGCCGCGCCGCTACGTCTACCTGGCGCTGTGGGTGCCGAACGGGTTGATCGTCGGCGCCGAGTCGCTCTTCGTGCCGTACGCTCCGGGCCGCTCCGGACTGCTGTTCGCCTTCGCCGCGTTGGGCATGCTGGCGGGGGACACGCTCACCGGCCGCTTCGTCCCGGCATGGTGGCGCGAGCGGCTCGGGGCGCCGATGCGGCTGCTGCTGGCCGTCCCCTACCTGGTGTTCGCCCTGCGGCCCTCGCTGCCGTTCGCGCTGGTGGCGGTGCTGCTGGCCTCGGTGGGCTACGCGGCCAGCCTGCTGCTGCAGGAGCGGCTGATGGCGCTGGTGCCGCAGGAACTGAGCGGACACGCCCTGGGGCTGCACTCCTCGGGGATGCTCGCCATGCAGGGCGTGGGCGCGGCCCTGGCCGGGGCGGTCGCCACCAGGACCTCGCCGGCGACGGCGATGTCACTGATGGCGGCGGCTTCCGTGGCCGTCACCCTGTGCCTGGCACCGGGGCTGCGGGGCCCGGTCCGGCCCGAAGAGCGGCAGCCCGAGGTGCCGGTGGCTCAGCACTCCTGAGGGGCAGCGTCACTGACGGAGTATCAGCAGCCGCCGCAGTCGCAGCACTCACAGCACTCGCAGCACTCCAGCGCCTCACAGCAGTCCCCGTCGCAGCAGTCCACGTCGCTGCAGGGGCCCTGGCGACGACGACCGTTGCAAGGGTCCTCGTAGTCCTCGCGGCAGCAGGCCTGGCAGGTGCAGCAGAGCAGGGCCCACATCGCGCAGCCGGCCACCGGGTTGCGGCGGCGCGGCGGGGGCGGCGGCGGGACGTCGAAGGGGCCGCGCGGACCGGCCGGGCCGTAGGGGGCGGCCGGACCGAAGGAGCCCTGGGCGCCGGCGCCCGCGTGGGCGAAGGTGCGGCGCACCGCGGCGGCGGTCTCATGGGCCAGCAGCCGGTGGGCCAGCGTGCCGTCGCTGAACTCCAGGTCGCGCAGCGCCAACCGGATGCCGTGCACGGCGTCGTCGCACAGCCGCCGGGCCTCGTCGGTGCTGGTGCCGGTGGCGAGCAGCGGGTTCCAGGCGCCGGTGGCCCGGTCCTCGGCCAGGTCCTCGACGGCGTCCAGCAGATGGGCCAGCCGGCCGAAGAGCCGGCCGATCTCGGCCAGCGGGGCGCGGTTGCCGGGGCGGCCCGCGAGCACGGCGGTGTGCTCCAGCGCCAGCGAGGTCGCGTGCTCGGTCGGCGCCGTCACCAGCAGCACCGAACTGCCGGGCAGGGCGGCGCGTTCCAGCGTCCCCTGCTGGGCCAGGGTGTCGAAGAGCAGGCCGGTGTCGAAGCCGAGGCTGCTGCCGCCGCTGCGGCTCTGCCGTCCCCAGCGCTCGGCCACCCCGCCGGCCGCGAGCGCCACCGGGCGCCGGGCGTAGGCGCCGTCGCCGTCCTCGACATGGTCGCGGACCTTGGCCGAGGCCAGCGCCAGCGACACCGCGGCGGCCAGCCTTGCCCCCTCGCCCCGGGCCACCGAGGCGGTGCGCATCCCGCGCAGCGGACAGGGGCCCGCCTTGCGGCGTCCGCCGACCGGATCGTCGCTCTGCGCCTCGACCAGCACCGAGACGATCAGCCCGTCGTAGTTGGTGGCGGTCCGGGCCAGCTGGCCGTGGTCGTCGCGCAGGGCCAGGCACAGCCCGCACAGGTGGGCGGTCCAGGACTGGTGCAGCGCCTCGGTGAGCCGGTGGCGGCAGGGCCTGATGATTCCGAACATCCGCGCGTGGGGGCCTTTCCGAGAGACGAGGGACATCCGCCTGACGGCGTACCAGGGGAGCCTAGTGCGAGCCGTGTTCGAGAGGCAGGGAGACCGCTGATCTGCCCGCCCCCGCCTCGGTGCTCGTCCGGGCCGCGCGCCGGCCGAAGCGGCGGGTCCGCTCAAGGCGGTTACGCTGGGCCGATGACGGCGCAGCAGATCCCCTACCTGACCGTCTCGACGCCGGACGGGCCGGTCGTGCACGAGACCGAGGTCAAGAAGTCGCGCTTCCTGTGCTCCCTGCTGCGGGTGCAGGACGAGGCCGAGGCGCAGGCGTTCGTCGCCTCGGTGCGCCGGCAGTACTGGGACGCGCGGCACAACTGCACCGCCTTCGTGATCGGGGACCGGCCGCGCCGCGAGCGCTCCAACGACGACGGCGAGCCGGCCGGCACGGCGGGGGCGCCGATGCTGGAGGTGCTGCGCCGGCGCGGGCTGACCGACACGGTGGCGGTGGTGACCCGGTACTTCGGCGGGGTGCTGCTGGGCGCGGGCGGCCTGGTGCGCGCCTACGGCGGTGCGGTGTCGGCGGCGCTGGACCAGGCCGTGGTGGTGGAGCGGCGGCTGGTGGCCCTGCTGGCCGTGGGCGTGGACCACCAGCGCGCCGGGCGGTTGGAGAACGACCTGCGCGCCGCCGGGCACCTGGTCCGGGAGGCCGTCTACACCGGGTCGGGGGTCCGCTTCGAGATCGGGGTGCCGGCCGGGGAGGTGGCGGCTTTCGAGGCCTGGCTGGCGGCGGCGAGCGCGGGCGCCGCCGAGTTGGAGCCGATCGGGACCGAGCGCGTCGACGTGCCCTGGGGCGGGGTCCGGCCCTCCCGCTGATGGTTGTGGGGACTCCACAAGGTCGGCAAGGTCAACTCGGTGCGCTGTGGCGCCCCTGCGCGGCTCGATCATCGTGACAGTGTGGAGGTATGCAGCAGAGGCCGCAGTGCTGACGGCTCGTCGGCACAGTGCAGCCTTCGTTTGTTTCCTACTGACGGGAGTGCGGCGATGGCGATGGGGACGATCGAGGTCGCGGTGACCGGACTGGGTGCCAGCACCCCGCTGGGCGGGGACATGGCCGGTACCTGGGAGGCGATGCTCGCCGGACGCTCCGGGACGTCCGTGATCGCCGAGGACTGGGCCGCGGCGCTGCCGGTGCGGATCGCCGCGCCGCTCGCCGTCGAGCCGACCGAGTCCCTGTCCAGGGTCGAGGCCAGGCGGCTGGACCGGTGCGAGCAGCTCGCCCTGGTCAGTGCCCGCGAGGCGTGGGCGCACGCCGGGCGGCCCGAGGTGGATCCGGAGCGCCTGGCCGTGGTGATCGGCACCGGCACCGGCGGCGCCCGCTCCCTGCTGGCCCAGGACGACCTGCTGGAGCAGTTCGGGCCGCGCAAGGTGTCCCCGTACGCGGTGCCGATGCTGATGCCCAACGGTCCGGCCGCCTGGGTCAGCATCGACCTCGGCGCGCTGGGCGGGGCCCGTACCCCGGTCAGTGCCTGCTCCTCGGGGGCGGAGGCGATCGCCATGGGCCTGGACCTGATCCGGCTGGGCCGGGCCGACGTGGTGGTGGCCGGCGGCACCGAGGCCTGCCTGGCCCCGCTGCCGCTGGCCGGGTTCGCGCAGATGACGGCGCTGTCGACGCGCAACGAGGACCCCGGCGCGGCCTCGCGCCCGTTCGACCTGGACCGGGACGGCTTCGTGATGGGGGAGGGCGCGGCGGTCCTGGTCCTGGAGCGCGCGGACCTGGCCCGGGCCCGGTCGGCCCGGGTGCACGCCCTGCTGGCCGGGGCGGGCGTCACCTCCAGCGCGGTCCACATCACCGCCTCGGACCGGTACGGCCAGGTCCGGGCCATCGGGCAGGCCCTGGCCGACGGCGGCCTGGGGCCGCTGGACATCGGGATGGTGCACGCCCATGCCACCTCGACCCCGGCCGGGGACCTGGTCGAGGCGGAGGCGGTGGCCGACGCTGTCGGCACCCACCCGGTGGTCACCGCGACCAAGTCGATGACGGGTCATCTGCTCGGTGCCTCCGGCGCGCTGGGCGCCGCGGTGGCGGTGCTGTCGCTGCGCGAGGGCGCCACCCCGGCGATCCGCAACCTGGACCGGCCCGACCCGGAGGTCAAGCTCGACCTGGTCCGCGGCAACCGCCGCCGGGGCGTCTGGGAGGCGGCGCTGGCCAACTCCTTCGGCTTCGGCGGGCACAACGTCACACTCGCCTTCACCCGCGCCTGAGCCGCGCCCTCACCCGCGTCTGAGCTGCTACGACGTGCACGATCCGCCCGTTTCTGCCGGGTTCGGACGTTCTGTTCATGTGAGTTGTGGCACTAACCAGCCCGGTTAACCTGCTGTTCACACATGGGCAACAGGAGGGAAATTGCGGCCTGTGAGTCTCGGGCGCAGAAAAACAGCGGACCTCCTCAGCGTCGCGGAGCACCGCAACGCGTCACCGCATCGTTCCCACCCCACCGCGAGGAATGCCGCCCGTGAGCTTCAAGGCTGAGTACATCTGGATCGACGGCACCGAGCCGACCGCCAAGCTTCGTTCGAAGACGCGTGTCCTGGCCGACGGTGCAGAGCTGCCCACCTGGGGCTTCGACGGCTCCAGCACCAACCAGGCCGAGGGCCACGCGTCCGACCGTGTGCTCAAGCCGGTGTTCTCCTGCCCGGACCCGATCCGCGGTGGCGACAACGTGCTGGTGCTGTGCGAGGTCTTCAACATCGACGGCAGCGACCACGAGTCCAACACCCGCGCGCTGCTGCGCCCCATCGCCGAGCAGTTCGCGGCGCAGGAGGCCATCTTCGGCATCGAGCAGGAGTACAACTTCTTCAAGGACGGCCGTCCCTTCGGCTTCCCGGTCAACGGCTACCCGGCCGCCCAGGGCGGCTACTACTGCGGCGTCGGCGCCGACGAGGTCTTCGGTCGCGAGATCGTCGAGCTGCACCTGGACCGCTGCATCGAGGCCGGCCTGGCCATCTGCGGCATCAACGCCGAGGTCATGCCCGGCCAGTGGGAGTTCCAGATCGGCCCGGTCGACGCGCTGACCGTCTCGGACCACCTGTGGGTGGCCCGCTGGCTGCTCTACCGCACCGCCGAGGAGTTCGACGTCGCGGTGACCATCGACGCCAAGCCGGTGAAGGGCGACTGGAACGGCGCCGGGGCGCACACCAACTTCTCCACCAAGGCGATGCGCGAGGGCTACGCCGCGATCATCACCGCGTGCGAGTCGCTGGGCGCCGACCAGGAGAAGGTGCTGGAGCACGTCAAGCAGTACGGCCACGGCATCGAGGACCGTCTCACCGGCAAGCACGAGACCGCCCCGTGGAACGTCTACAGCTACGGCGTCTCTGACCGCGGCGCCTCGGTGCGCATCCCGTGGCAGGTCGAGGTCGAGCAGAAGGGCTACATCGAGGACCGTCGCCCCAACGCGAACGTGGACCCGTACGTGGTGACCCGCCTGCTGGTCAACACCTGCTGCACCGCGCTGGAGAAGGCCGACCAGGTCTGATCCGCAGCTGAGCCCAGAACACGCAGCGCCCGCCGGGACTCCCGGCGGGCGCTGCGTGCTGAATCCTGTCGATCAGGCGTTCTTGACCAGCGAGACCTCGAACTCCAGCACGACCTTGTCGCTGACCAGGACGCCGCCGGTCTCCAGCGGGGCGTTCCAGGTGATGCCGTAGTCCTTGCGGCTGATGGTGTGCGAGCCCTCGAAGCCCAGGCGCTTGTTGCCGAACGGGTCGGTCGCCGCGCCCTCGAACTCGAAGTCGATGGTGATCGGGTGGCTGACGCCCTTGATGGTGAGGTCGCCGCTCAGCTTGGCGTTGTTCTCGTCGACCAGCTGGGCACTGGTGGAGCGGAAGGTGATCTCCGGGTAGTTGTCCAGGTCGAGGAAGTCATTGGTGCGCAGGTGGCCGTCGCGGTCGGCGTTGCGAGTGTCGATGCTGTCGACCTTGATGGCGAGCTCAGCGGTGGACTGCTCGGGCTTCTCGGCGTCGATCACGACGGTGCCGGTGAACTCGTTGAAGGAACCGCGGACCTTGGTGACCATCGCATGCCGGGCGACGAAGCCGATGCGGGTGTGCGCCGGGTCGATGGTGTAGGTGCCGGACAGCTCGGGGGTGATGGCGGCCATGTTGCGCTCCTCGATCGTTGTTCGTCAGTGGTTGATGTGTCACCTTGATAGTGGCGCAGGATGGATGATGTGTCAACCAAGAGAGGTAAGGTGGTTTCATGAACGACATCGACACCGCTGCTGAGCCGCGCTGGCTGAACGACACCGAGCAGCACGCCTGGCGCAGTTTCCTGCGGATGCAGGCCCAGCTCACCACCCGGCTGGGCCGCGAGCTGCAGGCCGAGTCCGACCTCTCCATCGCAGACTACGACGTACTGGTGCATCTGACAGATCTGGAGGGCGGACGGCGCCGGATCCTCGAACTGGCCAGGGAACTGGACTGGGAGAAGAGCCGGATGTCGCACCACCTGGCCCGGATGGCCAAGCGCGGACTGATAGCCCGCGAGGAGTGCGAGGCCGACGGACGCGGCGCCTTCATCGCGATCACCCCGCAGGGGCAGGCCGCGATCGAGGCGGCGGCCCCGCGCCATGTGGAGACGGTCCGCCGGCTGGTGTTCGACGCGCTCACCAGCGAGCAGGTCGCCGCACTGGGCGCGGTCTCCGACCGGATCCTGGAGCAGCTGGGCACCCCCGCGCCGAGCTGCGAGGACTGAGGGCCGGTGCTGCTGCCTTCGGGCCGAGGGCCGGCCGCGGCCGGTCACAGCCCTTCGGCCGCGAGCTCCCGGACGGCGGCGACGGTGTCGGCGTCGGCCGGGCCCTTGTCCTCGCGGTAGCGCAGCACCCGGGCGAAGCGCAGGGTCAGCCCGGCCGGGTAGCGGGGGCTGCGCTGCACCCCGTCGAAGGCGATCTCGACCACCAGCTCGGGCCGGACGTGGACCACCCAGTCGTCCCGGCGGACCTCGCGGAGCAGCAGCTCACGGGTCTGGAAGGCGAGGATCTCGTCGGTGAGGCCCTTGAAGGTCTTGCCGAGCATCACCCATTCGCCGGTACCCGGCGGCAGTCCCTCGGCGCCGTCGGCCCGCGCGCCCAGGTGCAGGTTGCTCAGCCAGCCGCTGCGGCGGCCGCTGCCCCACTCGGCGGCCAGCACCACCAGGTCCAGGGTGTGCCGGGGCTTGACCTTGATCCAGCCGGCCCCGCGCCGCCCGGCCGCGTAGGGCGCGTCGGGATCCTTGACGACGACTCCCTCGTGGCCGTGGGCCAGCGCGTCCCGGAAGAAGGCGTGCGCGGCCCCGTCGTCGCCGGTGAGCAGCCGGGGCACGCGCAGCTCCGCCGGCACGGTCGCCGCCAGCGCCTCGACGCGGCGCTGGGCGGGCTGGTCCAGCAGGTCGGCGCCGTCCAGGTGCAGCAGGTCGAAGAAGAAGACGCTGAGCGGGACCTCCTCGCGCAGCGCCGCCGCGTCCTTGCGGGAGGCGGTGCGCGCGGCGGTGACCTGGAACGGCCGGGGACGGCCGTCCGGGCCCAGCGCCACCGCCTCGCCGTCCAGGACGGCCGAGCGCAGCGGGAGGGCCCGCACCGCCTCGACGACCTCGGGCACCCGGGCGGTGATGTCGTCCAGGCTGCGGGTGTAGACGCCGACCTGGTCGCCGTCGCGGTGCACCTGCACCCGGATGCCGTCCAGCTTCCACTCCAGCGCGGCCGGCCTGACCCGCTCCAGGGCGGAGCCGACGTCCGGCGCCGAGGCCGCCAGCATCGGGCGGACCGGGCGGCCCAGTTCCAGGCCGAAGGCCCGAAGGGCGGGCGATCCGCCGGTGATCGCCGCGTCGGCGACCGCCGCCGCCGACCCCCGGAACATCAGCGCCCGGCGCACATCCGTCACCGGCACCCCGGCGGCCTTGGCGACGGCGTCGCCCATCACCGCGTCCAGCGCGCCCTGCCGCAGGTCCCCGCCGAGCACCCCGCGCAGGAAGGCCTGCTCCTCGGCCGTGGCGCGGGAGAACAGGTCGGTCAGCAGCTGCTGCCGGGCGGCCTGGGAGCCGGGCCCGTGCACCTCGGCGATCTGCTGCAGGATCCGCTCGGTCTCGGCGACGCCCAACTGCGGGCGCTCCGCGGCGGCGGGCAGGTCGCGCAGCGCCGCCGGTCCGACGCCGACCCGCATCCGGCGCGACTCGCCGGACAGCAGCACCACCGCCGCGTGCAGGTCGGCCCGGTCCAGCCCGCGGAGCAGGTCGGCGAGCAGGGCGACCTTGGCGTTGCGGGCCGGCTCCGCAGCGGTGGCGTGCGAGACCGCGGCTACCTGCTGAAGCTGCATGGGGTCATTCTGGCCCGGCGCGGCCGGGGGCGCCCGCGGGCTGCCCGCGGGCAGTCCTCGATCATGATCTGCATGATGGACGCATGGGCGATTGGTGGTACCGCAACATCACGGAGCCCGGCAAGCTGCCGCTGCTGCTGGCACTGGCCTCGTTCATCATCACCTTCCTGGTCACCCGGCTGATCACCCGACTGATCCGGGCCGGCCGGGGCCCGTTCCGGGACATCACCCCGGGCGGGGTGCACATCCACCACGCGGTGCCCGGGCTGGTGCTGACCGTCGTCGGCGGGTTCGGCGCGGTCGCCACGGATCTGCACAGCGCCTCGGCGAGCGTGTGCGCGGTGGTCTTCGGCGTCGGCGCCGGCCTGGTGCTCGACGAGTTCGCGCTGATCGTGCACCTGGACGACGTCTACTGGAGCGAGGAGGGCCGGCGCAGCGTGGAGGTGGTGGTGCTGGCGGCGGCGCTGGGCGGGCTGGTGGCGCTGGGCTTCTCGCCGCTGGGCGTGGACGACCTGTCCGGCCAGCAGGCCGGCGACCGCAGTTCGGTGGTCACCACGCTGGTGGTCAACTTCCTGCTGGTGGTCCTCGCGCTGCTCAAGGGCAAGCTGCGGATGGCGCTGATCGGCGTGCTGGTGCCCTTCGTGGCCCTGTTCGGGGCGGTACGGCTGGCGCAGCCCGGGTCGTACTGGGAGCGCCGCTTCTACCGGCGGCGCCCCCGCGCGCGGGCCAGGGCCCGGCTGCGTGCCTACCGGCACGCGCGGCGCTGGTCCCGGTTGGGGCGCCGGTTCAACGAACTGGTCGGCGGCGCCCCGACCGGGGAGCCGGCCCGGAGCGACCGGCCGGGCTGAGCCGGTTCCAGGTTGTCAGGACGCCGGGCTCAGGACACGACGTCCTTGGCGCGGAAGTGGCGGAAGGCCAGGGCGAACAGCACCAGGGCGTAGCTCACCGAGACCGAGACGCCCTTGGCCATGCCGCTCCACTGCGGATCGGTCTGCAGCAGGTCGGCCCAGGAGTAGGCCCAGTAGGTGGGCAGGAAGTCGCGGACGCTGCCCAGGGCGCTGATCGCGCCCAGGATGTTGCCCAGGATGGTCAGGCCCAGGGCGCCGCCGACCGCGCCCAGCGGCGCGTCGGTGACCGTGGAGAGCCAGAACGCCAGCGCCGCGGTGACCAGTTGGCTCAGCAGGATGAATCCGATCGCGACCAGCAGCCGCACCACGGCGGTACTCGTGGGCAGCGATCCGCCGGCCGGCAGCTGCAGCGGCTTCCAGCCGTAGGCGGCGGTGCCAGCAGCCAGGGCGACCAGCGGGACCAGCAGGGTGGCGACGGTGCTGAAGGCCAGAGCCACCGTCAGCTTGCTGACCAGCAGCCGGGTCCGCGGTACCGGTGCGGCCAGCAGGTAGCGCAGCGAGGACCAGCCGGCCTCCGAGGCCACCGTGTCGCCGAAGAACAGCGCGACCGGCACCACCAGGAAGAAGCCCGAGGACAGGAACAGGCAGGTCGCGGTGAAGTTGGCGCCCGAGGCGGTGGCGACGGTGAGCAGCCCGTTCTGGTTGCGTTCACCGCCGGGGCTGCCGCCGACCTGGAAGGCGATCAGGATGATCAGCGGCAGCAGCACCACCAGCGCGCCCATCGCGAGGGTGCGGCGCCGGCGCAGCTGGCGGACCGCCTCCACCCGCAGCGGCAGGGTGCTGCGCGCGGTGCTGCGATTCTTGAAAGGCCCGTGCGCGGTGGCCGGGGAGCCCGAGGGCGGGCCCGACGGGGCGTCAGTGAGCGTGCTCATCGGGCTGCTCCTCCGATCAGGGTGAGGAACGCGTCCTCCAGGCGGCGGTGCGGGCCGAGGCTCTGCACCGGGATCTCCAGTCGGACCAGGTCGACGGTCAGCTCGGCGGCGGTGGCCCCGTCCAGCCGTACCAGCAGGCCTTCGGCGACCGGCTCGGCCGAGGCCACCCCCGGCAGCGCCGCCACCTTGCCGACCAGGTCGGGGTCGAGCGGCTGCTCCGTGCCGACCAGCAGGGTGTCCGCGGAGCCGACGATCTCGGCGACCGGTCCGGCCTGGGCCAGCTGCCCGTGGTCCATCACCACCAGGTGGGTGCAGGTCTGTTCGACCTCGGCGAGCAGATGGCTGGAGACGATGACGGTGCGTCCGGCCGCGGCGTAGCCGACGATCACGTCGCGCATCTCGCGGATCTGCGGCGGGTCCAGTCCGTTCAGCGGCTCGTCCAGGATCAGCAGGTCGGGCAGGCCCAGCATGGCCTGGGCGATGGCCAGCCGCTGCCGCATGCCCTGCGAGTAGGTCCGCACCGCGCGTTCCACGGCGTCGCCGAGCCCGGCGATGGCCAGTGCCTCGTCCAGGTGGGCGTCCTCGGCGGGGCGTCCGGTGGCCTGCCAGTACAGCTCCAGGTTGGCCAGTCCGGACAGGTGCGGCAGGAAGCCGGGGCCCTCGACGAACGCGCCGACCCGGGAGAGCACCGGCGCGCCCGGACGGATCGGCTGCCCGAAGACCCGGATCTCGCCGCTGTCCGGGCTGATCAGGCCCATCAGCATGCGCAGGGTGGTGGTCTTGCCGGCGCCGTTGGGGCCGAGCAGTCCCAGCACCTGGCCCGGCTCCACCTGGAAGGACAGGTCGCGCACGGCGTAGCGGTCGGCCGATCCGGCGTAACGCTTCGTCAGACCCTGGATCCGCAGCGGTACCAGCACCAGTTCCGGGTCGGCGGCCGGCTGCCCGGCCCGGCGGCGTAGGCGTCCGGTGCGACGGTTGCGCCCGGTGAGCAGCAGCGCCGCCGCGACCACCAGCGCCAGCAGCGGCAGGCCCCAGACCCACCAGGGCAGCGGGGAGGCGGCGGTGCTGAGCGCCGGGTCGGTGGGCACGCTCAGGTCGTTGCCCAGCAGCGACACGGTGTAGGAGGCGGGCGCGGCGGGGGAGGCGTAGGCCAGGTCGGTGGAGGACAGCACCAGCTCCAGCCGGTGCCCGGCCGGGACCTGGTGGTCCACGGTGGGCAGGTGCACCAGCACGTCGGCGCCGGCCCTGGCGCCGGTCACCCGCAGCGGGGTGACCAGTTGCGAGGGCAGCACCTTGCTGCCGCCGGTGCCGGGGGCGACGTCGTAGAGCTTGGCGAACAGCACCGCGTCGTCGCTGTCGGCGCGGACGTGGATGCGTACGGTGGGGGAGCCGGTGATCCGCAGTGAGGTGGTCAGCGGTTGCGAGAGGAACTCGGCGGACTGGCCGGGGAAGTCCAGTGAGAGGCCGACGCCCAGGCCGGAGAGCTGGCTGAGCGAACCGATCCCGGGCAGCGCGGAGATGGCCGGCGGTGCGCCGCCCGGCGGGTTCTCGAAGGTCTGCGGCGGCCCGGAGAGCGAGACCGCGACCGGGGAGTTCTCCAGGCCGGGGTAGGAGTCGGCGCTGGCGCCCTGGAGGGTGACGGTGCCGCTGGTGCTGTCGACGCCGCCGCTGCGGCTGACCCGGAAGGCCGGGCCGGTGCCGACGGCGGTGTCGCGCTTGAGGTAGCGGTCGAACCAGGCCGAGGTGCGCTGTTCGATCCGGGCCGACTCCAGGTCGCCGCCGTCGTGGCCGCCGGCGATCCAGTCCACCGACACCGGGGCTCCGTTGGCCTTGATCGCGGCTGCGGCCTGGTCGGCCTGGTCCAGCGGGAACAGCGAGTCGGTCTGGCCCTGGACCAGCAGCGTCGGCACCTTGATCTGCTTGGCCACCGCCGAGGGGCTGCGCTGCTCCAGCAGTTGCTCGGCGGCCGCGTCCGGTTTCCCGGAGACGGCCACCCGCTGGTACATCGCGCACAGGTCCGCGGCGAAGCGGCCGCAGGTGGAGTCGTCGGTGGCGGTGATCCGGGGGCCGGCCTGGCCGGTCGTGGTGGTCGCGGACTGGTCGGTGGAGCCGGTGGTGAAGAAGATCCCGGCCCACAGCTTCTTGAACACGCCGTCGGGGAACAGCGCGTCGGACAGGTTCCAGTAGGTGATCTCCGGGGCGATGGCGTCGACCCGCTTGTCGTATCCGGCGGCCAGCAGGGCCACCGCGCCGCCGTAGGAGGCTCCGGCGATGCCGACCCGGGGGTCGCCGGGGGCGTCCAGTTGCACGTCGGGCTGCTTGGCCAGCCAGTCGATCAGGCCGCTGACGTCGGCGACCTCGCGCTGCGGGTCGTTCAGGCCGATGTCGCCGCCGGAGGCGCCGAATCCCCGTGCCGACCAGGTCATCACGGCGTAGCCCTGGCGGGCCATGGTCTGCGCCTCGCCGGTCAGGTCGTCCTTGTTGCCGCCGAAGCCGTGGGCCAGCAGGACGGCCGGGCGGCGGACGCCGGGGGAGCCGGAGGTGAAGTAGGAGGTGTCGATCCTCACCGTGGTGCTGCTGCCCGGCGACTCGGGCAGTGCCAGTACCTGGTCGGTGCGTTGCACCGGCGCGGGACCGTGGTCGGCGACGGCGGTCCAGGTGCCGGCTCCCACCAGCAGGGCTGCGGCGACCGCGCCCGCGAACAGTGCTCGCCGCGGGCGGAGCAGTCGGAATCCCATACGGGGGGTGCCTTTCGAAGGGGCGTCAGGAGCTCAGTGGGTCCGCGTTCGGCGGATCACTGCTGGGAGAACGATCCCAGACGCGCGCTGGTGCCCTTCGACCAGGAGGAACTGCGGGGGTGTCGGGCGGACCGCCGCGCAGCCCACGCGCGCCAGGAAGCGCGGGGCTGCACGGGGTGGTCGCCTCGGCCGTGAAGGCAGTCCTGATGACCACTGGTCAGATCACCTGGGGAGGCTGAGTACCAAGGTGACGTGACACCACGCGCAGTGTCAAGACCGCCTCGGCCGGCCTGCTCCCCGGGTGGTTCCGGGGCCGGGTCAGTTCGGCACGGTGTCCGTGAAGTGCGTGCCGGCCGCCTCGTAGGCGTTGACGGCGCTCTGGACGGTGGCCGGGGACTGGGCGCCGGAGGCGTTGTAGTAGACCCAGTTGACCTTCTCGTCCCAGGTGCGGGCGCCGGTGAAGGGCAGGTCGATGAACCACTCGTTGAAGTCGATGGTCATCTTCTCGCGCGGGTAGTACTTGCCGGTGCTGGAGAAGACCTGGGTGCCGTCGATGTAGTAGGTGACCGTGCCGCCTGCGACCGTTGCGACCAGGGTGTGCCAGCCCTGGAGGCTGCCGATGGTGTCGTTGGTGACCCGGTCGAAGGCGTCGGAGCTGTACCAGGAGGTGGTGTACATCGAGTTCGCCGGGCCGCCCCAGCCGCCGTTGGGCAGGTACTCGAAGTCGTCCTCGCTGTAGAGCGAGTCGTCCGGGGTGATGGTGTAGAAGGTCTCGTTGACGTGGTCGCCGTTGGCGCCGCTGGTGGGGGCGTCGTTGAAGTAGACCCGGGCGGCGTAGGTGCCCTCGAAGAACTTGCGCTGGGTGGTGTCGATCTCGGCCTGGGTGGTGCCGGCCGTGGTGCCGTCGGTGCTGGCCTGCAACTGCATCACCCGGCCGCCCTGGGCGGTGGAGTCGCTGGGGAAGCTGATGGCGTTGGCGGACCAGGTGTTGGCAACGCCGGGGCCGCCGGAGCCGGTGCGCACCGTCCAGTCGTGTGCGGCCAGGGCGGGGTCACTGGGGCCGGTGTAGTGGAAGTCGTCGAACAGGGTGGCGCCGGAGGGCGGGGTGGTGGAGCCGCCACCGCCGGTGGGCGTCGGGGTGGGGGTGGGGGTGGGGCTGGAGGTCGGACCGCCGCCGCCGGCCGGTTCGGTGCCCCAGACCAGGGCGCCGCTGCGGTAGGCGGTCACCGTGCTGGACGCGGTGTAGGAGGTGTCGGCTCCGTTGAAGGAGTAGTCGTTCGCCTGGTTCACGTTCTGCCAGTCGCTGCGGTAGAGCCGCAGCTGCAGGTCGCCGGTGCTGGCGCCGGGGGCCAGCGATCCGGCCCCGGCGCCGAAGCTGATCTGCAGGTAGTGGTCGGCGGTGGCGCTCGGTGTGGCCAGTGCGGCGACCGTGCCGGTGACGTTGGAGCAGCTCACCACGGCCCAGGCGCAGGCGAAGGTGTACGAGGAGGCGCCGTCGGCGGTGAAGTAGTAACGCAGTGTCACCTGGCTCAGCGGGACGGCGGCGGTCGAGTTGTTGACGACCTGGAACCAGGGCTCGGCCTCGTCGGCGCTGGCCCCGGTGGTGGTCTTGTACAGCACCGACAGTGCGGGGGAGTCGGCGTGTGCGGGGTGCACGGTCGGGTACAGCGCGGTGGCCGCGCAGACCAGTGCGGCGGCGCCGGCCAGCAGCGCCCTGCGGGTCCGGCGGCGGAGGTCGAACGGTGTGCGGTGGGGGTGGACGTGCTCCATCGGTGCTCCTCGGGAGATGGGAGGTGCGAACGCGGCACGCCGTACGGAGTCCGCGCGCCAGGAAGCGCGGATCCCGTACGGCCCGGTGCAGCCGGCACAGCCCCGTCGGGCTGACCACTGGTCATTAACTGCTTGCCGGTTGACGTACAAGGTGGGGCCTTGTCCTGCGACTGTCAAGGGCCTGATGGGTGCTAAGGCCTTGGAAATACTGGTCTCCGCAGGTCGGAGCGGACATTTCTCCGCGGGGTATTGACATGACCAATGGTCACCTGGGAGCGTCTGCGCTCATCAGCCGACGAGCCGGGCCCGCCACGGTGCGGGCCCCGGTGCGGCGACGTTTCCCGAGGAGGATTCCGTGCACAAGAGAGCCCTGTCCGCGCTTGCCTGCGGTGCTGTGCTGGCCCTGTCCGTGACCGCCTGCGGCAGCAGCGGCGGTAGTACCGGCACCGGGGCCACCGGTTCGGCCGGCTCCTCCGGAGCCGCCTCCGCCGCCGGGAAGACGATCACGGTCTGGTACATGGACGGCGACCTGAGCACCAAGGCCACCGACGCCGTCAACGCGGCCTTCGAGAAGGCCACCGGCGCCAAGGTGAAGGTGCAGATCCAGGAGTGGGACAACATCAACACCAAGATCAGCACCGCGCTGGCGCAGGACAACCCGCCGGACGTGCTGGAGATAGGCAACACCGACGTCCCGCTGTTCGCGGCCAACGGCGCGCTGAGCGACATCACCTCGGACAAGGCCGACCTGTCGGCGGGTCAGACCTGGCTGTCGGGCCTGGCCGACCCGGCCACCGTGGACGGCAAGCTCTACGCGGTGCCGCTGTTCGCCGGCAACCGCGCCGTGGTCTACAACAAGACCATCTGGTCCAAGGCCGGGGTGACCGCGCCGCCGACCACCATGGCCGAGTTCACCGCGGACCTGGCCAAGATCAAGGCGGCCAACCACGCCGCGGACTTCTCCCCCTTCTACTTCCCCGGCGAGTACTGGTACGGCGCGCTGCAGTTCGTCTGGGACGCCGGCGGCCAACTGGCCACCCAGAGCGGCGGCAAGTGGACCGGGGCGCTGGAGTCGCCCGCCGCCCAGCAGGGCCTGCAGGCCTGGAAGGCCTTCCAGAACACCTACTCCAGCGCGGCCTCACGCAACGTCGACACCACCGCGCCGGACCAGCGGGCGCTGTTCGCCGGCGGCAAGACCGCCACCATCCTGGACACCAGCATCAACACCGTGCTCAAGGACAACCCGGCGCTGAAGGGGCAGTTGGGCACCTTCCCGTTCCCGAGCGCCACCGCCGGCAAGACCCAGCCGGTCTTCCTGGGCGGCTCCGACCTGGCGGTGGCGACCAAGAGCCCCAACCAGGCGCTGGCGCTGGCCTACCTCAAGGCCGCCTCCAGCCCGGCCGTGCAGACCAGCGCCATCGTCGGCATCGACGCCTGGACCCCGGTGTCCACCCAGCTCATCGACTCCACCAAGGGCTCGCTGCCGGACACCTCCGCCGCCTTCTTCGAGGCCGCCAAGACCAGCGTCGGCACCCCGGCCACCCCGGGCTGGGCCACCATCGAGAGCGACAAGTCGATCAACACCTTCTTCGCCGACATCGCCACCGGGCGCAAGACCACCGCCCAGGCGGCCAAGGACTTCGACACCCACCTCGACCAGGCCCTGAACGCCTCCCAGTGACGATGACGACCTTGATCAAGGCACCGAGGAAGCGCGCCGCTGCCCCCCAGGGGGCGGCGGTCCCGCCGCGGCGCCGGCCGCGCCGGCGCGGCCGCGCCCTGCCCTACCTGCTGCTGGTGCCCGCCGCCGCCGTACTCGGCCTGGTCCTGGGCTACCCGCTGGTGCGGGTGGTGGTCATCTCCTTCCAGGACTACGGGCTGCGCGCCCTGTTCACCGGCAGGATCACCTGGGCCGGCTGGGCCAACTACCGCACTGTCGTGGACGACGCCCAGTTCGTCCCGGTGCTGCTGCGCACCGTCGGGTTCTGCGCCGCGCTGGTGGCCGGGACGCTGCTGATCGGACTCGCCGCCGCGCTGATGATGGAGCGGCTGGGGCCGCGGATGCGCACCGCGGTGACGCTGTGCCTGATCGCCGCCTGGGCGGTGCCCAACGTGGCCTCCAGCCTGGTCTGGCAGTGGCTGTTCCAGCCCGTCTACGGGGTCGTCAACTGGATGCTGACGCAGACCCACTTGTTCGGCGACCTCACCCAGCGGGACTGGTCGGGATCCACCTACAGCGCCTTCCTGCTGGTCTGGCTGCTGGTGGTGTGGCAGTCGGTGCCGTTCGTGGCGCTGACGCTGTACGCCGGCCTCTCGCAGATCCCGCGCACCTACTACGAGGCCGCCGCGCTGGACGGAGCCGGCCCGGTGACGGTGTTCCGGGTGATCACCCTGCCGTTCCTGCGGCCGATCCTGGGCCTGGTCACCATCCTGTCGGTGATCTGGGACTTCAACGTCTTCAACCAGCTCTGGATCCTCACCAGGGGCGGCCCCAACCAGAGCACCACCACGCTGCCGATCTGGTCCTTCACCAAGGCCTTCAGCAGCAACTCGTTCGGGCAGGGCGCGGCCGTCGCGGTGGTCTCGGTGCTGCTGCTGCTCGCCGCCAGCGCCCTCTACGTGCGCCGACTGGTGCGGTCAGGAGAAGACCTGTGAGCCTCCCCACCGCGGTACGGGCCCGCCGGATCGGGCTGAACACCGCAGCCGTGCTGTTCTGCGCGGTGTGGATCTTCCCGGTCTACTGGATGGTCAACACCGCCTTCAAGCCCTACGGCGACATCCTCAAGCCCACCCCGGGCTTCCTGCCCTTCCCCTTCAGCCTGTCCAACTTCGACGACGCGGTGCACAAGTCGGGCTTCCTGACCGACCTGGCCAACAGCGCCGTGGTCACCTGCTCGGTGGTGCTGCTGGCCATCGTGGTGGCGTTCCTGGCGGCCACCGCATTGACCCGGTTCCGCTTCTTCGGCCGGCGCAGCTTCCTGGTCGGGGTGCTGATCGTGCAGATGGTGCCGACCCCGGCACTGCTGATCCCGATCTTCCTCAGCCTGAAGAGCGCCCACATGCTCAACAGCCTGTTCGGCCTGACCCTCACCTACCTGGCGCTGGTGCTGCCGTTCACCATCTGGGTGCTGCGCGGCTTCCTGCAGGGCATCCCGGTCGAGCTGGAGGAGGCGGCGATGGTCGACGGCGCCAGCCGGATGCGGATCATCCGCACGATCCTGCTGCCGCTGGTGCTGCCCGGCGTGATCGCCACCAGCGTCTTCGCCTTCATCACCGCCTGGAACGACTACCTGTTCGCCTATGTGCTGATGAAGGACCAGAGCCACTACACCTTGCCGGTGTGGCTGGTCTCCTTCAGCACCAGCGCCGGCACCGACTACGGCGGCCTGATCGCCGCCTCCACCCTGTTCGCCCTGCCGGTGGTGGTGTTCTTCATGCTCATCCAGCGCCGGCTGGTGGCCGGCATGACCGCAGGAGCCGTCAAGGACTGACCCCCACCCCGCCGCTCTCCCACCCGCTCATCCGCACGTCCGGCATCATGAAGGGCCACCGTGATCATCCCCCGCCCCCGCGAGCTCACCCCCCGTCCGGGCACCCTCCCCGTCGGCCCCGACCTCCACCTGTCCGCAGGCCCGGGCGCCGAGCAGGCCGCCGGGCTGCTGGCCGAGTACCTGGGCCTGCCGGACGCACCGACCGGGCCGGGACCACGGCTCCGGCTGGAACTGGTCCCGGACCACCCGGCCACCGCGGAGCAGTCCGCACTCGGCCCGCAGGGCTACCTGCTGGAGATCCGCCCCGACGGCGCCACGCTCTCGGCACCGGCCGAAGCCGGGCTGCTCTCCGGGATCCAGACGCTGCGTCAGCTGCTGCCCCCCGAGGCGCTGGACCCGGAGCGGCCCCTCGGCGCGGACGGCCACTGGCCCTGCCTGACCATCAGGGACAGCCCGCGGCTGCCCTGGCGCGGCTTCATGCTCGACGTGGTCCGGCACTTCTTCCCGCTGTCCTACCTGCTCGAACTGGTCGACGAGCTGGCCCTGCTGAAGTTCAACGTGCTGCAGTTGCACCTCACCGACGACCAGGGCTGGCGCTTCGAGGTCGACGGCCTGCCCCGGCTCACCGAGGTCGGCGCCTGGCGCACCGAGACCCAGGTCGGCCCGCCCGGATCCGGGCTGGCCGACAACACCCCGCATGGCGGCTACTACACCCGCGCCGAACTGCAGCAGCTGGTGGCCTTCGCGGCCCGGCGCGGGATCACCGTGGTCCCCGAGATCGAGATGCCCGGACACGTCCGCGCCGCGCTGGCCGCCTACCCCGAGTACGGCAACCACCCCGAGCACCGGCTGCCGGTGTGGACCCAACGCGGCATCAGCGAGGACATCCTGTCGGTGGACGACAAGACCCTGGCCTTCTGCCGGCAGATCCTGGACACCGTGGTGCAGGTCTTCCCGTCCCGGCACGTCCACATCGGCGGCGAGGAGTGCCCCACCGTCCAGTGGGAGCAGAGCGAGGCGGCCCGCGAGCGCGCCCGCGAACTGGGCCTGGCCCATCCGGCCCAGCTCCGCGGCTGGTTCCTGGGCCGGATGCAGGAGCACCTGGCCGGACACGGCCGGCGCACCGTGTGCTGGGACGAGACCGGCCACGCCGCCGGCGAACCCCCGGCCGGGATGGTCCTCGGCGCCTGGCGCGACCCGGTGCACGGGGTGCTCGCGGTCGGCCGCGGCCACCAGGTGGTGATGGGGCCGCACCGCTCCACCTACCTCGACTACCCGCAGCGGGACCATCCGCACGAGCCGCACGGCCAGCCCGGCGAGATCGTCGGCCTCGACGACGTGCTGCGCTTCGACCCGCTGGCCGCGGACCTGCAGCCGGGCGGACTGCCGGTCGCCGATCCGGCGCAGGACGAACTCCCCGGCGTGCTGGGGGTGCAGGGCTCGCTGTGGACCGAGTACGTGGCCACCCCGGCGCACGCCCGCTACCTGCTCTACCCCCGGCTGTGCGGGATCGCCGAGGTCGCCTGGCGGCCCGGACCGCACGACCGCGAGTCGCTGCTGGAGCGGGCCGCGACGCACCGGCGCAGGGTCGCCGCGCTGCTCTCGGCGGGCGGTACGCACACTCCCCGAATGATTGGGACGATAGAGGCGTGACCAGTACCGACAGCAGCACTGACAGCGGCATCGACAGCGGCACCGACAGCGCCGTCGCCGCCCCGGCGGCTCCATCGGCCGCAGCGGCCTCGGCGGCCCATCCGGCCCGGAAGCTGCCCACCGCCAAGCGCGACCGGGTCCGCCGGCACCTGCTCGACGTCATCGAGCGCTCCGGGCCGGGCACCAGCCTGGCCCCCGAGCGCGACCTGGCCACCCAGCTCGGGGTGTCCCGGCCCACGGTCAGGGCCGCCGTCGAGGAGCTGACCCGCAGCGGGCTGCTGGTGCGCCAGCAGGGTAAGGGCACCTTCACCAGCCCGCACAAGGTCACCCAGGAGATGTCCGGCACCACCACCAACGCGCTGGCGGTGCCGCCCGCCGAGGGCGACTGGACCAGCCGGGTGATCCGCTTCACCGTCGCCCCGGCCGGACCGCCGCGTGCGGCCCGGCTGGGCATCGGCCCGGACGAGCCGGTGCTGCGGATCACCCGGGTGCGCGACGTGGACGACGAGCCGATGTCCATCGAGCAGCTGGAACTGCCGGCCGCCATCGTCCCCGGGCTGGCACCCGAGGACATGGAGAGCGGCAACTTCTACCGGCTGCTGCGCGAGCGCTTCGACGTGGTCGTCGCCGACGCGGTGCAGACCCTGGAACCCGCGGTCACCAACCCGGAGCAGGCCGAGCTGCTCGACGTCCCGGTCTACGCCCCGATCCTGCAGGTGGAGCGGACCACCCGGGACACCACCGGACGCATCGTCGAGTTCGCCCACGCGGTCTACCGCGGCGACCGCTACCGGATCACCTCCAAGCTGCGCTTCGACGCCTCCTCGGGCTGAGCCGGCGCGCCGGTACTTCGGGAGCGACCGGCTTCAGGGGGCCGCCGGGTAGCCGGCCAGTGCCTCGGCGACGGAGGTCTCGACGGCGGCGCGGTCGATGCCCAGGCCGCTGAGCACGCCGTTGCCGTCCTCCTGGTCCAGCAGGGCCAGCAGGATGTGCTCGGTGCCGATGTAGTTGTGGCCCAGGCGCAGGGCCTGGCGGAAGGTCAGTTCCAGGGCCTTCTTCCCCTGGGCGTCGTAGGGGATGAGGTCGGGCACCGGCCCGCCGGGCGCTGGCAGCGAGGCCGTCGCGGCCTCGCGGAGCGCTTCCAGCGTCACGCCCTGGGCCAGTACGGCCTTGGCGGCCAGTGCCTCCGGTTCGCTCAGCAGCCCCAGTACCAGGTGGCCGGTGCCGATGGTGTCGTTGCCGGCTGCGCGGGCCTCGTTCTGGGAGGCCATCACCACGTTCCTGGCCCGGGTGGTGTAGCGGCTGAAGCCCTGGCTCGGGTCCAGGTCGGCGGCGTCCGAGGCCTTGGGGACGAAGCGCTTCTGGGCTGCCTGCCGGGTGACCCCCATGCTGCGGCCGATGTCGGTCCAGGAGGCTCCGGAGCGCCGGGCCTGGTCCACGAAATGGCCGATGAGGTGGTCGGCGACCTCGCCGAGGTGGTCGGCGGCGATGACCGCGTCGGAGAGCTGGTCGAGTACGTCCGGGTGGACCTTCCTGATGGCCTGGATCAGGTCGTCCAGCCGGACCTGGTTCGTCATTCCCACGGGTTCCGTCATGTGACAACCGTAGGTTGACAGTGCGAGGACTGTCAACCCGTGGTTGTCACTCGGCCGCTCGGTCGCTCGGGGGTTCACCCCGATGGCTGTTCGGCGCGGCGCAGCGATCTTCACCGCACCAAGCTGGGGACATGACGTCCGATCAGGTCTTCACGGGGGTCGGGCTCATCGCCGTCCTGGCCGTCGGTTCGCAGGTGCTCGCGGCACGGCTGCGGCTGCCGGGGATCATCCTGCTGCTGCCGGCCGGGTTCGTCGCCGGCGCGCTGACCGACGACGTGCACCCGGACCTGCTGGTCGGCACCGCGTTCTCGCCGCTGGTCTCGCTGGCGGTGGCGGTCATCCTCTACGACGCCGGCCTGGAACTGGACGTACGCCGGCTGACCGGCGGTGCCCGGCGCACCGTGGTCCGGCTGATCTGGATCGGCACCCTGCTGACCTGGCCGATCGCCGCCGTGGTGGCGGCCCCGCTGCTGGACATCTCGGCCAAGGCCGCCGCCATGCTCGGGGTGATCCTGATCGTCTCCGGGCCCACCGTGGTGGGACCGCTGCTGAGCTTCGTGCGCCCGGGCGAGGGGCTGCGCCGGATCCTGGTCTGGGAGGGCTCGCTGATCGACGGCGTCGGCGGCGTGCTGGGCGCGCTGGTGTTCGCGGCGCTGGAGTCCGGGCACCGGGTCACCCTGGCCGCGGCGGTGCTGCAGACCCTGGGCAGCGCCGGCGTCGGGCTGGCCGGCGGGGCGCTGGGAGCGGCGGTGCTGTGGCTGCTGCTGCGCCACCTCGGGCTGGGCGAGACCCTGGGCACCACCGCGCAGCTGGCCGTGGTGATCGGGGTGGCGGCCGGCTGCAACGTGCTGCGCGACGACGCGGGGCTGATCGCGGCCATCGTCATGGGCGTGGCCATGGCCACCCTGCCCGGGCTGGACCTGCCGGTGCGGCGCCCGTTCTTCGAGACGCTGGTGTCGCTGACCATCGGCGTGCTGTTCGTGTCCATCTCGGCGACGGTCACCCCGGCGTCGCTGCGTCATGTGGTGCTGCCGGCGCTGGGGCTGACGGCGGTGCTGGTCCTGGTGGCCCGTCCGCTGGTGGCGGCGCTGTCCACGCTCGGCGGCGACCAGAGCCGGGGCGAACGCGCCTTCCTGGGCTGGATGGCGCCGCGCGGCATCGTCGCGGCCTCCACCGCCTCCACCTTCTCGGCCACGCTGGTGCAGAAGGGCGTCGGCGGCGCCGACCGGATCCTGCCGGCCACCTTCGTGGTCATCGTCGCCACGGTGCTGGTCTACGGGCTGACCGCGGTCCCGGTCGCGCGCCGGCTGGGCGTGACCGGCTCCACCCGCTCGCGGCCGCTGCTGGTCGGCGGCGATCCCTGGGTCACCGACCTGGGCCGGGCGCTGCACGGGCTGGGGCTTGACGTGCTGATGTGGGCGGGCGAGCCGGAGGAGCGCACCCGGATCACCGAGGCGGGGCTGGAGCTGGCGCCGGGGGAGCTGCTGGCCACCGCCGCAGGCGAGGGGGCCGAACTGGAGGGGATCACCTCGGTGCTGCTGCTCACCGGCGAGGACGACTTCAACGCCCTGGCCGCGACGCTGCTGCGCAGCGAGAGCGGCCCCGAGGTCTACCGGCTGGTCGAGCGGGGTGAGGGGCGGGGGGTGGTGGCGCCGTTCATGAGCGGGGAGGCGCTGTTCGCGCCGGGGCTCTCGGGCCACGCCCTGGCCGGCCGGCACCGCTCGGGGGAGACCATCCAGGTCCGCCCGGCGGAGCTGGCGCTGGAACCGGACCACGACCTGCTGTTCACCGTGGACCGGACCGGCCGGCTGTGGCCGGCCACCACCCGGCCCGGCACCGGGCAGCGCCCCGACGGCCACACGGTCTCGCTGGGACCGGCCCGCTGAGCGCCGCCGGGTACCGGGCAGCCCCTGTGTGCGGGGCAGCCACCACGTACGGGGGATCCTCGGCCGCGCCCGCCCGTGTCTGCGGCGATTCCCCGGCACCGACGGGCAGGGTGGGCCGGTGACCCGTCTCGTGTGCACCGCCTCGGTCCTCGCGCTGGGCCTGTCGCTGCTGACCCTGGCGGGCTGCGGCAGTCCGGTCCCGGCCCACACCATGGCGGCCGGAGCCAGGACCTGCCTGACGCTGCCGGTGGCCCTGCCGCCCGCGCACCGCCCGACCGACTGGGCCCAGCGCCCGGCCCGCCGCCGCGCCCCGCGCCCCCGCCCGTCGCTGACCACCCCGCCCACCCACCCGGTCCGGCAGCCCGCCCCGGTGGCGCCGCTGCTGCCCGCGCCGCTGCTGCCCTAGCCGGACCGGCCGTGTCAGCGATATGTCAGCGGAGCCGGGCCGCTGTCGGCGGGATGTAGGCGGCCTGTCGGCGGGGTCCGGCACCTTGGCGGCATGACGCGAATCGACAAGCACCCCGAATCCGGCCGCCCGGTGGCCGTGTCCGTGCGGGGACTGGTCAAGCACTACGGTGCGACCAAGGCCCTGGACGGCGTGGACCTGGATGTGCACGAGGGCACCGTCCTCGGGGTCCTCGGCCCGAACGGCGCCGGCAAGACCACCCTGGTGCGCTGCCTGTCCACCCTGATCACGCCGGACGCCGGCCGGGCCGTGGTGGCCGGGTACGACGTGGCGAAGCAGCCCCGGCAGCTGCGCCGGGTGATCGGCCTCACCGGCCAGTACGCCTCGGTGGACGAGAAGCTCTCCGGCCGCGAGAACCTCTACCTCATCGGCCGACTGCTGGACCTGTCCAGCAAGGAGGCCCGCTCCCGCGCCGACGCGCTGCTGGAGCGGTTCTCCCTCACCGACGCCGCCACCCGCCCGGCCCGCACCTACTCCGGCGGCATGCGCCGCCGCCTGGACCTGGCCGCCTCGATGATCGGCCGCCCGCACGTGCTGTACCTGGACGAGCCCACCACCGGCCTGGACCCGCGCACCCGCAACGAGGTGTGGACCGAGGTCAAGGGCATGGTCCGGGACGGCGTGACGGTGCTGCTCACCACCCAGTACATGGAGGAGGCCGAGCAGTTGGCCTCCGAGCTGACCGTCATCGACCGCGGCAGGGTCGTCGCCAGCGGCGGCACCGACGAGCTCAAGGCCAGGGTCGGCGGCCGCACCCTGCGGGTCCGCCCGGCCGACCCGCTGGAACTGCGCCCGCTGGCCGACGCCCTGGACGGGCTGCGCCTGACCGGCTCCGCCACTGCCGCCGTCGACACCGAGACCGGCGAGGTGCTGGTGCCGATCGTCAGCGACGAGCAGCTGACCACCGTGGTCGGCGCGGTCACCGCGCGCGGTCTGACCATCGGCTCGATCACCACCGAACTGCCCAGCCTGGACGAAGTGTTCCTGTCCCTGACCGGCCAGAAGGCGTCCGCACCGCAGGACGTCAGGCCCGTACTCGAGGAGGTCGCGGTATGAGTGCCGCCGTTCTCACCACCCCGGCCCCCACCATCACCATCGAGGCCGACCCGAAGATCGGCCTGCGCGGCCATCTGCGCCACACCGGCGCGCTGATCCGCCGCAACCTGCTGTGGATCAAGCAGGACCCCGAGTCGATGATGGACGCGGTCCTGATGCCGGTCATCTTCACGCTGCTGTTCGTCTACGTCTTCGGCGGCTCGATCGGGCAGGCGCTCGGCGGCGGCCACGGGGCGTACGTCCAGTACGTGATCCCCGGCATGATCGCGATGATGAGCATGAACATCGCCCAGGGCGTCGGCACCGGCTTCAACGAGGACTTCAACAAGGGCATCATGGACCGCTTCCGGTCGCTGCCCATCGGCCGGGGCTCGGTCCTGGTCGCGAAGATCGCCGTGGAGCTGCTGCGGCTGCTGGTCGCCATCACCGTGGTGATGGCCATCGCGCTGCTGGTGGGCTTCCACGTCAACGGCCACTGGGGCGGCCTGCTGGCGTTGGTGGGACTGACCGCGCTGTTCGGCTCCTCCATCATGTGGATCTTCCTGGTGCTCGGCGTGACCATGAAGAACGCCCAGTCCGTGCAGGGCGTGGGCTTCCTGGTGATGATGCCGCTGCAGTTCGGCTCGTCGATCTTCGCGCCGACCGGCTCGATGCCGGGCTGGCTGGAGAACTTCACCAAGTACAACCCGATGTCCGGACTGGCCGACGCCGCCCGCGGGATGATGACCGGCGGCCCGGTTGCCCACGGCCTGACCATGACGCTGGCCTGGAGCGTGGGTCTGACGGTGGTCATGGCGCCGATCGCGATCCGCAAGTTCACCCAGAAGAGCTGACCTGTGCGTGCAGCAGGGCGGCGGCCTCCTCCACGGTGAGGCCGCCGCCCTCGGCGTAGGCGGCCTGGTAGGCCGCCTCGTCCAGCGGGGCCCGCGCCTCGGCCTCGGCCTCGGCGCGCCAGTGCCGCTCGGACGCGGACCGGACGTGAGCGTCCGGCAGCGCCGCGTCGGAGGCGCCGACGAGGTGTGCGGCGAGCACCGCGCTGCCCCGGTCGCCGCGCTGGACCAGGGCCCGGGCCGCGATCAGCAGGTGCAGCGCCCGCAGATGCGGCATCACCATCGCGGTCAGCGGGTCGTCGCCGAAGGAGAGGGCGTGCGCCGCATGCTCCAGGGCGGAGCCGGTGCGCCGGTCGACGACGTCGAGCATCGCCTCCATCCCCGCGATCATGCCCTGGACGAACGGGGCGCTGTGGGTCCTGGCGTCGATCCGCAGCAGCGCCAGCTGCTCGCGCGCCTCGACGGTCCGGCCGGTCTCGCCGAGGTGGACCACCAGCAGCATCCGGGCGGCCGGCCGCGCCTCGTTGGTGGACCGCCGGGACACCTCCAGGGTCTCCCGCAGCAGCTGCTCGCCGCGCTGCCCCTCGCCCTGCGCGATCAGCACCTGGCCGAGCCGCACCTGCAGGATCGTGGCCTGGGAGTGGGCCCCCATCGCCTCGGCGACCTCACGGGCCCGCAGGTAGTCGGCGGTGGCCTCGGCGAACCGGCCGAGCTTCTCGTGCGCCTCGCCGCGGACCGACAGCCCCTCGGCGACACCCCATTCGTCGCCGATCCGGGCGAACAGCTCGATCGCCTCGTCCGCGTCGCCGACGGCGTCCTGGGCCCATTCGCTGCGGTTGGCCAGGATGTTGGCGCGCAGCTGCAGCACCAGGGCCAGCTCCCACTCGTACCCGAGTTCGCGGCAGGTGCGCACGGTCAGCTCGGTCAGGTCCTGCAGGCGGTCCGGGCGGCCCGACATCAGCACCGCGAAGTACCAGACGTTGCCGGGCGGGCGGCAGGCCTGCGGCAGGTCGGCGCGGTAGGTGTCGATGATGGCGTTCAGCCGGGCCCGGCCCTGCTCGGACTGCCACGAGTCGGTCTCCAGGTCCATGTGGACCAGCCGGTACAGGTGCACCTGGCGCCGGGCCTCCTCCAGCAGCTCGCCGCTCAGCGGCGGCGGCACGTCGGTGCAGCGCTGCAGCAGCGGCGGCGCGGGCCGCACCGGGCCGGCGAACGGGTCCGGGCCCAGCTCGCAGGTGGCCAGGACCCAGGTCCGGGCGTCGGCGTTCAGGTCGCGCATCTGCCAGAACCAGCTCAGCGACAGGACCAGGCTGATCGCCTCCTGCTCGTCGCCGGCGTCGATGGCACGGCGCAGCGCGGTGCGCAGGTTCTCGTAGTCGCCTTCGAGCCGGGCCAGGGCGGCGCGCTGACCGCGGCCGCGCAGCAGCGGGTCGGTGGTGCGGGCGAGTTCCCGGTAGTGGGTCAGGTGCGCCCGCTCGGCGTCGGCGCGCTCGCCGCTCTCGTCCAGCCGGTCGCCGGCGTACTCGGCGACGGTCTCCAGCAGCCGGTAGCGCATGCCCGCCCCGTTGTCCTCGGGCACGGCGACCACCAGCGACTTGTCGACCAGTGAGGCCAGCAGGTCCAGTGTCTCGGGACCGCACACGGCCTCGGCGGCGGCCAGGTCGCAGCCGCCCCGGAAGACCGACAGCCAGGCCAGCACGGTCCGCTCGGAGCCGTCCAGCAGGTCCCAGGACCAGTCCACGACCGCGCGCAGGGTCTGCTGCCGGGGCAGCGCGGTGCGCGCGCCCGAGGTGAGCAGCCGGAACCGGTCGTCGAGCCGGTCGGCGATCTGCCGGGGCGTCAGCATCCGCAGCCGGGCCGCGGCCAGTTCGATGGCCAGCGGCAGCCCGTCCAGGCGGCGGCAGATCTCGGCGACGGCCTCCGGGTCCTGGTCCGGGCTGAAGCCGGGGCGCACGGCGGCGCCGCGCTGACCGAACAGCAGCTGCGCGTACGGCTCCGGCAGCGGCTCCACCGGGTACAGCAACTCGCCCGGTACGCCCAGTGGTTCGCGGCTGGTGGCCAGGACGGTCAGCCCCGGGCAGCGGGTCAGCAGGGTCTGGGCCAGGTCGGCGGCGGCGCCGACGACATGCTCGCAGTTGTCGAGGATGAGCAGCATCCGGCGCTCGGCGCAGTGCTCGACCAGGCGGACCAGCGGGTCGTCGCCGTGCCGGTCGGACACCGCGCGCAACTCCTCGGCGCCGGCCCCGTGCAGCACGGTCTCGCGGGCGCCGAGCGCACCGACCACGGCCTCCGGGACGGCGGACGGGTCCTTCACCGGGGCCAGTTCGGCGAACCAGACGCCGTCCGGTGCCGCCGCGGTGCCGCCGAGCGCCTCGGCGGCCTCCTGCGAGAGCCGGGTCTTGCCCGCGCCCCCGGGGCCCAGCAGGGTGACCAGCCGGAACCGGGTCAGGTCGGTGCGGATGGCGTCGATGTCGCAGCCGCGGCCGACGAAGGAGGTGATCCGGGCCCGCAGATTGCCCGCGGTGCGGGCCGCAGTGGCCGGGCCGGGGGCGGTCTCCGGCGCCGGGGCGGGCCGGGTCCCCGGTCGGGTCTCAGGCTCGGCCGCCGCGGTTTCGGGTTCAGGTTTGGGTTCGGTCGGCGACAGCAGTTCGGCGTACAGGGCCCGCAGTTCGGGGCCCGGGTCGGTGCCGAGCTGGTCGGCGAGGGTGCGCCGCACCTGCTCGTAGCCGACCAGCGCCTCGGCCACCCGGCCCGCGTCGCGCAGGGCGCGCAGCCGCTGGGCCTGGAGCGGTTCGTCCAGCGGATGCGCGTCGCACAGGGCGGCGAGCTCGGGCAGCACCGTGCCGGTGCGGCCCAGCGCAAGCAGCGCCGCGAAGCGGGTCCGGCGCGCGTCCAGGTGCCGGCTGTCCCAGCGGGCGGCCTGGGCCTGCCGGTCCGGCAGGTCGGCCAGGGCCGGCCCCTGCCACAGGGCGAGCGCGTCGTCGAGCACGTCGGCGGCCTTGGCCGGGTTGCCGTCGGCCAGGGCGCGGGCGCCGTCCGCGGCGAGCCGGTCGAAGCGGAACAGGTCGACCTGGTCGGCGGCGGCAGCGAGCCGGTAGCCGCCCTCGACCGAGACGACGGCGTCCTGACCGAGCGCCCGTCGCAGCCGCCCCACCAGCGCCTGCAGTGCGCCCGCGGCGTCGGCGGGCGGGTCCGCGCCCCACACCTCGTCGATCAGCACGGCGACGGGCACGGTGCGCTCCGGCCGCAGCGCGAGCACGGCGAGCAGGGCACGCAGCCGCGCCCCGCCGACCGGGACGGCCGTGCCGTCGTCGCGGAACGCCTGCGTGGTGCCGAGAATGCGGTAGCGCACGGATCCCATTGTCCCCGGTGCGCCCGGGGGCAGGTACCACCGTCCGGTGCGGCCGCGTCGAGCGCCCGCGGACGCCGCTGCCAAGAAGTGTTATCGCAGCGGCGGCCGGGCGCCCTCCACAGTCATGAGCGAGAGCACACAGAGTCGACCATCTGCCGCTGATCCACACCGTCGCGCGTCGAAGCGCAGGCCGCGCCGGGCGCACCGGATGCGGTACCGGATCCCGCTGCCGGCCGCGATCGTCGCGGCCCTGGCCGTGATCGCCGCGCTGATTGCGGCCCCGTTCCTGACGGCGGGCGCCGCGACGCAGGCCGCCGCGGCCACCCCGCTGTGGTCCACACAGCTCAAGTGGGACAACAACGGCACCGCGTGGTCGCAGGCCAGCTTCGCCGCGCTCAAGGCCAAGGGCCTGACCACCGCCGCGATCGACATGCCGTGGAACACCGTCGAGCCGGCGCAGGGCACGTTCAACTACACCGAACTGGACCAGGAACTGGCCAACGCCGCCGCCGCCGGAATCCGCCTGGTGCCCATCTTCTGGTACTCCGGGTGGAGCGGCAGCCCCGCGTCCTGGGTCACCAGCCACGAGGTGTCCGACACCGGTGCGCAGAGCGCCACCCCGGCCTGGTGGGACCCCACCGACGAGCCGGCCTACCTCACCTACGTCACCAGCACGGTCAAGCACATCGCCGGTGAGGCGGGATACGGTGGCAGCGTCCTGGACTACGGACGACTGGACTCGTTCTGGGACAGCACCGTCAGCGGCACCGTCGACGGCTGGGCCCAGGCCGACATCAATGAGTTCCACAACGTCTACCTGCCGCAGACCTACAGCAGCATCAGCGCGTTCAACACCGCGAACAAGACCTCGTACACCGCGTTCTCGCAGGTCCCGGCGGCCAAGTCGGGCCAGGCCCTGGCCAGTGTCGACCAGCTGTTCCGGCTGTGGAGCGTGCAGCAGGTCTACGGACAACTGGCCGCCGACGTGCGCGCGGTGACCGCGAACACCCCGCTCTACTACTACTTCGGCGGCCACGTGGGGAACTTCGCGACCTACGAGAACGCTCCGGAGGGGCTGTTCGTCCTCGCCAAGAAGTACAACGTCACCATCATCCAGGACTGTTCGGGATCCTCGGGCATCGACCTGCTCTTCGCCGGCCTCGCCCGCGCCTACGGGGTCACCGTCGCAACGGAATGGACCGCGCCGAGCGACAGCACCCAACTGGCTGCCCAGGGCGTGCAGTGGATCAGCAACTACGGCCTGATGCTGCCCGAAGGCGGCGGCACGGACTTCTTCATCCACGACGGCACCCAGAAGGACACCGTCGTCTACCCGATCTACACCGACTGGCTGCCGAACATCAAGAGCCTGTCGGGGTCCTACCCGCAACAGCCGGTCGCCGTGTACCTGGACGACTCCCTGGCCTACGGCAACACCTCCGGCGGAGCCCTGGGTGCACCGGAGGACGACATCGCCGCCGCATGGCACCAGTACCAGGGCGGCTTCAGCGTCGTCACCAGCGAGGAGGTCGCCACCGGGATCGTCAAGCTCGCGCAGTACCAGGCGATCCTGCCGATCAACGGCGTGGACGCGAACCTGACCGCCTACAAGAACGCCGGCGGCACCCTGCTGACGGCCGCCTCGCAGCTGTCCCAGCACGCCCCCGCCTACGCGACGCTGGCCAACAGCGGCATCGTGCAGGTCGTCCCGGTCGTCTCGGCCGCCAAGAACAGTGCGCAGCTCACCATCGCCGACATCAACTCCAGCACTGCCTACACCAACGCGATCACCATCAACCCGGCCGGCCTCGGCCTGGCCGCAGGCAGCTACCACCTGGTCAACGCCGCAGGCACCGTGATTCCGCAGAAGGCGGTCACCGGTGGCATCTGCGCCGCCGCCGGCCTCACGGCTGCCTCGCTGACCAAGTGGTCGGTGGTCGCCGGAGCCGTGCCGTCGGGCACCGCCGCGCCCGCCAACTGCGGCGGCACCGCCCCGACGTGCGGCCAGCTGACCGCCAATCAGCAGCTGACTCCGGGCCAGTCGCTGGCCTCCTGCAACGGCAGCTACAGCCTGGACCTTCAGGGCGACGGCAACCTCGTGCTGTACCGCAGCGGCACCGCGCTCTGGTCCTCGGGCACGGCCAACTCGGCCGCGAGCCAGGCGATCATGCAGGGCGACGGCAACCTCGTCCTCCGCAACAGCGCCGGCACGAGCCTGTGGTCCAGCCGGACCAGCGGCAACACCGGCGCCTACCTCGCGGTCCAGAACGACGGCAACGCCGTGATCTACAGCGCGACCGGAACCGCCCTGTGGTCTACCGGAACCGCCGGGAAGTAGCGCCACCGGAGCCGGCCCGACCCCTCGCGGAGTCGGGCCGGGTCTGCGCGGCTGAGTCGACATCTCGCGCCCTGTACGCGGTGCGGCCCGGACCGCAAGAATGGCCGTGCGCCGTCCGACTCCGATGAGAGCAGGTGTGCCTCCGTGCTGCTGCGTCTGCCCACGACGTTGACCGAAGCCCTGGAGTGCGTCGCCGAGGGCGCGGTGCCCGTCGGCGGGGCGACGCTGGTGTGGGCCGAGTGGCAGCGGGACGGGTTCCCTGCACAGGCGGTGTCGCTGCGCAGTCTTCCGCAGGCCAATGTGCTCGGGCGCGAGGCGGTCGGCGCAGCCGTGGTCCTGCACCGCATCGACGAGCGCGTGCCGGACGTCCTGCGACTCGCCGCCCAGCAGGTCGGGACAGGTGCGGTGCGGCGGACGGCAACGGTGGGCGGAAACCTGGTCGGCAGCGCGCTGCGCTGCCTGTTACCGGCCGCTCTCGTGCTGGACGCCCGTGCCATGGTGCTGGCGCCCGAGGGCGCCTACGAGACCGACCTCGGCACGCTCGTGGCGAAGCACCCGATGCTGCTCGGGCTGCGCTGGACCGAACCCACGGCCAGCGGCTACCGCAAGTTCGCCGGCGAGGCAGGCGGTCCGCCGCCTGCCGTCGTCGCCACCGCGGTCCACACGCCGGAGGCCGGCCCGCCGCGGCTGCGGATCGCCGTCCGTGAGGGCTACCAGGTGCACAGCGAGAGCACGGTCTGCGACGGCGGTGCGGACCAGGTCGCGGAGGCCCTCGTCCGCACGCCGATCGGCGACCTCCTGTCGCGGCCGGTCCTGGCCGCGGTCCGGGAAGAGGTCGCCGACGTCCTCAGGCGTGCGAACGCGGACTGATCGAGCGGCGGCGGCCGCAGGCGCATGTCCGGCCGCTGGTGGATGCTCAGGCGGTACCGAGGGGGTTGAGGACTGCCATGCGCCAGCCTCCGTCCTGGCCGCGCCGGGCGACGTTGGCGGTGGTGCCGGTGGCCTTCTTCCGGTTGCCGTCGGGGGTGGTGACCTCCATGGTCCACTCCTCGGTGATGAAGGCGATGTCGTCGCCGGCGACGACGCGCGACGGGCCGTTGGACAGCTGGGCGTTGCCGGCGATCGAACCGGCCGTGTAGTCGCGCAGCGCCTGACCGGTCACGGTCTCACCGGTGACGGTACGCATGACGGCACCGGGTGCGAGCAGGCTCAGGACCTCGTCGAGATCCCCGGAGTTCATGGCCTTCTCGAAGGCCGGGGGGAGCTGCGCCGGGTCGGTGATGGGAGTCGACATGGTCGTTCCTTCCGGAAAATGTCGGATAGCTGAACGGGACTGATGGAGCGTCAGGCGGACCGGCGGAGGAAGCCGGCCAGTGCCGGGTTGACGCGGTCGGGGTGGGTGAGGTTCGGGGTGTGTCCGGCCCCGGTCACGGTGACCAGTTCCTTGGCAGCGGGGAGCTGTTGGGCCAGTGCCTGGCCCAACGGGTAGGGGATCGGCTGGTCCGCGTCGCCGTGGACGACCAGAGCCGGTATCGCGATCTCACCCAGCCGGTCGGTGATGTCGTCCGCGCCCATCAGCACCTGCACCGCGTCGGCGAGCCGCTCGCGGGGCTGTGCCTTCCACTTCGTCAGCCACTGATCGTGGATCACGGGTTGTCCCAGCAGCATCCCCAGCAGCACCGGGGCCACTGCCTCCGGACCCGCTGCGCGGAATCCCTCCGACACGCCGCGCATCTGCGCGAGCGCCTCGGCCGGCCAGGCGACCGATGTCGTGTCGATCAGCGCCAGGGCCTTGACCCGCTCAGGCGCCAGCAGAGCGGCCCGCATCGACAGGAAGCCACCCTGCGAATGCCCCACCAGCGCCGCCTGCTGCAGGCCCAGGTGGTCCAGCAGCCCGATCAGGTCGGCAGCGGAGTCCCAGTAGCTGTGGGTCTTTCCGTCGTCCTCGGTCCGGCCGTGCAGCCGCTCGTCCCACCCGATGACCCGGAAGTCCCGCTCCAGGGACCGGACCTGATGCACCCACATCTCACGGTCCATGAGGTTGCCGTGGCTGAGGACCACGGCCGGGCCCGCACCTCCGCTGTCCTCGAAGTAGAGGCGGGCACCGTTGACATCCGCGTACGGCATGGTTGTTTTCTCCCTTGCTCCCGGTAGCACCACGGCTTCGTGCTTCAACAATGCGCGATGCGATGCGGTGCGGGCGAGGTGCGCAGGGGACCCACCATGGTCAAAAGTGGACTCGTCCCGGCGGGTGGGCCCTCAGCGTTCGGTGGCGCGGAATGCCCCGGGAGTGGCGCCCACCGTGCGCTCGAAGAACTTCCCGAAGTTGGTGGGCTCGGTGAAACCCAGCATGCGTCCGACGGAGGCGACCGGGAGGCCGGTGTGGACCAGCAGCCGCTTGGCCTCCAGGGCGACACGGTCGTCGATGAGATCCTTCGCGGTACGGCCCGTCGCGGCCAGACACGCGCGGGTGAGCGTCCGCGGCGAGTAACCGAGGCGCGCGGCGTACTGGGCGGCACTGCGCCGGGTGGCGAACGCGCGTTCCAGCTCGCCGCGGAAGGCCCGGAACACCTCGCCCCCCGCCGCCGGACTCCAGGCACCGGGTTGCGGCAGCCGCGCGATGCGCAGCAGCAGCGCGGCGAGGAGCTGCCGCAGTAGTTCCACGGTGAGTTCGGCCTGCGCGGCGTCCTGCTCGTCCAGCGTGGCGTATTCCGCCGCTATCTCGGCCACCGCCACCGACACGGCGCGGTACTCCAGCGCGGACAGGGAGAACGCGGCCGGGCTGAGCCCCTCGTCGATGACGGCCGCAGCGGCGGGCACCGGCGGCGGAAAGGCGGGCGTGAACACCACCAGAGTCGCATCGAGATCCGCGATGCCCCCCTGCGGGCCGGCAGGGAAACGCTGCACCTGGCCGGGGCGTACATGCAGCAGAGTCCCCGGGCCGCACGGGTATCCCACAAAGTCGATCAACGCGGTGCCCTCGCCACCGGTGACCAGGGTCAGCTGGTGGAAGTCCGGACGGCTGGGCGCTCCCGCGACACTCGGCACCAGCCGCTCACGCAGCGTCGCGAAGGACATAACCTCCAGCCCCAGCCGGGGCTGATCCGGATTGTCATAGCTGACGTCGACAACGTCCGGGCTTCCAGAACCAGCCATCCACCCATGATCGCAGCTGTCGGCGCTCTGTTCGGAGACAGGGGTCCGGCGGGTCGGGCCCCTTCCGACTGCGGTGAGTCCTTCCGCAGCGAAGATCGCGCGGCCTGCGCGAGATGGCGGAGTTCATCATCTCCCGGCTCGGCACCGCGGCCCTGGCCGCCGGACTGGAGATGGGCGCGGCCGAGGAGCCTTCCCCCCTGCACCGCGTTCTGGACCCGCCGCCCGGGCGACATGGCGCCGATCTTCGAACCTGCCTAGGCCCGGGGGCGAGTTGCCCAAGGACTACGACGAGGCGCCGACAGCGCGCGGCGACTGACGTGCGGCGCCCAGCAGAGACCGGCTGCGGGACCAGGTGGCCGGTCCGCGGGCCGCCGGCAACGCGCCGGGTCAGGCCGGGTCGGCCACGCGTGCCCCGGGGCGGTTGCCGGCGGCGAAGCCGGCCAGCATCAGGGTCAGCCAGCGCTCGCGCGCGGCGGGCGGCGCGTCGGCCGGGGCGGTGTGCAGCAGTAGGAAGACGTCCTCGATCGTGATGTCGGGGTGCATGTCCCCGTCGGCCTGGGCACGGGCGACCAGGTTGCGTCCGGCGTCGGTGGCGCGCTGGAGACGGTCACCGGTGAAGCGGTACTCCTGCGCCATCCGGTCGGCGGCGGCGCGGATCGCACGGTCGCACGAGGCGTGCTCGACATACCGGCCTGCCAGTGCCCGGAACTCGGCCATGGCCCCGGCTTCACCGCGTTCCACACGAACCCAGGCGTCCTCCGTCAGCTGCGCCAGTTCATCGACCGCGCCGCTGAGCACGGCGTCGATCAACGCCGCCTTGTCCGGGAAATGCCGATACAGCGTGCCCGCGGCTACCCCTGCGGCCTCGGCGATGGCGTCGGTGGGGACCTCGGCTCCGTACTGGGTGATCAGGTCCCGGGCGCTGTCGAGGATCTTCTTGCGGTTGCGCAGCGCATCCGCGCGCAGCGGCCTGTCCTGCATCGTCCCTGCTTCCCGTCCTGGTGGTGTTCCTCGGTCCATCATGCCGTTTGCCAAAACCTGAGCGCCCGCTCACTATAAAGGTGGGCGCACGCTCACTATGACTGCCCGCGCTCCCAGCCGCCTCGCCGTGAGGCGCACGCACGCAGAGGAAGAGACCGGAACCATGCAGCTCACCGTTCTCGGGGCCACCGGCCCCACCGGCCAGCAGGTCGTCCAGCAGGCCCTGGCCGCGGGCCACCGCATCACCGCCCTGGTCCGCGACCCGGACCGGCTGCCGCAGCGCGAGGATGACCGGGTCACCGTCGTCGTCGGCGACGCCACCTCCCGCACGGACGTGGAGAAGGCGCTGCACGGCAGCGACGCACTGATCTCGGCCCTGGGCCCCGGCAAGGACTTCAAGTCCACCCTTGCCACCCAGTCCGCCGGCCCCGTCCTCGAAGCGGCAGCCACCGCGGGCGTGCAGCGCCTGGTCTGGCTCTCCGCCCTCGGCGCGGGCACAAGCGGCCAGCGCCAGTCCCGCGTCCAGGCCAGCGCCTCCAAGCTGCTCATGAGCAAGCTCATGGCCGACAAGGGCACCGCCGACGACACCATCGCCCGCAGCGCCCTCGCCTGGACCATCGCCCTGCCCGTCATGCTCGGCAACGGCTCCGCCACCGGCACGTACAAGGCCCTCCCGCTGGACGGCGGCACCACCCGCATCGGCGGAAAGCTCAGCCGCGCCGACCTCGCCGACGCCCTCCTCGCTGCCGCCACCACGAACAAGTGGACCCGCCAGCGCATCATCCTCACCCACTGACCCCCGTCGGGGCGGGTGCCCACCGAAAGACGGACTCAGCACCCGCCCGACCATGGGTGAAAACGGGTCAGGTGGGTGGGGTGTCTGGGCGGGCGTCGTACACGGCGCGGGCGGCGTCGATGTGCGTCAGGTGCGTGATGCTCCACTCCAACAGGGGTGCGGTGGCGTCGCGGAGGGTCCTGCCCATCGGAGTGAGTTCGTAACTGACGTGCGGCGGCATGACGTTGCGGACGGTCCGTGTAAGGATCCCGTCGCGTTCCAGGCCGCGCAGGGTGACGGTGAGCATACGCTGGCTGATCCCGTCGACGGCCCGCTTGAGTTCGGTGAAGCGGCGCGGCCCCTGGCTGAGGTTGCGCACGATCAGCAGCGACCACTTGTCGCCGACGATGCCGAGCACTTCACGGGCCTGGCACGGGTCCTGCGACCGTGCCGGCCGCGACTCGCCGCCCGCTGTGACGCTCATGGTTACCTCCAGAGAACCGGGGCACCGAAATGTGCCTTATTGATCAGGGTGCGGCCGGTGGAGCACGATGATTTCAGTTCCTGAAGAGTACCGAGGCACAGACAGGAACCGTAATAGTGCCGCCCTTCCACACCCTGAAGAGGAAGAAGATTCCCCTCATCTCGACTTTTCTGCTGATACACGGCGCCTGGCACAACGGCCGGTGCTGGGAGCGGGTGGTCCCGCTGCTGGAGTCGGCCGGACACCGCGTGTTCGCACCTTCGCTCACCGGCTACGGCGACAAGGCGCACCTGCTCGGTCCCGAGGTGGGGCTCGACACGCACGTCGAAGACGTCGTGAAGCTGATCCACGAGGAGGACCTGACCGAGGTGGTGCTCGTGGGTCACAGCTACGCGGGGCTGGTCGTCGCGTCCGTGGCCAACGAGATACCGGAACGGATCGCGCACCTGGTGTACCTCGACGCGATGGTCCCGGAGCACGGCGAGACCGCCGTCGACGTGCAGCCCATGACCCAGCACCTGATCGACCTGGCCGCCAAGTCCGATAACGCCTGGCGCATCCCGCCGCTGCCCGAGATGCCTGCGCCTCTTGGCCTGTTCGGAGTCACCGACGCGGCGGACGTCGCATGGCTGCGTGCGACGCTCTCCGACCATCCAGTGCGCTGCCTGCGGCAACCGGTCCGGCTGGACAACCCTGCTGCGCAGTCGGTTCCGCGCACGCACATCCACTGCGTCGGCGCAGAGCCGGAAGGCATCGTGCGGCGGCCCGTCCCCGCAACACAGCCCAACGGCTCCCCGGCACGGATACGGGAACTGCCAACCGGGCACGACTGCATGATCACCATGCCGGCGGACCTGAGCGAACTGCTGCTTGAATCCACCCGTCGGTAGCGTGCGGGCCGCGACTGCGGCCGCCTGTGACGCGAAGCAGGTCCAGTTTCCCCGCTTCCGGTCGCTGCGGTGTAGGTGACCATGCGCAGGTCTGCGCCGGGGACGATGAGGACGAAGCAGGATGTCGCCGATCTCGGGGTGCCGGATCGTCTTGCGGTCCGTGGTGTGCTGGGCGGCGGCCGTCGGTGCGGCCCAGTGATGGGCGAAGGCATCGGAGGCTTCTCGCAGATCCCGCACGAGACGGTCGAGCTGGGCGTCCATGGCGTCCGGTCATCCCGTGGCGGTGAGACTGGTGCGCAAGGTTCCCGTTGGCGTAGCCCGTCTGGAGGACCTTGAGGAGCACGGCCCGAGCGCCGCGGTGTGGACCGCCCTGGACGGCCGGGATGAGCCGTGCGGATGGATGGAGCTGTGGCCGGTGGTGGTGGCCGGATAGCCCTGGCCGGCCACCACCGCGTGTCACCGTCGGTCTCGGGGACCGCTTGGGACGCGCATTCCGCGCCGCCGCGGCGGCAGCCAGGGGCTTGAGCGCTGCGCGGGTCTGTTGGGCTTGGTTCGGCGGTGCCATCATGCAGCGGTGGATACGGTTCGCTTTCGGCTGCCCACGGGGCGGCGGGTAGGCGCATATGTTTTGGCGGGCGTGTGTGCCGCTGTGGCTGTCGTCTTGGTGGTTGTGATCCTCCGTGAGTCCCTCGGAAATGACCCCTGGGTGGACACTGCCGTTGCTGTCGCCGTGTACGGGGGTTTCCCCGGGGGCTTGGCCTTGTTCGCGGCCCTCTACGGCTCGGCTCACACGGTGTTGAACGACAAGGGCATCAGGAGCGTGTTCATCCGTCGCCGTCGGATCGCATGGTCGCAGGTGGAAAGGATCTCGGTCCGAAGCACGGCGAACTACGGGGGCAAGCTGCGACGAGTGCAGATCTTCCGGAAGGGCGGGCGGCGCTGCTTCACGATGTGGACGCCGCAGGACCTGGTCGGCAACAATCCTGAGTTCGATGCCCAGGCCGAGCAGATCAAGTGGTACTGGACGATGGCCCAGGGCCAGGCACCCAGCGCGTTCCTACCGGGTTCGCAACAGTGACCACGCGCCTCCGCCCGGCTGCCCGTCGCTCGCTCCGGTAGTGGTGGCGAGGGTTGCCACGCCCGGCGGCAGCTGGGACTAAACGTGGACCACCTCGGACTCGGCTCACGGCGGCACGGCCCTGCGATCCGAGCATCCGTGAGGTTGGTTCGCTTTGACGGACATCCGAGATCAGGGGTCACGGCCCCGGAGGGATGTCCATCATGGAAGGCATGGGGAAGAAGAAGCCTCGGCCGCGGCGGTCGTTCACGCCGCAGTTCAAGGCCGACATCGTCGAGCGCTGCCGGCGCGGGGACCGCACCGTCGGTCAGGTGGCCAAGGACTTCGACCTGACCGAGACCGCGGTGCGGGACTGGGTCAAGCAGGCCCAGGTCGACGCCGGCGAGCGCGAGGGCCTGACCAACGGCGAGCAGGAGGAGCTGGCGGCTCTGCGGCGAGAGAACCGCCGCCTGCGCGAGGACGTGGAGATCCTGCGGCGCGCGACAGCTTTCTTCGCAGCGGGGACCCGGTGAACGTTCACCCGTTCATCGAGGCGGAGAAGCAGCAGGGCCACAACGTCAAACGCGCGTGTGAGCTCCTGGAGGTCTCCCGGACCGCCTTCTACGCACGCCGCAGCGGGACTATCGGCCCGCGCCGGGCCCGCGACCTGGAACTGACCCAGGAGATCAGCGCCGTCCACGCCCAGTCACATGGCACCTACGGAGCCCCGCGCGTCCACACGGTCCTGCAGCGCCAGGGTCAGCGGTGCGGCCGTCGACGCGTCGCCCGTCTGATGCGCCAGGCCGGACTGCAGGGTGCCCACCGTCGCCGACGCCCGGTCACTACCGTCCCCGATACGGGGGCCTCCAGGCGTCCGGACCTGATCAACCGCCAGTTCACCCCCGACGCGACCGCGTTGAACCAGCGCTGGTGTGGCGACATCACCTACATCCCCACCGACGAGGGCTGGCTCTACCTGACTACCGTCATCGACATCGCCTCCCGCAGGATCGTCGGCTGGGCCACCGCCGACCACCTGCGCACCGAACTGGTCGCCGAAGCTCTGCAAGCAGCCCACCTGCAACGACGCCCGCCCCACGGCGTGATCTTCCACGCCGATCGCGGCTGTCAGGGCGGATTCAACCGATCGTCGCAACACCTCGTGTTCGGAGGTGTTGATGGGTCGGCCAGCAGGGTGGATGCAGGCGTTGACGGGCAGGTCTCCGATGAAGTCGCCGGGGGCGCCTGCGCATCGGCGGGAGGTGGAACGCCAGTTCTGGCGGGAGATCGCCAAGGGGTTGCTCGCTGAGGAGGCGGCAGCTGCGGTCGGCGTGTCGCAGGCTGTGGGCGGGCGCTGGTTCCGGCACGGTGGCGGCATGCCGCCGATGGATCTCGCCCCGCAGTCCGGCCGATACCTGTCCTTTCACGAGCGTGAAGAGATCGCGCTGCTCAAAGCGCAGGGCATCGGAGTCCGGGAGAGCGCACGACGCCTGGGCCGGGATCCGGCGACGATATCGCGGGAGCTGCGGCGCAACGCCGCGACCCGTGGGGGCCGGCTGGACTACCGGGCCTCGGTCGCACAGTGGAAGGCCGACCTGGTGGCCCAGCGTCCGAAACCGGCGAAACTGACCGTGAACGATCGGTTGCGGGACTACGTGCAGGAACGACTCGCGGGCGAGGTCGGCCATCCCGGCGGGGAGGCACTGGGGCCGCAGGCCGTGCCGTGGAAGGGGCGGAACAAGCCGCACCGCGGCGACCGCCGATGGGCCACGGCCTGGAGCCCGGAACAGATCGCGAACCGGCTGAAGGTCGACTTCCCCGACGACGAGTCCATGCGGATCAGCCACGAGGCCATCTACCAGGCCCTGTTCATCGAAGGCCGCGGAGCGCTCGAGCGCGAACTCGTCATGCGCCTGCGCACCGGCAGGGCCTTGCGGGTTCCCCGGGCCCGAGCGAAGCGGAAGGCATGGGCTCATGTCACGCCCGACGTGCTGATCGGCGAGCGGCCAGCCGAGGCCGATGGCAGGGCCGTGCCCGGGCACTGGGAAGGCGACCTGGTGATCGGGCTGGAGCGGTCGGCGATCGGTACCCTGGTCGAGCGCACGACCCGGTTCACGGTGCTGGTCCACCTGCCCCGCCAGGACGGCTACGGCGTCGTCCCCCGTACCAAGAACGGGCCGCCCCTGGCCGGATACGGCGCCGTGACCATGAAGGACGCACTGGCGGCGACAATAGCCACCCTTCCCGAGCAGATATGGCGGTCACTGACGTGGGACCGGGGCAAGGAACTGTCGGCACACGCCCAGCTCACGGCCGAGACCGGTGTCGCGGTCTACTTCGCCGACCCGCACAGTCCCTGGCAGCGCGGCACCAACGAGAACACCAACGGACTGCTGCGACAGTACTTCCCAAAGGGCACCGACCTGTCCCGGTGGACAGCCGAGGAGATCAAGGCAGTCGCCGCCACACTCAACAGCCGACCCCGCAAGAGCCTCGGCTGGAAGACACCCGCTGAAGCCCTCGACGATCACCTACGATCGCTCCAACAAGCCGGCGTTGCGTCCACTGGTTGAACCTGGTCAGTACACGAGCCGGGCGCTGGCCGAACGCGCCGGGCAACTCGGCGTGCGGCTGTCGGTCGGGCGCACCGGACAGTGCTGGGATAACGCCCTGGCCGAGGCGTTCTTCTCCACCCTCAAGCGTGAACTGATCAGCACCCGCAGCTGGCCCACCCGGGCCGCAACCCACAACGCGATCTTCGACTTCATCGAGGGCTGGTTCAACCTGCACCGGCTCCACAGCAGCCTGGGCTACCTCAGCCCCAACGACTACGAAGCCCTTCAAGCAGCCTGAACAACACAACGAACCTGTCCGTCAAAACGGAGCAAGCTCATGGAGTACGAGCGGCACAAGGCCAAGCTCGACCAGTTGGTCACCGACTACGCCACCGATCTGCTCACTCGACAGCAGTTCACCCTTGCCAAGGGCATTGCCGAAGCCGGAGTGCAGGAAGCGCGGGAGGCCCTGGATCAGCACCAGGACGATTACCCGTTGTCGAGCGTGCCGAGTGACCAGACGCTCCGCGAGACCTGGGAGTCCGCCGGGCTGGAGTGGCGACGCAGCGTCATCCGGCTGGTGGTGGAGCGCGTCATCATCCACCCCGGGCACCTGGGTTACATGAAGTGGCATGGCTATCGCTTCAACCCTGACCACATTGAGATTGTGTGGAAGGTCTAGGCAGCGCGTTCGTACTGCTCAGCGCGGCGGGCCTCCTCCGTCGCCTGAGCGACGCGCACCAACTCGGCGAGTGCCGCCACGGTGTCCGGGTCTGTCACCTTCTCCGGAAGCCCCTGCTTCGTGCGGGACAGTTGTACCCATGTAGCAATGTCAGGCTCGGACAAGGGCGTCACCTGCATACGCCCCGATGTTGGTGATGGGGGCCGCTGTTGTCTTCATGGGTACAACTGTCGGGCACCTTCACGCTCACGCGTGGCAACGCGGTGGCAAAACGATCAATACTGGCATCGTTGGGATTCCGGGCAGCAGTTCCGGATCGTGATGAGTATGACCGACTGGATTCCTTGCCTGAGGCATGCAAAGGGCGCGCTCACACGCGGCTACTCTGGAATCTAGGCACCTAATGCTGCGACCTTTCAAACGGAACTACTGCCAACGTATGCCGTACGAGTGAAGACGCTTCGGGCGTTCAACCCGTTGTACATAGTCGACATAGCCAGGGATGTTAAAGGATCGCTCAAATTGAAGGGCCCCAACGGTCCTGGCCTCTCGTCTCGTACGATCAACAATAACGCCCTGCACGCCCTTCTCTCCAGGGTCCTCTGCATCAGCAAATCGAGTGATTGTCACTAGCGACCGTGCGGTAATTTTTCCGCTTCCACCCCAATGGAAAGGCTCCATTGGCCGCAGGTCATCCTCAAATGTCTGACTCAGCTTGAACTCTTCAACCTCCCCTCGCGATAGCGGACGTCCGAAATAGACAAAAGTATGGCCGACTCCATTTCTCTCTGGCCGCATGGAGCTAAAAGCCACAAAGTTCGGATTATCCACCGCCGGGGTGGTCACATTACCGGCACTAGCGAAACCAGTCCATAGTTCAGTAAATTGAACGATGCGAACTCCATTGCGGCGCGCTCGCACTGCGACACTTCTCGAATATATGTATCTGCGATGATTTCCAACACGCTCTATTGTCAGCTCGTGAACCAGGGACAAGTATTCGATAGGAATTGGATCGTACATCCAAGTTAAGAATAACCAAAGCGCAGCGCCTGCACTCACTGCGATCCCGCACGTAATTACGACGCCAGCTGACCCTCGTGTATGGCTGGCAGCAACCCATCCAACTCCTGCGCCTACCATGCCGACTATGAGGATGACGGCGTTAATCGTCGCCGAGAGCTCACGCAGCGTCTTCGCTGCATTGCTACCCAAAAGGGTGCTCAATATTTCTCCCGACTATAAGCGTTACAACTTCAGGCGATCCGGCTCCAGATGGTCCCATGAGATTGCAAGCCACGGCTATAGGATGAGTTACAAGGGAAGCGACGTAGTACGAGAGTGAAAGATGAGGCCTAGGCAGACAACCGAGTTGGGGGCGCTTCACGCCAACCGTGGCGTTGCCCTTGACCCCACCGTTGACGCTGACCTTCGACATCGAGAGGCCGGCGGATGGGCAGAGCTCTCGCTACACCGTGACCTACGACGGCCAGGCCGCCTACAGCAACTGCTGTTGAGCCACGCTGAGTGTGTGTCAGCTTCCCTCACGCTGCAACGGGCTGGTGTAAGCCCGTTGCACTACCAAACTCAATGCCGGAAGTCGGCCGACGGGTAGCTGTGTCGAGTGTGCTGTCCTCCGCTCTCCTTGGGCCCTGTCGCCCCCGGTCGTAGCATGGCGGGGTGGCCACTTTTGCGCGCCCGGATACGCCCAAGTACCTTGCCAAGCTCACATACCGAATGCTGGGTGATCGCTGCCTTCGATGCGGCCTGGAGCGCCCCTTGGAGGTGGCGCACATCATTGAGTGGCCGCGATGCTTCGCTATTGCTGGCGAGGAGATCGACGGTCAGAAGCCCCCACGAGAGTGGCACTATGGTGAAGCCGTTCGCCACTTTCACCACCTCGGCAACATGTTGCCCTTGTGCTCCAACTGCCACACCCTTTTCGATGGCAAGCAGTACCCCGAGGTGACCGAAGAGCAGATCAGAGCCCTCCGGGATGCGGTCGTAAAGAAGCCAGAGACCTTGCTTCGGCTCATAGAATTCATCGGTGAGGAGCTTTCCGGTCGGCCCGGTCGCTGCACTCATAATGTCGACGGGAAGCGGAAACACTCACATGCGGTCGACGTCACCGCCTGCACTTGGCCCCTCATTTGGCTCTCCGAGAGCTACAAGCTGGGCACTATAACCGATAACCCCAACTTGCTCATCGAGCCATCCGGTGGTGGGTATCACTATCATGCGAGCCTTGATACCGGCACGATTAGCTTGTGTTCGGCAAGGGTCAGCGATTGTCGTCCTGGGGCTCGAATTTTGCATCGAAACCGTCGGGCACGCGGGTAGAGTATGCCCCCGCTGACAGGCCAGACTCCAACTGCTCTCCCTTTATTCGCCGTACGGCGTGCGCCTCGCCCAAACTACGGCATCTACCGAGCTAGGACGAAGCAGCGTTGGGCCGCCGTCACGTTAGGCGTAAGCCCCGTCGGCCCAGTACATTATTCGGTTTTGGCCGGCCTCTCGGCGCAGCCTATGGCCAAGGCGAAGGCTGGGCCAGCCTAGGGCAGTTGCGCAGGCTAAAGGCGACCCACTGTCAATTAATTGAAATTCTCCACGTAGCCAAATCCGTGGGCCTTGAATACCACTTTGTACTTTGACAACGGCGAGGCCGCGCTTAATTCGAAGTCTTTAGTCGCATTCTTCACAAGGTAGTTGTCGTCCTTGATGGCGTAGGTCTTCTGAACTCCATTTGCAATATATGTAACCTGGAAGTAGTAATCACAGTAGGACGCGTTGGCGCTTGGCTTCACGGTGATGTTAAAGGTATCGCCAGCTTTCAGGGGCACGGATTGCTGGATGAATAGGCCACCAGCGCTTGTTTTGAGCGTTGGATAGTGCTCATCGAGATCAAGGGACGCAATGGTGCCCTCCACTGGCGCCGCGCCGCCCAAGGGTTCGTACCAGGCTGCCGTGAGCGGCGGCTCGCGCTTCACAATTATGGGTTTGATGTCCTCAATAGTTGCGAGGGTGCCCCCGGCATTTGTGATCGAGAGCTTATAGGCGTCCCTCACTCTGACCAAATGCGCTCTGCTCCAGAAGCTCACATAGCTGGCATCGCGCGTTTGACCCTGCAAAGTATCAAGATATTTGGAGTATTCAGACTCTGTTGGAATGTAGTCAGAGACGCTTTCCCCACCATCCTGACGGTACGTGATGCTGGACTTCAGATCTGCAGGGCTTGGCGATTCACTGACTGGTGGTTGAGGCTGGTGCAGTGATGCGTCAAAGTGGGCGAACACTAGGGCGGCCACCGTAAACGAGAGGACAGCTGCAACTACGAGTATCGTTGCTTGACCGCCTGATAACCCAACGAAGATGTTCCCATGAGGTGCCACGTTCCCATCAATCGACCCATTGAACTGATTCTCAACAGATTCGGATGGCTTCCTTTTGCTCACGGCTGCTTCTTTCGACGCTTCGGCTGATTTACATAAATCTTGCCGTGCGGTGCAACATTCCCCTTAATATTTCCATTGATCTGGGTTTCGATTGTTGCAGCCGTCTTTTTCGACATCTCTGGTGTCGCGGTTGATTCGCTAGATGAAGCCGATTCTCGCCCCGCCCACCAGGCGCCGGAGGCCAGCACAGCGGAGGAACTTACCGTCGCAGCTGCCGCAGCGAGTACATACCGGTTCACGTCCTCGGTGTGCACCCAGTCCCAGGCGATCAAGCGTGCGAATAGTAGCGTCAAGACGAAGGTTGCTACCGTGGCCGCATTTGTGACAATCCACTTAGTTGATCTACTCATACTGTTCCCCCTGGCCCAGTCTAAGTCTGGCACGGAGGCGTCTGGCGAGTCAGTGCGTTTAGGAAAGATCAGGCATCCATTGACAATATGGATCATGCTGAAATTTTCCAGCAACCTACTCGGCTGCAGCGTTAGCTGCCGTCAACTCGTCCTCCAACACCCACACGAACGCCACCCCGCCCTTGGGGAACACCCACCCCGGGAAGCTCACCTCAACGGATGGAGTCGGGTCGCTGGCGAGTAGCCCCGAGATGCGTGTCGGCGACGGGTGAATCGTGGTTCTGACCCACTTTCAGGATGTTGTTGGTGATCTTCAGCAGTTGAGGCTTTGGCAGAGCCGGTGGAAGGGGGTGCTTGATCGGTGTTGGCGGTCTGGGCGCTGGCTGAGGCGTATGACGTTGGTGCCTGCTGCGGTCAGGACGTGTTGGACGTGGGTCTTCTCAGTGCCGCGGTAGCGGCAGGTCCGTAGGCCGTGGGCGTGGACGGTCTCGGAGACCGTGGCCTCGCAGCCGGCTCGCAGTGCGAAGCGCTCCCGCCATTCGTGCGTGGTCTGCTCTTGTCGGACCCGGGTCTGGATCTCCTGCTGGGCCTGAGGAAGCAGGAAGATGTGGCGGCCCTTGCCGTCGATGGTGCCGGTGCAGCTGAGTCGGTCGTCGCACTCCCGGCAGGCCTTGCGCGGGAAGAGCACGGACAGTCGTGCATGGCCGTCGCCGGGGGTGGGTTTCCAAGGTGGGCTGGTGATGCCGTGGGGGCAGGTCAGGGTGCCTGCCAGTCGATATGGAAGTCCTGCTTGGTGAAGCCGGCGTGTTCGCCTGCGCGGGGGTCGTCGCGAACCGGGCCCAGGAGGGTGATGTTCCAGTGCTGGGCGGCGTGGTGGATGCTGTCGGGGCTGGTGTAGCCGCGGTCGACGACGTGCTCGACGGGCTGGAAGCCCTGGCCGGTCAGGCCTGCGTGGATGAGGTCGAGGGCGTCGATGTCCTGCTCGGTGGCCGCTTCGGGAGCAGCGCCATTGAGGCCGGCGAGCGGCTCGAAGTACCAGGCATCCGTCACACTGAGGTCTTGGCGCAGCTCTCGGTACTCGTCCAGATCGGACACACAGGCGAACCGCATGGTCGAACTGGTCGGGGTAACGCGGTACTCCCACCGGATGGTGGCGACGAACATGGAGTCACCAGTGGACGGGTCGCCCTCCCACGGAGCCAGGTCGGCCGACACCCGGGCGTCGTAGAAGCGCTCCGGCGACCGAACCACCTGCTCCCGGAGATCGGTGTAGGAGTCGGCGGCCAACTCGGGATCGCCCAACTGGATCGTCAGGCAGTTGGTGATGATGCGGTCGAGGGTCTCCGGAGAGGAGACGTTCGTCAGGGCCTCTGGCGCAAAGGCGAAGCCGTCGACCACGGCGTCCCGGATGGCCGGGGCTTCCTCTTTGAGTACCTTGCGGAGCCGTTCATTAGCGCGTTCCTCGGCGTCCGCCTGGTTGATGTACTCGAACAGGATGGCGATGAGGCCTGTGGTGAAGAGCGCCGAGCCGACGTCGCCGATGGGCAGGTTCAACACCCACGAGCCGTACAGGTGGCCACTCACCCAGTGCGCCAGCACCAGTAAGCCGATACCCGCCACGGTCGAGACGGTGGCGAGGAGAGCGAGCTTCGTGCGGTAGAGGCGCTGTAACGGGCTTTGCATATCGCACTAATTATACCAAATGACCAATTTGACTTTCCATTAACTGACGGCTGAAGTCCCAGCGCCCCGGCTTCAGGAAAGCCAACTGGCGTGGCCGGCGGCGCAGCATCGCTCAAGGGTCAACTGCACGGTGCCCTCCCATGGGAGCCGGTTGTAGTTGAGCGGATCGGCTGCGCGCATCCGGACATTGACCTAACGTGCCTAGATCGACACAATCTGTTACGTGGGCCTCTGGTGTGGCCCGGGCCGGGGGGCTCTACATGGGATGCATGGCGACGGCACTTACCTTCGTTTTTGGCATCGTTGGCACCTGGATTCTCATCTTCTATGGGGCAGCCCAACACGACGTAGCGAGCATCATCTTCGGTGCCTTCCTCATCATCCTGGCAATCTGCTCGGGCGTTGTCGCAGCAGAAGCCCAGGGGAAGGTGGCCCGCCACAACGAACACCGCCGCCAAGCTGCCCTCCGCGCTGGCTGGCGAGAGTGCCGCTTTTGCGCTGGTACCGGCATCGTCACCACGTACGAGTGGAGGCGCAACGGCCCCGAACCGTTTCACCGATCTTGCCGCACCTGTAACCAGTACGGCTGGTTTTCTCCCAGCGGGCCGCCTGGAACACCGCCCTACTGAAGTCGGCAACTGTCCAATGCCGATGGTCACTTCAGGCAAGGCCCGGATGCCCGGTGAAGAGCTCGCAGCCTGCGGTTTGCCGCTCATGCTCACACGTGACGACCATGCAGCGGTCTCGACCCCAACGCTTCGGAGTCGAGACCGCTCGTACCGCAGGCGCGTTAGCGTCCAGCGCCACTACGGAGACCGCCCGACTTGTCGGTCTGCTTGCCGCCACCACCCGTTCCACCGCCGCCACCGCCAGTACCGGCCGTGGAGTTGGTCATGTTGGATTCGGTCATCTCGTTCACCTCCTCGACAGGGCCGAGCAACGGGTTCGAGCCGCGTTGGTACACGTCTGCACCGCTCGGACGCGGCCCTTGCTCCTGTGGTTGTTGGGGTCTACGTCGACGTGTGGTGACGATAGTCGGGGCAGCGAACACCAGGCATGCGGTGGCCGTATCGGACACCCCGACCCGTATGCGCCGCGCGCATCGGCCCAGCTGGAGCGCCGGGGCGCGCACGAGCTCGATCGCGCGTACCCATCGCTAAACTGACAACTCCCCTGTTGGGCTTGGGTAGGGCGCGCTCGCCTGAACCGCTTCAGGACAGTGCCCGCCGCCCAGGAACTCGACCAGCGGGCCGCGGCCCTCGCCTGATCTGGATCCGCCCGCCCCACGCTCAGTTGCAGCAACCGATCGTGCCCGGCGGAGGCTTCCGCCTTGCCCTCGGGGTCAGGCTGATCCGCGGGCGAGCACGCGGGCGGGGGTGCTGGGAAGGCCGGTGTCGTCCAGGCCCAGAGCGGCGCGGGCGGAGCGCCGTCCGTGGGCTTCGGCGTCGATGTGGACGGTGGTGAGGGCCGGGGTGGTGAGGCTGCCGTACTCGGTGTCGTCGAAGCCCATCACGGCGATCTGCCCCGGGATGTCGATGCCGAGGTCGTGCAGGGAGGCGAGGGCGCGCAGGGCCACGCGGTCATCGAAGGCGGCGATGGCGGTGACCTGTGGGTGGGCCTGGAGAAAGGCCTGGACTGCGGTCTGCTGTCCGGTGCGGGGGAGGGGAACGACGAAGGGCTGGATGGGGGGTAGGTCCAGTCCGCGCGCGGCTTCGGCTGCGAACTGCTCGCGTACGGCGATGAGTGGGGAGTCGGTGTCGGGGAGGGCGAGCGCGATGTGGCGGTGGCCGGCCTGGGCGAGGTAGCGGATCTGCAGGGCGGCGTGGGCGGCCAGGCCGTCGTTCCACCCGCCGCCCTGGTCCTCCAGGGCGTGTCCGCTGAGGTAGGCCTCGCCGAAGCGCAGGACGGCGCGGGGCACGATGGTGTCCAGGATCTGCTGGGTGGCCTGGGGGGCCGCGTGGCCGTGGCGCACCAGCAGGACGTGGTCGTGGGCGGCGAGTTCGTCGTCGAGTCCGCGGATGTAGCTCTGGCAGTAGTTGCCTTCGAGCTCTCGGTCCAGGTTGAGCACGACGATCCGTGAGGTGCCCTCGCGCAGGGCGCGGGCCAGGCCGTGGGGCACGTATCCGAGCTCATGGGCGGCCCGTCGGACCCGGTCGCGGGTACTGGCGGGGAAGCTCTGCCTGGGGTCGTCGTTGAGGACGAAGCTGGCGGTCGCGCGTGAGACGCCGCTGGCTGCGGCGACGTCCTTGAGTGTGACCCGCTTGCGACCGTCCATGAGTCACTCCCCGCAGCGATTGCCGCGCCGGGCGGCGCGAGCAGGCCTTGTGGATTCTAAGGCGAACCGCGGCGCAGGTGGTGCGCGGCTGACCCGGGCCCCGGTGTTCGTTGCCGGGAGACCGCGCTGAGGCGTCCTGCGCTTTGCACGCTTAGGTTGCGCACGGCGCGGCCTCCGGCTCCTCCAGGGGCGGAGGACGTCCGCGCGGGGTTGTATCTGCGCAGTTCAGGGGTTCAGGGCTGGGAGCTGCCGATGCGCGGTGGGCTTCCTTGTAGCAGCTCGGCGCTCAGGGGACGGCGGGGTGCGCCGCAAACACGTGTCATCCGATCACTGGATCGATCTAGTGATCCGTGGGTAACGTGCTCGCAATCAACCCCGGTCAACCGGTCGACTTGCTCTCTGCCTATTACTAGATCGATCTAGTCGAATGATCGCACTGACTGAAGGAGCCGCACGCATGACCACTCCCAGCCTCCAGGACGGGATCGACAAGGCCGGATCGCCGGTCGCGCTGCTGTGGAAGCCGGGCGCCGCCCCCTGGACCCCCGAGGTCGTCGAGCGCGAGTACGCCGGCTGGCGCCAGGAGCAGGCCGCCTGGCACCGGGGCGTGGCGCTGCTCAACCTCTCGCACCACATGTTCGACCTGTTCATCGAGGGTCCGGACGCGCTGCGGCTGCTGAGCGAGACCGGCTCGAACAGCTTCGAGGACTTCGCCGTCGGCCAGGCCAAGCAGTTCGTGCCGGTGACCGCGAACGGGCACATCGTCACCGACGGCATCCTGGCACGCGACGGCGAGCAGTCCTTCACCCTCAGCGGCGTCCCGGCCGCCCAGCACTGGGTGCAGTACCACGGCGAGAGGAACGGCTACGACGTCTCGTTCCGCACCGACCCGTCCTCGGCGTTCCGCAAGGGCGGGGACCCGGTGCTGTTCCGCTACCAGGTCCAGGGGCCGCTGGCGGCCGAGCTGATCGAGCGGGTCTTCGGCGGACCGCTGCCCAAGACCAGGTTCTTCCACTCCAGCCCGGTCGAGCTGGACGGCCGCCGCTTCCGCGCGCTGCGGCACGGCATGGCCGGCCAGGCCGGGTTCGAGTTCATCGGCCCCTGGGAGCACGGGCAGTACGTGCAGGACGCGCTGCTGCGCGAGGGCGAGCCGCTGGGCCTGGTGCGGGTGGGCGCGCTGGCCTACACCACGCCCAGTGTGGAGAGCGGCTGGGTCCCCTCCCCGGTGCCCGGCATCTACACCGACCCCGAGCTGCTGGAATACCGGCGCCAGCTGGCGCTGTTCGGCATCGAGGGCCAGCGCCCGCTGAACGGCAGCTACTTCTCCCCGGACATCGAGGACTACTACTGCACGCCCTACGACCTCGGCTACGGCAAGGTCGTGTCCTTCAACCACGACTTCATCGGCCGCGAGGCGCTGCAGAGGGCCGCCGCCCAGCCGCACCGCGCCAAGGTCACCCTGGTCCTCGACCCCGGGGAGGTGCGCCGGGTGCTGGGGCAGGACCCGGGTTTCGTGCTGACCTACTCGCGCCACCGCATCGAGCACCAGGGCCGGTTGGTCGGGGTCACCATGCAGACCGCCTCCATCGACCCGGTCGGCACCGTGCTGGGCCTGTCGCTGGTCGACAGCCCGTACGCAACGCCGGGTACGCAGGTCGAGGTCGTCTGGGGCCAGCACCCCGGCGGCGGAACCGCGCCCGAGGCCGACCTCGGGTTCCCGCGCATCCGCGCCACCGTCCAGGCGGCCCCGTTCAACCAGCACGCCCGCACCCTGTACCGCCACAACGCCTGAGCAGCGCGCCGCCCGCCCCCGCCGCACCGGGAGCGGGCCCGGCCCGGCCGCCCGCCTCCCCTGTCGCCGTCCGGGCCGCCGCGCGCGGCAGACACCGAAACGAGGAATCCGATGAACCCCGGCACCCCGCTGTCCGAGACCCTGGCCCCGCCGCTGATGGACGACTTCTCGCTGGAGATGACCGGCAAGGACGTGGCCGGACTCGAACAGGCCCGCACCGCCATCCCGGCCGGCACCCGGATCAACGTCACCTTCCTGGGCAACGAGGACCTGGCCATGCGCCGCGAGGCCGCCCGCGCCGTGCGGCGCCTGGGCTTCGTGCCCGTCCCGCACATCTCCGCGCGCCGCCTGGCCTCGCGCGCCGCCTTCGAGGAGTTCCTGGCCGCCCTCGAGGCCGACGGCACCAGCGGGGAGGTGTTCGCGGTCGGCGGCGACCCGGCCACCCCCCACGGCCCCTACCCCGATGCCCTGTCGCTGATCCGCTCCGGACTGCTGCCGCAGTACGGCGTGCGCAGCGTGGGCATCAGCGGCTACCCCGAGGGCCATCCCGCGATCGCGGACTCCGCCCTGTGGGCGGCTCTTGAGGACAAGTCCGCAGCGCTGCGTGAGGAGCGGATGAGCGGCAGTGTGATCACGCAGTTCGGGTTCGACGTGGACCCGGTGCTGGACTGGCTGGAGGAACTGCGCGAGCGCGGCATCGACCTGCCGGTGCGCATCGGGGTGCCCGGCCCGGCCGGGGTGCGCCGGCTGATGGGCTACGCGGCCCGCTTCGGGGTGGGCACCAGCGCCTCGATCGCCAGGAAGTACGGGTTCTCACTGACCAACCTGATGGGCACGACCGGCCCCGACCGGTTCCTGCGCGCCCTGACCCGGCGTCACGACCAGCGCCGCCACGGCCGGGTCAGTGTGCACCTCTACACCTTCGGCGGCCTGGAGGCGACCTCCGCCTGGGCCGCCCGCTTCAGCAAGGAAGGCTGAGATGACCCTCACTCAGGAAACCCCCGCCCGCCCCCGTCAGGCGGCCGGGGCCAACACGGCCACCCTCATCGTCCAGGGCCCGGACCGCACCGGCCTGGTCGCCGCGGTCGCCTCCACGCTGGCCCTGCACGGCGCCAACATCCTGGCCCTGGACCAGTACTCCGACGACCCGTACGGCGGCGCATTCTTCCAGCGCACCGTGTTCGGACTGGAGAACCTGCCGGCCGCCCTGCCCCGGCTGCGCGAGGACCTGGACACCCAGGTCGCCGCCGCCTCCGGACTGAGCTTCACGCTGCGCGACACCTCCGTGCCCAAGCGCGTGGCCATCTTCGCCTCCAAGTCCGACCACTGCCTGCTGGACCTGCTGTGGCGGCACCGACGTGGTGAGCTGCCAGTGACCGTGGCCATGGTCGTCTCCAACCACCCCGACGTCGCCGAGGAGGTCCGCGGCTTCGGCATCCCCTTCTTCCACGTGCCCTCCGCCGGACCCGACAAGTCCGCGGCCGAAGCCCAGCACCTGCGCCTGGTGCGCGACAACGTCGACTTCATCGTCCTGGCCCGCTACATGCAGATCCTGTCAGCGGACTTCATCGAGCAGGCGGGCGTGCCCATCATCAACATCCACCACTCGTTCCTGCCCGCGTTCATCGGCGCCGGCCCCTACGCCAAGGCCAAGGAACGCGGCGTCAAGCTCGTCGGCGCCACCGCCCACTACGTGACCGCCGACCTGGACGAGGGACCCATCATCGAACAGGACGTCGTCCGCGTCACCCACGCCCAGAGCACCGCCGACCTGATGCGGCGCGGCGCGGACGTCGAGCGGGCCGTGCTGTCGCGCGCCGTGCTGTGGCACGCCGAGGACCGCGTCATCCGCCACGGCAACCACACCATCGTCTTCACCTGAGCCGGCGCCCCGCGCCGGCGCGGACCGCTCGCCACGAACAGAGAAGGAGGCGTCCCGCCACCATGACCACCACCATCGACGGCCGCAAGGTCGCGCAGCGGATCCGAACCGGCGTGGCCGAGGACGTGGCCCGCGCTGCCAGGCTCGGCGGCCCGGTACCGGGACTGGCGACCATCCTGGTCGGGGACGACCCGGCCAGCACCGTCTACGTGGCGGCCAAGCGCCGCGCCGTCCGCGAGGCGGGCATGCGCGACTTCCACCGCTCGCTGCCCGCGACCAGCACCCACGACCAGGTCGCGGCCGTCATCGACGAACTGGCCCTGGACCCGGAGGTCTCCGGCATCCTGCTGCAACTCCCGCTCCCCGGCGCACTGGACGCCGCCGCCCTGATCGACCGCATCCCGGTGGGCAAGGACGTCGACGGCCTGACCACCGCCAGCGCCGGACTGCTGACCCGCGGCCGGTTCGGTCTGCGCCCCTGCACCCCCAGCGGCGTGATCGAACTCCTGGACGCCGCCCGGGTCCCCCTGCGCGGCGCGCACGCAGCCGTGGTCGGCTGGGGCGAACTGGTCGGCCGCCCCATGGCGCAACTCCTGCTGCGCCGTGGCGCGACGGTGACCGTCGCCCACGAGCACACCCCCGACCTCGCCGCGGTCACCCGCCCCGCCGACGTCCTCGTGGTGGCCACCGGGGTGCTCGGCCTGATCGGCCCCGAACACGTCAAGCCCGGAGCAGCAGTCATCGACGTCGGCATCCACCGCACCGACCGGGGCCTGAGAGGAGACGTGCGCACCGCCGAACTCGACGGCATCGCCGGATGCATCACCCCGGTACCCGGCGGCGTGGGACCCATGACCATCGCGATGCTGATGGTCAACACCCTGCAGGCCGCCCGGTGGGCGGCAGACCCCGGCACACCCCCCGGCACACCGCCCAGCACACCCTCACCACCTCCACGGCCCTGCCCGCCTGACCGCCCGGTTCGGGCACAGCACATCACCCCGACCGGGGCCGCACCAGGCCGGCGTCATAGGCGGCTATGACGAGCTGAGCCCGGTCGCGCGCGCCGAGCTTCATGAGCAGGCGGCCGATGTGGGTCTTGGCGGTGGACAGACTGACGTGGAGCCGGTCGGCGATCTCGGTGTTGGACAGGCCCAGGCCGATGAGGGTCAGCACTTCGCGCTCGCGCTCCGTGGTCTCGTGGAGCGCCGCTGATGGTGGCCGCCCGGCCTCGGGACTTCGGGTGAACTCCTCAATGAGCCTGCGGGTCACGGCCGGGGCGAGCAGTGCTTCGCCGGCCGCGACGACGCGAATCGCGGCGAGCAGGTCGCCCGGCGGAGTGTCCTTGAGGAGGAAGCCGCTGGCGCCGGCGCGCAAGGCGGCGAAGACGTACTCGTCGATGCCGAACGTGGTCAGGATCAGGATTCTGACTCCCGTGGTACCCGGTGACGACATGATCCGCCGGGTCGCCTCGATGCCGTCGAGATCCGGCATTCGGATGTCCATCAGGACGACGTCGGGCCGCTCGCTTCCGGCGAGCCGGACGGCTTCGGCTCCCGTTGCCGCTTCCCCGACGGCGGTGAGGTCGGCGGCGGTGTCGACCAGGATGCGGAAACTGCCGCGGACGAGTGCCTGGTCGTCGGCGACGAGTACGCGGATCACCTGGCCAGGGCTCCCGGACGGATGACCGACCTCGGGAACGGCGCCTCGCCGGTCACGCCGCCGTACCCGACGCAGGTGACGGACCGGAACGGTGCAGCGGGCCCGAACCGTCCGTCAGCCCCGACCCGCGCAGCGAGAACCGCGCAGCGACCCGGAATCCGCGCTCCGGCCCCGGACCGGCCTCGAACTCGCCTCCGTACATGCCCACCCGCTCCCTCATCCCCACGAGGCCGTGGCCCGGCCCCTGGATGCCGCTGTTGCCGCGCATTCCGCGTCCGCAGTCCGTCACTTCAAGCGCCAGTGCATCGTCCGCATACGTCACCGTGACCCGGCAGTCGCCGGCCGCGGCGTGCTTGATGACATTGGTGACGGCCTCCTGGATCACCCGGTAGGCCGCGAGGTCGATCCCGGCGGACAGGTGCGGCCGACTACCCCTGACGCACAGGGCGACCCGAACGCCGGCTTCGGCCGCCCGCTCGACCAGCGCCTTCAGATCCTCGAGCCCGGGAGCGGGCCCGAGCCTGTCACCCTGGTCGTCGGCGCGGAGCACCCCCAGCATGGCCCGCATCTCGGCCAGTGCGTTCCGACTGATCCCCTCGATCGACGCCAGAGCACGGGGCGCCTCCTCCGGCCGCTCGGCGACGACGAAGTTCGCGACCCCCGCCTGCACCGCGATCAGGCTCAACGTGTGCGCGACGACGTCGTGCAGCTCCCGCGCGATCTGCAGCCGGTCCTCCACCAGCATCGCCCGCGCGCGCCGCTCCGCGAGATCCTGCATCCCGGCCGAGTAGGCCCGCTGCTGCCGGACCAGCAACCCCGTCAGCCAGGCGCCACTGATCAGTACCGCGTTCGCGCCGAGATAGCCGTAGCCGTTCGGGAACGGATGCGCGGCGACGAAGCCGATCGTCGTCACGGCCACTGTCCCGATCAGCAGCAGCAGCGCCTTGCGTCGCGGGAACCGCAGCGGGACGAGGTAGACGACAAAGGCGATCGCGACAGCCGGCTGCTCAGGCAGATAGCTCCGCACCATGACAGCCACCCACGCGACGACGACCACGGCCAGCACCGTCCGCGGCCAGATCCTCCGCAGAGCGGCAGGGAGCATCGCGGCGGTGACCAGTGCGGAGTCCAGGACCTGAGAGCCCACCAGACCGCTCGCCCCTCGGAACGTCGTCCGGTAGAGGAAGGTGAGGAACAGGACGGCCACGCAGTCGACCGCGACCCAGTGCGCGGGTGTCAGGCGCTTCAGCAGCGGCGCATGCAGCGGGTCCATGCCCAGACGATAACTCCCGTATCCGCCATGCGAGTCGTACCTGGGTACAACCCGCCCCGTGGTACCTGCGGCCAGCTCAGGGCCTTGAACACTGCCCCGTGGTCGGACGCTGTCCCGAAGCGCCGACGGCACCGTTGGAGCCATGAGAGACATCCGGATCCCGCACCGCCGAACCGATCGCAAGCGATCATGACCCCCGTCCTCGTGGCCGACGCGCTCAGCAAGCGCTACCGCACGACCTGGGCACTCACCGACTGCAACCTGTCCATCCCGGCCGGCCACGTCGTCGGCCTGGTCGGGCCGAACGGCGCCGGAAAGTCGACGCTGCTGAACCTGGCCGTCGGGCTGACCCCGCCGACCTCGGGCAGTGTCGAGGTCCTCGGCAGACGTCCCGGGTCGTCTCGCGCCCAGCTCGCACGAGTCGGCTTCGTCGCACAGAATCCCTCGCTCTACACAGCGCTCTCGGTTGCCGACCACCTCAAGCTCGGGGCCAGGCTCAACCGGACCTGGGACGCGCCGTACGCGCAGCGACGGATCGACAGGCTCGGCGTGGACCCCGGCCGGAGTGCCGGGGAACTGTCCGGCGGGCAGCTCGCCCAGCTCGCCCTGACGATGGCGATCGCCAAGCGGCCCGAACTGCTGATCCTCGACGAGCCGGTGGCCAGCCTCGACCCGCTGGCCCGCCGGGACTTCCTGACGGAGCTGGCCGACGCGGTGGGCGAAGCCGACATGAGCGTCATCCTCTCCTCGCACCTGATCACCGATCTGGAGCGGGTGTGCGACTACCTCATCGTGCTGACGTCCGCGCGCGTGCAGGTCGCCGGACCGGTGAAGGAACTGCTCGCCGGGCACCGCGTCGTAGCCCCTCCGGACGACGCCGATGATCGGCGGAGCCCGTCCGTCATCAGCATCGGCGAACTGGCCGACCGCGCTGCGCAGGACCCCGCGTGGAGCGCACCGCAACCGAGCCTGGAAGACCTCGTCCTGGCGTACCTGAGCCGCGACCCAACCCCTGGTGGCAACCGGACCGTTCTGGAGGCACGGCAATGATCTGGCTCACCTGGCGCCAATTCCGCACGCAGGCCATGGTGGCGCTCGGCGTCCTCGCAGGTGTCGCGGTCCTCTTCTGCCTCACCGGCCAGAATCTGCACCAGATCTTCGACTCCAGCGGGATCGCCACCTGCCGTACCGCTGACGCGTGTTCCGCGGCACAATCGGCGTTCCTGGACCGAGTGAAGGGCGACAGCCTCTACCCGGTCCTCTATTTCGCCGGTATCGGCGGCAGCTACCTCGCGCTGGCCGCCATGGGGATGTTCTGGGGCGCTCCGCTCATCGCCCGCGAACTGGAGGCCGGGACGTTCCGCCTGACCTGGAACCAGAGCACCACCCGCACACGCTGGCTGGCCGTCAAGCTGGGTGTCACCACGCTCACCGGCATGGCTGCCGCGGGGCTCTGCAGCTGGCTGATCACCTGGTGGTCCGGGCCCATCGACAGGGCAGACGCCATGCCGGGCTACAACACACAGGCGATCCCGAACCGGTTCAACCCCCTGATCTTCGGCGCGCGGGACGTCCTGCCGGTGGGCTGCGCCGCGTTCGCCCTCGTCCTCGGCATCACCATCGGACTGCTCGTGCGCCGGACCCTGCCCGCGATGGCCGTCACCTTCGCGGTATTCGTAGCCGCCCTGGTCGTGCTGCCCATCACCGTCTGGCCGCACATCGCTACGCCGCAACACACCGTCACCGCGCTCCGGACGAGCGGGGGACCGGGCACGCACTACGACCAGGAGGGCAGTCGCATGTCAGTGAGCATGGAGGTCAACATCCCTGGAGCCTGGGTCCTCTCGACGCAGACCGTGGACCCGGCCGGACGCCCGTTCACCGGACCGGTGACCCCGGCCTGCGCGGCGACGAACGCGACACCGCAGGCATGCTTCGCATCGATCGACCGGCTGAACCTGCGTCAAGTGGTGACGTACCAGCCTGCCAGCCGCTACTGGCGGTTCCAATGGTCCGAGACGGCTGCCTACCTGGTGCTCGCCGGGATCATGACAGCGTTCTGCATCCGGCGCATCCGTCTGTCGGAGGCGCGTCCGGCCCAGTAGTCTCACCCGCTGTCTTCGGGGATGGACACGGCACGGCACACCAGACCGAGGCACTACCGCCAGGCGCTCGCGGAAGCCGACCCGCGGGAACCGTCGGTACGGTCCCGCTCGGATGCGGAACTCACCCTGCACGAGGGACTGGTGCGGTGGTGTTGTCCTGGGGCTACGTCAGCGGTCTGCCGCCCGGCCCAGGCGCCGGCGAAGGGCGCCGTCGTCGTTCAACGGCATGACCGTCAGGGTGCGCGGCCGGGCCGGTGTAGTGGTGAAGCGTGCGATCGTGGTGCCGACCAGGGTGCTCTCCGCCAGGTGATCGCGCTTCCCTTTGTCCCCGGTTCTGCTCACGCAGCTCTCCTCCCAGACCCGTAGGTCGGCGCTGGACAGGATGATGCCGTCGCCGCCGTGGCGCGCGCCGTGACGGCGCAGCTGCCGTCGGGCGTCGGCGCGAACGACTCTGACCAGCCGCGTCCATCCGTCCATCTGCTGATTGGCCCATGAGTCGGCCATCTCCCGGGTCGCAGAGTTGTCGTGGCGCACCCCGATCGAGGTGGCGACGAGCAGGTCCACCGGCACCCATCCGGCGCCAAGGAGCTTGGCGAAGCCCAGCCCGTCCAGATGGGAGGTGAACGGGCGGGGCGGCCGCACCGGTCCGGCCGCCCGCACCGCGGTACCGATCACCTGGAACTCCTGGCAGTTCGCAGCGGCCGGGAACGGGGCCATCGTCAGCTGAGCCGCCACCACGCCGTCACCGCCCAGCGCGACGCACTCGGCGTTCATGCGCGCCAGTGCGGTACGCCGGGCCGCGTCGTACGCCTGCACCAGAGCGGCACACGGTGCCCCGCCACCCGACAACGCGACCGGAGCCACACTGAAGGCATCGCCCTGATCGGTGTATCCGCAAGCGAGGTACCCCGGATACGGGCCGGCACGGTCGATGTGAACGACCGTCGACCCCATCACCTGACCCACCGGCTCGAAGCCGACCGACCTGATCGCGGCGAATTCCCCCGCCGACAGCGCCGACGACCATGCACCACCGGACCCGCCCCGGGCCACTCGCGCCGCAGCCACCGGCGGCAACCCGGCCCCATCCCACGACAGCGACACCCGTCCCCCCACCCCTGCCCCAGCCAGCCCCCGGAGCCTACGCCCAGCAGCGCAGGCCGTACACCGTGGAGCCTCTGCACCTTCCACAACGGCCGCCGAAGCCCGACCAGGTTCGATCCATGGCGCGGTGGGACGGCAGGGACGGACTCAGCCGGCCGCGGACCAGTGCCGGAAGGCGGCGTCCAGACCGTCGACCAGGCGGGCGAAGCTGGTGTCGACGGACTGGGCCAGGCCGAAGCCACCGGCGGTCTCCAGGCTGGTGAAGCCGTGGAGGGTGGCGCGCAGGGCGCGGACGGCGTCGACGGCGTCCGCGCCCTCGATGCCGTATCCCTTGAGGACCGAGGCGAGGACGGTGACTGCGGCGACACCTGCCTGGGCGTGCTCGGTGTCGTCGGGGGCCGGGGCGGCCACTCCGGCGGCGGCCAGGCCGGGGTGGGCGGTGGCGAAGGCGCGGTAGGCGTGGGCCACGGCGTGCAGGGCGTCCCGACCGGCCAGGCCGGCCGCGGCCATCGCCATGGCGGCGGTCAGCTCGCGGACGGCATGGACGGCGAGGTCGCGTCTGACCGCGTCCAGGCCCTCGACATGCTTGTAGAGGCCGGGAAGAGAGACGCCGCAGCGCTTGGCGACGGCGGCCAGAGTCAGCCGTTCCAAGCCGTTCTCGTCGGCGACGGCGGCCGCCTCCGCGGTGATGCGGAGGCGGTTGAGACCGGGGCGTGGGGGCACCTGCGGATCACCGCGCCTTGCGGGGGAGACTGATGCCGGTGCTGGTCACCCAGAGCATCAGCAGCGGCAGGGAGAGGTAGGCGAGCGAGGTCAAGCCGCCGAGCAGCAGCAGGTAGCCGATGCCGGATCCGGCGATGGTCAAGGCCAGTGCGTAGCCGGGCAGGCGCAGCCAGGTGGCAGCGACACCGGACCGGGACAGTGAGGCGCCGGCCAGCGCGAGCACGGCAAGGACGAGCATCTTCACACCGTCCATCCTATTGACCAGTTCGAACAGCAGATGTGCCTCCCCGGTCGCGCCGCGCGGAACCGAGGAGAGCACCAGGACCAGCCCCAGCACGCACTGCACGGTCGAGATCGCCGCAGCCGAGGCGGCAGCGACCGCGGTGGTCCGCGCGGCGCGCAGCAGCCCGGCCCGACGGGCCGCCCGCGCCAGCGCCAGGCCGACCACGGCCAGCCCCAGGGCCGGGAGCCCCTCGGAGAGCAGGTACTGCGCCGTCGCGCCGACCTTCTGCGCGCCGTAGGCGGCCGCAATCTGCTGCCCGTCCGCCGTCGCGCTGACGTTGCCGGGCCCGACCGACAGTGCGGCGATCCAGGAGAGCGAATAGGCGACACCGACGACCGCAAGGGCCGTGGGGCGGTACCGCGGTCGGACGGCCGTCCCGGTGGTGGCGGCGGGAGTGGGGACGTTGATCGTGGTCATGACTGGCTGCTCCTCGAAGTTGGTTAACCTCACTCGCTATAAGTTAGTGGCATTAACCACGAAGTGCAAGGGGCTCTGCACCCCACTGGGGACGACACAGCGTGGTCGCTCTCGATTCCCCAATTCGTGGTGGTGTGTCGGGTAGGCCGACATCGTGCCGGGCGAAAGGGTGGTACGAGTCCCCGATTCACAAGGAGCGCGCATGCCCGAAGTCACCACCCCCTACCCGACCGGCACCCCGTGCTGGGTGGACCTGATGGCGAAGGACCAGCACGCGGCGTTGGACTTCTACCGCGACCTGCTCGGCTGGCAGGGACAGCCCGGCCCGGAAGAGTTCGGCGGGTACGCGGTCTGCGAGCTGAACGGTAAAGCCGTAGCAGGGATCGGCCCGGTGATGGCGCCCGAGGGAATGCCGGAGCCCCCGACCGTGTGGACCAGCTACCTGGCCACCACGGACGCCCAGGCCACCCAGGACGCGATCGTCTCGGCCGGCGGCACGGTGCTCGTCCCGACCATGGACGTCGGCAACCTGGGCCGGATGACGGTGGCCGCCGACCCGCAGGGTGCGGTGTTCGGTGTGTGGCAGCCCGGTGAGTTCTTCGGCGCGCAGGTGGTCAACGAAGCCGGCGCGCTGACCTGGAACGAGCTGCACACCAGCGACGTACAGGCCGCCACCGCGTTCTACCGCGAGGCATTCGGGATCGAGATCGCGCCGCTGAACGGCGCCGACTCCTACTGGGAGTTGCGGGTCGGCGACCGCGCCGTCGGCGGTGTCACCCTGCTGGCCAATGACCCGCCCGGCACGCCGGCGCACTGGCTGACGTACTTCGCCGTCGACGACGTGGACTCGACCGTGGACGCGCTGGTCAAGCGAGGCGGCACGGTGCTGGCGCCCCCGTTCGACATGATGGCCGGCCGGATGACGGTGGTCGCCGACCCGCAGGGCGCCCCGTTCGCCATGATCAAGCCCCAGCCCATGGCCTAGGCATTGCACGGCCCGCCCGAAATCCGGGCGGGCCGGTCGGCGGGCACTCCTCGCCGGCGGAGCGCGCCATCGACGGGCGGGGGAGGTCGTGGCCGACGCCCCGAGATGTCACCGTTCAGAGGTTCTTCATGCTGTCGATGATCCGCTGGAGCGTAGCCGTGGGAAGCCCTGCTCGGCGCGGGGGAGCGGTCTCGGTCTCGGTCCGCTTGCGCCGTGGCAGCGTGGCGGCGCGCTGGCGTGCGAGCAGGGCGGGGAGCGCGAGGACGATGTCGGGGAGCGCCATCCTCGCCAGTGCCAGGTTCGCCTCGGCGCGCAGCAGCGTCACCTGGACAAAGGCGTGACCACCGGTGGGAACGGGTGTGGTCTGCATGAGCGAGGTGTAGTGCCGGCCGGTCAGGACCAGTTCTTCCGGCGGTTCCCCTGCCCGTGCGTAGGCGAGGCTGCTGCGCGCTGTCAGTTGGGCCAGTCCTTCGGGCGCCTTGGGGTGTCGGGCGCTCAGCGTGTTGTCCCCGCTGAGGTCCCCCAGCAGTGCGGCTGCGCTTCCCGGGATGCGCAGGGCCCGGTCCAGCGCCTCGGCGAGCGAGGTGACGGGCCCGGCTTCGGCGTGTGGCTGCCAGACGGCGAGGGATGCGCCCACGGTTCAGTTCCTGGTCGGTGTACGGGCGTTGGGGTCAGAGGGCGAGATTGTCCTCGATCTGACGCAGCCTCAGGCGGGCCAGGGCCAGGTTGGCGCGGTTCCGGTCCAGAGCCAGGTAGAGGAAGTGGCCCTGGCTGCCCTGCTTGGTGAGTGGTCGGATGAGGTGGTACTGGCTGGTGAGGGTGATCAGGATGTCCTCGATGCCCTCGTGGTGCAGGTTGAGCATCTCCAGGGTGCGCAGCTTGGCGCGCACGACTTCGGTGTTGCCGGCGGCTGCGACGCTGAGGTCCAGGCCGGTGCCGCCTCCCTCGAATCCCAGCGCCATCCCGCTGGTGTAGTCGACGACTGCGACGCCGATCGCTCCGTCGATCGCCATGGCTTCTTTGAGCGCGATATCGATGTTCGGCATGGCGACGACTCTAGGGAGATCCCACAAACGGACTGACTGAATGTCGGAAGTCTTTGGGTTCTGATCGGCTTTGATGAATGTGCCATGGACGTATGCGCTTGTCATATGCAGGCCCATCGCCCTGGGCGTCACACGCCACCAGCCTGGCAGCTCGACACGTCAGTCGGGACCGGGTTCGACCTCCGCGCGGGGAAGGAGCCGCTCGGCACACCGGACGGCAGCAGGTCCTGGATACACGTTGCACGTCCGCTTACCTGACAGGGAATTGGTTCCACACCGCGAGCGGCGCAATCTTGAACCCATGACCGACTTCCAGATCCACACCGTCCGCACCGCCCCCGCACAAGCGCAGCAGGCGCTGGCCGTCCTCGACGACGCGTTCGGGTTCGTTCCCAACGGGGCCGGCCTGATGGCCAACTCCCCGACGCTGCTGAACACCTTCCTGTCGGCCTTCAGCCACTTTCGCGGTGCCGGCACCTTCACTCCGGCCGAACGGCAGGTCCTGCTGCTCTCCAACGCAGTCGCCAACACCTGCGCGTGGGCGGTGGCCTTCCACTCGCTGGAGGCGCTGGCGGACGGGGTCGAGCTCGCCACGGTCCAAGCCCTGCGCAAGGGGGACCTGCCCGCCGACCCGCGCATGGCAGCGCTCTCCACCCTCACCACCACGCTCATCGCCCGCCGCGGCCACCTCGACGACACGCAGACGGCGGCCTTCCTCGCAGCCGGCTTCACCCGGTCACAACTGCTCGAGGTGGTGACCGGTGTGGCAATCTCGACGATGACCAACCACACCGCCAATCTCGCCCACCCCCCGCTGGAAGCACCAGTGCAGCCCCACGCATGGACCGAGGCACACGTGAGCGATGTCTGACATCGGCCCCCTGCTCAAGCACTGGCGCAACGCCCGGCGACTGAGTCAACTCACGCTGGCCTCCCAGGCATCCGTCTCCACCCGACACCTGTGCTTCCTGGAGACCGGCCGGGCCCGACCAAGCCGCGCCATGGTGCTGCGCCTCGCCGACGTCCTCGACGTACCGCTACGCGAACGCAACACCCTGCTGCTCAGCGCGGGTTTCTCCCCCGAATTCCAGGAGTCCCCGCTGGCCGCACCCGCGCTGAGCGCGGTGAGCAACGCCCTGGAGGCGATCCTGGCCCAGCAAGAGCCCTTCCCCGCCCTGGTGATGGACAGGAACTGGGACATCCAGCACACCAATACCGCCGCCCGCAGGTTCTTCGCCTACCTCCACGACAACCAGGAAGGCACGCCGCCCGGGCCACCCAACGTGCTGCGCCGCATGTTTCACCCCGATGGAATCCGGCGACACATCTCCAACTGGAACGAGGTCGCCGAGGCCCTGATCCGGCGTGTCCGGCGGGAAGCGATCGGCGGCGTCACCGACCAGCACGCACAACGCATCCTCGACGAGGTGCTCGACTATCCCGGGGTGCCCCCGTCACTTCGGACCCTGGACCCGGCCACCCCGCAGTTGCCGATCGTGCCCGTCCGCTACGCCCGCGCCGGCCGCCGGTTCGACTACTTCTCCACCGTCACCACCCTGGGCACGCCGCAGGACGTCACCCTCCAGGAACTGCGCATCGAGTGCTTCTTCCCCATGGACGACCAGACTCGTGCACAAGCGCAGCAACTGGCCGAACTGGCGGACGAGACAGGCCGATCACCAGGGTGAGGTCGGCTCCACCGATATCGTCATGCCCCACCGGTTCATTCGCCGTCGGCGTCCAAGCGCTCTGCCGGCCCGGTGCTCGGACGGCGTGTCAGGCAGGCGGTCTGCAGCTTCGACGCCCGGGTCCGCTTCCAGTCGAGCTCCCAGCCGTGCGGCGCGGCCAGTTCCTCGACGAGGCCGAGTCCGGCGCCGCGGTAGACGGGTGGGGTCAGTTCCAGTTGGTCGGGCAGGAGCGGCGCAGGGTTGAGCTGCTTGCCCTTGGCGGCGGCCTTGGTCTCGGCCTTCGTGCGGCTCTTCGCCTCCGCAGCGCGCTTCCTCTCTGCCTTCTCGGTGCCCTCGCCCAGCGCCTCCTGGACCCGCTTTGCCCAGTCGTCGCGACTGCCGTCGCGCTCCAGCCGGTACTGGCGACGGGTCAGCACGACGTAACCGCCGATCCTGATCTGGGTGCCCCTGCCGCCACCGCCCAGTCCCCCTACGTCCCCGCCTCCGGCCGCCGAGGCCCAGAGCATCAGGCCGACCACGGCGAGGATCAGTGCGGCCCCGACCAGCAAGTATGTCCACTGGAACCAGAACTGCCACCACAGCCCGCTTCGCGAGCGCGGCGGCAGCGGCCCCGTCTCGCTCTCGTCGGGCCGCAGCGGTTCTGCGGATATGTCGAAGAGTCCCACGGTTCCCCCTGACCTGGTGCGTCCGCACTGTCGGCGCACACCCTATCGAGGGAGTCCGCGGCTACCTGCTTGCTCGCCCTACTGGACGGGCGACACCCACCGGATCGCTCCCGGCATGACGCTGATCAACGCGGGCACGCACTTCATCGCTCCGGTCGTCGGTTTCATGCGTGGATTCTCTCGGGGGCGCGCCGGGTCAGGGGTAGTAGGGGGTGTAGGTGACGGCACTGACCTTCAGGTAGCGCGCCCCGTCGGCGGTGGCCCAGGTGGAGGAGTCGGGGTTGCCGGGCCAGTCGCCGCCGACGGCGGTGTCGATGATGAAGTGCATGCCGACACCGGACGCGGTGCTGTACCACTTGGTGCCGGTGAAGACGCCGTCGACCCAGAAGTCGATGTGGTCGGGCCACCAGGTGAACGAGTAGGTGTGGAAGGCGTTGGTCCAGCCGCTGGAGTTGTTGGCCGCCCACTGGGTCTGGTTGTTGCCGGCGTCGTGGAAGGTCTGGTAGGCGGTGTTGGGCTTGGAGCCGATGATCTCGGCGGCGTCCATCTCGGGCAGCCAGGGGTTGAGGTAGGCGCCCCAGACCGCGGGGAGCAGGCCGTCGCCGTTGGGCATGCTGGCGGTGAAGCTGTAAGTGCCGTAGCCGTAGAGGGCCTTGGACTCCACGCGGCCGGAGTCGTACACGCCGCCGCCCGCGTTGTAGGTCTTGATCATCAGGGTGGAGCCGTCGTACCAGACGCAGCTGGGTGTGTAGGTCTCCAGCTCGTTGTTGTCCGTCCAGCGGCCGGAGACGACGTTCCAGAAGCTGAGGGAGTTCAGGCTCACCGGGGTGCCCCAGGAGCTGGCGTGGGCCGGGACGGCGGTCAGCGCCGTCAGCAGACAGGTGGCCAGGGCCGCTGTCAGCAGCCTGGCGGGCCTGAGAAGGGTCAGGGGCATGGTGGTACCTCCCGATACTGCGGGCCGAAGGGTGGTTCGGACGGTGGTGCAACTGACCTGCCCTGTCATGGAAGCGCTTCCATGATCGAAGCCTCACGAGATTCGGGAGCTCATTGCCATCCAGCTGCCGAATTGAACTGTCCATATGGAGGCTGGCCAGGGGCTCTGCGCCAAGTAGCTGGAAGCGCTTCCAGTTTTTATGATGATTGACTGGGGGTGATGCCATGTCAAGAGTGTCAACACTGGAAGGTGGCGGCAGCTTCAGCTGGAAGCGCTACCATCAGCGCTTCCGCGCGGTGCGGGCACTCAACGGTTTGGTGGAGGGGCAAGGAACGCATGCAGGCATCTCCCCGCAGGCAGCCCACATTGGACGAGGTCGCTGCGCGGGCGGGGGTCTCGCGCACCGCGGCCTCCCGGGCGATCAACGACGACCCCCATGTCAGCCACGCCAAGCGCGAGGCGGTGCGGCGCGCGGTCCAGGAACTGGGCTACGTCCCCAACTCGACCGCCCGCTCCCTGGCCACACGGCGGGTGGGCGCTGTCGTACTCGCCGTCTCCAGCGACGAGCCCACGCTGTTCGCCGACCCGTTCTTCGCCGAAGTCACCCTCGGAGTCAGCTCCTTCCTGGAGCAGACCGACCTGGAACTGATCCTGCTGCTGGCCCACACGCCCCGCGGCACCGAACGTCTGCGGCGCATCCTGGCCGCCCGCCGCGCCGACGGGCTGATGCTGATGGCCGTGCGCGGCGAGGACCCGCTGGGGCGCCTGGCCGAGCAGACGGAACTGCCCGTGGTCTTCGGTGGTCTGCCGCTGCACGGCACGCCCCGTTGGTACGTGGATCCCGACAACCGCGGGGGCGGCCGCCTGGCCGCGGAGCACCTGGCGCGCAGCGGCCGGCAGCGCATTGCGATGATCACGGGGCAGGTGGACCTGCAGGCGTCCGTTGCCCGTGAACAAGGCTTCCGCGAGGCGCTGACCCTGGCAGGGCTCCCACTGCTGGCAGTAGAGGCCGGGGACTTCACCCTGCGCGGCGGCGAGAGTGCCATGGAGCGCCTCCTGGCGGCGCACCCGGACCTGGATGCCGTCTTCGCAGCCGGCGACGGTATGGCCCTGGGCGCGCTGCGCACCCTGCGGCACCGTGGCCTGCGTGCCCCTCAGGACGTGGCCGTGGTCGGGTTCGACGACCTGGCCAGTGCCCCCTACGCCGATCCGCCGCTGACGACGGTTCGTCAGCCGGTGCGCTCCCTGGGCCGCGAGATGGCGCGCATGCTCGTCGACGTCATCGACGGCCGCGACCCGGGTTCGCTGATCCTTCCCACCCGACTCACCGTCCGCGAGAGCGCCCCCGGGGCCGATGTCGACCAGGCCCAGTAGTGCAGCAAGGGTCGAGCCGCCGTCGCCCGCCGACGATGCGGTCGGGCCCGTTCAGACTGCGCTGAGGCCCTCCGCGGCGAAGATCGCGCGGGCCGCGGCGACCTGGGCCGGGGTGGGGGAGGGGGTGTCGGTCAGCGGGAAGCGCTGGCCCAGGGCCTCGTACTTGGCGGCGCCGAGCTTGTGGAAGGGCAGTACGTCGACGCGGGAGACGTTGCCGAGCGAGGCGGTGAACGCGGCGACGCCGGCGACGTTGTCCTCGGGGTCGGTCAGGCCGGGGACCAGGACGAAGCGGACCCAGACCTGCTTGCCCAGGTCGGCCAGGCGGCGGGCGAAGTCCAGGGTGGGCTGCAGCGGACGGCCGGTCACCCGGCGGTAGAGGTCGCGGTCCCAGGACTTGATGTCCAGCAGCACCAGGTCGGTGTCGTTCAGCAGCGAGCCGGTGGCCCGGCTGCCCAGGAAGCCGCTGGTGTCCAGCGCGGTGTGCAGGCCCAGTTCGTGCTTCCAGCGGTGCAGCAGTTCGCCGGCCATGACCGGCTGCAGCAGTGGTTCGCCGCCGCTGAGGGTGGCGCCGCCGCCGGCCGCGCGGATGAAGTCGCGGTACTTGGCGGCCTCGGCGACGATCTCCTCGGCGGAGCTGCGCCGGCCGTTGCGCATCCTCTTGGTGTCGGGGTTGTGGCAGTACAGGCAGTCCAGCGGGCAGCCGGACAGGAAGGTGACGAACCGGGTGCCCGGTCCGTCCACTCCGGTGGAAAGGTCCCAGGAGTGGACGGAGCCGGTCACCGACCGCCTGGTGGCGGCCCCGGCCGCCGTCGCCGCTGGTGAGGCGACGGCCGGTACAGGGAGCAGGAGGGTGTGGGTGGTCATGACGGGACCTCAGATCTCGCCGTGGAAGGTGCGGTTGAGCACGTCCAGCTGCTGCTCGCGGGTCAGTCGGACGAAGTTGACGGCGTATCCGCTGACCCGGATGGTCAGCTGCGGGTACTCCTCGGGGTGCTCCATGGCGTCCAGCAGGGTCGCCCGGTTCAGCACGTTGACGTTCATGTGGAAGCCGTCGGCCGCGGTGTAGCCGTCCAGCACGCCGGCCAGGTTGCGGATCCGCTCCTCGGGGGTGCGGCCCAGGCCGTCCGGGGTGACCGTGTTGGTCAGCGAGATGCCGTCCTCGGCCTCGGAGTAGGGCAGTTTGGCCACCGACAGGGCCGAGGCGACGTAGCCGTGGGTGTCGCGGCCGTTCATCGGGTTGGCGCCGGGGGAGAAGGGCTCGCCGGCGCGGCGGCCGTCGGGGGTGTTGCCGGTCTTCTTGCCGTAGACCACGTTGGAGGTGATGGTCAGCACCGACTGGGTGTGCTCGGAGTCGCGGTAGGCCGGGTGCCTGCGCACCTTGCGCATGAACTCCTCGACCAGCCACACCGCGATGGCGTCGGCCCGGTCGTCGTTGTTGCCGTAGGCCGGGTAGTCGCCCTCGACCAGGTAGTCGGTCACCAGGCCGCTGTCGTCGCGGACCGGGGTGACCTGGGCGTACCGGATCGCGGACAGCGAGTCGGCGGCCACCGAGAGCCCGGCGATGCCGCAGGCCAGGGTGCGCTTGACGTCCCGGTCGTGCAGCGCCATCTCCAGGCGCTCGTAGGCGTACTTGTCGTGCATGTAGTGGATGACGTTCAGCGCGTGGACGTAGACCTCGGCCAGCCACTCCATCTGGGTGTCGTAGGCGGCCATCACCTCGTCGTAGTCCAGCGGACCGGTCCCGGTCAGGGCCCCGCCGGCCGGGCCGACCTGGGCGCCGGACTTCTCGTCGCGGCCGCCGTTGATGGCGTAGAGCAGGGTCTTGGCCAGGTTCACCCGGGCGCCGAAGAACTGCATCTGCTTGCCGACCGGCATCGCCGAGACGCAGCAGGCGATGGCGGTGTCGTCGCCGAAGCGCGGGCGCAGCAGTTCGTCCGACTCGTACTGGACGCTGGAGGTGTCGATGGAGACCTGGGCGCAGAACTCCTTGAAGCCCTGCGGCAGGCGCTGGGACCACAGCACGGTCATGTTGGGCTCGGGGGCCGGGCCCAGGTTGTAGAGGGTCTGCAGGTAGCGGAAGGAGGTGCGGGTGACCAGCGGGCGGCCGTCTTCGCCGATGCCGCCGATGGACTCGGTCACCCAGGTCGGGTCGCCGGAGAACAGCTCGTCGTAGTCGGGGGTGCGCAGGAAGCGGACGATGCGCAGCTTGATGATGAAGTCGTCGATGATCTCCTGGGCCTGAGCCTCCGTCAGCTCGCCTGCCTCGATGTCGCGTTGCAGATAGACGTCGAGGAAGGTGGAGGTGCGGCCGAGCGACATGGCGGCGCCGTTCTGCTCCTTGACCGCGGCCAGGTAGCCGAAGTAGAGCCACTGCACCGCCTCGCGGCCGTTGCCGGCCGGGCCGGAGATGTCGTGGCCGTAGGCGGCGGCCATCTGCTTGAGCTCGCCCAGGGCGCGGATCTGCTCGGCCAGCTCCTCGCGCAGCCGGATCGTCTCCTCGATCGAACGGCCGCCCGCGGGCAGGGCGTTGAGCTCCTCCTTCTCCGCCCGCTTGGCCTCGACCAGCCGGTCCACGCCGTACAGGGCGACCCGGCGGTAGTCGCCGATGATCCGGCCGCGGCCGTAGGCGTCCGGCAGCCCGGTGACGATGCCGGCCTTGCGGGCGGCCCGGATCTCGGGGGTGTAGGCGTCGAACACGCCGGCGTTGTGGGTCTTGCGGTACTCGGTGAAGACCCGCTCCAGCTGCGGGTCGACCGGGTAGCCGTAGGTCTCCAGGGCGCCGGCCACCATCCGCCAGCCGCCGTTGGGCATGATCGCGCGCTTCAGCGGGGCATCGGTCTGCAGCCCGACCACCAGCTCGCGGTCCCGGTCGATCCAGCCGGGGGCGTGCGCGGTGATGGTGGACGGGGTCGTCGCGTCCACGTCCAGTACGCCCTTGCGGCGCTCCTCCGGGAACAGGTCGGTGATCTTCTTCCAGACCGAGCTGGTCCGCTCGGTGGGTCCGGCCAGGAAGGCCGCGTCGCCCTGGTAGGGGGTGTAGTTCTGCTGGATGAAGTCACGCACGTCGACGCTGTCGCGCCACAGTCCGCCGCGGAACCCCTTCCAGGCGGCGTCCAGGGGAGTCGACACGGTGCTTGCGGTGGTCATGATGCTGCTCCTTCGTCCCGGTACCTCAATTGTGAATCTGTTCACAAGCCTGGGGGGAGAAGAGAAGGTCCCCAGGATCGGGGACCTTCGTCCTGTCTCCGGTCGGGCCTCTCGCCCCGGTCAGGCCCTGGTGCCGTAGTAGGCCTGGCGCATCAGCTGCTGCATGTCGGCCAGCATCGGCATCCGCGGGTTGGCGGGCGCGCACTGGTCCTCGTAGGCGTTCATCGCCTGCTGCGGCAGCGCCGCGGTGAAGGCCGCCTCGTCCACCCCGGCCTCGGCGAAGGAGCGCGGGATGCCGACCCGCTCGCGCAGCTCCTCGACCGCGGTGGCCAGCGACTCCACGCCCTGCTCCGGGGTGGCGGCCGGCAGCCCGAGCACCGTCGCGATCTGCTGGAACCGCTCGGGGGCCGCGTAGCTCTGGTACTTGGGCCAGGAGGTGACCTTGCCGGGGGCCGATCCGTTGTAGCGGATCACATGCGGCAGCAGCAGCGCGTTGGTGCGTCCGTGGGCGACGTGGAAGGTGGCGCCCAGGGTGTGCGCCATGGCGTGGACCAGGCCCAGGAAGGCCGAGCCGAAGGCCATGCCGGCGATGGTCCCGGCGTTGTGCATCTTCTCCCTGGCCACCGGGTCGTCGGGGCCGTGGTTGACCGCGCGCTCCAGGTTCTCGAAGACCAGCCGGATCGCCTGCAGCGCCAGGCCGTCGGTGAAGTCGTTGGCGTAGACCGACACATAGGTCTCGATGGAGTGGGTCAGCGCGTCGAAGCCGGAGTCGGCGGTGACCGACCTGGGCATCTCGGTGGTCAGCGCCGGGTCGCAGATGGCCACGCTCGGGGTGAGCGCGTAGTCGGCGAGCGGGTACTTCTGGCCGGTGGCGGTGTCGGTGATCACCGCGAACGGGGTGACCTCGCTGCCGGTGCCCGAGGTGGTGGGGATGCACACCAGCTTGGCCTTCTCGCCCAGGTCGGGGAAGGTGAAGGCGCGCTTGCGGATGTCGAAGAACTTCTCCTTGAGGTCCGCGAACACGGTCTGCGGGTGCTCGTACATCAGCCACATCACCTTGGCCGCGTCCATCGGCGAGCCGCCGCCCAGGGCGATGATGGTGTCCGGGCGGAAGGCCCGCATCAGCTCCGCGCCGCGCTCGACCGTCTCGATGCTGGGGTTGGGCTCGACGAAGTCGACCACCTGCACCTCCACCGGTTCGCGGCGGCGGGCCAGCATCTCCTGAACCCGTGCCAGATTCCCGATCTGACGCATCGTCGGGTCGGTGACGATCACCGCTCGGCGCACGCCGCGCATATCGGCCAGGTATTTGATCGAGTTGCGCTCGAAAAAGACCTTGGGCGGGATCTTGAACCACTGCATATTGGTGTTGCGCCGGCCGATCCGCTTGATGTTCACCAGATTCAGTGCGGTGACGTTCCCGGACACCGAGTTGTGGCCGTAGGAGCCGCAGCCCAGGGTCAGCGAGGGCATGAAGGCGTTGTAGACGTCGCCGATGCCGCCCTGGGAGCTGGGGGCGTTCCAGATCACCCGGCAGGCCTTGACCGCGTGCCCGAACTCCTCGGCGAAGGCGGCGTCCTCGGTGTGCACGGCGGCGCTGTGGCCCAGGCCGTGGAACTCCACCATCCGCTCGGCCAGCCGCAGCCCCTCGGCGCGGTCGGCGGCGCGCAGCACGGCCAGCACCGGGCACAGCTTCTCCCGGGTCAGCGGCTCGCCCTCGCCCACGAAGTCGGCCTCGGCCAGGATGACCGAGGTGTCCTCGGGCACGCTGAAGCCGGCCGCCTCGGCGATCCTGGCCGGCGCCATGCCCACCACGGCGGGGTTCAGCCGGGCGCCGGAGCAGGCGGTGCCGTTGCCGACGCCGAAGATGTACGACTCCAGCAGCGCCTTCTCGGCGGCGTCGGCGACGTACGCCTTGAGCTTGCGGAACTCGTCGAGCGCGGCGTCGTAGACCTCGTCGTCCAGGATCACGGCCTGCTCGGAGGCGCAGATCATGCCGTTGTCGAAGGACTTGGACAGCACGATGTCGTTGACGGCGCGCTTGAGGTCGGCGCTCTTCTCGACGTAGGCGGGGACGTTGCCCGCGCCCACGCCCAGGGCCGGCTTGCCGCACGAGTAGGCGGCCTTGACCATGGCGTTGCCGCCGGTGGCCAGGATCGTGGCGACGCCGTCGTGGTTCATCAGCGCGGCGGTGGCCTCCATCGAGGGCCGCTCGATCCACTGGATGCAGTGCTCGGGGGCGCCGGCGGCCACGGCCGCGTCGCGCACCACCCGGGCGGCCTCGGCCGAGCAGTCCTGCGCGGAGGGGTGGAAGCCGAAGACGATCGGGTTGCGGGTCTTCAGGGCGATCAGCGCCTTGAAGATGGTGGTGGAGGTCGGGTTGGTGACCGGGGTGACCCCGGCGGCCACGCCGACGGGTTCGGCGATCTCCACGATCCCGTCGATCTCGTCGCGGCGCACCACGCCGACGGTCTTCATGTCCGCCATGGAGTGGGTGACGTGTTCGCAGGCGAAGATGTTCTTGACGGCCTTGTCCTCGAACACCCCGCGCCCGGTCTCCTCGACCGCCATCACGGCCAGCCGGGTGTGCTGGGAGAGCGCGGCCAGCGACGCCTTCCTGACGATGTGGTCGACCTGTTCCTGGGTGAATGCGCCGTACTCGGTGAGGGCCTTCTGCGCGGCGCCGACCAGTGCGTCGACGGCCAGGGCCGGCTCGGAGGGGGCCGGCGCGGAGGGGGCCGACCCGGTGGGGGCGGGTGCGGCCGGTGCTGACTCAGTCATTGCAGATCACCTCAGGGATGCCGTTCGACATTGGTCTATACCTCTAAGGTGCGCTTGCTCCCGGTAAGCGCACCACGGGCCAATGTCGGCTCCTGGCGGGACCTATGTCCTGGCAGCCGGTGTGCCGGGCGGGCTACGTCCCGGGATACCAGGCCAGGGCGTGCGCCTCGGCGAGGGTGTCCCGGACCTGGATCCGGTACCTGACAGCCTGGGCCGGATCGTTCTCCACCAGCGCGGCCGCGGCCAGCGCCGCCGCCGAGGTCGCCCAGGCCAGTAGTCGGACCGCGTCCTGGCGGGAACTGTCGCTCAGGGTGGCGTCCGGAAGATCGGCCGCGTGTTTGGCCAGCAGGATGGAAAGCACGCGCAGATGAGTGCGGGTGGCACTCGGGCTGGGTAGGGGGTCTGGTGCGTGACGGCCCACGGCGGTCTCCTGGGAAAATTGACGTGTACTCTGCCTATCCTTTCGCATATGCGATAGGCACGTGCAGGAACTGAAGAGAAAGTGTGCAAGCGATCAGAATTTTCTGGGGGATCTTGAGTTCCCCTGCTGAACGCTTTGTGCTGCCTTCGAGTTGACGGCGGATCGGCCGTCCTGCGCCCTGGTGTTTCGGTGATGTTTCCGAAGTAGTTGTCAGGAAGTTGAGAGCCCGCTAGGTCTTGTCTGAGCACGGACACCTCACCTAACGTACTCGCAGTTGCCACCCCGGACCGGGGAGGCAAGCTCTCCCGCACGCCCCCGGGCACACCCCCATCTCTGGAGGCAGTACGTTGCGTACCATCCCGAACTCCCGCTCCTCCCGGCGCGTCGCGCTCCCGCTGCTCGGCTCGACGGCCCTCGCCGTGGCCGGCCTGCTCGGCGCCGCCCCCGCCGGAGCCGCCACCGCGCAGTCCTCCCACACCAGTTGGGTGCGGTCCTGCGCCGTGATCCACACCGCGGGTCAGATGGCCTGTAACGCCCTCAGGGTCACCAGCACCACCGAGCACGTCAACGCGCTCGGCATCACCCCCGACGCCACCCCCTCCGGCTTCGGCCCCAGCAGCCTGCTGAGCGCCTACAACCTGCCGGCCAACGGGGGCGCGGGCCAGACCGTCGCCATCGTCGACGCCTACAACGACCCCAACGCCGCCTCCGACATGGCCGTCTACCGCTCCCAGTACGGGCTGCCGGCCTGCACCGTGGCCAGCGGCTGCTTCAAGCAGGTCAGCCAGACCGGCAGCACCACCTCGCTGCCCTCCAACAACTCCGGCTGGGCCGGCGAGATCTCGCTGGACCTGGACATGGTCTCGGCGATCGCCCCCAACGCCAAGATCATCCTGGTCGAGGCGAGCAGCGCGTCGATGGCCAACCTCGGCAAGTCCGTCAACGAGGCGGTGGCGCTGGGCGCCAAGTTCGTCTCCAACAGCTACGGCGGCTCGGAGTCCAGCTCCGACACCTCCTACGACAGCAGCTACTTCAACCACCCGGGCGTGGCCATCACCGTCAGCTCCGGCGACTCGGGCTACGGCGTCGAGTACCCGGCGGCGTCCAAGTACGTCACCGCGGTCGGCGGCACCTCGCTGAAGACGGCCTCCAACTCCCGCGGCTGGACCGAGAGCGTGTGGTCCACCAGCAGCACCGAGGGCGCCGGCTCCGGCTGCTCCAAGTACGACGCCAAGCCGACCTGGCAGACCGACACCGGCTGCTCCAAGCGCACCGTCGCCGACGTCTCGGCGGTCGCCGACCCGGCCACCGGTGTCGCGGTGTACGAGACCTACGGCGCCTCCGGCTGGGTGGTCTACGGCGGCACCAGCGTCGCCTCGCCGCTGATCGCCGCGGTGTTCGCCGACGCGGGCACCCCGAGCGCCAGCTACCCGGCGGCCGACCTCTACGCCCACACCTCGTCGCTGAACGACGTGACCACCGGCAGCACCACCAGCTGCTCCCCGGCCTACCTGTGCACCGCGGAGACCGGCTACGACGGCCCGACCGGTCTGGGCACCCCCAACGGCCTGACCGCCTTCACCGGCTGACGCACCGTCACTGAACAACCCCCACCGGCAGGGCCGGGTCGCGGCGCCGAGCGCCCCGACCCGGCCCTGCCGTCATCCGGCCACAGCGCTCATCCGGCCACAGCGCTCAGCGGGACGGGCTCAGCGGAGCCACCGCCCGGGCCACCAGCTCCCGCCAGCCGGCCTCCAGCCGTTCCAGGGACATGCCGCGCTGCGTGCGCAGGTGGTTGACCAGGGCCGGGTCCAGATAGCCGGCCAGGGTCTGGGCCACCAGCTCGACATCGCCCACCGCGCCGGCCTGCCGCAGCAGCATCGCCACATGGGTGACCCGCAGCACGCCGCCGGGGACGGTGTAGCGCCGACTCGCGCAGGCGTCCGCGGCCAGGTAGAGGTCCATGCTGCAGAGCAGATGGCGGATGGTGGCCGCGCCGAAGGCGTCCAGCCGCTCCAGCGGCTCGGCGCCCGGGCCCAGCGGCGGCGGGCCGAGCAGGTAGCCGCGCTGGTACTCCTCCTCGGCGTGCTCCAGCAGCGCCAGCATCAGACCCTCGCGGTCCCCGAAGCGCCGGAACAACGTGCCCTTGCCCACGCAGGCCGCGTCGGCCACGGCCTCCATGGTCACGTTCTGGGCGCCGTGCTCGCGCACCAGCTGGGTCGCCGCGTCCAGCAGTCGGATCCGGTTGCGGGCGGCGTCGGCGCGCTCCCGCGGCGCCTGCCCCAGGACGGGCAGCTCGGTGCGGCGGGGCTCGGCGGAACAGGGCGACGGCATCTCGGCGGGGTGCTGGGTGGGGTGGGGGAGCTGCGCGGTCATACCCCTAACGATAGACCCGATCCAGGAAAAGTGGACTCAGGTCCGGTTTCCGTGCTACCACTGTACCGGACCACAGTCCACTTCCGGTGGACGCCCTGCCCAACCTTCAGGAGCACGTCATGTCTGTTCGCGTACTCGCCCTCGTCGGCAGCCTCCGCGCCGGTTCGCACAACCGTCAGCTTGCCGAGGCCGCGGTCAAGCACGCCCCTGAGGGCGTCGAGGTCGTCATCTTCGAGGGTCTTGCCGACGTCCCCTTCTACAACGAGGACCTCGACGTCGAGGGCTCGGTCCCCGCCGCCGCCACCGCGCTGCGCGAGGCCGCCGCCCAGGCCGACGCCTTCCTCTTCTTCTCCCCCGAGTACAACGGCACCATCACCGCCGTGCTGAAGAACGCCATCGACTGGCTGTCCCGCCCCTACGGCGCCGGCGCCCTTAGCAGCAAGCCCACCGCCGTGGTCGGCACCGCCTACGGCCAGTTCGGCGGCGTCTGGGCCCAGGACGAGGCCCGCAAGGCGCTCGGCATCGCCGGTGCCAACGTGCTGGCCGACGCCAAGCTCTCCATCCCCGGCTCCGTGGTGCGCTTCGCCGAGCTGCACCCGCAGGACGACGCCGAGGTCGTCGAGCAGCTCCCCGTGGTCGTGGCCCAGCTCGCCGAGGCCACCGCGGTCTCGGCCTGATCTACGCCGATCGGGCGCTCACGCGCCCCGGGCCCCGGCGGGCCCGGTTCCGCAGCACGCGGACCGGGGCCGCCGGGGCCCTTCGCCGTTCCGGGTGCTGGGTGCTGGGCGCCCGGCGTGGGGTGCCGGGCGCGGGGTGCTGACGGGTGCGACTGCCGCCGCGCCCGCCGGCGCGAGGATCACCAGTGCGCCGGGCGCCGCATCGTCGCCGGGAGGACCGTCGCGTCGTCGCCCCTGGCCGCGTCCAGCTGCGCCTGCACCAGGAACAGCGCCCCGGTCAGATCCGCACCGCGCAGGTCCGCGTCCCGGAAGTCGGCACCGATGACATCGGCGGACCGCAGATCCGCGCCACGCAGGTCGGCCCCGACCAGCAGCGCCCCGCGCAGATTGGCCCCGCGCAGGCCGGCCCCCTTCAGCTTCGCCCCGATCAGGTCCGCCCCACGGTGGTCCCGCCCGCGCCCCGGCACGGCGGCCCGCACGAGTTCACTCGCCCGGAGCAGCAGCGGGTTGACGCTGCCTCGGATCGCGGTCACGTCCAGCCCCGGCAGGGTGTCCGCGGCGCCCAGGGTGAGCTGCTCGGTCGTCGCGAAGGCGGCCCGCAGCTCGGCGTGGACGGGGGCGGCCGCCGGCCAGGCCAGCGCCTCCGCCAGGTACCGCAGCAGCTCGTGCAGGTCGCGCATGACCGGGAACACCGCGAACATCCGCCGGGCCGCCCCCGGGTCCTGCCGCCAGTCCCGCCCCAGGAAGGTGACCTGGGAGACCTTCTGGCCCGCGCCGAAGCAGTCGTAGACGGTGCAGCCCTTGAAGCCCTGCTCCCGCAGCCGGGTGTGGATGCCGCAGTGGAAGTCGTCGTTCAGATTGGGGCAGGCCCGGCCGGCACCCTTGTCGATCGCGAAGTCCGCCGAACGCGCGAACGCGGGCACGACGCAGCAGAGCGCGAAGCAACTGCCGCAGTCGGCCCGCAGTTCGGCGGGGTCAACGGTTCCTGACGCTGCTGACACGGTGCGGTCACTCCGGGGACGGGACGGGGACGGGGTGGGGGCGTGGACGGGGCGGGCGCCCACCCCGCACTCTAACCGCAGCCCGGCACGCCGACCGCAGCCCGGCCTACCCCTGGGCGGCCGGGACCGGGTGCCCTCCGTTGATCGAGGCCAGACCGGGCGGGGCCGAGGCCAGCGCCGCACGCAGGGCCTCGATCAGCGCCAGCGCGCCCTCCTCGGTCAGCTCCACCGCGACGCGCGCGGAGGGGCCCAGGTCCGGGTTGAGGAAGTCGACGTTGACGGTGTGTTCGTAGGGGGCGTGCTGCGGGTGGTCGACATAGACCATGGCCCGGGTCAGCGGGAAGTAGCCGCCGGCGCCCTTGCCGCTGCCGGTGATGTCGACCTGTTCGGTCAGATAGGTGCACATGCCGGTGTCTCCGTTGTCTGCGTACGGTGGGTGGGGGGTCAGGCAGCGGTGGAGCCGGCGCCGGCGAGGTTGCGTCCGAAGAAGTCCAGGACCAGCTTCCAGCCCTCCACCGCCGCCGCGGGGCGGTAGGAGGGGCGCTCCACGGCGAAGAAGGCGTGCCCGGCCTCCTCGAAGGTGTGGAACTCGTACTCCTTGCCGTACTTGCGCAGCAATCCCTCCAACTCCTGGGTGGCGGCGGGGGAGGGGTGCTGGTCCTCGGCGCCGAACAGCCCCAGCAGCGGGCAGGACAGGTGCTCGGAGAGGTGTCCGATCGGGCCGGTGCGCAGCGGGAAGCCCTCCGGGGTGGGCTCGATGACGAACGCCCCGTAGCAGTCCACGGCGGCCTGCAGGTCCAGGCTGCACCCGGCCAGGAACGCCTGACGGCCGCCCGAGCAGTAGCCGATCACGCCGACGTTGCCGTTGCTGTTCGGCAGCCCGCGGAGGTAGGCCGCAGCCCCGGCCACGTCCCCGACCAGCCGCTCGTCCGGCACCCCGCCGAGCGAGCGGGCGGTGGCCGCGGCGTCGTCGGGGTCCACTCCGGGGGCCTCCCGGGTGTAGAGGTTGGGACAGACGGCGTTGTACCCCTCGGCCGCGAAGCGCCGCACGATCTCCTTGCTGCCCCGGTCGTACCCGGGCATGTGGTGGAGCACCACAACCCCGCCGAGCGGACCCGGCTGCAGCGGCCTGGCCGCGTAGGCCTCGATCGCGTGGCCGTCGGCACCGTTGATGGTGACGGTCTCCGCCAACACTGCGTCGTACATGGTTGCGCCATGCCTCTCTGAACGTCGTCCCGATGACTGACCCCCGTCGTTCGTTGAGTATGCCAACCGAACCTGCGAGTCCATCGCGACCCGGCGCGTGGCCCCGCTGCCTGTCAGCCCTTCGCCCCGTCGTGGCGTCGCTCCGTCGCCCCGCGATTCCGCGATCCTGCGACATGCGACCTCACGACATGTGACCGGACGAACGGCCATGCCGCGCGGGCGCGCTGTACTGCCGCCAGACTGGGACCTCCGGACCGATCCCGAGGGGGAGGAACCCATGTCACGTCCCAAAGTCCTGGTCATAGGCGGCGGGTTTGCCGGGGTGGAGTGCCTGCACCGGCTTGAACACCGGCTCAAGCCGGCGGAGGCCGAACTCGTCCTGGTCACCCCCACCGACTACGAGCTCTACCTGCCGCTGCTGCCGCACGTCGCCGCCGGGGTGCTCACCCCGCAGTCGGTCGCGGTGTCGCTGCGCCGCAGACTGCGCCGGACCGAGGTGATGCCCGGCATCGCCATCGGCGTGGACACCGCGGCCCGGTCCGTCACCGTCCGCAACCGGACCGGGGACCTGCGCGAACTGTCATACGACTACCTGGTCCTGGCGGCCGGCAGCACCACCCGCACCTTCGACATCCCGGGGCTGAAGGAGCACGCCTTCGGCATGAAGACGCTGGCGCAGGCCGCCTACCTGCGCGACCACGTGATCGAGCAGCTCGACCTGGCGGCGGTCGCCACCGACCCGGCCGAACGCGAGGCGCGGATGCGCTTCGTGGTGGTCGGCGGCGGCTACGCGGGCACCGAGACCGCGGCCTGCCTGCAGCGGCTCACCGCCGCCGCGGCGGCGCGCTTCCCACGGCTGGACCCAGGACTGCTGTCCTGGCACCTGGTGGACGTCGCCCCCAAGCTGCTGCCGGAGCTGGGCGACCGACTCGGGGCCAATGCCATGGCCACGCTGCGCCGGCGCGGCATCGAGTTCTCCCTGAACACCTCGGTCGGCGCGGTCACGGCCGACTCGGTGACACTGACCGACGGCCGGGTGCTGCCCACCCGGACCCTGGTCTGGACGGCCGGTGTGGTCGCCAGCCCGCTGGTCGGCACGCTGGACGCGGGCACCGTCCGCGGGCGGCTGACGACCACGCCCGAACTGGTGGTCCCCGGCGCGCCCGGGGTGTTCGCGGTGGGCGACGCCGCCGCGGTGCCGGACCTCGCCGTCGGCGGTGACGCGATCACCCCGCCGACCGCGCAGCACTCCCAGCGCCAGGGCAAGGCCGTGGCCGTCAACGTGGAGGCGCAGCTGCGCGGCACCGCGATGAAGCCCTACCGCCACCGGGACCTGGGCCTGGTGGTCGACCTGGGCGGAACCGACGCGGTCTCCCGGCCGCTGGGCATCAGCCTCTCGGGCCTCCCGGCGCAGGTGGTGGCCCGCGGCTACCACGTGATGGCGCTGCCCACGGTCACCGCGCGGACCCGGGTCCTGGTGAACTGGGCGCTGAACTCGGTGACCGGCGACGACTTCGTCCGCACCGGCTTCCAGCAGGGGCGCCCGGCCACCCTGCAGGACTTCGAGCACACCGATGTGTACGCGGCAGGAGTGACTCGGAAGTAGGCGAACCGCCATGGGTGTGATCCACGTCTCATTCGATATGAGAACACAGACACGCCTGCTCGTGGTCGTCACGGCCGGCGTGGCCCTGGCCGCGTCGGCCTGCACCAGCTCCCCGACGCCCCGCTCCACGCCGTCCGGATCCACCCCGTCCGCTACCGCGCCGTCCACCACCGCCGCGTCCACCGGCACGCCGTCCACCGGCACGACGGCGGCCGCACCCTCCAGCGCGCCCGCATCCACCCCACCGGCAACCACGACCACGGCAGCGGCCCCGGTCGGCACCACCGCTCCCGCCACCGTCACCCAAGGCGTCCCCGCCTGCACCGGCGGCCAGATCAAGGTCACCCCCGGCCAGTGGGGCGGCGCCACCGGACACATCGGCGGAGCAGTGCTTTTCCGCAACACCTCCCGCTCGACCTGCTCGCTCTACGGCTACCCGGGCGTCGCCGGACTCGACTCGGCCGGACGGCAGGAGGTCCAGGCCACCCGTGTCCCCAGGGGCTTCATCGGCGGCCTGCCCACCCCCACCTCGCACCCCACCACGGTGGTCCTCGCCCCGGGCGCGGTCGCCTCCGCGGTGATCGAGGGCGTCGACGTCCCCAGCGGCAACGCCACCAGCTGCCCCAACTACCCGTCCATCCTGGTGACCCCACCCGGCACCCGCAGCTCCACCCACCTCGCCCTCGCCGTCCCCGGCTGCGGCGGCATCCAGGTCCACCCGGTAGTCCCCGGCACCTCGGGCGGTCAGCTCTGACGTCCGTGCCGTCCGCGCCTGCGAGTCATCGGACGCTTCACAGAATTGCGTTCGCCCAGGAGATCGCGAAGCTGGAGGCGGAGTTGGGCTTCCGACTGCATCCCGAGCTGAAGGGACTGCTGCGCCTGCACAACGGGACCGACCGGTCGGCGGTTCCCGGATCCTTTCTGCCGCTGAGTCATCGCCTGATCGGCACAGGCGAGATCACCGACATGCACCGGATCCTGGTCGACATGGGATGGCACGGACCCGATTCTCCTTGGGACCAGGACTATCTCAACGGGCACCCGCACCAGTGGGTGCCGTTCGCCGTTCCCCTCGATGGCGGCGTCGCCTTCGTGGATCACCGGCCAGGACCGACCTACGGCCATGTCTTCGAGCTCGGCGTAGGCTCCGGCGACATCGACGCGACCTTGTGGGCCACGAGCCTTGCCGAGTTGTTCGACGCTCTGGCCGATGCTGTTGAGCACACCGTGACATTCCTGCATTACCGTCCCCGACTTGAGGGGTCCTCGGCAGACGGCGCCCTGCTTACCTGGGACGTAGTCACCGGATGAAACAGATCAATCGGGAGGTGACCGCGTGACGGGGGCATGGGACGGGCTCGACGAGTTGTGCACGCAGGTGCTGGCCGAGCATGGTTGTGCGTCGGTCTCCGTCGCAGTGGTCGAGCGCGGTGAGCTGACGCTCGCCCGCGCCTACGGGCAGGCGGATGTGACCAACCGGCGGCCGGCCACTCCGGAGACGGTCTACGGGCTCGCCTCCGTGACCAAGGCGTTCACCGCCACAGCCGTCTGCCTGGCCGCCGACGAGGGCCTGTTGGACCTCGACCTGCCGATTCCCGGCAGCTACCGGTGGACCGCGCCGACGCCGCGTCAGCTGCTCCAACACCGTGGTGGGTTCCCGGCGTTCTACAACTTCCACTACGGCGACGGGCCCACGCCGATCGACATCGACCCCTACCGCACGCTCTTCCGGGAGCCTGGAACCGATTTCGAGTACTCCAACATCGGTTACCGCGAGCTGGGCAGGCTGCTGGAGACCGCGACAGGCCAGGAGTTGGGCGCCTACCTACGCGAACGGATCGTCGAGCCGCTGGGCCTGAGCAGCTTCGGCTACGGCCCGGTGTATGACGGGACGTCGCCCGTCGCGCAGCGCTACTCCGCCGACGGTCGTGCATACGCCGCCTGCCACAGCGGACACTCCGCGGCGGGTGCGGGCTGGGCGACCGCCGGCGATGTCGCGCTCTTCGCCCAGGCCGCCTCCCGCCTTCTGCAACCCGCCACGGTCGCGGCCATGTACGACGCTGTGCCGATCAACGAGCACCTCGGTTATGGCTTCGGCAGGATCGTCTCCCACGGCGCCGGACCGATGGTCCGCAGCCACGGCGGTGGCATGGGCGGCATCGCCGCGATGATGATCGAGATCCCCGAGCACGAACTCTCCGCCGCCGTGCTGGCCAACTCCACCGACAAGGCGGCCCGTGACGCCGTCGTCGACCATCTGATGGCCGTTCTGTCGCCCGGTTTCCACAGAGACCAGATCAACCCGATCACCGACCCCAACCGTCCGATGGCGCTGGCGCAGGGCGACTGGGCCGGGGAGATCGGCACGGCGGAGGGGGACATCCCGTTGCGGATCCGGATCCTGGCGGACCGTCAGGTGGAGGTTCGGCTGGCGGACGGCCTGCCGGTCACCGCATCGGCCACCGCCTCCCGGCGTTGGGACCTGCGCGCGGCTGTCCCGATGCAACTGCCCACCGCAGACGCCCGGGTGAACAGCCCCAGCCTCGCCCTCGAACTGCGCTCCGAGCAGAACCAGTTGGTGGGCCGTGCCACGGCATTCAAGGACGGCGACCGGAACGGTTGGCTGGGCGCCTACCTGGTCCACCCCTGCGTGCTGCGCCCCCCACTGAGTGTGAGCTGCCTGACGAGCCGTGCTGTGTCAGTGGTCTGCGGCGACCTGCAGCTGTGGGGGGAACGGCATGCCCATGTCCCTCTGGGCGGCGTTGTTCCCTGCTCCTGACATCCGATCAGCGTGGTCATCCCTTCCGGTGAGGAACGGCAGCGAGATCGTTTTCTGATCCTCATCGAGTGTCGGTGGCTACTGTGTGCGGGCGAGGTCATGAATAAACAAGTGACACTGAAGTTCCAGCTGCTGTCATTGTCAGGTCATGCCCGCTAGGAACCGGCGCTTGCAGCGTCATCTGTCATGGCCCTTGAGCACGTCCGACATCAGTAATGCACTGGAGTCGCGCATGGCTCAGATCAGCAGGGTGTGGTTCGACACCGATCTCAGCCATGACGACCTCGTCCTGCGCATTGCCTGGGTTCCGCAGCTGACTTCCAACTACGGTGGATCCGGGTTGCCCAGCTCCATGATCGGTCTCCAGGTCCGCGTCCTTCCGGTCAGCCCGACCGAACGCGCTGCCACCCGTGAGATTCTGCGGCGCGTGGCGCTGCCTCAACTCGACGCCTGGGCCGCACAGGCACTGTGTGCCGATGAGACATGGCGGCTGATGCGACACCACCGATGCTGGTACGTCGCCGATGGTCAGCTCACCCACCAGGACGGGTGATTCACTCAGCCCATCGCCGCCGCACCGCTCACGTCCGGCTCCGCTCGAGTTCGAGTGGACAACTACTGGTTGGGCGCCGCCAGGAGGAGGGCGAAGCGGGCGGTCGGGTCGGTCCACCAGTGGTGGACGGTGAGGCCGTGGGCGTGGAGTTCGGTGGTGAGGGTGTCGCGGCGGAACTTGTGGGCCCGTTGGGTGCGGATGTGCTCGCCTGCGGCGAGGTCGAGGGAGATGTCGAGGTCCGGGATGGTGACGGTCTGGGGGGTGCGGGCCCGCAGGCGCATCTCCATGCGCTCCGGTTCGGGTTCCCACAGGGCGACGTGGTCGAAGGCGTCAGGGTCGAAGTCGGCACCGAGTTCGCGGTTGAGGACGTGCAGCACGTTCCTGTTGAAGTCGGCGCTGACGCCGGTGGTGTCGTCGTAGGCCCGGACCAGCAGGTCCGGGCTCTTCACCAGGTCCGCGCCCAGGAGCAGGTGGTCGTCGCTGCCGAGCGTGCCGGCCAGGGTTCGGTAGAAGGAGCGCCGTTCGTCGGGGTCGAAGGCGCCGATGGTGCTGCCGAGGAAGCTCAGCAGGCGCGGACCGGGCTCGGCGGGGTCGGCGGCGGTGGCGGCGGGCAGGCCGGTGTCGTAGTCGGCCACCGTGGCGGTCACGTCGAGGCCGGGGTAGTCGCGGCAGATCGCCTGGCCCGCCTCCTTCACCGCGCTGGCGCTGACGTCGAGGGGGGCGTAGCGCCGCAGGGTTCCGCCTGCGGTCAGGGCGTCCAGCAGCAGTCGGGTCTTGCGGGAGGAGCCGGAGCCCAGCTCGATCAGGGTGGTGGCGCGGGTGATCGCGGCTATCTCGGTGGCCCGCTGGGTCAGGATCTCCTGCTCGGCCCGGGTCGGGTAGTAGTCCGGGAGCCTGGTGATCTGCTCGAAGAGGTCGCTGCCGCGCTTGTCGTAGAGCCACTTCGCCGGAAGGGTGCGCGGTACGGCGCTCAGGCCGGTGCGGACGTCCTGGTGCAGGGTGCGGGTGAAGTAGTCGGCGGGCAGTCGGTCGTCGACGGTGAGGCGGCTCTCGGTCATGGGGCGCGGGGTCCTAGCGGTCGGAGCGGGTGGCCGGCGTGGTGCGCCAGGGTATCCCCGGGTCGTTGCGGCAGTGTGAAGATCACGGCAGCAGGAAGCCCCGGCGTCCGGACGGACGTCGGGGCTGGACCGGCGGCGGTGGGGCGGGGGAGTCGTGGGCCGGAGTAGTGACCCGCGCGGCTCCCGGTCAGCCCTGGCGGGCCTTGTAGCGGGGGTCGCGGCGGTTGATGACGAAGACGCGGCCGCGGCGGCGGACTACCTGCGCGCCCGGCTTGGCCTTCAGCGAGCGAAGCGACTGGCGGACCTTCATGGGCGGTTCCTCTCCTCGTGCTGTGCCCATGTCAACGAGGATGGGGGTTCCCGTATTCCGCCGCCCGCCCCACCGGCGGGGACCGTCCCTGCCGGTGCAGGGTCCCTACCGGTGCAGGTGCTGCTGCCAGTCCCGGGGCACCCGGCCGGCCGGGCCGGGGGTGGGCTGGTCGAGGGGGTGGTGGTCGGGGGTGGCCAGGGCCGGGCCGCTCTCGTAGAACTGCTCGTCCGGGTAGCTCCAGAACCAGTCCTCGCCCGGTTCGAAGCTGGTGATCACCGGATGGCCTGCGGCGGCCGCGTGTGCGCTGGCGTGCTGCGAGGGCGAGCTGTCGCAGCAGCCGATGTGGCCGCACTGCGCGCAGCGGCGCAGGTGGAACCACCATCCGCCGGCGGCGTCGCACTCTGCGCAGCCGGCACCGCTGGGCGCCGCGGTCGGGTCGATCGCCGGAGTGTCGGTCATGTGGCAGCTTCTTCCTGGTCGGGATCGTGTGCGGTCAGCGGCAGCGCCACCCGGAACAGGGTGTCGCCCGGTACGGATTCGACCCTAAGGTCCCCGTGGTGGCGGTGCACGACGATCCGCCAGGAGATGTCGAGGCCGAGGCCGGTGCCCTCGCCGACCGGCTTGCTGGTGAAGAAGGGCTCGAAGATCCGGCCCTGGATGTCCGGGGGCACCCCGGGGCCGGTGTCGCGGAAGCCGACCACCGCCTGGTCGTGCTCCACCCGGGTGCTGATGGTCAGCGTGCCGTGCCCGGCCATGGCGTACAGGGCGTTGTCGATCAGGTTGGTCCACACCTGGTTGAGCTCCGCGGCGAAGGCTGGGACCCGGGGCAGCGAGCGGTCGTAGTCGCGCACCACGGTGACGCCGGGGCCGATCTTGCCGCCCATGATGACCAGGGTGCTCTCCAGCAGCTCGTGCAGGTCGACCTGCTGGTAGGGGGCGCGGTCCAGCTGGGAGTACTGCCGGGCGGCGCCCACCAGCGAGGAGATCCGCGAGGACGCCGCCTCGATCTCGGACAGCAGCAGCTCGGTCTCCACGCCCTGGACCAGCCAGCTCAGTGCCTTCGGCAGGTACTCGGCGCCGACGGCCGCCTCGACCTGCTCCAGCCAGTCGGAGTCCAGGCCGGCCTGGACCAGCACCGGGGCCAGCTCCCAGCCCTCGGCCACGTCGTGGTCGTCCAGCCAGTCGGTGAGGGCGTCCTCGCGGTCGGAGGCCTCCAGCGGGCCCAGCACCGGCTGCCCGGCGGCGGCCCGCACCGCGTCGTCCTGCAGGTGCACCAGTTTGTCCAGCGCCGCGCCCTTGTCGGAGCTGGCGGCCAGCTCGCCGAGGGCGCCGCGCATCTGCGCGACCCGCTCCCGCAGGGCCGCGGTGGCGCGGACCGCCGCCGCGGCGGGGTTGTTCAGCTCATGGGTGAGCCCGGCCGACAGGGTGCCCAGCGCCAGCAGCCGCTCGCGCTGGCCGACCGCCTGCTGCAGCGTCTTTGTGCCGAAGAAGAGGCCCTCCAGCAGGTGTTCGGCCATGGGGAACCAGTCGTGCATCAGCGAGGCGAAGTCGTGGGCCGACAGCACGAAGAACCGAGAGGGCACGACCACCCGCATCGAGTTCACGTACACCTGCGGCACCTGCTCGCCCAGGTAGGCCTGGAAGGCGCCGGAGTAGACGCCGGGGCTGGAGCTGCGGTTGACCTCGATGTCGTCGGGGCCGACCCTGCGGGAGAGCACCACGGTGCCCTCGACCATGACGTAGAAGCAGGTCGCCGGCTCGCCCTCGGCGTACACCGGGCCGGGCTCGAACGTCTCGACCCGGCCCACCCGGCACAGCCAGGCCAACTGGTCGAAGGTCAGCTTCTCGAACAGGAACAGCGAGCGCAGCTCCTCCGGCGAACAGTTCACCCCGCTGACCCCGCCCGTCCCGCCGGTCCCGCCGGTCCCGCCGGTCCCGCCGGTCACAGCTTGTCCAGGTAACGGTGGACGAACATGACCGCCATCGAGCCCTCGCCGACCGCCGAGGCGACCCGCTTCGCGGACTCCGAGCGGACGTCGCCGGCCACGAACACACCGGGCACGCTGGTCTCCAGATGGTGCGGCGGACGCTCCAGCGGCCAGCCGCCGGAGCGCTGCCCGGCCTCGCCCAGGTCGGGTCCGGCCAGGATGAAGCCGTGGTCGTCGCGCACCACCACCCCGTCCAGCCAGTCGGTCATCGGCACCGCACCGATGAAGACGAACAGCCACTGCGCGTCGACCTCCTCGGTGTCGCCGGTCGTGGTGTCGCGCAGGGTCAGCCGTTCGAGGTGGTCCTCGCCGTGGGCGGCGACGACCTCGGTGTGGGTGCGGACCGTGATCATCGGGTCGGCCTCGACCTGCTGGATCAGGTAGTGCGACATGGAGGCGGTCAGCGAGTCGCCGCGCACCAGCATGGTCACCGACTTGGCGCCCCGGGACAGGAAGACCGCGGCCTGCCCGGCCGAGTTGGCGCCGCCGACGATGTAGACGTCCTGGCCGGCGCAGCCGACCGTCTCGGTCAGTGCGGAGCCGTAGAAGATGCCGCAGCCGATCAGCTCCTCCATACCGGGGGCGGCCAGCTGCCGGTAGGCGACGCCGGTGGCCAGGATGACGGTGTGGGCGGCGATGACGCTGCCGTCCGCGAAGCGGACCGTGCGGGCCGAGCCGCAGACCTCGAAGCCGGTCACCTCGCGGGCGGTCAGGATCTCGGCGCCGAACTTGACGGCCTGGCGGCGGGCCCGGCCGGCCAGCTGGGCGCCGGAGACCCCGTCCGGGAAGCCCAGGTAGTTCTCGATCCGGGAGCTCTGCCCGGCCTGGCCGCCGGTGGCGGTGCGCTCGATCAGGACGGTGCGCAGGCCCTCGGAGGCGCCGTAGACGGCCGCGCCCAGGCCGGCCGGGCCGCCGCCGATGACGATGAGGTCGTAGAAGTCGGCGGCGGGCGTGGTGGACAGGCCGACCCGCTGGGCCACCTCCTCGTTGCTGGGCTCCACCAGTGCGCCGCCGTCCGGGGTGATCACCACCGGCAGCCGTTCCCCGTCCTCACCGGCGGCCGCCAGCAGGTGTCTGCCCTCGGCCTCGGTGACCGAGTACCAGCGGTAGGGGACCTGGTTGCGGGCCAGGAACTCGCGGACCTCTGAGGAGCGGGCCGACCACCGGTGTCCGACCACCTTGATCTCGTGCACCTCGGGCGGGTCAGTGGCCTGCCAGGCCTTGAGCAGGCTGTCCAGCACCGGGTAGAGCTTCTCCTCGGGCGGGTCCCAGGGCTTGAGCAGGTAGTTGTCGAGGTCCACCACATTGATGGCGTCGATGGCCGCGCCGGTGTCCGCGTAGGCGGTCAGCAGCACCCGGCGGGCCTGGGGGTAGATGTCCATGGCCGCTTCCAGGAACTCGATGCCGTTCATCTCCGGCATCCGGTGGTCGGCCAGCAGCACCGCGACCGGTTCGCCGCGCAGCTTCATCTCCCGCAGCGCCTCCAGCGCCGAGGGGCCCGACTCGGCCCGTACGATGCGATGGTCCTCGCCGTAGCGACGGCGCAGGTCCCTGGCGACCGCCCGGGACACCGACGGGTCGTCGTCCACGGTCACGATCACCGGTCGTCTGGTGCTCTCCGGTCCGGTTGTCGTCGGCATCGCGGCTCCGCCCTGTCGTCGGATGTGCCCCGGCCCGCAGGTTGTCCCAGGGCCCGGTTCCTACGCTATCCGCTCGGGCGCGGCTGATCCTGGCGTCGTGTGAGCAGGTGCGGCGAATGGGGTCCGGAACCTGTGAATCATGGAACCGGGGCGTGACGGATCCCACAGTCTGTTGTGGTTTCAATCAAGGTCTGCCTACCTTTCTGGCATTCGCACTTAAGCGGAACCAACAACTCCGGAACGCCGAGTCCTGCCGCCGGAGGAGTTGCGACCCACATACCGCACCACGGCAGGAGCGGGGGAACCAGGTAAGTCGCCGCGCCGACGCTCGTCGTCGACGCGGCTTGGGGTGAAGCCGTGCTGCGCACGGCCGGGCAACTCCAGCCCGAATCCGACAGCTCACCTCGTAGGCGTGGGAGAGGAAACGCTGCTTCATGCTGTCCGTCCACGGGCGTCACCGCGCCACGAAGACCCGACGCACCACCGCCCAGCGCCTCATCGCCGCCACCGGCCTGGCTGGCGTCGGCCTGGCCGTCCCGCTGGTCACCGCCACCACCGCCTCCGCCGCGACCGTCTCCACCTGGGACAAGGTCGCCCAGTGCGAGAGTTCGGGCGACTGGTCCATCAACACCGGCAACGGCTACTACGGCGGTCTGCAGTTCTCGGCGTCCACCTGGGCCGCCTACGGCGGCACCCAGTACGCCTCCACCGCCGACCAGGCCACCAAGGACCAGCAGATCGCGGTCGCCGAGAAGGTCCTGGCCTCGCAGGGCCCGACCGCCTGGCCGGTCTGCGGGCCGCAGGCCGGTCTCACCCAGGGCGGCGCCGCCGCCTCGGTGGACACCTCGTCCTCCTCCAGCTCCTCGTCGAGCTCCTCCTCGGACTCGTCCAGCAGCTCCTCCTCGGACTCGTCCTCGTCCAGCTCCGCGTCCACCGACTCCTCGTCCTCGGACTCGTCCTCCTCGACCACCGCGAGCAGCGGCAGCTACACCGTCGTCGCCGGCGACTGGCTGTCGACCATCGCGGCCAAGGAGAACGTCTCCGGCGGCTGGCAGCGCCTCTACGCGCTGAACCGCTCGGTGCTCACCTCGGGCCCCGACGTGATCTACCCGGGCCAGAAGCTGACCCTGGGCAGCTCCTCGGCCTCGTCCTCCAGCAGCAGCTCGGACTCGGCCACTGACGCTTCGGCCACCACGTCCAGCAGCGATTCGAGCAGCTCCTCGTCCAGCAGCTCCTCCTCGAGCAGCACCACCGCGAGCGACGCCTCCTCCAGCTCCTCCAGCACCGGGATGGCCGCGGCCGCCTCCTTCGCCCTGTCGAAGGTCGGCGAGTCCTACGTCTACGGCGGCACCAGCGACGCCGGCTGGGACTGCTCCGGTCTGGTCCAGGCCGCCCTGGCCAAGGCCGGCATCTCCGCCCCCCGCACCAGCGAGGAGCAGGCCGCCGCCAGCACCCGGGTCTCCCTGGACTCGCTCCAGGTCGGCGACCTGCTGTTCTGGTCCAGCGACGGCACCGCGTCCGGCGCCTACCACGTGGCGATCTACGTCGGCAACGGCGAGTACGTCGAGGCCGCCAACCCCAGCTCCGGCGTGAAGACCGACACCATCAGCAACTGGGCCCCCGACTTCGCGGGCCGCATCAGCTGACGCAGCACCACCCTCTCCACCCCTCAGGGGCGCGGCCGACCCGGCCGTGCCCCTGAGGGCGTTCCGGGTGCGGTCACCCTGGGAACTCGCCCACGCTCAGCCGCAGTTCGCGGAAGCGGTCGGCGATGGCGGCCAGGGTGTAGTGGGCGTTGAGGCCGCTGGGATTGGGCAGCACCCAGACGGCTGTTCCGCCGAGGGATGCGGGCTGCGGGCCGACCACGGCCTTGGGGGCGTCGAAGGCCACCCGGTAGGCACCGATGCCGAGGACGGCCAGTGCCTGGGGGCGCAGCCGCTCCACGCGCTCGCGCAGTGCCAGGCCGCCGTCCCGGTACTCCTCGGCGGTCAGTTCGTCGGCCCTGGCGGTGGTGCGGTCGACGACATTGGTGATGCCCAGACCGAAGGCCAGCAGTTCCTCCTGCTCCTCCGGCTGTAGCCGGCGCGGGGTGAAGCCGCTGAGGTGCAGCGCGGGCCAGAAGCGGTTGCCGGGGCGGGCGAAGTGGTGGCCGGTGGCTCCGGACCACAGTCCCGGGTTGATCCCGCAGAACAGCACCCGCAGTCCGGGGGCGATCACGTCGGGGATGGTCAGGTCGGGGGCGGCGGCGAGCTGCTCGGCGGTGGGCTTCACGCACGACAGTCTGCACGCTGCGGCAGCGGTCCGTGGAACGGCCCCTCCGCTGCGTTAGCATCCAGGTGCGCCGCCAGCCGGCCGCCAGCCGAAGGAGATTCCGCACCATGCCCGACCAGCCGGACCCGCTGATCGCGGGCGTCGACGCCCTGCTGGCCGCGGTGCAGTCGGGCCAGGTCCTGCCGGCCCCCGAGGAGCGGGTGCGGCTGCGGCGGGCTGCCGGGCTCACCGAGGCCGCGGTGGCGCAGGCGCTGCGGACCCGTCCGGCGTCGGTGCAGGCCTGGGAGGAGGGCCGCAGCGAGCCGTCGGGCGACAAGCGGGAGGCCTACCGGCGGTTGTTGGAGGGCCTGGCGGAGCGGTTCCCGGCTCCGGCCGAACCAGCGGCCGGCGCGCAGGGGCCTGCGTCTGTCGTCGTTCTCGCTCCCGCACGCCCCCAGCCGACGACCGCGCGCCGTGCCCCGGCCCCGTCGGCCGCCGCCGAGGAGCCGGGTGAGCGTCGCTTTGCCAACGGTCCGCTGCTGGTCCTGGACGGCGACGGGACCGCCTACGGCATCGGCGGTCTGGTCCTGGACTGCCCGGCCCGTACCCTTCCCGCGCTGGTGGAGTGGGCCCTGGAACAGGCGCAGATCGGCTCCCCCCGGCTGCACCGCTCCGGCCGGGACGGCGACCCGCTGGTCGTGCTCACCGCTGCTGTCGCCGAATCGTTGGGACTGCCGCCGGAGTTGGCCGACCGACGCGGTCTGCGGCTGCCCGACAACCACCCCGTCATCAAACAACTCTCCAAGGCCAAATGGCAGTTGACGAAGCGTGGGTTCGGGCCCTGGGCCCGGATCTACCGCCCTGCCGAGGGCGGTCGGCGCCGGTGCGTCCAGCTCGCGGTACTGCCCTGGGAGGCGCTGGACACCCGCGCCTGGAACGACGCCGCCACCCTGCCGCCGCCCGAACTCGCCCAGGTGCTCGGCGACTACGCGACCCGGGTGATCACCCCGCGCGGCTCCACCGCTGTCTCCGGCCTGGAGTTGATGTCCGCGCTGCGCCCGCCCACCCGAGCGGTGCGCGGGGAGGACGGCGTCTGGCAGTCGGGACCGGTCCCCGGCTCGCTCGCGACCGCGGTCGACCCGGCCCCGCCCGAGGCCCCGGACGAGCACCCGGTCGCGGTGGGCCGGGCCGAGGGCGAGGTCCTCGACGAGGAGGCCTACGAGTGGATCCGGGACCCGGAACTGCTCACCGACGCCGAGTGCGCGCTGCCCTGGGCGGTGGGCGTGGACGTCAACATGGCCTTCGCCGCCGCCGCCAACCGGCTCAACCTGGGCCTGGGCGCCCCGGTCCACGTCCAGCAGCCGGCGTTCGACAAGACGCTGCCCGGGTCCTGGTTCGTCGACCTCTCGCACATCTCCTTCGACCCCCGGCTGCCCAACCCGTTCACCCCCGACGGCGAGCAGCCGCAGGGTCCGGCCTGGTACGCCACCCCGACCGTCGCCTACGCGGTCGAACTCGGGCACGACGTCCGCCCGTTGGAGGGATGGCTGCGCCCGGAGCACGGCCCCTACCTGGACCCCTGGTACCAGCGGCTGCGGGACGCCTACCTGGCCACCATGGTCGAACTGGGCGTCACCTCGGGGATGGAACCGGCCGAGTTCCTGTCCGCGATGGAGCAGCACAAGCAGCACGACCCGGGGCGGGCCGCGGTGCTGTCCGCGATCAAAGCCACCGTGAAGGGCGGTATCGGCAAGCTGCGTGAGCGTCCCCAGGGCGCCCGGCACCGGCCCGGCGAGCGCTGGCCCGCGCTGGAGCGGCCGACCTGGCGCCCCGACATCCGGGCCGCGGTGATCTCGGCCGCGCGGATCAACATGCACCGCAAGATGCTGGCGCTGGCCACCAAGGCCGACCTCTACCCGGTCGCGGTGCTCTCCGACTGCGCGGTCTACCCCTCCCCGGGGCCCTCGCCGCTGGACGTGCTGCCGTACGACCCGGCCACCGGCAAGCCGATGCCGGGCGGGTTCCGACTGGGCGTCAGCCCGGGCATGGTCAAGCACGAGGGCAGCCAGTCCTTCCTCTGGGCGGCCCAACTCCTGGACCAGGCGCACAATCCGGCCCGGCACATCAAGGGCACCGACGCCGCCGCAGGCGGGGAGTAGGACACCGCCATGGGGACGATCGGCGACAGCCTGGACCGTGCGGCCGAGGACACCTTCACCCGGAAGCCGCCGGTCTCCACCGCGGCCCGGGTCGGCTTCCTGGTCAAGCAGTTGGGCACGACCAGGGCCACGGCCCAACTACTGGGCGTCTCCCAGCGCTCCGTCGAGCGCTACCTCAAGGGCACCCGCAGGCATCCGCCGCAGGCCATCGCCACCCGGATCGACGCCGAGGTGAAGCGCCGCTGGCAGCCGCTGATCCGCAAGCGCGCCGTCAGGCGGGCGGTCGACACCGGAGGCATCACGGTGGAGACCCGCGCCCGCTTCGGCTTCACGGCCGCCCCGGGTTCCACCGACGACCCCCGCCTGCGCCGGATCACCGAACACCTGCCCCCCTCCTACGCCCAACAGCTCTTCGACGCCCACGCGTCGGGAGCCACCGAGCAGCAGTTGGCCGCGATCGTCGCCCAGGGCCTCCAGGAGATGTACTTCAAGGACCGCGGCCGCCGCGCCCAGGGCCTGGTCGTCGACCTGAACACGATCGACTACCTGGACCTGTCGTACTGAGGCACCCATCCCATTGCTCGCGCACTCACCTCGGCTCAGCTCACCTCAGCTCAGGGCGTGGGCGATCGCGGTGCGTGCGGCGGCCAGTTCGTTCTCGATCGCGGCAACCTCGTCGGCGCCGACGGCGACCGTGGGTTCGCTCGGCGGCAGTTGTTGTACATAGGTGAGACGCAGGTGTGTCGGCGGGTGGGTGGAGTCCACCGCAGAGTCGTCGAGTTGGGACACCAGCAGCCGTCGGGCCCGCTCGCTGGGTGGAACGGACGCAAGGTGCTCCCGCAGTTCGGTCCAGAGGTCCTTGGTCTCGCGTCGGTCCGGCCCCCTGCTGTCACGGCGGCTGCGGGGCAGGGAGGCCGTGCTCATCCTGCGCTTCTGCCGCACGTGCTCGACGACGCTGCCCATGGTCAGCGCCTGCAGGAGTTCGGCGGTGCAGTCCGGGCCGGCGACGCGCGCCGAGAGCGCGTCGGCCAGGTACTCGGCGCGCCGTCCGGACAGCAGGGTGAGCCGGGTCAGCACGCGATGGGCAAGCAGGGTGAGTTCGGCGAAGACGGCCAGTAGGGCTCGGGCGACCATCTCGCCGAGACTGGCGATTCCGCTCTGGGCGCTGGCGCGCCCGCGTCCGGGGACGACCATGCGGCGTCCGGGCCGAAAGAGGTAGTACCACTCCCGTAGCGAGGCCAGGGCAGTGCCGACCCACAGCCCCTGCCGGGAGTCGCCGTTGGCGCCGTGGCCCAGTTCGTGCCCGAGCAGGGCCAGACGCTGGCCCGGGGTGAGGACCTCCCAGAGCGGCAGGCCCAGGGACAGCATCACCCGCCTGCGCGCCCCGGTCCTGAGATAGGAGGCGTTGTACGAGCCGTTTACGACGATCACCGAGGGTGCTGCGGTGCCCAGTTCCGCGGCGACGCGTTCGGTCAGCGCATACAGGCGCGGGGCCGCGGCCGGGTCCAGGGTGAGCATGCTCCTCCGCGCCTTGCGGTTCGGCCCCAGCCGGGGACGCTGATGGACGGCGAGCAGGAGCGCCAACACGCCCAGCCCGCGCGCCACCCAGCTGGGATAGAAGAGCAGCCAGACACCGCCGACTGCCAGTGCAAGCGTGACGAGGTGGACCAGTCCGGCCATCGCGAAGGCACCGATCCTGGCCATGCTCAGTGCCCGGTGGGTTGAGGGGTCAGCGGTGACCTTGCGGTAGAGGCGTTCCTCGGCCTGGGTGTTGAGCTTGCGCAGGAGCCGGTCGGTCCGCCCTTTGGCCTGGTTGCCGCCGGGGTTGGCGTTCCAGCCGCAGGACGGGCACCACTGGACGAAGCGTGGATCGCTGGTGAGATCCGAGCCGCAGGATCTGCAGCTGACACGGGGTGTGCTGGTGGTGGTCACAGACGGGGATCATGCCGTACGGCTCGTCGAGGCCCGCGTTCGGCCCGGGGTTCGAGACCTGGCCTGTGGGCGACCCGTAGGCCGCCCACAGGCCGCCCGCACGGCGCGGGTTCGGTCCGGGATCAGATGGTCGCCGTGAGGGTGACCGGGATGTTCCCGCGGGTGGCGTTGGAGTACGGGCAGACCTGGTGGGTGGTCTGCACCAGCTGGTCGGCGGTGGCCTGGTCCAGGCCGGGCAGGTGTGCGGCGAGCGCGACCTCCAGGGAGAAGCCGCCGTCGTCCAGGGTGACCAGGCTCACCGTGGACCGGACGGTCGACTCGCCCAGCTTCAGCTTCTGCTGAGCCGCTATCAGGCGCATCCCGTTGTGGAAGCAGGCGGCGTAGCCGGCCGCGAAGAGCTGCTCGGGGTTGGTCCGGTCGCCGCCCGGGCCGCCCATCTCCCTGGGGACCGCGAGGAGTTCGTCGAGCACCCCGTCGTCGGTGCGGACCTCGCCGTTGCGGCCGTCGCCGGTGGAGAGGGCTTCGGTGGTGTAGAGCGTGGACATGGGGTCTCCATTCACAGGTGTTCTCAGAGGTGTTCGGAAAGGGTGGTCGGGTGGTCGGTGGCCGGACGGGGGTGCGGGTCCGGGTCCGGGGCGGTGGCCTGGGCGAGGAGGGTCAGTGCGGTCTGCGAGGCCGAGCCCGCCGCGGCCGTGACCGCGACCAGCCGCTGTCCCTGCTCGTCGGGGACCTGCACGGCCTGCTGGGTGACGTCGATCGGGCCGACCAGCGGGTGCCGCATCCGGTAGTCCGCCAGGTCCCAGGCGCGGACCCGGTGTTCGGACCACAGGTCGGTGAACTCCGGGCTGTGCATCACCAGTTCGCCGATGAGGGCGGCCAGCAGCGGGTCGTCGGGATAGCGGCCGACGGCCAGTCGCAGTCTGCCCACCGCGTCCCTGGCCTTCTTCGGCCAGTCCTCGTACAGCTCACGGGTGTGGGCGTCCCGGAAGACCAGTCGCGCGGTGTTGGGACGCCGGGCCGGGTCGTCCGGGCTGCTCGGGTCGAGGTGTCCGGCGAAGAGCGCGTGCCCGGTGCGGTTCCACGCCAGTACGTCGCTGCGTCGGCCGAGGACGATCACCGGGGTGTCCCCGAAGGCGTCGATCAGCCGCCGGGTCGCCTCGCTGACGTGCTCGGGCGCCGGGGCCCTGCGGGCCCGGTCCCGGCCGGCCATCCGGCCCACGCCGGCCAGGTCGTACAGGTGGCGGTGCTCGGTCTCGTCCAGGCGCAGCGCCCGGGCGAGCGCATCCAGCACCTCCACGGAGGCGTTGAGGGAGAGACCCTGCTCCAGCCGGGTGTAGTAGGACTCGCTCACCCCCGCCAACCGGGCCAGCTCGTCCCGGCGCAGACCCGGCACCCGCCGCCGCTCGTCGAACTCGCGCAACCCGACGTCCGACGGCTTCAGCAGCGCCCGACGGGTCCTCAGGAACCGTCCCAACTGCGACTTGCTCTTCATGGGTTCGAGTATGGGCAGGGGCGGCGGGGCGTGCCTGCCCCTGTCAGTGCCAGGCAGCTCCGGTATAAGTGATCACAGGGATGCCTTGCTCGGGCGAGGGATGAGGGGGTGGCCACGATCGAGGCGGCGGGGAACCTCTACGCGTATCGGGTGCGGGGGTGTGGGCGCAGTGGTGTGGTGCTGTGGATCGGTGGCCGGGGCGACGATCCCGACCAGGTGCTGGCGCTGCCGGCGGCCGGTGGGCGGCGACTCCCGGTGTTTGTGACGGTTCGGCAGGCGCGGATGTATGTGCGCCGCCGTGGACGAGTGTTGGGCACCCCTGGTGTCAACACGCTGGAACTCCGGCGTGTCCAGCACTGGTCGGCGGATCCGGTGCGCCGGCAGACGCCGCCGGGTGCGGTACTGGAGGCCTGGAACTTCTTCGAGGATCTGGCCCGGGGACTGGGCTCGGCCCATCGACTGCCACGGCAGGGGCCGGTGCACGACGCGGCCTATCGCAAGCTGTTCGAGGGCGAGTGCTCCGCATGGTCATCTGATGAGCGCCGGGCCGCCCTGGAAGTGGTCCGGGCGGGTGTGGAACTGTGGGACTTCTGCCCGGTGATCGTCAAGCCGCGCTGAGGCAGTCGCTCAGGACGTCGGGTCGGCGGCGGGTTCCGTGTCGTCGGTGTCGTCGGACAGGCGTTTGACCACGGCGAGGGTCCAGGGGATGCCGAAGAGGAGGGCGAGGGCGATGCCGAGCACGAGTGGGGCCGGGCGGGCGGCGCCGACGACCAGGCAGAGGACGGCTGCGGCGACGCAGGTGCGGGACAGGGGGCGGTAGAGCCCTTGGGTCGTGCGCCAGATCTGGAGCGAGGAGGCCAGCACCATCGTCATGCAGAGCACGACGGCGGCGCCGGCGCAGAGGACCCAGGCGGTGGCGGCGGGGGTGCGGCTCTCGTGGGCGTACTCGACCAGGTCGACCATCGCGGCGCCCATGGCGGCCACCGCGGCGGTGAGCGGCAGGTGGACCAGCATCCACTGCAGGGTGCTCGCACGGGTGGGCCTCGGCAGCCGGTGGCCGGCGAAGTCGAAGTAGGTCCACCAGGAGCCGAAACCGACGACGACGGCGACCAGCCCGACGGCCAGGGTCAGCGCGTTGGAGGTCTCGTGGGCCAGTCCCTCGACCACCCCGGTCACGTTCTCGCCCAGCACGATGATGATGAACAGGCCGAACCGCTCGGCGAGGGCGTCGGTGACGCTGAGCGCGACCGCCCGTTCCGGGATGGACCTGCCGATCACGACCGTGAAGCCCACCAGGTAGGCGACGGCCAGCAGGCCCCAGGTCAGCACGCGCGGGCCCGCCGGCAGGACGGCACTGGCCCCCAGGACGGCGGCGCAGACGGCCGTGCCGGTCACGAACAGCATGCTGGGACGGCGGTACTCGGGGCTGTCGCCGCGCGCGGCGAGCAGCCAGAGCAGGGCCAGCACCGCGAAGAGCACCCCGGCGTCCACGGCGAAGGCGAATCCGCGTGCGCCGCCCGCGTCGGGGATGAAGGCGCCCAGCGGTACCAGCACCAGGATCTGCAGCAGGAACATGATCCGGCCGCGGGCGTCCTCGCGGCCGTGCAGTTCGTGGTGCAGGCTGCCGTTCAGCCAGGCGATCCACACCAGCGTGAACACCGCGGCGAACAGGCCCAGGCCGTGCCAGTCCAGGTCCCCGGCCAGGTGCTGGGCCGCCTGGGCCACCAGCACGACCACGACCAGGTCGTAGAAGAGTTCCAGCGGGCCGACCACGCGCTCGCGCGGCTGCTCGCCGTGGGCGCGCGGGGGCTGCCACAGCTGTCGGCGCAGTCGGGCCCACTGCTCCTGTCGCGAGGTCATTCCCGCAGCGTAGAGGGCTGGCGGAGGAAGGGTGCGGATCTGGATCGCAGGCGTGCCGTGGCGTGCCGCGGCGCACCGAACGGGCGCCGTCGCAGAAAACTCATCAAGAAACTTGGCAAAGTTACTTGAGTAGTTTTACGGTGGGGTCATGAACACGAAGCCCCGGCCGCAGCAGCCCACCCCGTCCGCTGCGACCGCACAGCGTCTGCAGGACGCGATGACTCGGCTGCGGGCACGTCTGCGTGCGGAGTCCGGGCAGAACGCGACCGGCCTGACCCTCTCGCAGCTCGGCATCCTGTCGGGCGTCGTACGCGAGGGCCCGGTCACCGCGGCCCGGCTCGCCGCGCTGGAGCACGTCAGCGCGCAGGCCGTCACCCAGAGCCTGGCGGTGCTCAAGGAAGCCGGCCTGGTCCACAGCGAGCCCGACCCGCTGGACGGCCGCAAGAAGCTGGTCAGCGCCGACACCTCCGCGACCGAGCTGATCGACCGGATCCTGGCGGGCCGCGCCTCGTTCCTGGCGCGCGCCATCGACCAGGTGGTCGCCCCCGAGGAACGCCAGGACCTGGCCAGGGCCATCGAGCTGCTGGAGCGGCTCGCCGAGGCGGACCTGAGCGGCGGCGGCATATGAGCGTCGCCGTCAGCCAGGGTGACGCCACGACCCGCGATCCCGGGCAGCAGCCCTTCGCCTGGCCCTTCACCACCCCGCTCTACGTGGGCTCGGCCCTCAACCCGATCAACAGCTCGATCATCGCCACCGCCCTGGTGCCCATCGCCGCCCAGCTGCACGTCGCGGTGGGCGCCACCGCCGTCCTGGTCTCCTCGCTGTACCTGGCCAGTGCCGTGGCCCAGCCCACCGCGGGCAAGCTGGCCGAGGTGCTCGGCCCGCGCCGGATCTTCCTGTCCGGCATCGTGCTGGTGCTGCTCGGCGGCCTGGTCGGCGGGGTCGGCCAGAACCTGGCGATGCTGACCGTCGCCCGGGTCCTGATCGGCATCGGCACCTCGGCCGCCTTCCCCTGCGCGATGGTGATGATCCGTCGCCGCGCCCAGCAGGCCGGGCTGGAGTCCCCGCCGGGCGGAGTGCTCGGCGGCCTCGCGATCGCCGGCATGGCGATGGCCGCGATCGGCCCGCCGATCGGCGGGCTGCTGGTCGGCGCCGCGGGCTGGCGCTGGGCCTTCTTCATCAACATCCCGATCACCGCGATCGCGCTGCTGATGGCCGTGCGCTGGCTGCCCGCGGACCCCGCCCTGGACCGCGCGGACAGCACCTTCCGCAGGGTCGCCGACCGGATCGACCTGACCGGCATCATCGGCTTCGCCGCGTCGATGACCGCACTGGTCGTCTTCCTGATGGGACTCCCCGGCATCAAGTGGGTCGCGCTCGTCGTCTTCGTCGTCGCCGCGGTACCCACCGTGGTGTGGGAACTGCGCAGGACCGACCCGTTCTTCGACTTCCGCGAACTCGCCGCCAACGGCGCCCTGGCCCGCACCTACCTGCGCCAGGCTCTCACCCTGCTCGGCGTCTACACCGTGATGTACGGGATGACGGAGTGGATGGAGGCCGCACACGGGTTCTCGACGGTGACGTCGGGACTGCTGCTGCTGCCGATGGGCGCGGTCTCCGCACTGCTCTCGCGCCCGCTCGCCAGCCGCAACCTGGTGCGCGGACCGCTGCTGGCCGCGGCGCTGACCATGGTGCTCGGCTCGGGCGGGATCGTGCTGCTCAGCTCGCACAGCCCGGCCATCGCCATCGTCCTGGTCTCGCTGATCTTCGGGGTGACGTCGGCCGCCACCACCGTCGGCAACCAGACCGCGCTCTACCTCTCGTCGCCGCCCGAGCGGATCGGGACCGCCTCCGGGCTGTTCCGGACCTTCGGCTACCTCGGCACCATCACCTCCGCCGTGATCGGCAGCATCGTCTTCCGCAACGGCGCCAGCGACCACGGCCTGCACACCCTCGGCCTGGTCCTGGTCGCCGCCGGCGTCGCCGTGCTGCTGCTGACCGTCCTCGACCGCCGGCTGATGGCCCGCAAGGCGGACCGGAAGACCGGCGCCCCGGACCCCACCGACACCCCCGACCCCACTGACCCCACCGACCCCCCTGAGAGCGCCGCGAACGCAGCGGCGACGGCAATCACCCGCAAGGAGAACCACGCATGACCACCCCTGCCCTCCCCGAGATCGACCCCAAGCGGACCGCTCTGCTGGCGATGGACTTCCAGAACGGGATCGTCGCGTTCGTCCCGGAGCCCGACGCGCTCGTCGAGCGGGTCAAGGGCGCGATCGCCGACGTCCGCGCCGCCGGTGGCACCATCGGCTACGTCCGCGTCGCCTTCACCGAGGACGACTGGGCGGCGGTCCCGGAGACCAACAAGACCTTCAGCGGGGTCGCCGCGGCGAAGATGATGCACCACGAGGACGACGCCACCCAGATCGACGCGCGGATCGCCCCCGAGGACGGCGACATCGTCGTCCGCAAGATCCGCTTCGGCTCGGTCTCCACCACCGACCTCCACGAGCAGCTGCAGGACCGGGGCATCGACACCCTGATCCTGTCCGGCATCAGCACCGGCGGGGTCGTCCTGTCCACGCTGATCGACACCGCCGACCGCGACTACCGCGTCTACGTCCTGACCGACGGCGTCGCCGACCCGCACCCGGAGGTCAACCGGATCCTGGTCAACGAGGTCTTCCCGTCCCGCGCCCACCTGATCGACACGGCCCGGCTGCGCGAGCTGCTCACGTTCGCCTGACCCGGCGTCACTGCCGCTCCGGGGCGATGCGATGGGGCCTGTGCCCCGTCGTGTCGCCCCGTTCCCGTACCCCAGCCGCTGGGCCCCGCGAAAGTCGGGTGACCTTGCCCCGAGGCACCGGCAACACTGGCGCCATGACTGGTTCCGCACTGCCTCACCTGCTTCGGCCGCGTGCCCTGCGCCCCGGGGATCTCGTCGTCATCGCGTCGCTGTCCGGGCCGCTGCCGGCCGCCTACGAGCCCAACGTCGAGCAGACGGTGGTGGTGCTCGAACGGATGGGATTCCGCGTGCGTCGCGCTCCGCTCCTGGAAGTCGGGCGCAGCCACTGGTGGAGTGCCGCCACGCCGGCTGAGATCGCCGGGGAGCTCAACGGACTCCTGCGCGACCCCGAGGTGCGCGCGATCATCGCCAGCGACGGCGGGCAGACGGCGCTCGGCTACCTCGACCTGATCGACGTCGAGGCGATCAGGGCCGACCCCAAGCCGATCCTCGGCTACAGCGACATCTCGCTGCTGCACCTCGTGCTGTACGCGCGCACGGGTCTGGTCGGGTTCCATGCCGACATGGCCGTCCCCGGCTTCGGCGGACACTGGCAGTCCGCACCCGCAGCGCGCCGGGCGGAACTGGAGAAGCTCTACTCCGGGTTGCTGACCAGCACCCAGGCGATCGGCGCGTTGCCGTCGAGCCCGTCGTGGGAGTGCTGGCGGCCCGGTCGGGTCGAAGGCCGGCTGATCGGCGGGGTGATCAACCGCATCGTCCTGGCGCAGGCGACGCGTTTCGCGATTCCGCTGGATTGGTTCGACGGCTCGGTGCTGTTCTGGGAGGAGATGGGCGGCCTGGCCTCGTACGTGTGGAGCTACCTGCAGGTGATGCGGCACAGCGGCATCCTCGATCGGATCTCCGGCATGGTCGTGGGCGTTCCGCGCGAGATCAACGGAATTGAACCCGGCGCGTCCCCGACCCTGCCCGAGATCGTCCTCGACGTCCTCGGCGACCGTGACATCCCGGTCCTGGGCAACGTCGAGATCGGGCACGCCGGGCCCAACCTGCCGATGCCGGTCGGGGTGCGCGTCGGCCTGGACGCGCAGAAGCGGACGTTGTCGCTGCTCGAACCGGCGATGGGGCAGTGAGCCGGCGGCCGCCCTCCGTCGCTGAGCGGCCCGGGTCAGGCGTCCCCGAAGGCACGTTGGGCGAGGTTCGCGCGTAGGGCGGCAAGTCGGCCGATCTCGGCGTCCAGGGCGGCGAGTCTGCGGCCGACGACGCCGAACTCGGCGGCCGGGGTGCCGGGTTCGCCGGACCCGCAGCGCGGCGGCGGGTCCTGTTCGAGCAGGTGCAGACGGTCCGCGGAGGCGCGCAGGTCCTCGACGGTGAGACCCAGGGACAGCAGTTCGCGGATCACCCGGACCCGGGCGATCTCGGCGGGCCCGTACTCGCGCTGGCCGGAGGCCGTGCGCAGCGGCGGGGGCAGCAGTCCACGCTGCTCGTAGAACCGCAGTGCCCTGGGCGTGGTGCCGGTCGCCGCTGCCGCCTCACCGATCCGCATCCGGCCCCGCCTCCCGTACCGCGCCGCTAGAGTTCCACGACGACCGCCCCGAAGTGCCTGCCCTCGATCATCTCCTGCAACGCCAGCGGTGCGCGATCGATGCCCGCGATCCGTGCGTACGGGAAGCTGATCTCCCCGGTCCGCAGCCAGCCGCCGAAGCGCCCGCGCCACTCCGCCTCCACACCGGGGTGGTCCGCGCCGCTGTACCCGCGGAGCGAGACGCCCCTGACGACAAGGCGGTAGCTGTCGATCTCCACCGGAGCGCTGCCGCCGGCCCGTTGTGCCGACATCTGCCCGGACATGGCCCCGACCAGGGCGAACCGGGCGCCCTGGCGGGCCGCGCCGACGGCCGCGGTCAGCTGCTCGCCGCCGACGGTGTCCACCAGCACGTCGATGCCCTCGGGCGCCGCCTTCGCCAACTGGTCTGCGACCGGCCCGGATCCGCGCAGCACCACCGCGTCGTAGCCGAGCTCGGAGACCAGCCGCTCGGCCTTGTGCGGCGAGCCGGTGCTGCCGATCACCCGTCCGGCGCCCAGCAGCCGGGCGATCTGACCGGCCATCGACCCCACCGCCCCGGCCGCACCGGTGACCAGGACGGTGTCGCCGGGCCGGACCCCGGCCAGGCGGGTCAGCGCTCCGTAGGCGGCCGAACCGGGGGAGAGGTACGCGACCGGATCGGGGAGCATGCCGTCCAGAGGAGTGCACTCGCCGTCGCTCACCAGGGCGTACTCCCGCCAGCCGAGCATATGGACGACCTGGTCACCGACGCGCAGCGGACTACCGGCCGGCGCGGCCACGACCTCGCCCACGGCCGGCCCGAACAGCGGGTCGCCGCTGAGCAGTTGCGGCAGCGGCAGGCCGTCGACCTCCCCGCCGATCAGGGTCCGCAGTCCGGGGAAGACCACGAAGTACCGGTTCCGGACCAGGACCTGACCGCTCGTCGGCTCGGGAAGCGGCGCCGTGACGACGGCGAAGTGCTCCGGCGCGGGCAGCCCCTTCGGGACGGCGGCGAGACGGACCTCGCGGGCGGTGCGGGGCAGCGTGGCATTCATGGTCGGCCCTTCCGGGTGGACGAGGGGCAGCGGGACGGTGGGTGCTCGCCGCCGGGTGCAGTGACGCTAACCTCTGACCCGCACGTCAGAGTCAAGCCCCGTCGACCGGCACCAAGGGAGTCCTTCATGGCTGACGCGCCCCGGCCGCTGCTCCTGATCGATGTGGACGGACCGCTCAATCCGTACGCCGCGAAGCCGACGCGCCGCCCCAAGGGCTACCGGGCGCACCGGATGCGTCCCACCGGCTGGGACGATCCGGGCCTCAAGCCCCTGCGGGTGTGGCTGAACCCGGCGCACGGGCCCGCGTTGACGGCGCTGCCGTACCAGCTCGTGTGGTGCACCACCTGGCAGGCCGAGGCCAACGTCTGGATAGGGCCGCAGTTGGGACTGCCGGTGCTGGAGCACGTCTCGTTCGAGGACGTGCGACGTCCGACCGTGGACGACGGAACCTACTTCAAGACCCATGAGGTCGTCCGTTGGGCCGCCGGCCGGCCGTTCGCCTGGGTCGACGACGAGGTGACCGACGCGGACCGGGAGTATGTCGCCGACGTCCACCCCGGTCCGGCACTGCTGCTGACGATCAACCCGCGAATCGGCCTGCTGCCCGCCGACTTCGAGCAGCTGGGGGAATGGGCCGAGTCCCCGAGGGAATGAGGAAGGCCCGGCAGGGGAGATCAGCGGACCGGTAGCGAGGTCTCGTCGGCGGTGGGGGCTGCTTCTGCCGCGATGTGACGGGGCATCAGCAGCGCTGCGGCGGCGGAGGCGGCGACGGTGAGGGCGGCCAGGTCCATGGTGGGGCCGATGCCGATCTGCTGGCCGAGGACGGATCCGGCGAGCATGCCGACCAGGGTGGCCGCTGCCTGCGCCATGCCGTAGGCGGAGCTGACCCGGCCGAGCAGGTGGTCGGGGGTCTGCCGGGCGATGGAGGTGTCGACGGTGACCAGGAAGCAGACGGCCGGGGGACCGATCAGGGTGAACAGGAACAGGTCCCAGGCGGTGTCGTGGGTGTTGAAGGTGGCGGCGAACACCGCGGCCAGGGCGGCCAGGCTGCCGATGACGACGGTTCGGGGCGGGAAGCGGGTGGTGACGGACCTGCTGAGCGGGGCGCCGGCCAGGTAGCCGACCCCGAGGGCGGCGAACAGCCAGCCCAGGGTGCCGGCGGCGGCGTGCAGGACCGCGCCGATGTAGGGCACGAGCAGGGCGGTCAGGGCCGCGTTGCCCAGGAAGAACACGGCGGCCACAGCGAACAGGACCGGAAGCCCGGGGGTCGAGCGGACGCGGGCCGCACCGGCCCGCAGCTCTCCGGTGAAACGCTGCAGCGCGGTCCCGGAGCGGCGCCGGGGTCCTGCGGCAGCGGTGCGGTGGCCGATCGCGGTGATCAGGACCGCTGACGCCAGGTAGCTCACGGCGTCCAGGGCCACCACCGGGGCGAAGCCGACCAAGGCGTAGAGGGCGCCCCCGAGCGGGCCGCCGAGCAGTTGCACGGTGCCGGAGACCAGCGCGGCCAGCGAGTTCGCCGCGCCCAGCTGCGGACCTCGGCCGACCAGGACCGGCAGCAGGGCCTTGCGGGCGGGGGTGAAGAACTGACTGAGGCTCGCCTCGCCGAGCAGGGCCAGGTAGATCAGCCAGACCTGGTCGGGGCGGTGGACCAGGAGCATCAGCGCGACCGCCGCGGCCCGCAGCAGGTCGGCGGTGAGCATGGTGCGCCGCCGGTCCCAGCGGTCCGCGAACACCCCGGCCACCGGCCCGAGCAGCAGCGCCGGCACCGTCCCGGCGGCCAGCGACAGGCCGGTGGCCAGCGTCGATCCGGTCAGCCGGAGGACGTAGAAGGGCGCGGCGACCAGCAGCAGCCAGTCCCCGAGGCTGGACAGCAGCTGACCGGTCGCCAGCAGGCGGTAGTCACGGATCCGCAGGACACCGAACATGGACCACCCACCCCATCGGTTGGCACTCTCGATGCGAGAGTGCCAACCGATGGGTATCAGTCCGTCCCGTCGTCGGGCAAGAGGTCGGTGGCTGACACATGATTGTCATGCAGGAGCGGAATGTGCCGGCTGCCACCGGTAGTTCGAGCCGGTATGACAGTGGGAGTAGCACTCGCCGCGCCGGACGCGGCCAACCAGATCGACGCCACCGTGCGGCTGGCCGAGGAGGCCGCAGCCGCGGGACTGCGGTCCGCCTGGTTCGGGCAGACCTTTGGCGCGGACTCGCCCCAACTCGCGGCGCTCGTGGGCCGCGCCGTGCCGGAGCTGCAGGTGGGCACGTCCGCGATCCCGGTCTTCGGACGCCACCCGCTGCTGGTGTCCAGCCAGGCCCAGACCGCCCAGGCGGCCACACACGGCCGCTACCACCTCGGACTGGCGCTCGGCACCAAAGCCCTGACCGAGGCCGCCTTCGGCATCCCCTACCAGCGTCCGATCGCAAGGCTCCGTGAATTCCTGGTCGCACTGCGGCAGTTGATCGAAACGGGCAGCGCCGACTTCCACGGTGAGCTGCTCACCGCGACCACGCCGCTGCCGGCCCGGGTGCCTGGAGCCGAAGGCGGCGTCCCGCTGCTGGTCGCCGCCATGGGGCCGCAGGCCCTGCGGGCCAGCGGCGAGTTGGCGGACGGGATCCTGCCCTATCTGGCCGGGCCCCGGGCCCTGGCGGAGCACATCGTGCCGGCCGTCACCAAGGCGGCGGAGGCGGCAGGGCGTCCGGCGCCCCGGATCGTGGCGCTGGTGTCCGGCGTGGTGACCGACGACGCCGACGCGGTGCGCGAGACGTTCGCCGAACGGCTCGCGTTCTACGAGCGGATCCCGTCCTACGCACGGGTCATCGAGCTCTCCGGCGCCGAACGGGCCGCCGACGTCGCCGTCATCGGCGACGAGAAGAGCGTGGCCGCCGAGGTGCGGCGCTACCGGGACGCCGGCGCGACGGAGGTGGTGTTCTCCGGGACGGAGATCGCAGGCGCCGCGGAGCGCCGCCGGACCTGGGAACTCTTGGGGCAGTTGGCGCAGTGAGCAGCACAGGACCGAGGGCCCCGGCCGCAGTTGCGGTCTCCGGGGCCCTCGGTACCGTCAGGCGGGTGCCGTCACGCGCTCGGCGTCAGACAGGTCAGACGGTCTTGGCGGCGTCCTGGCCGGTGGCCTGGCCGGGAACGCTGCCGTCGAAGACGGTCGCCTGCGGGAACGCAGCGATCAGCTGGTCCAGCTCGGCGCGCCAGTAGCGGTGCACGTTGAGCCGGGTGGGCTTGGAGCCCTGGGTCAGCTCCACGTACAGGGAGCTCCAGACCGAAGCCCGCTTGATCCGGCTGACCGGGAAGGCGGCCCGCGGGAACACCGCGACGACGTCGCCGGGACGGTTGGTCCAACGGCTGGCCGAGTTGACCACGATCGAGGTGTTGGTCAGCGTCAGGAAGTAGAACTTGCGCGTGAATGCGACGATCACGCCGACCAGTGGAATCTCGTCGAATATGGCGTTGAGCCAGGGACTTGGCCCCGTCTCGGTGTGCACGCAGGCGATGAAGGTCTCTCCGGGCGGGGCGGCCTGGGAGAGCTTCTCGATGACCTGAGCCTTCATCTTGGCCCGGCGAATCGCCATGGTTCCCCGTCTCTCTATGGTGTTGTCGCACCGTGCACGTCACGGTGGGGTGCGCAGAGATTAGCAGTTCCCGAGGGGCCCCTCGAACGGCAGTGCTCGGGTGAAGACGACCATGGTCCGGCCAGGGCCGTTGTAGTCCTCCTCGACGCGTGCGTCGAAGCCGAGCGTGCGGTGGAAGGCGATCGAGCCGGTGTTGGCGACCGAGGTGATGGCCTTCAGCCGGTCGGCGCCCTGGCGCTGCGCCGCGTCGGCGAACGCGGCGTACAGGCTCCGTCCGAGCCCGCTGCCGCGGGTGTCGTCGCGGGTGGCGATCAGGTGCACGTAGCCGACGCCGGCTGGGGTGACGAAGCCGATCAGGTAGCCCCGGATCCCGTCCTCGGCGCGGGCGACCAGGCAGGTCGAGCCGAACTCCTGCACCAGCGCCAGCTGGTGCAGCGGGCGTAGGTCGCGCTCGCCCCAGTAGCGGGGGTGGTCGGCGAGGACCTGCAGGATGTCGGTGACCCGGGCGGGCTCGATCTGTGCGTGCATGGCGGCCATCCTGCCCGACGGCTCGTGCCCCGTCGGCGCCCGCCCCGGTTCTGACCTGCCGTCAGACCACCCCGGCCGCGTCCAGCAGCACGGTCGCCGTCGCGGTGGCCAGGCCGTCCAGGGGATGGCCCTGGACCACGGTGCGGGCGCCGGCGCCGTCGAAGACGATGGTCAGCTGGCGGGCCAGGGTCTCCGGGTCGGACGCGCCGGCGCGGGCGGCCTGGGCGTGGAAGAAGGCGGTGAGCTGCTGCTTGAAGCCGCGGGCGACCACGCTGGCGGGATGGTCCGGGTCCTTGAGCTCGGTCGCGGTGGAGACGAACGGGCAGCCCTGGTACTCGGGGCCCGCCGAGAGCTGGTCCAGCCGCTCGAACACGTGCAGGACCTGTGCCCGGGGCGGCCGGGAGTCGTCCGCGGGCGGGAGCAGCAGGGCCTGGTAGCCGGGTCCGCTGCGTTCCAGGCTCGCCGCGAGCACCTCGTCCTTGCTCCCGAACAGCTGGTACATGGAGCGCTTGGAGACGCCGGCGGCCTTGCACAGGGCATCGACGCCGATGTTCACGCCGTCGCGGTAGAAGAGCCCGGCGGCGGCGTCGAGCAGGCGCTCGCGGGGCGTGGGGCGGGCGGGTGTGCGGGGCGCGGACGTGGTCATGGGTACGAGGGTACGCCGGGTGGTGACAAGAGGAAACCGATCGGTGTACGTTGATGAAAACCGATCGGTTTCCAACGGCCGGCGGACTCATCCAGGGAGAACACCCATGACTGCGATCTCAGGCGCGACCGTGCTCGTCACCGGCGGAAGCCGGGGCATCGGCAAGGCACTGGTCGAGGAGCTGTACGCACGCGGCGCCAAGAAGGTCTACGCCACCGCCCGCGACGCCTCCACCGTCCGCAACTCCGACGCCGTCCCGCTGGCCCTGGAGGTGACCGACCCCGCCTCGGTGGCGGCCGCCGCCGTACAGGCCCAGGACGTCACCATCCTGATCAACAACGCCGGTCGGGCGGTGAACGCGTCCTTCCTGGACTCCCCGGTCGACGACGTCCGCACCGAGTTCGAGACCAACTTCTACGGCCCGCTGCTCACCGCCCGCGCCTTCGTGCCGATCATCGAGCGCAACGGCGGCGGCCACCTGCTGAACGTCCACTCGGTGCTGTCGTGGGTGGCACTGGCCGGCTCCTACAGCGCCTCCAAGGCGGCCGTCTGGTCGCAGACCAACTCGCTGCGCCTGGATCTGCTGCCGCGCGGGATCCAGGTGACCGGCCTGCACGTCGGCTACGTCGACACCGACCTGGTCGCGCACGTCGACGCCCCGAAGACCGCGCCGGCCGAGGTCGCCCGGCAGGCCCTGGACGGCATCGAGGCCAACGCCGCCGAGGTGCTGGTCGACGAGGTGTCGCGGCAGGTGAAGCGGGGTCTGTCCGGCGACCTGGGCGCGCTGTACCCGCAGCTCGCGGGGTGAGCCGGGTGAGCGGGGCGAGCCGGGTGGTGGGCCGGGGCCGGGGCCGGACCCCGGCCGCGGCTCACTTGGCGGCGTCGAGCGCGCTCTGCAGCGAACCGATGTAGCCCTCGCTGGTGTAGCTGGCGCCGGAGACCGCGTCGATGTTGGCGCTCTGCGCGGCCAGCGCCTCCTGGGTCAGGATCGGGATGGCCTGGGAGTTGATCTCCTGGTCGCGGGGGTTGCCGTCGGGCTCCTGGACCACGTCGATCGCCGTGATCTTCGAGCCGTTGAAGGTGACCTTGACCTGGACCGGGCCCCAACGGGTGTCCACCGAGCCGCCGGTGATGGTGCGCACGCCGGTGCTCTTGGCGGCGCCGCCGGTCGAGGAGGCGCTCGGCGAGGACCCGGACGGCGAGCCCGACGAGGACCCGGCCCCGGTGCCGGTCCCGGACCCCGTGCCGCTGGAGTCCTGCTCGGGAGCGGTGACCGCGGGGACGGCTACGGCCACCGTGTGGTGCGGCTTGGCGGCCAGGAGCAGCACCACGCCCAGGGCGGTGCCTCCAGCGGTCAGTACGGTGCGACGCATTCGGGACGTCCCTCCTGTGGCTCGGTGCGGCGGTGCGGCGGGGTCAGAACTCGAACGACTCGTGGTGGATCCGGCCGCGCGGGACGCCCGCCGTCTCCAGGGTCTCGTGCGCGGTGCGGGTCATCCCCTCCGGGCCGCACAGGAACACGTCGTGCTCGCGCAGGTCCGGCAGCATCCCCAGCAGGGTCCTGGCCTGCAGCGGCTCGCCGATCTCGGCGCGGCTGCCGACCAGGTAGTGGAGCCTGGCGCCGCGCGCCCTGGCGATGGACTCCAGTTCGGCGCGGAAGACCAGGTCGTCCTCCCGGCTGGCCCGGTAGACCAGGGTCAGTTCGCCGCGCCGGGCCGGGAGGGACTCGAACAGGGCCCGCAGCGGGGTGATCCCCACCCCGGCCGCCAGCAGCAGCACCTTGCCCCGGCGTCCGGGGCGCCGCTCCGCGGTGAAGGCGCCGTACGGCCCCTCGGCGAAGACCCGGGTGCCGGGGCGCAGCCGGGCCAGGGCCGCGCTGTGGCCGCCCAGGTCCTTGACCGTGATCCGTAGGTAGTCGGGGTTGGGCGGCGCGGACAGCGAGTAGGGGTTGCCGGCCAGCAGCAGCCCGCGCTGCGCGAAGCGCCAGCGGAAGAACTGGCCGGACCGGGTGGCCCGGGCCAGCTCGTCCAGGCGGCGCCCGGTGATGAAGACCGAGTGCACCCCCGGGGCCTCCGGGCGGACCTCGGCGACCCGCAGCCGGTGCCGGAACGCCAGCAGGGTGGGGACGGCGAAGCGGAACCACAGGATCAGTGCCGCCGCGCCGAGGTAGAGGCCGTACCAGGCCACCTTGGCCTTGGTCGACAGCACGAACTCGGCGCCGTTGGCCAGCTGGTGGAAGAAGGTCAGGAAGATGGCCACATAGGTGGCCAGGTGCAGGTAGTACCAGGTCTCGTAGCTGAGCCTGCGCCGGGCGGCCCGGGCCGAGACGGCGCCGACGCCCAGCAGCAGCAGGGTGCCGATGGTGGCCTTCAGCATGTCCGGGTAGTGGAAGACCAGTTGGGCGGTCTGGTGGACCAGCCCGTTGTGGTCGGTCAGTGCGTAGCCCCAGATGATCAGCAGTACGTGGGCGACGACCAGGCCCACCATGTAGCGGCCGCCCATCGCGTGCCAGCGGGCCAGCCGGTCGCTGCCCAGGGTCCGGTCGAGCAGCGGTATTCGCGCCATCAGCACCACCAGCACCGGGGCCGCGTACCCGGCGAGCAGGCCGCAGAGCCGTCCGGCGTTGGTGATCCAGGCGGCGGGGGAGACCACCGAGGCGGTGTTGCTCCACCACAGGAACACCACGACCAGCGCTCCCAGGCCGATGGCGGCCAGCAGCGCGGGCGCCAGCAGCGCGGCCCGGTCGCCGCGCGGGGACGCGGGCGATCCGCGGCGCGCGTCGGCGCTGCGGTGCGCTCCGACGGTGCTCGTCATGGGTCTCCTCTGCCGGTACTGGTCTGCCGGGTACTGATGGTCGGTACTGCCGCCCGGTGGGGCGCGGTACCTCACCCTGACACCGGTCCTTCTGAGTTCCCTCTGAAACTTCCGGTCTCCGCCGCAGGTCACAGGCAATCCACAGGAGCGTCGGCGGCCGCGGCTGCATCCCGCGGGGGTGCATCATGTGATGCTATGTCTCCTGATTCCGCCCGCCGTCCCCAGGTCGGACCTGCCGGACCCCCGCGTGCGCTGGTGGTCGACGACGAGCCGGATCTGACCGAGGTGGTGGCCCAGGCCCTGGTCTACGACGGCTGGGAGGTCAGGACCGCCGCCGACGGCGCCGAGGCCGTCGCGGTGGCCGGGGCGTTCCGCCCGGACGCCGTGGTGCTGGACGTGATGCTGCCGGACTTCGACGGTCTGGAGGTGCTGCGGCGGATGCGCGCCGAGGCCCCCGGGGTCTGCGTGCTGTTCCTCACAGCCAGGGACGCGGTGGACGACCGGATCGCCGGTATCACCGCGGGCGGGGACGACTACGTCACCAAGCCGTTCAGCCTGGAGGAGGTCGTCGCCCGGCTGCGCGGGCTGCTGCGCCGGGCCGGCACCGACCCGTGGTCGGAGAGCGACCGGGGCGAGCGGCTGGCCCTGGCGGACCTGGAGCTGTTCGAGGGCACGCGGGAGGTCCGGCGCGCGGGCGCGCCGGTGGAGCTGAGCCGGACCGAGTTCGAGCTGCTGCGGTACCTGCTGGCCAATCCGCGCCGGGTGCTGAGCAAGGCGCAGATCCTGGAGGCGGTCTGGTCCTACGACTTCGGCGGCCAGGCGCACGTGGTGGAGCTCTACATCAGCTATCTGCGCAAGAAGGTGGACAGCGGGCACGCGCCGCTGATCCACACCGTGCGCGGCGTCGGCTACGTGCTGCGGGAGCCCAGGTGAGCTGGGTCCGGGGCCGGCTGCCGCGGTCGCTGCGGGCCCGGCTGATCAGCGGACTGCTGGTGCTGCTCGCGCTGGCCTGCGCCGCGGTCGGGATCGCCACCGCGCTGGCGCTGCACAGCTTCCTGGTCTCCAAGGTGGACGACCAGCTGCTGCAGTCCGGGGTCCGCTACGCGCAGAGCCTGGAGCATCCCGACGCCGGCGGGATGGCGGGGGACACCCGGGCCCAGTCGGTGGGCACCTTCGGGGCCCGGCTGGCGGGCGGGAAGCTGACCCAGGCCGCCATCGTCGACGGCGACGCGGACGACGCCGACGCCAGCGCCGACGCGGTCACCCTGTCCGCCGCCGAACTGGCCGCGGTCCGAGCGCTGCCGGTCGACGGCAGCATCCACGACCTGGACCTGCACGCCGACGGCTACTACCGGGCCAGGGCGGTGGCCGGCCGGGACAACGACATCCTGATCACCGGGATGCCGCTGGCGGGCGTGGAAGGGGCGGTGCACCGGCTGGAGATGGTCGAGGTGACGGTCTTCGCCATCGCGCTGGGAGCGACCGGCATCGCCGGAGCGCTGTGGGTGCGGCTGTCGCTGCGTCCGCTGGACCGGGTCGCCGCGACGGCGGTGCGGGTCACCGAACTCCCGCTGGAGAGCGGCGCGGTGGCACTGCCGCAGCGCCTCCCGGACAACGATCCGGGCACCGAGGTGGGGCAGGTGGGCGCCGCGTTCAACCGGATGCTTGGCCATGTCGAGACCGCGCTGGCCAGCCGGCACTCCTCAGAGGAGCGGCTGCGCAGTTTCGCCGCCGACGCCGGGCACGAGCTGCGGACGCCGCTGGCCGCCATCCGCGGCCACGCGGAACTGGCACGGCTGCACCCGCAGCCGCAGGCGCCCGAGGTGGCCCGGGCGCTGACCCGGATCCAGGCGGAGTCGGTGCGGATGGGCGCGATCGTCGACGACCTGCTGCTGCTGGCCCGGCTGGACGCGGGACGGCCGCTGGCCCGCGCTGAGCTGGACCTGACCCTGCTGGTGATCGACGCGGTGTCCGACGCCCAGGTCGCCGGGCCGGGGCAGCAGTGGGTGCTGGACCTGCCGGAGACCCCGGTGCTGGTCACCGGCGACCGGGACCGGCTGCACCAGGCGGTGGGCAACCTGCTGTCCAACGCCCGCCAACACACCCCGGCCGGCAGCACCGTGCGGGTGCGGCTGTCCCGTACTCCGGAGCGGGTCCGGCTGACGGTGGCCGACGACGGACCCGGCATCCCCGAGTCGCTGCAGCCGACCCTGTTCGAGCGCTTCACCCGCGGCGGCGGCGGCCGGTCCAGGACCGACGGCGGCAGCGGCCTGGGCCTGGCCATCGCGCAGGCGGTGGTCTCGGCGCACCACGGGAGCCTGACCGTGAGCAGCCGTCCGGGGTGCACCGAGTTCCGCCTGGACCTGCCGGAGGGTCAGCCCAGCTGAACGCGGTCCAGCAGCCCGGCGGCGGTGAACGCCTTGACCAACTCGTCCCGGCCCTCGGTGAAGTGGGCCCAGCTGTCGAAGTGCACCGGTACCACCCGACGTGCGCCGAGGATGCCGGCGGCCTCGGCCGCCTGGACGCTGTCCAGGGTCAGCAGCGCGCCGTCGAACAGCACGGTACGGGCGGCCCCGGCGAACAGGACGGCGGTGTCCACCGGCCCGAAGCGCCCGGCGATCTCCTGCACCAGGGCGAGTGACGCGTTGTCACCGCTGACGTAGACACTGGGCAGGTCGGCCGACGTCAGCACGAAGCCGACGACCTCGCCGCTGATCGGCTCGCAGCCCTCCGGTCCGTGCTGGGCGGGCGTGGCCGTGACGGTGAGGGTGCCGCCGTCGGGGCGGGGGAGTTCCACCGACTCCCAGGGGGCGAGACCGCGGGCGGTGCCGCCGAGGCGGCCCGCGCCGCTGCGGGTGGTCAGCACCAGCGGGACGTCGGCGAGCAGGGCCCGGCCGGAGCGGTCGAGGTTGTCGGGGTGCTCGTCGTGGGAGAGCAGCACCGCGTCGAGGGGGCCCAGGTCGGCCGGGTCGATGGCGGCCGGCGCGGTCTTGGTCAGGCCGGGGCCGCCGCCGGGCCGGCGGTACTCGCCCGGGGCGTCGAAGGCCGGGTCGGTGAGCAGCCTGAGCCCGCCGTACTCGATGAGGGCGGTGGGGCCTCCGAAGACGCTGACGGGGATCTGTTCACCGGTCGTACGGGTGTCGCCCATGACATTTCCTCACGGTTGAAGGCTCTGATTTCCGTGAGATGAAGCTAACCGATTCTCACGGAGGAGCGCAAGGTTTAACATGAGATCCATGACGGAGAACGAGGCCGCACCATCCGACCGGTCCGTGCCGCCCGCACCGGGGGCCGACCGCTACCTCGCCCTGGACTTCGCCAACAGCGACCTGGCGCTGCCCGGCGGCCGGTCCCTGGACCTGCTCGGCACACCCGAAGCCGCCACCCGGTGGCTGATCGAACGCGGACTCGCCTCGGACGACGCCAGGCTGCAGGAGGTCTGCGCGCGGCGGCTGCGCGACCTCCGCGAGCAGGTGGGAGCACTGATCGCGACCCGGATCGACGCACTCCCGGCGCCGCCGGAGGCACTGCGCGCCGTCAATGACGCATTGACCCGCGCCCCCGCCGCCTCGCTGCTGGCCTGGGACCGGACCCAGGGCCTGCACCGCGCCCAGGCCCACCCGGCCGACCAGGTCGCCGACCACGCCCTGGCAGTCCTCGCCGCCGACGCGGCCGACCTGCTCACCAGCCCCGACGCCGACCTGCTCGCCGCCTGCGGCTCGCCCCCCTGCCGGCGCTACCTGCTGCGCACCCACGGCCGCCGCCACTGGTGCTCGGTCCGCTGCGGCGACCGCGCCCGCGCGGCCCGCGCCTACGCCCGGCGCACCGCCACGCCCTGAGACTGCCGCCCGTTGTCAGTGGCCCGGTCTAGGGTGGTCGAAACCCGAGCAGGTGCAGCCGAGAGCAGGGGGACACCACCATGACCACACTGGAGAACCGGCCGAACACCGCGCTTGTCGTCATCGACGTGCAGAGCGGCGTCCTCCAGGGCAACTACGAGCGCGACGCCGTGGTCGCCAACATCGGCGCGCTGGTCGACAAGGCACGGCGCGAGCAAGTACCGGTGGTCTGGGTCCAACAGACCGACGAGCGGCTGACGCGGGGCAGCGACCCGTGGCGGATCGTCGCCGAACTGACCCCGGACGAGGCCGAGCCGAAGGTCGAGAAGTACTACGCCGACTCCTTCGAGGAGACCACCCTGGAGAGCGTGCTGTCCGAACGGGGCATCGGCCGGCTGATCGTGGTCGGCGCGCAGACCGACGAGTGCATCCGCTCGACCCTGCACGGCGCCATCGTCCGGGGCTACGACGCCACCCTGGTCAGCGACGCGCACACGACCGAGGACCAGACCGAGTGGGGCGCGCCGCCGCCGGAACTGGTCATCGCCCACACCAACCTCTACTGGACCCACCACGAGGCTCCGGGCCGCACCGCCGGCACCGTCGTGGCCAAGGACGTCGACTTCGCCGGCACGGCGTCATGACCACCACGCCCGCGGCGCATGAGCCGCCGAGAATCGTCGAACGCCCGGCCCAGCCCTACGCCGCCGTCCGCTCCACCGTCACCATGGCGAACGTCGGGACCATCGCGCACCGCATCCCGGAGGTCTTCGCCCGGCTGGGCGCCCTCGGCATCGCCCCCGCTGGACCACCGTTCCTCAAGTACAACGTGATCGACATGGAGGGGGAACTGGAGATCGAGGCCGGCGTCCCGGTCGCCGAACCGGTACCGGCCTCCGGCGACCTGCTGCCGGGCGTGCTGCCCGCAGGCCGCTACGCCACCTTCACCCACGTCGGCAGCCCCGACCAACTCGTCGGCGCCAACGCCCTCCTGCTGGACTGGGCGGCCGCAGCCGGCCTGCGCTGGGACACGACTCCGGGCGAGGAAGGCGAGCGGTGGGGCTGCCGGCTGGAAAGCTACCGAACCGACCCCCGAGAACAGCCCGACACCACCAAATGGGAGACCGACCTGTTCTTCCGCCTGGCCGACGGCTAGCGCCGGCGCTGCGGTCAGGCCAGCGCGGCCGCGACCACGGCGCGCAGGCCGTTGGCGGCGTCGGCCACTGCCATGGACGGCTGGTTGCCGGCGGGGACCTGCTGCGGGGCGTACGGCACGTGGACGAAGCCGCCGCGCAGGGTGGGGCGTTCGGTGGCGATCAGGTGCGCGAGCGTGTAGGCGATGTGGTTGCAGACGTACGTACCGGCGCTGTTGGAGACGGAGGCCGGCAGCCCTGCCGCGCGCACCGCCGCGACGCACTCCTTGACCGGCAGTGAGCTGAAGTAGGCCGCCGGGCCCGAGGGTTCGATCGGCTCGTCGACCGGCTGCCGGCCCGCGTTGTCCGGAATCCGTGCGTCGTCGAGGTTGACCGCGACCCGCTCCAGCTCGATGCCGACCGTGCCGCCGGCCTGCCCGACACACACGACCAGGTCCGGATCGGTGCGCTCAACCGCTGCCAGCAGTTGCTTGGCTGCGGAGTCGAAGGTGCAGTCGAGCAGTACGGCGGTGACACCGGGGTCGTCGGCGAGCAGGCTGACGGCGGCCCACGAGGGATTGATGTCCTCGCCGCCGAAGGGCTCGAAACCGGTGAGCAGGATGCGGGTCATGAGGGCCTTTCAGGGCGCGAGGCTGGGTGCCGGGATCATACGGATGATTCGTACCCATTGCCATTGCCACTGCCTGTCGGCTCAGGCGACCTTGACGGTCACGCTGTGGAACCCGGTCGCGCCGTTGGGCCGGGGTACGGCCTTCTGCTCGGTCTGGACGTAGCCGGTGCGGTCGGTAGCACGCACCTCCAGACGGTGCGAGCCGGAGGTGGCCGGCCACTGCCAGACCCACTGGCGCCAGGTGTCGATGGTGTCCTGGGCAGCCAGGTCGGCGGTGTGCCAGGCGCCGCCGTCCACGCGAACCTCCACCTTGGCGATGCCCTTGTGCTGGGCCCAGGCGACGCCGGCCACCGCCACCTTCCCGGCGGTGAGCTTGCCGGAGCTCTTGGGGGTGTCGATGCGCGACTCGGTCTTGATCGGGGCCTGCGCGGACCAGCCGCGCTTGGACCAGTAGGCGTCGAAGTCGGTGAACTTGGCCAGCTCCAGGTCGGTCACCCACTTGCAGGCCGAGACGTAGCCGTACAGGCCCGGGACGACCATGCGGACCGGGAAGCCGTGGGCGAAGGGCAGCGGTTCGCCGTTCATCCCGACGGCGAGCATGGCGTCACGGCCGTCCATCACCGCCTCCACCGGGGTGCCGATGGTCATGCCGTCCACCGAGCGGGCGACGAGCTGGTCGGCCGGTCCCCCCTTGGACGGGGGCACGACCCCGGCCTGCCGCAGCAGCGGCGCCAGCGGTACGCCGGTCCACCGGGCGTTGCCGATGTAGGAGCCGCCGACCTCGTCGGAGACGCACATCACGGTGATGTCGCGGTCGATGACGCCGCGGGCCACCAACTCCTTGTAGCCGATGGTCAGTTCCTTGGTGACGCCGGTCCCGTGGATCCGCAGTTGCCAGGTGTTGGCGTCCACGGTCGGGACCACCAGGGCGGTGTCGACCCGGTAGAAGGACGGGTTGGGGGTGATGAAGGGGCTGAGCCCGGGGACCTTGAGGTCCACGCCCACCGGCGCCGCGCTGGTCGTGGCGCGCGGGGTGGGGATGCTGACCGCGGCGCGTGAGGCGGCGGCCTGCTCGGAGCCCGCGGCGTTCAGCTTGCTGCCCAGCAGTCCGGCCCCGGCGGACACTGCCGAGGCGGACAGCGCCAGCACCACGAAGCCGCGGCGGTCGAAGGTGGTGTCCGCGGCCGGGCTCCCGCCTCCCAGCGGTGGCTCGCCCAGCGCGTCGTCCTGCCAGGGCGCGGCGGGCCGCGCGGCCAGCCGTCCGGCGAGCAGGTACAGCACGGCCGCGCCGACGACGGCGCCGACCACCGAGGGCAGCGCGTCATAGTGCTGCGCGTCGGGGCGCGACATCGCCGAGACCGCTCCGAGCAGGCCGAAGGCGAGCACGCCGGCCGAGCCGACCCGGCGCCACCGCAGCGCCAGCAGCCCGAGCCCCAGCGCGAACAGCGCCAGCAGGACCAGGATGCCCAGCTGCAGCATCAGCTTGTCGTTGGTCCCGAAGTTGCGGACCGCGTAGTCCTTCAGCGCCCCGGGCGTCCGGTCGATGACCGACTCGCCCACCGCCGTCACCGGGCTGGCCTGCGGACGCACGGCCACCGCCGCCAGTTCGGCGACCGCCAGCGAGGCGAAGGCGGCCACCAGCCCGCTGAGCGCGCCGAACAGGGCCCGCAGCCAGCGGCCGCCGCGCTGCGGGCCGGCGGGGCGTGGTGTCCGCCTGGCGCTGTGGGCCCCGTGGGACGCTCTGGTTGTGTAGGTCATCCGCTCACATCTCCGATGCATGGCGGGACGGGTGCGTCCTGCCGGTCCGGCTGTGTCTGGTGCGCGTATCCATGACACTGCGTCGGAGGGCCCTTTGAGGGGCTGGAGCTGCTTACGGAAGTCCTACGGACCGGTGGTGACGTACGGTCAGGCGGGCGGCCGCCATGCGGAACGGGCGGGTGACTGTACGTCACCCGCCCGTTCGCCTCCTGCTGCTCCCCTCCCGCGCAGGAGGCCGGTCCAGCCGCCCGGACCAGAGGCCCCGTCAGTCCACGTGGTGCGCGGCCAGGTAGGCCTCCACCTCGGCGCGGACCTCGGGGGTGTCCAGGCCGCGCACGACCATGGTGGTGCGCCGGCGCAGCACGTCGTCGGGGGTCTGTGCCCACTCGTGGGCGGCCGCGTAGGCGACCTGGGCCCAGACGTCGGGGCCGTCGGGGTGGATGGGGCGGCCCAGTTCGGGGTTGTCGGCGATCAGTTGGGCGATCTCGAAGGACAGCGTGCCGTAGTGGGTGGCCAGGTTGCGGGCCACCAGCGGGTCGATCCTGGTGCCCGGCTCGCGGTCGACCAGCAGCCGGTGCGCGACCGCGTTGGGGCTGGCGACGCCGGGCAGCGGCACGGTGCGCGGGATCGCCGAGATGTCCTCGGCCAGACCGGTGCCGGAGACGTGCGCCAGCTTGTCCAGCACCACCCGGCCGATGTGGCGGTAGGTGGTCCACTTGCCGCCGGCCACCGACAGCATGCCGCCGCGGCCCTCGGTGACCACGGTCTCCCGCTTGGCCGCCGCGGTCTGCCCGGGGCCGCCGGGCAGCACCCGCAGGCCCGCGAAGGAGTAGGTGATCAGGTCGCGGTCCAGGTGCTCGTCCCTGATCGCGTGTCCGGCCTCGCCCAGGATCTGGTCGATGTCGGCGTCGGTGGCCCGCACGTCGGCCGGGTCGCCGGTGTACTCCTCGTCGGTGGTGCCCAGCAGGACGTGGTCCTCCCAGGGGATGGCGAAGGAGACCCGGTACTTGTCGATGGGTATGGTCAGCGCGGCGTGCCAGGGGGCGCGGCGCTTGACCACCACGTGGGCGCCCTTGGACAGCCGGATGCTGGGCGCGGAGCCGGCGTCCTCCATGGTGCGCAGGTGGTCTACCCAGGGGCCGGTGGCGTTGAGCACCAGGCGGGCGTTGACGCCGAACTCGCTGCCGTCCAGGCGGTCCCGCAGGTCGGCGCCGGTGACCCGGCCGCCGGTGAAGCGCAGCCCGGTGACCTCGGCGTGGTTGAGCACCACGGCGCCGGAGTCGACCGCGGCGCGCACGGTCATCACCGCGACCCGGGAGTCGTTCATCTGGTGGTCGCCGTAGACGGCCACCGAGCGCAGCCCCTCCGCCTTCAGCGCGGGGACCTGCTGCAGGGCGTGCGCGGGGGTGGAGACGCGGCCCATGCCGTCGCGGAACGCGGAGAGCGCCGAGTAGAGGAAGACGCCGGCGCCGAGCTTGGGGGCGCTGTGCGGGCCGCCCTTGTAGACCGGCACGAAGAAGGTGAGCGGGTTGACCAGGTGCGGGGCGACGTCGGTGGCCAGGGCCCGGCGCTCCTTGTGGTTCTCCGCGACCAGCTTCACCGCACCGGTCTGCAGGTAGCGCAGCCCGCCGTGGACCAGCTTGGAGGAGGCGCTGGAGGTGGCCCCGGCGAAGTCGCCGGCGTCGACCATGGCGACCTTCAGCCCGGACTGGGCGGCGGTCCAGGCGACCGCCGTACCGAGAATGCCGCCGCCGATGACCAGCAGGTCGTAGGTGGCGCTGCTGAGCAGGTGCCGCGACTGCGCGCGGCTGGCGGAGTGGTTGGCGCCCAGGGTCGGGATGGTGTTCATCAGCTGGTCCGGCGGGGCCGCGGGTTGGCGCGGGGCCTGCCGTGCTCCTCTCAAGGAAGGGTGTCTCAGAAGTGGTGCTCCGTCGGTACGGGGTGGGACGGCGCCCGTGGGTGTGGGGCCGTCCCACCCCGTACCGGTGCTGTTACGCCGAGGGCTGGTCCTCCTCGATCCAGCCCATGGTGCGTTCCACGGCCTTGAGCCAGTTCTTGTACTCGCGGTCGCGGGTGGCCTCGTCCATGCGCGGGGTCCACTCGGCGGCGCGGTGCCAGTTGGCCCGCAGGGTGTCCAGGTCCGGCCAGAAGCCGACGGCCAGGCCGGCCGCGTAGGCGGCGCCCAGGGCGGTGGTCTCGGCCACGAAGGGCCGCTCGACCGGGGCGTCCAGGACGTCGGCGATGTTCTGCATCAGCAGGTTGTTGCTGGTCATGCCGCCGTCGACCTTGAGCGCGGTGAGCGTGACGCCGGAGTCCTTGGCCATGGCGTCGACGACCTCGCGGGTCTGCCAGGCGGTGGCCTCCAGCACGGCGCGGGCCAGGTGGCCCTTGGTGACGTAGCGGGTCAGGCCGGTGATGACGCCGCGGGCGTCGGAGCGCCAGTACGGTGCGAACAGGCCGGAGAAGGCCGGGACGATGTAGGCGCCGCCGTTGTCCTGGACGGTGTTGGCCAGGGTCTCGATCTCGGCGGCGGTGGAGATGATGCCGAGCTGGTCGCGGAACCACTGCACCAGCGAGCCGGTGACCGCGATCGAGCCCTCCAGGGCGTAGACCGGCTTCTCGTTGCCGATCCGGTAGCCGACCGTGGTCAGCAGCCCGTGGTAGGAGTTGACGGCCTTCTCGCCGGTGTTGAGCAGCAGGAAGGTGCCGGTGCCGTAGGTGCTCTTGGCCTCGCCCTTGTCGAAGCAGGTCTGTCCGAACAGCGCGGCCTGCTGGTCGCCCAGTGCGGACGCGACCGGGACGCCCTCCAGCACGCCGACCGCGTGGCCGTAGACCTCGGCGGAGGAGCGGATCTCCGGCAGCACCGATGCCGGGACGCCCATCGACTCCAGGATCTTGGCGTCCCACTCCAGGGTGGCCAGGTTCATCAGCATGGTGCGCGAGGCGTTGGTGACGTCGGTGACGTGCACGCCGCCGTTGACGCCGCCGGTCAGGTTCCAGATGACCCAGCTGTCCATGGTGCCGAAGAGGATGTCGCCGGCCTCGGCGCGCTCGCGCAGCCCGTCCACGTTGTCCAGCAGCCAGCGGATCTTCGGGCCGGCGAAGTAGCTGGCCAGCGGGAGTCCGGTCTCGCGGCGGAAGCGGTCCTGGCCGACGTTGCGGCCCAGTTCCTTGCACAGCGCCTCGGTGCGGGTGTCCTGCCACACCAGGGCGTTGTGGACGGGTTCGCCGGTGTGGCGGTCCCACAGGATGGTGGTCTCGCGCTGGTTGGTGATCCCGATGGCGCGGATGTCCGCCTTGGTCAGGTCGGCCTTCTCCAGCGCGCCGGCGACCACGGACTGGACCCGGGTCCAGATCTCGGCGCCGTCGTGCTCCACCCAGCCGGGCTGGGGGAAGATCTGGCTGTGCTCCTGCTGGTCGACGGCGACGATGCGGCCGTCCGCGCCGAAGATGATGCAGCGGCTGGAGGTGGTGCCCTGGTCGATCGCGGCGATGTACTGGCCGCCATTGGACAGTGTGGTCACGGCTTGGTCCTCTGGGTCGGGGCGGGTGGGGAGCGGACGGGGTGCGGCAGGGGTACGGCGTGGGTGCGGCAGGGTCAGAAGGCGACGTTGTAGAGCAGGCCCGCGAGCGCTCCGCCGATCAGCGGGCCGGCCACCGGTATCCAGGCGTAGCCCCAGTCGGAGCCGCCCTTGTTGGGTATCGGCAGCAGGGAGTGGACGATGCGCGGGCCGAGGTCGCGGACCGGGTTGATGGCGTAGCCGGTGGGGCCGCCGAGCGAGAAGCCGATGCCGACCACGCCGAGGGCGGTGATCAGTACGCCCATGCCGGACAGGCCGAGACCCGGGGTCAGTCCCTCGGTGAGGATCAGGATGCAGAGCACCAGTGTGCCGATGATCTCGGTGACCAGGTTCTGGATCGGGTTACGGATCTCCGGGCCGGTGGAGAAGATGCCCAGGGTGGGCTCCTCGTTGGCCTGGAACTGGCCCAGGTAGGTCAGCCAGACCAGGAAGGCGCCGAGCATGGCGCCGAGGATCTGCCCGGCGAGGTAGACCGGGACCTGGCTCCATGCGCCGCTCTTGACGGCGATGGCCAGGGTGACCGCGGGGTTGAGGTGCGCGCCGGAGAGGTGGATCGAGACGTACGCCGCGATCATCACGGCGAATCCCCAGCCGAAGGCGATGGCGACCCAGCCGGCGCCGAACGCCTTGGATCTCTTGAGCGTCACGGCGGCGCAGACGCCGCCGCCGAGCAGGATCAGCAGGGCGGTGCCGATGAGCTCGCCTACGAAGATGTGGCCGTTGGACACAACGACTCCTTTGTCCGTGCCCCTGTGGGTGGGAGAGGGCCTGTGGTGCGGCTGCCGTGAACAATGTTCGACATTGTCGACCGCCATGCGGCAGTTTTCCCTCTGTCCGGGCTTACGTCAAGACCATCACCCATAGGCGAAAAAGCCTGCTAGACACCAATAAACCGGGACAAATTGCCCACGCGCAGGCCAACCCGTCCTGCCCTCAGGGCATCGGGTTCCGCTGGATCCCGCGGCCTCAGAACCGGGCCGCGCCCAGGTCACGGGAGATCGCCCGGGCCGCCTCGCGCACCGCAACGACCAGTTCCGGCCGGACCACGCCGGCCTCGCACACCCGCTCGACCGCGCCGCTGATGCACACCGCACCCACAGGATTGCGGCGGCGGTCCTGGATCAGCGCGCCGATCGAGGCCACGCCCGCCCAGGTCTCCTCGACCGCCGCGCTCCAGCCGCGCTCGCGGGTCAGCGCGCACTCCTCGTCGATGGCGGCGAGGTCGACCAGGGTCCGCGAGGTGAAGCTCTCGGGCGGGTAGTCGTCGAGCTCGCCGCGGGCCACCGGGTCGTGCGCCAGCAGCACCTTGCCCAGCGCGGTGCTGTGCAGCGGCTGCATGCTGCCGACCTCCAGCACCTGACGGCTGTCGTCGGGCCGGAAGACGTGATGGACGATCAGCACCCCGTGCTGGTGCAGCACTCCCAGGTAGACCGTCTCACCGCTGGCCCGGGCCAGGTCATCGGCCCAGACCAGGGCGCGGGCCCGCAATTCGTGCACATCCAGATAGCTCTGGCCCAGCCGCAGCAGTTCCGCGCCGAGCTGGTACTTGCCGCTCTCCGGGTCCTGCTCGACGAAGCCCTCCTGCTGGAGGGTGCGCAGGATTCCGTGCGCGGTGCCCTTGGCCAGGCCCAGGGAGGCTGACACCTCGGACAGGCCGAGTCGGCGCTCGCCCCCGGCGAGCAGCCGCAGAATGGCCGCCGCGCGCTCGAGCGACTGGATCGGGCCGGGCATCACACCTCCGCTCGGATGCGGTCGACAATGCAGAACGCCTATTGGTTATGTCGACCGCTAACTCTTCTTCCCAGAGTGTGCCACTCCCACGGCCGCTACTCCATATCGACCCGGCGAACCGGGTGGCCGAGGACCGGGACATCGGCCCCAGGAGGCCGCAAACCAACCGCGCCGGCTCCCCGCCAGGCCCGCCCCGGCCGGCGGGCTCAGCGCAGGTCGGCCTGGACCGGGGTGTCGCTCAGGAAGCCCCCGGACTGGTGCTGCCACAGCTTGGCGTAGGCGCCGTCCGCCTCCAGCAGCTCCTGGTGCGTACCCTGCTCGACGATCCGTCCCCGGTCCAGCACCACCAGCCGGTCCATGGTGGCCACCGTGCTCAGCCGGTGCGCCACCACCAGCGCGGTGCGCCCCTCCATCAGCCGCCACAGCGCCTCCTGGACCAGGATCTCGCTCTCCGAGTCCAGCGCGCTGGTCGCCTCGTCGAGCAGCAGGATCGGCGCGTCCCGCAGGATCGCCCGGGCCAGGGCGACCCGCTGGCGCTGTCCGCCGGACAGCTTGACGCCGCGTTCGCCGACCATGGTCCCGAAGCCCTCCGGCAGCGCGTCGGCGAACTCGGTGACATGCGCCGCCTCCGCCGCGCGGCGGATCTCCGCATCGGTGGCCTCCGGGCGGGCGAAGGCGATGTTGTCCCGCAGGGTGCGGTGGAACATCGCCGGCTCCTGCGGGACGTAGGCGATCAGGCTGCGCAGATCGGCCTGGCGCAGCCGGCTGATGTCCTGACCCCCGATCAGGATCCGGCCGGTGTCGATGTCGGTCATCCGCAGCAGCAGCCGGGTGAGCGTGGTCTTGCCGCCGCCCGAGCGGCCGACCAGGCCGATCCGCGAGCCGGCGGGCACGGCCAGGTCCAGCTCCTCGAACAGCGGCTCGGCGCCGGCGTGGGAGAAGGTCACCCGCTCGAAGCGGACGTCGGCGCCGGTACCGCCGCTCCCGCCGCCGGAGCGCAGCGGCTGCGGGGAGGGCGGGTCGAGCACGGTCGGCGCCGTCAGCAGCAGCTCGGTGAACTGCGCGGCCTCGGTCATCGAGCTCTCCAGCCGGCGGTAGATCTGGTTGAACTCGAACATGATCCGGGTCGCGTTGCTGTAGTAGGTGAAGGCGACCACGACCGACTCCACCCCGCGGCCGTGTCCGGCGAGCGCGACCGCCAGCAGCAGGCCCAGCGCGTTGGTCAGCACCGACATCGGCGCGACCAGCGTGTCGATGCGCAGATTGCCGTAGTCCCAGGACCGCAGCGACAGCCGCCGCGACTGCGCCACCCGGGACCGGTGCTCGGCGGCCTCGTGCTCCTCGGCGGCGAAGGCCCGGACCGTGTCCATGTTCATCAGGCTGTCGGCGACATGGCCCGAGACCCGGGCGATCGCCTCCTCGCGCTGGTCCACCAGGGCCTGGCGGCGCCGGATCAGCGGGAGCGCGCACAGCCCCGTCACCGCGATCATCGCCAGCAGGCCGACCACCAGCAGCGGCTGGTACTGCCACAGCACCACCGACCCGAACAGCAGCGGGACCAGGCTGCCCAGGACCGAGAAGGTCATCGTGTCGACGAACTCCTCGAAACGGGAGGCGAAGCTCAGGATCCGCTTGGTCAGCGAGCCGGCGAAGTTCTCGTGGAAGAACGCGGCGTCCTTGGCGAACAGCTCGTCCATGCCGATCACGTACAGGTGCTCGATGCCCAGGGCGTCCAGGCGGTTGATGAAGTGCATCCCGAACCGCCACAGCGTCTCCCCGAGTAACAGGACGCCGCCGAAGGCGAGCACATAGGGCAGCGTGGAGCCCACGCTGATCGCCTGGTCGCCGGCGATACGGGCCACCAGTTTGGCGACGACCAGCGGCGCGATGTAGTTGATGCCGATGTTGCCCAGCGCCGGCAGCAGCATCGCCGGCGCCGTGATCCACCGCCTGCGGGCCAACTCCCGTCCGTAGTACTTGAATGCGAGGAGCATCGAGCCCCTGCGCGGCGAGTCGTCGCGCGCTACGGGCGATTCCATCCCACTCCCCCCGAGGTGTCGAGCGGCGGCCCCGCGGGTGCCGCTCCGGGCAGCAGGGCATGCCTGTGAAGCCCTCGCACGAAGTCATGGCCGCGCACCGGCGCGGCTACGGGGGCCGGAACCGCAGTCTCCCGCGACGGCGCCCGGCCAGTCCAAGCGTTTTAGCTCTCGCTTCCCGCCCGCTCGGGGGTGTCGGCGTCCTCGCCGTCGCCGTCCGGCCCGTGGGCCGCCGTGCGTTCCGCCGGCCTGAGCACCTACCTTGAGTACAAGACCGTGACCCCCTCTGAGCACCCTGCCTGGTACGCCGTCGTCCTGCGCGCGCAGCCGATCCCCTGGAACGCCATGATCCTCCCTAGAGTTCGCGACCCCCGCTTCACCACCATCCGCCGTGGCGGGACGCTGACGGACTCCGACCATCAGCTCCTGGCCCTGTGGGCCGCCAGGTGTGCGGAGCACGTCCTGCACCTCTTCGAGTCGGTGCAGCCCGCGGACCCTCGGCCCCGCGAGGCGATCGAGCAGGTTCGGGCATGGGCCCGCGGCGAGATCAGGATGTCGCAGTCCCGCGCGGCGGGTGGCCATGCCATGGCTGCGGCAAGAGAGTTGGGCGGAGCAGCGCGCCACGCCGCCTTCGCTGCCGGCCAGGCGGCGGTGGTGGCGCATGTCGCCGCGCACGAGCTCGGCGCCGCAGCCTACGCGATCAAGGCCGTGCGTGCGGCGGCCCCCGCAGGGGAGGGCGAGAGGGCCGGCGGGCTCGAATGCCGTTGGCAGCGCGAGCAGCTCCCGGAGGCGATTCGCGAACTCGTCCTGGACGACCAGCGGTTGCGCAACGAGATCTGCTGGTCGGTCTTCGACTGTTGACGGGAGTGACGGGAGTGACGGTCTGAGCCTCAGTCGGCCGGCCAGTGGCGGAGCTTCTCGGGGTTGCGGACGCCCCAGATGCGTCGGATCCGGTCGCCCGCGATCTCGAACGCCAACACGGCCACCGTGGCGCCGTCCTGATGGGCCACCAGACCGGGCCGGCCATTGACCGTGCGCACCGCGAGGGAGAGCCCGGACTCCCGCTCGGCGCGGGCGGACAGGTCCACGAAGAAGCGGGCGATCTGCTCTGCGCCCTCGATCGGGTGCGGACTGGCCGTGGCCAGGCCGCCGCCGTCGCTGGTGGCGACGGCCTGGGGGTCGAGCAGGCCGATCAGGGCGTTGACGTCCTTGGCCTGCCAGGCCTGTTTGAAGTCCCGTACCAGGTCCGCCTGTCGGGCCGGGGCGGGTGCCGGGGCGGTGAGAGGGCCACGGGAATCGCGGATGCGGCGGCGGGCCGAGGAGGCCAACTGGCGGCAGGCCGCCGGAGAGCGGCCGACGATCTCGGCGACCTCGGCGAAGGAGTAGCGGAACACGTCGTGCAGGACCAGGGCGACGCGTTCGGCCGGGGTCATCGACTCCAGCACGACCAGGAAGGCCATGCTGATCGACTCGTCCAGGGTGACCCGGTCGGCCGGGTCGGCGGCGGTGCCGCCGCCGGACCAGCCGCTGATCCACTCCGGGCCGCCGGGCAGCGGCTCCGGAATCCACTCGCCCACGTACCTCTCCCGCCTGGCCCGCGCCGAGCCGAGCAGGTCCAGGCAGATCCGGCCGGCGACCGTGGTCAGCCAGGCGGCGGGGGTGCGGATCTCCTCCTGCCGCTCGGGGGACATCGCGTACCAGCGGGCGTAGGTCTCCTGCACGACGTCCTCGGCGTCGGCCAGCGAGCCGAGCAGCCGGTAGGCCATGCCGATCAGTCGGCGCCGCTCGCTCATGATCGCGTCCAGGCCCGGATCGGTCCCGTGCTCCTGCGGCTCGGATGGCGTGCTCATCGTCTCCTGGACTCCCTCGGTCTCGGCAGTGCTCACCGGTTCGACGGAACAGCACACCGAAGTGTGAGGCAGGCGCGGACGCCGGAACGCCCCGGGCGGTGTCCGGGGCGTTCCGTTGCCGTCGCGGTGCGGGACTACTTCCAGGTGACGGTATCGCCCAGGAACTTCATGTACTGCGCGGTCAGTCCGGACTTGGAGGTGTCGCCGTCGTTGTACCAGGCGGTGTCGCCGTCGTCCTGGATCAGGTAGAGCGAGCTGCCGGCGGCCAGCGGGTCCGGGACGGCGCCGATGCCCTCCCAGGCGCCCTCGGGCGTCGGCAGGGTGACCGTGTCCTTGACCGGGGCGTCGGCGGCGACGCCGTCCCAGGAGTAGAGCGCGGCTTCGTCGTTGTCGCCGTTGGCGGTGCCGGCCAGGATCACGTACTGGTTGTCGGCGTTCTTGCGGATGTCGCGGATGCCCAGGCCGCCCAGGTCCATCTGGACGGCGCTGCCGAAGGTGGCGGTGGTCGCCGCGCCGGTGACCAACTGGTCCAGGTTGGTGACCGGGACGACCAGGGCCTTGGTGCGGGCCGAGGTGCTCTCCAGCGGGGCGCGGAAGGCGAAGTAGGCGGTGCTGGTGGAGCCGGGGGCGAACTCCAGGCCCTCGACGTTGAAGGAGGAGGTGGTGTGCCCGCCGACGCCGTCGGCCGCGGAGGCCGCCAGGCCCAGCGTCTTGCCGTTGTCGGCGTCCCAGTTGATCATGTCGGTGCGAAGGCCGCTGTAGGCGCCGACGTAGCTGAGCGCGGTGGATGCGCCCGAGCCGGTGATGTCGGTGGCGAAGACGGTGCTGCGGGCCGGGGCCAGGTCGCCGCTGTCCTTGTTGCTCATCGATCCGGTCCAGTAGATCCGGTTGCCGACCTTGGCCGCGGCCTCGATGTCGATCTCGGTGTCGCCGTTGGGGAACTGTGAGGTGAAGTCGTAGGTCTTCACCGGCGCGGTGACGCCCTGCTGGTACAGGTAGAGGACGTCGGTCTCGTCGTCGCCGACGACGTAGTAGCCGCCGCCGACGTCGATCATCGCCGAGGCGTTGCCGATGCCGGAGTAGTAGTCGGCGGCCGGGTCGGCCGAGTCGGCGATGGAGGCGGCGTAGGCCAGCGTGGCCGTCTTGGTGCTGCCGTCGGTGGCGGTGGCCGTGACGGTGATGGTGGCGTAGCCGGCCTTGGCCGGGGTGACGGTCAGAGTGCGGGTCGCGCCGCTGCCGGAGAAGACCATGTTGGCGGTCGGGACCACGCTGGTGCTGGAGGACTTGGCGGTCAGCGTGACCGCGCTCGCGCCGTAGTAGGCGTCGCCGACGGTGACGGTCACGGTCGGGTTCCTGGTGTTGCTGACGGCGCCCAGCAGGGTGGCGGTGCTGAGGCTGATCGTCGGGGTCTTGCTGCCGGTGGGCGTGGCCGAGGCGCTGGCGGAGGCCGAGGCGCTGGCGCTGGCGCTGGGGGAGGTGCTGGCGCTCGCGGAGGCGGAGGCACTGGCGGACGCGGACGCGCTCGCGCTCGCCGAGGCGGAGGCGGTCGCGGAGGCGCTGGCCGTGCTGCCGGTGCTGGTGCCCGGGGCGAAGGCGACGCCGCGGAAGGCCTCCTTGGAGGCGGCGCTGGCCAGGGTCGTCACCGTTCCGGACATGGAGACGCCCGCGCCCTTGGAGTCGACGACCTTGGACAGCGTGCCGCTGGTCCCGGAGGAACCGCTGCCCGTCGCGTAGAGCACCGCCTGCCCGTTGACCACCGAGCCGGTGAGGTCCACGACATTGGACAGGCTCTTGCTGCCCTCGGCCGTCCAGACACCGCTGACCAGGCTGAACTTGTAGATCTTGCCGGCGCTGTTGTCCGAGACGTACATGGTGTCCGGGCTCGTGCCGCCGGAGAGGTTGAGCAGCACGTAGTTGTACGGGTCGCCGCTGCTCTCCGGGCTGCCGGGGAGGTTGGTCAGCGACTGGCCGGCCGTGGTCGGGGTGCTGCTGCCCACGGTGGAGACGCCGATGCCGTCCTTGCTGGAGGAGGCGTACAGCTGTCCGCCGACGACCTGGACCTCGCGCAGGTTCTCGTCCGTCAACTGGGTGAAGCTGCTGGACCCCAGGGTGCTGTAGCCGATGCCGCCGGCGGCGCCGGAGACCCAGATGCTGGTCCCGTCGGTGCTGGCCACGCCGCGGACGTTGTTGTCGTCGGCGAACTCGTTGAGCACGGTGGAGGTGTCGACACCGCCGTCGGCGCCGACCCGGGCGACGGTGACGTCGTCGGTGGTGGCGACGCTGTCCGTGCCCACTGCCTTGTGGTAGCCGGGGGCCATGAGGTAGCGGCCGTCGGCGGAGAGGGTGATCTCGCCCTCCGAGGCGGCGCTGCCCGAGGCCGTCAGTTCGTGGCTGCTGCCGCTGTCGCTCTTCGGCAGGGCGATGGACTGCACCAGCGCGCCGGCGGGGGAGTACTCGTCCAGGAAGACCGGCGCGGCGTTGTCGCTCAGCGAGGTGCTGCCGTCGCCGACGCGGTAGACGACCAGGTCGCCGGCGGCGAAGGTGGTGCTGGTGGTCGCGTTGGCGACGGCGGGCACGACGATCGCGCCGAGCACGAGCGCGCCGGCGACGGCGCCCCCGGCCAGGATCCGGCGGTTGAGCCGGGCGGAGGCGGGCGCCGGGGCAGTGGCCGGCCGGGCGGAGACGTGCGGAAGCTTGCCACTCATGGGGGCAGGGTGCCTTTCAGCGGGCAGGGTGGGGGGCGGTGAACGCCGTTACCCTGTCCACGCGGAGTGACATTCCCATGAACCTGACGCGTCGGCAGTACGTCACTCCGGCGCACAGAGTGGATCTTGAAATTTGCTGTGCGCCGCCCGTGAACTGGCGGATGGTCAGTATCCGGCCTTGGTGTAGGCGATGGTCTCGAAGCTGCCGTAGCGGTCGTTGGCGTAGCGGACCCCGGAGATGATCGAGTCGACCGGGTCCATGATGTCGGTGTGGCCCGGGAGCGCCCACTGCGCGAAGGTCGGCTTGATGGTCTGCAGCAGGCCGTAAGTGCCGCCGTACAGGCTCTCGTTGGAGTCCCAGTGGTTCTCGGCGTCCGGGTTGCCGGAGGACTCGGTCATGGCCCGGGCCTTGATCGACTCGGCGGAGGGGACGTGGTCGCCGTTGGCGGCGAGCACGGCACGGGCCTCGGCGATCCAGCCGTCCAGGGTGTCCGGGTAGCTGACCGTCTTCGAGGCCGTGCTGGTCGCGGCCTTGGCGGCGGGCTTGGCAGCCGTCTTGGCCGCAGCCTTGCTCGCCGGCTTGGCCGCGGCCTTGGACTGGGTCTTGGCCGCCGTGCTGGTCGCAGCCTTGGACCCGCTCGTGGCCGGGGTGCCGTGCTGGGCCGTCTGCTTGCCGCCGGTGGCGGTACCGGCAGCCACGGCTTGACCGCTGCCGGCCACGACCGTGCCGAGAGTGGCGGTGGTGGCGAGCACGAGGTATGCGGCGAGGCCAGCGGTCGGTCGGGCGGACAGGCGGACGTGGGAGGGCATGTCGCTCCAATGCTCGGACGGGGGAGCGGCACCGGGCAGCAGGCATGGCCGGCCCCGGAATCGGGACGGCGTGGTGCACGCACACTGCTGCAGGAGGCGGAAGGGGCTCAGCCGGCGCCGGAGAGCCGCCCTCGGACGGGCTTGGCAGCGCGGCTCACGGCCGACGCGGCGGCCGGGAACCGGCCGGGCTCTCATCACGGGCGACGGAAGCGCCCGTTTCCTCTCTTCCAAGGTCACATCCGACCGGCGGCGGCAACAGGGACCTTCGGCCCGCCACGCCGGGACCTTCCGGTGCCACCCCTGGCGCCGCAAGGGCTGCACGGCGGCGGTGTGGGGTGGCTCACGGAGGCGACTGAGGGCTTGGTCACACCCTGGTGCCCGGAGACGGCCCGGCTGTACCGGAAAGAGCGCCGGCCCAGCAGCCCGCCGGGCAGTAGCCCGGGTGCCGCGCCCGGTCGCTGGGCGGGCGCGGCGGGACCCGATCGCGGTGGGGGCGAGCGGGTCCGGTGCGGGTGCGGGCGCGGGTCAGCCGAACATGCCGACCTGGTAGTCGCCGGCCGGCTGCCGGACGATGACGTTCACCCGGTTGTAGGCGTTGATCAGGGCGATCAGCGACACCAGTGCGGTCAGCTGGTCCTCGTCGTAGTGCTTGGCGGCGTTGGCCCAGGCGTCGTCGGTGACGCCGCCGGCGGCGTCGGCGATCCGGGTGCCCTGTTCCGTCAGCTCCAGCGCGGCGCGCTCGGCGTCGGTGAAGACCGTGGCCTCGCGCCAGGCCGCGACCAGGTTGAGGCGCTGCGAGGTCTCCCCGGCGTGCTCCGCCTCCTTGGTGTGCATGTCGGTGCAGAAGCCGCAGCCGTTGATCTGGCTGGCGCGCAGCTTCACCAGCTCCTGGGTGGAGGTCGGCAGCGGCGAGTCGGCGATCACCTTCCCTGCCGAGTTGATGTACTTCAGGGCCTGGGCTCCGACGGGGTTGGCGAACAGGTTCAGTCGAGCGTCCATGGTGGCGAACTCCTCTGCTTTGCTCTGCGTTGGCTACACCCTTTCGACAGGACAGCCCGGCCGAATGTGACGTGGCCAGATGTGACCTGGGTCTCGCAGACCCCGGTCTCGCAGAGCCGGGTCAGTCGGCCTGGCCGCGCAGCTGGTGCTCGTAGGCGAAGATGACGGCCTGGACCCGGTCGCGGAGCTGCAGCTTGGCGAGGATGCGGGTGATGTGGGTCTTCACCGTGGCCTCGGTCAGGAACAGGCGGTCGGCGATCTCGGCATTGCTCAGGCCCGAGGCGATCAGGCGGAAGACCTCCTGCTCGCGCGGGGTCAGCTGGGCGAAGCGGGTGCTCGCCTGCTGGTCGCGGGGCCAGGGAGCGATCCGGGCGAAGCGGTCCACCAGGCCGCGGGTGATCCGCGGGGTGAGGACGGCCTCCCCGGAGGCGACGGCATGGATCGCCTCGCTCAGCACGGCCGGGACCACGTCCTTGAGCAGGAAGCCGCAGGCGCCCGCGCGCAGTCCGTCGAAGGCGTAGTCGTCCAGGTCGAAGGTGGTGAGGATGAGCACGCGTGAGGCCGTTTCCGCGGTGATCCGCCGGGTCGCCTCGATGCCGTCGGTGCCGGGCATGCGGACGTCCATGAGGACCACGTCGGGCCGGGTGCGCCGGGCCAGGTCGACTGCCTGGTCGCCGTTGGCGGCCTCACCGACGACGGTGATGCCCGGCATGGTGTTCAGGAGGGTGCGGAAGGCCATCCGCACCAGTGCCTGGTCGTCGGCGAGCAGGACCGAGACCGTCATCGCGCCTCCTCCAGTCCCAGTTCCCCGGTGACCGCCCAGCCGGTCGCGGTGGGACCGGCCCGCAGCTCGCCGTCGAACATTGCCACGCGTTCCCGCATCCCGGTCAGCCCGTTCCCGGCGCCGGTCGTGGGCGCCGGTGCGCCGGTGCCGCCGGACGTGCGCCGTCCGTCGTCGGTGACGGCGAAGCGGACCCGGTCGGTGCCCCAGTCCAGGACCACCTCGGCCTTCGACGCCTCGGGGGCGTGCTTGACCACGTTGGTGAGCGACTCCTGGACGATCCGGTAGAGCGTCGTCTGCGCGGCCGTGCTCAGGGTCTCCCTGCTGCCGGTCTCGGTCAGCCGGACGTCCAGACCGGTGCGGCGGGTCTCCTCGACCAGGCCCCGCAGTGCGTCCAGGTCCGGCTGCGGTGCGCGGTCCACGCCGTCGTCCGCCCGCAGCATGCCCAGCAGGCGGCGCATCCCGGCCAGGGACTGCCGTCCGGTGGACGCGGACTGCAGCATCTGGCCGCGGGCGGCCTCGGGGTCGGTGCGGGCGGTGGCCGCTGCCGCCTCGGACAGGGCGATGACGACCACCAGGCCGTGCGCGACGATGTCGTGCATCTCCCGGGCGATCCGGGTGCGCTCGGAGGCGGCGGCGAGCTGCTGCTGCTGGACCCGTTCCTGTTCCAGCCGTTGGGCGCGGTCCTCGACCGAGGCCAGGTAGCGGCGCTGGGCCCGCATGGTGGTGCCGAGCAGGAACACCGCGGCGGCGAGGCCGGTGAGGATGATCACTCCGTCGTTGACGCTGCCGGCCGGGGCGATCTGCACCGCCAGCAGCACCACCCCGACCTCGCTGGCCGCTGCGGCCGCCAGCGAGTACCGGGTGCTCCGGTGGGCGGCCACGGTGTAGAGCGCCACCAGGACGGCGAACGCGGGAACCGAGACGGATCCGAGCGCCACGGAGCCCAGCGCCGCCGCCCAGCAGAACCAGAAGACCGCCACGGGTGCGCGGTGCCGCAGCAGCAGCGGCCAGACCGTCGCCATCGCCAGCACCCAGCGCAGTGCGTCGGCGTGGTCGTACAGCAGTTCGTGGACCGAGGCGACGGTGCAGATCAACGGCGGCCCGGCCAGCATCGCCGGGACCAGCGCGGCCGGGGCGAGCGCCGGGCGCGACCGGGCGGCGGAGCGCAGGGCTGGGCTGAGGGAATTCACCGTTCCGAGCGTACCGGCGTTCTTCCGTCGTGCCGTCAGACAAAGGTCTTACACATTTCCGGGCAGCGCTCGGCCCGGGGCTGTGTCATCCAAAGGTCGTACAGCTGCCGGGAAATGATGACGATCGGCTGATCCCCAGGTCCGGGTCGGCTTCGTACGCTTCGGTGCACCCCGCCGGAGCCACGTCGAACCGCGGGCCGACAGAGGAGAAAAGCACTCATGAAACAAGGCACGGCAACGAAGGTTCCGGAAGTCACGCTCATTTTCTGGGTGGCGAAGCTGGGGACGACGGCATTCGGTGAGGCATTCTCCGACTACGTCTTCTTCAACGACTACATCGGCCGGAACGCGGCCATTCTGATGGCGATGGCGCTGCTGGCCGGCTGCCTGGTGGCGCAGGTGTCCACCAGGACGTACACCCCGGTCGTCTACTGGCTGACGGTGACCGCCGTGAGCATCTTCGGCACCATGTCGGCGGACTACCTGAACCAGGACCTGGGGATGCCGCTGTGGGGCTCCACGTTGATGCTGCTGGTGCTGCAGGCGCTGGTGTTCGCCGGCTGGTACCGCAGCCAGCGGACTCTGGACATGCACTCCATCAACACCCGTGCGCGCGAGATGTTCTACTGGCTGACCGTCATCTTCACCTTCGCGCTGGGAACGGCGGCCGGCGACTTCGTGGCCGGACCGCTCGGCCTGGGCACCCTGGCGTCGACCTTCGTGTTCCTCGCGGTCATCCTGGTGCCCGCTGCCGGGTACAAGTGGCTGCGGTTCAACGAGGTCTTCGCGTTCTGGTTCGCCTACACCATCACCCGTCCGCTGGGTGCGTCGTTCGCCGACTGGCTGGGAGTCCCGGCGCCCTACGGCGACGGCCTGCAGCTGGGGACCGGCCCGATGAGCCTGGCCACCGGGGCGGTCCTGGTCGCGGTGCTGGCGCTGGTCGTCACCCGGCACCGGTCCGAGACCGCCGGGCGGGGCTCGCTCCCCGAGCCGGGCTGACCGCGGGCGCGGCCCGCAGGCCGTCGCGGAGGATGGCCAGGGTGCGTCGGGGGTCGGTGACCCGGGTGGCCGGGTGGCGCAGGGCGAGCAGTACGCCCGACAGGACGGTCATCAGGTCCGCGGTGTCGATGTCGTCGCGGACGGTGCCGGACTGCTGGGCCGCAGCCAGCAGCCGGCCCATCTCGGCGCGCAGGTCCGCGGCAGAGCCGGCGACCGCGGTCCGGACCTCGACGCCGGCGCCGGCCAGGGCGTCGACCAGGTCGGCCTTGGCGGTCGCATCGGCGACGATGCGGTCCAGCATCAGGAACAGCGCCGCCCCGGGGTCGCCGCCGTCTTCGGGCAGGTCCCGGGCCTGGTCCACCAGGTGCCGCAGGCGCGCGTGGACGACGGCCTCGAACAGCGACTCCTTGGTCGGGAAGTGCCGGTAGAGGGTGCCGGGACCGACCCCGGCCCGGCGGGCGATCTCGTCCAGCGGGACGGCGAGCCCCTCGGCGGCGAAGGCCTGCCGGGCCACCTCCAGCAACCGTTCCCGGTTGCGGCGGGCATCGGCGCGCAGCGGTCTCTGCTCGGCCTGCACGTGGGTCTCCGTCCTGACGTCCGACTGATCGGGGTACAACCGGGGCGCTGTCTCCGATTATGCTAGCGTGACCGACCTAACCGGGGCGCACTCTCCGATTGAGCGCCCGGACGTCCTCGCCGAGGGAGAACAGACCGGATGACCATGGATGATCGGACCGCGCCGGCGCGGACGGCGTTCCTCGCGCTGGATTTCGCGACCTACATCGTGGAGAACTTCAGCCACGACGCCGACGTCGCGGCGAACGCCGCGAACGCACTGGCGTCGGCGCGGGGCGCGGGACTGCCGGTGTTCCACGTCGTCCACGAGGCAATGCTCGGTCAACTGCACCCGCTGCTGGGCCCGGTGGGCGACGAGCCGGTGCTGGGCAAGTCCACCATGGGGGCGTTCGCCAGCACCGACCTGGACGCCCGGCTGCGGGCGGCCGGCGTCGAACGGGTGGTCATCGCCGGTGTGGCGACCTCGGGCACGGTGCTGTCCACCGCCCGCTGGGCGTACGACACCGGCTACCAGGTCGCGGTCTGCGCCGACGCCTGCGCCGACCCCGACCCTCGGGTGCACGCCGCGCTGGTCGAGGAGTCCGCCTTCCCGGAGAGCTGGATCGGCCTGTGGCGCATCGCCCGGGTGCTGGACTCGACCGAGGTCGCCGATCTGGGCGAGTGACCGGGCGACCCGGGTCCCCGCGTCCGGCCGCCGTCCGCCGTCCGCCAGAATTGCGGCATGACGTGCACAGACGATGCCGCGACCGTTGACGCCTGGACCGCACTGGGAGGCCGCGCCGAGCTGGCGGCCGGGGTCTCCTACCAGGGAGCGGGCAACGTCCTGCCGGCCCGCCTACCCGTGCGTGAGCTGGCGCGGGCCTGCGTGGGGGTCTGCTCGCTGGCGGCGGCGGAGCTGCTGGCCGGGCGCAACGGGACTCCCGTTCCGGCGGTGCGGGTGAACGAGGGTGCGGTGGCGGCGGCGTTCGTCAGCGAACGTCATCTGCGGATCGAGGGCCGGGCCGCCGTGTCCTTCGCGCCGCTGTCCGGCTTCTGGCGCGCGGACGACGGCTGGGTGCGCACCCACGCCAACTACCCGCACCACCGCGCCCGCCTGTTGGACGCCCTGGGCATCCCGGACACCGGCGAGGACCAGGAGTTGGCACGGACGCTGGCGCGGACCCTGGCCTCGCGTCCCGCACACTCGGTCCAGGAGGACGTCTACGCCCGCGGCGGCCTGGCCGTCGCGGTGGCCCGGTCGGCCGAGGGCGGAGCCCAACTCTTGGACGACCGGCCACTGGTGACGACACATCGGACGTCTGGGGCGGACGGTGCGGCTCCCCGGGTGCTGCCACCGGGACCGTTGCCGGCGAGCGGGGTCCGGGTGCTCGACCTGACCCGGGTGATCGCGGGACCGGTCTCGACCCGCACGCTCGCCCTGCTCGGCGCGGACGTGCTGCGCGTCGACACGCCGTCGCTTCGCGAGGACGCGGACGCCCACACGGACACCGGGATGGGCAAGCGTTCCACGCTGCTGGACCTCACCGCGGCCCAGGAGCGGCGGACCTTCGAGACCCTGCTCGACACGGCGGACGTGGTGGTGACCGGCTACCGTCCCGGCGCGCTGGACCACCACGGGCTGTCCCCGGCGGCCCTGTTGGAGCGCCGCCCCGGCCTGATCGTCGCCCACCTCTCCGCCTGGGGCCGGTCGGGGCCGTGGTCGCAGCGGCGCGGCTTCGACAGCCTGGTCCAGGCCGCGAGCGGCATCGCGGCGATCGAGCGCGGTGACGGTGACGGAACGCCGGGCGGCGGAACTCCCGGGGTGCTGCCCGCCCAGGCACTGGACCACGGCACCGGCTATCTGCTCGCCGCCGCGGTGCTCCGTGCCTTGACTGAGCGTCAGCTGACCGGTGCGGGTGCTGAATTGCAGTTCTCGCTGGCAGGAACGGCGGCCTGGCTGGTGCGGGGGATCAAGAAGACGCCGGTGCCGGCGGGTGACCCGGACCCCGAACCCTGGCTGGCGGAGACGGATTCCGGCTACGGCCGGCTGAGGTACGCCCTCCCGCCCGTCAACTACGAGGGCGGACCCGGGACCTGGGCCCGGGCGTCGACCCGCTGGGGGAGCGACCTCCCGCGCTGGACCGGGACGGACTGACACCGGGCCTGGGCCCGGGGCTGGGCCCGGGTCAGGCTCAGGCTCAGGCTCAGGGTGTGTCGAGCCAGGTCAGCGCGGCCAGGGTGAGGGCCTCGACGCCGGTGCTGAGGGTGGGTTCGACCAGCGGCGCGAAGAAGGGCGAGTGGTTGCCGGGGATCTGGTCGAACCGGTCCTCCTGCATCGCGGTGATGACGGTCTCGGGGTCCAGTCCGCCCCAGAACCAGAAGACGGTCGGCACCTGGAGCGCCTCGCCGAACACGCCGACGTCCTCGCTCGCGTTCACCAGCGGCATGGTCTGGATCCGCTCCTCGCCGAAGTGCTCGGTGAAGGCGGCGATCGTGGTCTGCGTCGCGGTCGGATCGCTGACCAGCGCCGGGGTACTGCCGAACCAGGTCAGCGTCGGTTCGCTCACGGCGGCGCCGGCCGCGGACTCGGCGCGGACGATGCGCTCGACGGCGGCCCGGACCAGGTCGCGGGTCTGCGGGGTGTAGGTACGGATGTTGACGCCGAGTTCGGCGGAGTCGGGAATGATGTTGTCCTTGGTGCCCGCCTGCAGCCGGCCCACGGTGACCACGGCGGACTCGGCCGGCGGCACCTCGCGGGACACGATGCCCTGCAGCCGGGTGACCAGGTGAGCGGCCATCAGCACCGGGTCCACCGAGGCCTCCGGGCGGGAGCCGTGCGCACCGCGGCCGTGCAGGGTGATGCCGAGGGAGTCGGCGGCGGCCATCACCGGGCCGGTGCCGTAGCCGATGAAGCCTGCGGGCAGCGGCGCCACATGCTGTCCCAGCACGATCTGCGGTGCCGGGAACCGTTCGAACAGCCCGTCGTCGATCATGCCGCGGGCGCCGACGGCGAGTTCCTCGGCCGGCTGGAAGACCACCAGCAGCGTGCCGCGCCAGGACTCGCGCGCCCCGGCCAGCAGGGTTGCGGCGCCGATCAGACAGGCGGCGTGCATGTCGTGCCCGCAGGCGTGCATCACCGGGACGTCGCGGCCGTCGGGGTCCGTCCCGCGCGCCCGACTGGCGTAGGGCAGGCCGGTCTTCTCCTCCACCGGCAGGGCGTCGAAGTCGGCGCGCAGCATCACCACCGGGCCGTCCCCGTTGCGCACCACGCCGACCACGCCGGTGGTGCCGACCTGCTCGGCGACCTCGTCGACGCCGGCCTCGCGCAGACGCTGGGCGAGCAGGCCGGCCGTCCGGGTCTCCTGCAGCGACAGCTCCGGGTGCTGGTGCAGGTCCCGGTAGAAAGCGGCCAGGTCCTCGCGCAGGTCAGCGAGTCCCGCGATCACGGTCCGGTCCATGCTCCGCCTCCTTCGATCGGCTCCCGGCGGAACGTACCCGGCGCCGGCGCCGGCCTGGTGCCGGAGGGGAGGGTGTCCCCCGGATGCGCCGCGGATTCAGCAGGGTGGCGGAGCAGGGCCGGGGGACGGGTGTGTGGATCAGGCCTGCCGGTCGCCTTCGGGGGCGAAGTAGTGGCCCGCGTCGATGTCGGTGATCAGGTCGGGGTGGGTCGGCTCCCAGCCGAGCAGTTCGCGGGTGCGGGCGGCGGAGGTGAGGTTGTCCAGGCCGATGAAGGCGGCCATGAACTGGAAGTAGGCGGGTACCTCCTCGGCCGGGACGGCCTTCGCGGGGAGGTCCAGGTTGCGGGCGATGGCCTCGGCGATCTGTCGGGTCGGCACGCCCTCGTCGGCGACGGCGTGCAGCCTGGAGCCGGCCGGGGCCTGCTCCAGGGCGAGCCGGAACAGTCGGGCGATGTCCAGGGTGTGGCCGGCGGGCCAGCGGTTGTCGCCGTCGCCGGGGTAGCCGGAGTAGCCGTTGGCGCGGGCGAAGCCGATCAGCGAGGGGGTGAAGCCGTGGTGGTCGAGGTCGCTGTGGACCAGCGGGGGAAGCCGCACGGCCGAGGAGCGCACCCCGCGCTCGGCCATCGCGATCACCGCGTTCTCGGTGTCTGTCCGGGGGCCGCCCGGAAGGGCGTCGGCCTCGGTGCCGGGCCGTCCGCTGATGCCGCCGAGGGCGAGCATCAGCGTGCCCGAGGCGATGACCAGGGGCTTGCCGGTACCGGAGCGGGCCAGTGCGTCGCTGATGGCCTCCACGGCGATCCGGTCGGCCTCCACGGCCTCGGCGAAGGCGCCGGTGCGCATCGCCTCGTGCTTGAAGGCGAGGTGGATGACGCCGTCCGCGGCCGTGGCGGCCTCGCGCAGACCGTCGAGGTCGTCCAGGTCACCGCGGCGGACCTCGGCGCCGAGTGCGGCGACCGCGGCGGCCGAGGAGTCGGAGCGGGCCAGGCCGACCACCCGGTGGCCGGCGGCGAGCAGTTCCGGGACGACCGCGGAGCCCAGGTGGCCGGAAGCACCGGTGACAAAGACATGCATGGGAGGAACCTCCGAAGAGCATCGATGACACTTGGTGTCATCACTCTACCCGTGATGACACCAAGTGTCATCACGGAATGGGTCCGTACCGTCGGTGAATGCTGTCAATGGATACTGCCGCTGATGCGTAGTAGGGGTGTGGACGAGAAACCAGAGGACGAGGATTTCGCGGCGTTCTACGAGCAGGCCAGGGCCGACTGCCTGCGCGCGGTCTATGCGGTGGTGGGCGAGTGGTCGCTGGCCGAGGACGTGACGGCGGAGGCGTTCGCCCGTGCCTACGCCTCCTGGCGCAAGGTCCGCGGGCACCCGGCGCCGCGCGCGTGGGTGGTGCGGACCGCGCTCAACACGCACGTCTCCTGGTGGCGGCGGCGTCGCCGGGAGGTGGCGTGGGACCCCTCGCACGATGCCGAGGACCGCACGCCGGAACACCTCCAGGTCGATCGGCACGTCATGCAGGCGCTCAAGACCTTGTCCGGCCGCCAACGAGAAGTCGTCGTTCTGCGGATCTTCCTCGACCTCGACACCAGGACCACCGCCCGTGTCCTCGGGGTCACGCCCGGCACGGTCATGACCCACCTTTCCAGGGCGCTCGCCGCGCTAGGCACCGCGCTCGCCCCCACTACACGGCAGGAGCCGGCGAAATGATCGAAGAGTTCGAAGAGCACGACGGCGGCGTCTCCGAAGCGGCCCTGATCGGCCTGGTGGGCTCCGCCTTCGACGAGGGCCGCCGTGGACGTGAGGTCCAGGACGTCCTGGCCCGCGGCCGGGCGTTGCGGCGCCGCAGGCGCGCCATGCCCGCCCTCGGAGCCCTGGGTGTCGCCGCTGCTTCGGTGAGCCTGGTCGTCGCGTTGACCGGACCGAATGGGGCGGGCAGCACGGCTGGTGCGGGATCCGGGCAGTCCCTGACCGCCGACGGCGCGGTCGTGAACGTGGACGAGGCCGGATTCTCGGTCCACACGGACGCGAAGACCGGCGAGGTCACCGTGACCCTGCACCAGCTGTTCGACGAGTCCGAGCTGCAGGCTCTGCTCGCCAAGGCCGGTGTACCCACGGCGTTCCACAACACCACGCTGCCCGCGGGCACTCCGGTGACGCCGCACGCGGCCTGCACCTGGACGGGAGCGCAGGTACTCGATCCGGGAGACGTCATCAGCAGTCCGCGCCAGGACGGCAACGATGCGGTCATCACGATCGACCCGTCGAGGATGCCCGCCCGCTCCGTTCTCGGCCTCGCCTACGCCACCATCGGGCAGGGCAACACCGCGGCGAGGGCGATCAGGACGACGCTGCTGTCCGGCGAGCCCACCGGCTGCACCACGACGTAGCGGGCACTCCCCGGAGGCGGCGTGAGCCAGGAATCCTCCTCCCATCAGGGAGAAGAGGATGTCCATATGATGGGCGCATGGGACGTTGGGAGCCGAACGCGCGAGGCCGCCTGGGGCGGGCCGCGATGGAGCTGTACGTGGAGCGCGGCTTCGACCAGACCACGATCGCGGACATCGCCGAACGCGCCGGCCTGACGAAACGCACCTTCTTCCGCCACTACGCCGACAAGCGCGACGTACTGTTCGCCGGGGCGGACCCGCTGCGGGACGTGGTGGTCCGCGCGATCACCGAGGCGCCGCCCGAACTGGCCCCGTTCGCGGCGGTCTCGTTCGGGATCGAGGCGGGGGCCGAGCTGATCCAGGAGCGGCCCGACGACGTGAGGATGCGTCAGGCCGTCATCGACGCCCATCCCGAGCTGCAGGAACGCGAGCTGGCCAAACTCGCCGCGCTGGTCGGGGACATGGCCGCGGCGCTGCACGGGCGCGGAGTCGGGGCCTGGCCCGCGCGCCTGGCCGCCGAAGCGGGCATGGCCGCGTTCCGGGTCGCCTTCGCCCGCTGGATCGCCGCTTCGGCCGAGGGGAAACTGACGCAGACCGTCCGGGAGTCGATGACGGAGCTGACAGCAACCGTAACGGGGGAGTGAGCGGGCCCGCTCGCATCGGTTGCCGGCGCGCCCTGCGGCCTGTCCGACCGTTGGTGTCGGACAGGCCCGTCGGCGGCATCCTCGGCGGCTGACGCTTCCGCGCCGGTCCGCTCCCGGCGGGTGCCTCCCTCGTGCTGCCGTTCCCGGTCCGACGGGCGGGGAACGGCAGCACGAGGTCGTCGGCCCTGCATCGCGGGGCGGCTCAGCCGCGGATCGCGGTGGTTTCGCGGGTGAACTGGCGGTGGCCGATCAGCCGGTAGGCCAGGCGCGCCGGGGCCGGTACGACCTGCAGGAACCTCTGCCGTTCTGCATCGTCGGCCTCCTCGGTGATGTGGCCGAGGATGACCAGCCGCCGCGTGAGCGGAATCGCGCTCATGCCGTGCTTGCCGAGCGCGTCCCATTCGCTCTGCGTCAGCGTGGCCGAGACGATCGGGAGAATCCTCTGCTCCTCCTCGGCCAGGTGATCGATCAGTGTCGGCATCGCGGCTTCGACGAGGGCTGCCATCCGCTCGCCGGCGGCGGCGTCAGCGCTCGCTGTCCACCAGGGCAGCTCCGCGCTGACGGCGGTGACGGCGGCGTCGACCTGTGCGTGCTGCGCGTCCATCCGGTCCATCAGTTCCGGGTCGAGCGCAGCCCTTTCGCGCAGCAGGGGAAAGAGCAGTTCGTCCTCGCCGGTGTGGTGGGTGTGCAGGAAGTGCAGCATCTCGCCGGCGTGCGCTCCGATGACTTTGGATCGCGCCGGGTCGTCGGCCGCGGAGCGGAACAGTCGGGGGAGCTGTCCGAACTCGCGCCGGATGACGCGGTGGATCAGGACCATCTCGTGGGTGTCGACGCCGGGCCCCGGGGCGCTCACCGCGACTCATCGATGGTGGCGGCCGCGGACTGGACGGCTTCGTGTGCGGTGGTTGCCGGTCGTCCGATGAGCTTGACCAGGTCGTCGGCGGCGGTGAACAGCTCTCCGCGGGCCAGGCCGGCGTCGGCGTCGGCGACGGCGGCGGCCATCTCCGGGGGCAGCCCGGCAGCGGTCAGGGTGGCGGTGTAGTCGGCCACCGGCATGTCCCGGTAGGCGACGTGGGTGCCGAGGACGTCGCTGATGGTGGCGGCGAGCTCGGTCAGGGTGAACGGTGTTCCGCCGAGCTCGTAGGTCGCTCCGAGGTGCCCGTCCTGGGTCAGCACCGCCGCGGCGGCGGCTGCGTAGTCGCGTCGGCCGGCTGCGCTGACGAGGCCGTCCTTGGCGCTGCCCAGCAAGGCGCGGTACTTGGTGATCATCGGGAGCTGGTCGGTGTAGTTCTCCAGGTACCACCCGTTGCGCAGGATGACGAACGCCGTGCCGCTGTCACGCAGGTAGTCCTCGGTGCGGCGGTGTTCGTCGGCGAGTGCCATCTCCGCGGTCGAGGCGTTGACGATGCTGGTGTACACGATCCGGGACACGCCCGCTCGGCGCGCCGCGTCGATGGCGTTGCGGTGGTTGTCGAACCGCTGCCCGACCGTTGTCGTCGAGACCAGCACCATCGCTTCGGCACCTGCGAACGCCTCGTCGAGGGTGGTCGGGTCGGCGAAGTCCGCGCGCCGCACCGTGACCCCGGTGCGGGCGAGGTCGGCGAGTCTGCCGACATCCCGGCCGGTGGCCACGATCTGCGCCGACGGCGTTCCGGCAGCGAGGAGTTGGTCCACGACGAGGCGGCCGAGGTGACCGGATGCTCCGGTGATGACGGTGGACATGTTGATTCCGTTCGTAGGGGTGCGGTGTGTGCATGACGGCGTGACTGGAGATCGCCGGTGTCCCGCAGCGGGGTGGCCAGCGGGATCCGCTGACGGGCCGGTGCGGTTGAGGCCGAAGGGCCTCAGTAGAGGTGTGGTGTCAGGACGCCGCGGGGCGCGGCGAGAGCATTCCGGGCATCGGTGAGGTCGTAGCGCGGGTCTGCGTGCGGCGGCCGCCCCTGGTGGGACGGAGCGCATCGGGGCTCAGCCGTTGGCGGCGGGCCGTGTGGTGACGGGTCCGACTCGTCCGGGCACCGTGCATCGTGGCAACCACCCGTCCATAGCAGAACATCGTCAGGATCATTGACCAAGTTAGTCAATGATCCTGACGATGTCAAGGTGGAGTCGGGCCCTGCTCGGGCCTACCGCGCGTAGGGGTCGGTGATCTCGCGGAGTTGATCCAGGATCTGGTGCAGCAGTGTGAAGTTGCGAGTGCCCAGGTAGGCCTTCCACTCCGCGTAGATCTCGTCGAGTGTCGCTGCGGCGATCCCGACCGCCCGTCGGCCGCGCTGCTCGATCACGATCAGCCTGGCGCGGCCGTCCGCGGGGTCGGGGGCGCGGCGGACATAGCCCAGACGTTCCAGTTGGTCGACCAGTACGCCGGCGCTCTGCTTGCTCATCTGCGCCTGATCGGCGAGGTCCGTGAGGCGCGAACCGTCCGGGGAGATGCGTTGGAACACCCGGCACTGCGCGAGGGTCCAGTCGTCGAACCCCGCATCCTGGAGGGCCCGGAAAATCCGGTCCTCGGTGTACCGGTACGGGATGAACAACGACACCCCTAGGTCAACCCGCTGTTCGTCGTCCATGCCACCCTCGGCCTCGTCGCCCACCTGATCCCACGAATTCCACACCATACGTCAACGGTGACGGGCCGGATCGTTGCCGACCCGGTGGCACCGACGCGGGCGCGGCGCCGTGCGTGCGGCGGTCCTCATGGCCAGCATAGTAAATATTCCTGACCAACTGGACGTCGGTCAGCCGCAACAGTTCGGCCAGCTCGGGGGTGGGCGAGGGAGGACGGGGTGCTGCGTTGAGAACGACTGCCACGCCCGGTTCACCCCTCCGGCATCACCATGCGGCGGGAAGCGTGAAGCCAAGCCCCGGTCGGGTCATTCGTCCGTGCTGTGCTCGGCCTCCCAGCGCAGCAGGTCGCCCGGTTGGCATTCGAGCACCTCGCAGAGCGCGGCGAGGGTCGCGAAGCGCACCGCCTTGGCGCGGCCGTTCTTGAGGACCGCCAGGTTGGCGGGGGTGATCCCGACCCGGTCCGCGAGCTCGCCCACCGACATCTTCCGCTTGGCCAGCATCACGTCGATGTCGACGGCGATCGGCATCAGATCACCTCGTCCAACTCGGCCCGCAGCTGCGCGGCTTCGCCGTCGCGCGCGACGGCCTGGGCGAGCAGCATCCGCAGCACGAGCACGATAAGCGCGACTCCCAGGATGGCCACGCCGACCCCGCCCATGATGAGGGAGACGCCCGGGTCGTCCCGCTGGCCCGGCGCATTGAGGATGGTGACCGCGAACCACACCAGGGCAGCCGCCACGATCGCGCCGATCACGACGTCCACGTAGTGGAAGGCGGCGTGGGAGAACACGGTTCCGTGTCGCACCATGGTCACCAGCCGCCATACGCAGACCAGGGCGAGCTGGGCGGACACCATGCCCAGGATCGTGGTCACCCGTAGCGCGGTCATCGTGAACGACCCACCATCCGGTTTGGTGGCCATCGCCAGCACCATCATTGCCTGCACGAACACGGTGCCGGTCAGCACCAGCCCGAGCACGGCACGCAGCGCGTGCACCGTCAGCTTTCCCATGAGCCGCCCTCCCATCGAGTTGCGATGGAAATCTATCGATTTTCGATAGGCAAGGCAAGGCGGCTCTTGGGGATCGGGTGCAGATGGCACCGAGGAACGGGCGTCTTGTCAGCGACGAGCGCGTAGCGGCCACGACAGGGTGACGCTGCCGCCTGCCGGCAGCGGGTGCCAGCGCGCGGCGAAGTCGTCCAGACGGGCCAGGATGCGCTCGACGAGCTGCGACTCCGTGACACCCGGCTCCATGGAGGAGAACCAGTCCGGCAGTTCCGAGCGCCGGCCCGTTCGGAACTGCCACAACGGCTCGCACAGGGAGGCCAGCGTCTCGGACCGGGCCATGTCGGCACGCTCGGCCCTGCCCGGCCGCCGCTTCGCTTCCTGACGCGCCTGACGCTTCCGGACGACAGGATCGGTCGCCCAGAAGATGTTGCTCTGCCCTGCTGCGATCCGGCCGAAGACACCGCCGGGCAGTCCCGCCTCGGCCTCGACGAGGAAGTGCACGGCGTCATGCGGCAGGTAGTCGTCATAGCCCGGCCCCTGCCGCGGCGCCAACTCCGGGCCTCGTTCCCGAATGACAGTCATCCGATAACGGCGCCCCGGCACCTTGGTGAACGTCACGTCCATGGCCGGCACGGTATCCACCACTGCCTGAAGATCGCATGCGATTTCCCTGTGGCGTGGCCGTGTTAGAGGACGCTGTCAATCATGTGATCTCGTAGTGAAGGCGCCGGGAATCATGTCGCTCGCGGGCACGCCGCACGTACGTTCGTCCCCCAACACCCCCGTAACGGACGGACGACACAGGTGTCTGACGGAGACAGCTCCCAGCCCGACCCTGAGCTGCGAGCGCGCAGGCACAGCCGCCGCACACTCAAAACAGTGATTGCCGGATTCTCCGCGGTACTGCTCGCCGTGGGCAGCGCGACCGCCTACGAGTACTGGCGCCTGGACCACAACATCAAGACCGTGGACATCTCCTCCGCACTGGACGACGGCGCCTCCGACGCCCCCTCCGCCTCCGCCTCGGCAAGCCCGACCATGCCCGGGACCACGGCCGCCACGGGCTCGATGAACATCCTGGTGCTCGGTTCCGACACCCGTTCGGGCAGCAACTCCTCCGTGGTGCACGACCACGCCGCGTCCGGCGCGCGCTCGGACACCGCGATGGTGGTCCATGTCAACGCCTCGCACACCAAGGCCACGATCGTCAGCATCCCGCGCGACACCCTGGTCTACCGCCCGTCCTGCACCACCTCGTCGGGCGCGACCACGTACCCGGTGTCCGGGGTGATGTTCAACACCGCGTACGCCGTGGGCGGACCGGTCTGCGCCATCAAGACGGTGCAGCACCTGACCGGCCTGAAGATCAACCACTACATCGAGGTGGACTTCTCCGGTCTGGCCGAGCTGGTCGACGCGCTGGGCGGGGTGACGGTGACGGTGGATCAGGACATCGACGACAGCTACAGCCACCTCAAGCTCAGCAAGGGCACCCACGTCCTCGACGGCACCCAGGCCGTCGCCTTCGCCCGCACCCGGCACGGCATCGGGGACGGCAGCGACCTCGGGCGGATCAAGCTGCAGCAGCAGTTGGTGAAGCAGCTGCTGAAGAAGATCCGTGGCCTGGACGCGTTCAGTGACCCCACTGAGCTCTACTCCCTGGTGGAGACGGCCACCAAGAGCCTGACGGTGGACACCAAGTTGGGGTCGGTGTCGAAGCTGGTGAACTTCGCGGTCGGGCTGGACAGGATCAAGACGGGTGACGTCACCACCGTCACCATGCCGGTGGCCGCCGCCCCCAGCGACCCCAACCGCCTCGTCGCCTCCATCGCGGCGGCCGGACTCTGGGCCTCCCTGGACTCCTGAAGGCGACGACACATCCCGTGATGCCGACCGGTTCTGACGGTCGGGCCGGGTGCTCCGAGGCATCACCAGGGCACTGTGCCCGCGTCGTCGAAGAACTGGCCGGTGGGGCCGTCGTCGGGCAGGGTCGCGAGCTTGACGGCGATCGCCGCGCCCTGCCCGGGGGTGCGCACACCGCGGAAGCCGTTGAGGTCGGTGGCCACGTAGCCGGGGCAGGCGAGGTTGATCAGGATGTTGGTACCGCTCAGCTCCCGGGCGTACTGGAGGGTGACAGCGTTCAGGAACGTCTTCGACGGCGCGTACGCCACCGCCACCGGGCCGGCCGTCTGCTCGGCGGTGGTTCCCGCCTGCCGGGTCAGCGAGCCGACGGTGCTGGACATGTTCACGATCCGCGGCGAGGCGGAGCGGCGCAGCAGCGGCAGCATGGCGTTGGTGACCCGGATGACGCCGATCACGTTGGTCTCCATGACCGTGCGGATGGTGGCGGGCTCGACCTGGGTGGGCTGCTGCGGCATCCCGCCGGTGATGGCGGCGTTGTTGACCAGCACGTCGAGGCGTCCGGCCTGGTCCTCGATCAGCCGTGCTGCGGCGGTCGCGCTCGCGTCGTCGCTCACGTCCAGCGGCACACCGAACGCGTCGACGCCGGCCGCGCGCAGCTTCTCCACGGCGGCCTCGCGGCGCCGGTCGTCGCGGGCGCCGACGCCGACACGCCAGCCGAGGGCACCCAGGCCCGCGGCGATCTCGTAACCGATTCCCTTGTTCGCGCCGGTGACCAGCGCGATTGTTCGTTCGCTCATGACGACCATGCTGCCGCCGGGTGCGGGCCGGGGTCCAACACCGATCGGGTGCGCGGCGATACCTGCCGGGTATTGATCCGCAGTACGGTGGCTGTATGGAGACCCGGGAACTGCGCTACTTCGTTGCCGTCGCTGAAGAGCTGCACTTCGGGCGCGCCGCGCAGCGGCTCGGGATCGCCCAGCCGCCGCTGTCGCGGGCGATCCAGCAGCTTGAACGCCGGCTCGGGGTGGCGCTGCTGGACCGGACCAGCCGCACCGTCGCGCTGACCGAGGCCGGTTCGGTGCTGCTGGTCGAGGCCCGCGCCGCCCTGGACGCGGTCGACGCCGCCGAGCGCCGGACCCGGCGCGCCGCCCTTGCCGCGACCGGCCGTCCCGGGCTGGTCCTGGTCACCAAGGCCAACGCGTCCAGTGAACTGCTGGCGAAACTGCTCGACGCCTACGCCGCCGAACCCGGCGCGGTCCCGGTCGACGTCATCCTGTGCGGCCCGGCCGAGCAGGCGCGACTGCTGCGCGAGGGCCGGGCCGACGTGGCGCTGCTGCACCGGCCGTTCGACTCCACCGCCGGGTTCCACACCGAGGAGCTCGGCACGGAGGGCCAGGTGGTGGTGCTGCCGGCCGGGCATCCGCTCACCGCCCGGTCCCATGTGCACCTGGCCGACGTCACCGGACTGCCCGGCCTGCCCCTGCCGCGCTGGCCCGCCCCCGACGGCAGCTACCCGCCCGGCCCCGGCCCGCAGGTCCGCGACCACGCGCAGCTGTTGCAACTGGTCGCGCTCGGACGGGCCTGCGCGGTCTCACCGGAGTCCTGCCGGGCCCAACTGCACAGCGACCTAGCCGCCGTGCCGGTGCTGGACGCGCCGCAGGTCACCACCGTCATCGCCTGGCCGGCGCACAGCCGCTCCCGGGCCGTCGCCGACCTCGTCCGGACCGCGACGCGGCTCTGACGCCGCGTCCGGACGCGTCACCCAACGGGGGACCGAGGGACCGAGGGGCTGTGGTGGATCGGTGGGATCAGCCTTCGCCGATGTCGACCTGCGACGCGGGGAAGCAGGTCGGCGTCTGCTCGGTCAGTAGGTAGGCCAGGCTCCCCACCGACCCGTGGACGGCGCCTGCCGGGGACTCGTCGACGACCAGCAGGGTGTCCCCGTGCGGAATCGCGCCGGGGTCGAGCAGCGCGACGCGGCCGTCGTCCGGATCCAGCGACATCACCGCACCGAGGCTGCCGGTGTCGACCGGGGTGACCTTGGTGTGGCACGAGGCCGACGGGGACAGCACGACAGCGGGCAGGCCCGCTCGTCGCAGCGCCACCTGGAGTCCGGACAGCTGGGTGCCGATGATCCTGAGGGCGACGATGTCGCCGGGACGGACCGTCACCGTGTAACCGACGTCGGCGAGCCCTGCCGTCGGGCTGCTGCCCACGGCCGGGGAGGTGGCCGGCGCGGCCTGGGGCGGCGCAGCGGGGCCGCCGGCGGCGTGGGTGCCCACGACGACCGCGGTGACGGCGGCGGCCAGCCCGAGCGAGGTGGCCGCGATCCGGCGGGTGTGCCGCGGCCGTACGGTGGCCGGGCCATGCGCGGGCAGGGCCGCGGCGCGGGCGGTCAGCTCGTCGCCGAGCTGCTGCTGGAAGTTGACGGGAGCGTACGTGGGAGCGTTCACGAGGCGGTCTCCAGGAGAGTGCTCAGGGACGACGGGTCGGCCGGCGGGGTGGCGCTCCGCAGCGCCTTGCGGGCCCGGTGCAGGCGCATCCGGGCGGTGGCGGTGCTGATGCCCAGCACCTGGGCGGCCTCCCTGGTGGACAGCCCGTCGACGGCCACCAGGTCCAGTACCGCGCGCAGCGATTCGGACAGGGCGGCGTGCCGGCCGGCCAGCTGCCGGGCGGTGCGGGCCGCGTCGATGCGCGCCTCGATCGCGGCGATGTCCTGCTCGACCAGCATCCGGCGGCCGGCGATCCTGGAGACGGCCTGCTGCTCCCGGGCGCTGCCGCGGAAATGCGCCGCCAGGACGTTGCGGGCGATGCCGTACAGCCAGGCGGCGGGCGCACCCCGCCGGGCGTCGTAGCTGTCCGCCTGTTCCAGCGCGGTCAGAAAGATGTCGGCGGTCAGATCGGCGGCCAGGTGGACGCTGTCGGTGCGCCGGGTGACGAAGCCGAGGATCGTGTCGAAGTTCTGCCGGTAGAACTCGGCGAACCCGGACGGGTCTCGCACGGGTGGGGCTGGCGGGTGCTCCGTGGGCACGGACGCTCCTTGCGACGAACGAGTACTGCCTTACATCTCTTCTTGGCTCCGGTGCCGGAAAGCGTCACATCGTCGAGGAACACCTCGAGGAGGGGTCCGCGGCTTCCGCGGTCGCACGGGAGGCGGCAAGCGTCAGCAGTCGTGGCGGTAGGGGACGTCGGGGATGTAGGTCTTCCATTCGGCCTTGGTCAGCGGGCCGGCCTCGGTGCAGAGCGAGTGGGCGAGGGCGGCCGGGGCGAGCGGGTAGCTGAAGAATCTGCCGTACTTGTCCACGGCGGTCAGCGCCGAGCCGTCCGGGGAGAAGGCGACGGCTTCGATGTCGCCGGTGGGTCCGGTGAGCGCCACTCCCAGCTGGGACCGGTTGCTGGTGTCCCAGACGGCGAACTGGAAGTCGGTGCCCTGCTGCTGCACCGCGGCCAGCAGGCGGCCGTCGGGGGAGACGGCGGTGTCCCCGGCCGGATCGAACGAAGGCTCGCTCGCCGTTCCTGTGTACAGCTCGTTCCCCTGCGGACGCAGGGTCGTCGCATTCCAGGTCTGCAGGGACGGCCGGGAGGCGCGCGGAAAGGTGTAGAGGGTCGTTCCGTCGTCGCTGAGCGCGTCGAAGTGCGTGTCCGGGGAGCCGGGGAGAAGGGTCTGCCCGGAGGGGAAGGAGACCCTCCCGAATGCGGGCGCGATGACGGATCGACCGTCGGGAGCGAAGAGCAGCGATCCCGGGTAGTCGGGATAGCCGAGGTGTGCGCTCGTCGAGCGGATCTGCTTCATCGTGTGCAGGTTCCAGAAGGCGAGCGTGTCGGTCCCGTCCTTCATGGTGACGAAGGCCGCGAGTGAGCTGCCGTCGGGGGAGAAGGCGAGCGACGTCACCGCCCCGCTGCGTCGGGCCGGGTCGAGGAGCGGGAAGGTGCCGAGGAGCGCGCCCCCCTGCTTGGACGGGTCCCAGACCTCGACGGTGGTGCCGCGCAGCACCGCCACCAGCCGGCCGTCCCGGCTGAGTTGGATCTGGTCCGGCGTCGTGGAGGTGGTAGCGGTCTGCGCCAGCGTCTCCACGCTGAAACGTCTGGTCCGCGACTGTGCCGACCAGATCTCCAGCCTGTTCTGGTGCAGGAGCGCAAAGGTGGAGCGGTCCGGGCTCACCGCGGCCTGGTCGACGTCGTTGTCGACGTCCCAGACGGGTTGTCCGGTGGCGGCGCTGACATCGAGGGACCGGACGAATCCGTCGAGTCCCACGCACTCCAACGTCCTGTCGTCGGCCGCGAAGCGGAAGAACGTGCCGGTGTAGCAGTCGTTCTGGTTGGTGGTGTAGGTCAGGACCGGATCGAGTTTCGGCGTGGTGGGATCGGTGTTCCAGACCGTTCCACCCTGCGTCAGGAACCGGCTGTTGTGGCTGAAGGAGAGCGGGTAGGGCGAGTACTGGTCGGCGCCGGTGAGGGTGCCGGAAGCGCCGTCCCGGGTCCGGGCGAAGAGGCTGACGGTGTTGCCGAGGGTGGCCACAGCTGCTGACTTGCCGTCAGGACTGAACGCCACCGCACCGGTTGAGCCAGCCGCCTGGAGGTTCATGTCGGGTACGGGGAGGCGCCTGTTGGCGAGGAGGTCGATCCAGGTGAACGGTTGACCGCCGCTCGGGACCGGCAGCGAGAGGACGCGCTCGTCCGGCGAGAACGATGTCTCCGAGATGGGAATCGTGGCACCGGCAGGGAGACTCGCGACAGTGCGTGCGGTGTGGATGTTCCGTACGGTCATCGTGGCCTTGATGTCGTTCGGCTCGATGACCAGGAAGTTGCCGTGCGGGCTGAGCATCAGCCAGGGCCAGTCCCCTTCCGCGCTCTTCGTGATGCTCAGCGCGGGCGCGACCTCCGCCGTGATGCCGTTTCTGACGGCGGCCACCCGGATGAATCGGACCAAGCCGTCGTCGCTGACCACGGCGGCCACTGTGCCGTCGGCGGACAGGATGACGTTCCGGACCTTCGCGGGTGCGGTGTAGCTGCTGATCCTGGCGCGGGTCCGGACGTCCCAGAAGTCCACGCGGTCCCCTTCGGCCGCGGCGAACGTCTGCCCGGTGCCGTCGAGGTCGTCCGCGCCGGCGATCGTCGGCGCCTCCAACTTGAAGGCGTCGTGCTCCAGTTCGTAGCGCACGGCGAGCAGGGCCGACCAGGCCTGCGGTGTCCCGCCCAACTGCTCGGCGGCGACCGCCAGGCGCCGGGCGAGCTGGGGGTCGGTGACACGCAGCGACAGCGCGAGGCCGGCCACCTGTGCGGAGGCGGCCTGGTCGCGCTGGGCGACGGTGGTCCGCCACTGGTCGAACGCGACCGCCGCGCCGGCGACCGCGACGACCAGCAGAAAGGCGAGGACGGCGCTGACCAGCATGCGCAGCCGACCGCGCCGGCGGCCCAGCTCCGCGGCGGCCTCCAGAAAGGCCTGCTCCGCCAGGTTCAGAGCGAGGTGGCGGCGCCCGGTCGCGGCCCAGTCGCGCATGCGGTCCAGCGTGCTCCCCTGGACCAGGTCGTTCCTGCGGCGGCCGTGCTCCGCCCAGGTCCTGGCCCCCTCCGTCAGTCGCTGATGGGTGCTCAGGCCCGAACGCTCGGCTTCCACCCAGTCGTGCAGACGCGGCCAGGACCGCAGCAGGGCGGCGGAGGAGAGCGTGGCGGTGTAGCCCTGCCAGACCAGGATCCCGGCGTCGGTGAAGGCGCGCAGCACCCAGTCCAGGACGTGCTCGGGGGTCCGGCCGTCGGAGAACTCGTTCCGGTGCGCCGAACGCAGGGTGTCCTCGGCGCGCTCCCCGGCTGCGACCAGACGCAGCATCACACCGGGGACGGCGTCCTGGGCGACGGCGTTCAGCCTGGAGAAGACGGCTTCCGCGACCTCGCCGCGGGAGGGGCCGGCGGAATCGCCCGGAGTGTCCTTGAACGAGCCGCCCGCGCCGGCCTCCCGGACCGCCGAGGCCAGGTCCGCGCGGCCGACCAGGGTCAGCAGCAACTGCTCGGCGCTGGGCCGCTGGTCCGGCTCCTGCGAGAGCGCGGCCCGGACCAGCGAGCGGAGCGGTTCGTCGAGGCCGGAGACGTCGGGCCGGTGAGTGGCGACCCGGTAGGCGATCTCCGCCATGTTCTCGCCGCCGAAGGCGTCCTGGCCCGTCGCGGCGAACAGCACGAGCGCGCCCCAGCCCCATACGTCGACCTTGCCGTCCCCGGGCGCCCCCCGGTACCGCTCGGGCGGCATGTAGCGCAGGGTGCCCATGGGCAGGCCGGAGGTGGCCGTGCCCTCCACGACCCGGGCGATACCGAAGTCGATCACACGCGGGCCGTCGGGGCCGAGCAGGATGTTCTCGGGCTTCAGATCCCGGTGCACCACCCCTGCGCGGTGGACGGCCACCAGCGCCGCCGCCATGCCGACGGCCAGCCGTCGCAGCTCCTGCGGTGCGTGCGGTCCGGCGGCGCGGATCGCCTGCCGAAGATTGGGGCCGGCCACGTACTCGCTGACGACGAAGGGGATCGGCCCGGCGAGGTCGGTGTACAGCAGCCGCGCCGTGCAGAACGGCTCGACACGCTGCCAGGCACGCAGTTCCCGGCGCAGCATCCCCCGGCTCGCGGGGTCCACGTCGTGAAGGACCTTGACGGCGACGCGCCGGCCGTCGGGGCCGTAGCCCTCGTACACAGCCCCCTGGCCACCTGCGCCGAGTCTGGCGTCGAGATAGAAGTCCCCCAACTGCCGAGGATCCCCTGGGAGTAGAGGTTCCCCCATGTCGCAGCCCCACATCCGTCGCGCTTGATCCGTTCCGGTCCTGCCCCATTCTGACGAGTTCACGTCGTAGATGGTTCCGGCGCGAACCTGTGAACGCGCAGCGAGGTGCGGGTGGGGCGCCGCCCTGGACGATCAGGTTGTCCCGCCCGCGCTCAGGCTCCGCGTGGGCGCAGGACGCTCTTCGCGGCCCGTACCAGAGCGGCATTGCCCTCCGGGGTCGAGCCGTCCGGCAGCACCAGGGTGTCCTCCAGGCCGATCCGGGTGTCCAGGCCCAGCCGGGCCGCGACCCGCAGCACCGGCCAGGCTCCGCCGTCCTCCCCGTGCAGCAGGATCGGAGCCGGCAGCCCCGGCCCCAGGAGGTCGATGAGCGATACGGCCGTGGCCGCCGCGGTGACCGGATCGGTGTCGGTGACCTCGGCGAGCACGCGCAGCACACGATGCGACAACCCCGAGGCGCGGAACCGGTGGGCCGCGCCGCCGTTGGAATAGATCCCCGCCTCGACCCCCACGCCGCGCGCCAGCAGCACCTCCGCGACCACTTCGGCGCCTTCCTCGTGCCAGTTCACCGACGCGTGGTCGGGCAGGACCGTCCAGGAACGGATGAGCCCCGCACGGCGCTCGGGGTCCGGCACCGCCCAGGCCCCGGTGGTGACCCCGACCTTCACCCCGGCCGGCACGGCAGCGCGCACCGCCGCGACGGCCCGCGCCACCGGTTCGGGCTCCAAGGAGTCGACGCCGTCGACGCCCTTGGGATGGAGGTGGACGTCTTCAGCCCCGGCGGCCACCGCCGCGGCCGCCTCCCGTGCCAACTGTTCGGGCGACACCGGAAGAGAGCAGCACTCGTCGGGGGTCCGCGCCCCGTTCAGGCAGACCTGCAGCATGCCCACGATCGTGCCAGACAGCACTCGTGCCAGACGTCATGGGTCTATGCTCCGACTTGAAGCGAGATTCAAGTCAAGGAGCGTTTCATGGCTCTGCTGGATATCGCCGAGGTGGCCGAACGGTCCGGGCTGGCACCGTCGGCGTTGCGGTACTACGAGCGGCGGGGGCTGATCGCCTCCGAGGGCCGCAACGGACTGCGCCGTACTTTCCGGTCCGAGGTGCTGGTGCGCCTGTCCCTGGTCGCGTGTGCCCGTGCCTCGGGTTTCACCCTCGCCGAGATCGCCCGGTTCGTGACCGCGACCCCCGACGACACCGAACTGCGCCTCCACTTGGCGGCCAAGGCCGAGCAGTTGGACGCCGAGATCGACCGGCTCACCCGGATGCGCGCCAGTCTGCGCCACGCCGCCGTCTGCACCCGCTCCCCCCTGGTCGAGTGCCCCGAGTTCAAGCAGGCCATCTCCGACGCCCCGGCTGCCTGACACCAACTCAGAGGGACGTGACTGCCAGCGTCCTACCCCATGCGGCCCCCGAGAGGGCGAAGCATGACCGACCCGGCGAGGCAAGGGGACTCGATGACCGTCGTTGAGAGTGCTGCCGTGGCGGTGTTGGTCAATGGGCTGCCGGGGGCGGGGAAGACGACCCTGAGCACCGAGCTGTCCCGGGTGCTGGGGCTTCCGCTGTTCAGCAAGGACGTGATCAAGGAAGTGCACGCGGACATCCTGGGCAGCCATGCGATCGGGTACTCCCAGCGGCAGTGGAACTCCGCCGTCGGGGCGGCCGCCAGCCAGACCATGTGGGCGTTGCTCGCGCACGCTCCGGCGGGAGCGGTCCTGGAGTCGAGCTGGCGTGCGGATGTCCGGGACCTGGTGCTGCAGGGCCTGAGCACGGCCAGGCATGCGCTGCCGGTGGAAGTCTGGTGCGAAGTGCCGATGGAGACGGCCCGGCACCGGTGCGCAGCGCGCCTGCCGCGGCACCCCATCCACGGGGAGCTCCCCGGTGACGCCGAGTGGGAGAGCTGGCGCGAACTGGCCCGACCACTCGCGGTGGGGCCACTGCTGTGCGTGGACACCAGCGTGCCCGTGGACATGTCCGCCGTCGCCGCCTGGATCGGCGCGCAGGTACACGCAGGACCTGCCGGACAGGCGAACGCCGCGCTGCCACCGCGGCCCTGACAGTCCCCGAACCTGCGAGCAATCCCTCTCGCGATCACGGAGGCCATCGGGTCCACCATCAGCACCGCTTAGCGGCCGGCGGTTCGGGACGTTCGGCGGTTGGCCGGCCTGCGGCTGAGCGCGGCCAGGGAGACCACCGCCCAGACGCCCTCCAGCAGCAGGAACCCCCACTGCCGCGTCACCGCGGCGTCGACTGCCAGCAGGCCCGACCCCAGCAGGTTAAGCAGCAGATAGCTGAGCGAACTCGGGTCCACCCGCCGGGCCTGGGCCAGCGCGAAGGGGATCAGTACCAGCACCGACCCGAGGATCTGCACCAACTGCTCGTTCATGACGGCACGCCTCCTACGAAGCGTCGTCTTGTCCCACCGGGTACGGCGCACCTCGTCCGGAAGCGGGCGTCATCCCTGCCCACCACCTCCATGTTCGCACACGGTGGGACGGTGGCTTGGCGGGGCCCGGCCTGCTGTCAATGGGTGAACGCCGTCGCCAGTGCGAGGGCTGCCTCCTGGCGGGCTTTTGCGCTGTCGTCGAAGGGGTGGCGGACGAACTCGTGGATCATCCCCGGGTATCGGGAGACCGCCGCCGGGACGCCGGCCTTCTCCAGGCGCTGTCCGTACTCCTCGCCTTCGTCGCGCAGTGCGTCGAATTCGGCGGTGATGATCAGTGCCGGCGGTAGACCGGTCAGGTCGGGTGCCAGCAGCGGGGAGACGCGGGGGTCCAGCTTCTGCTGTCCGTCCGTGAGGTAGTGGTCCATGAACCAGTGCTGGGCGGCGCGGCTGACGTTGCCGTACCTCCCTGCGAAGGCCTGGATGCTGTGGCTGGTCCTGCGGAAGTCGAGGTCCGGGTAGATCAGCAGTTGGAGGACCAGTGCCGGTCCACCGTTGTCGTGTGCGAGCCGTGCGACGACGGCCGCCAGGTTCCCGCCCGCGCTGTCGCCGCCGACGGCGATCCGTGCGGGGTCCGCTCCGAGGTCGCCGGCGTGTTCGGCGACCCATTCCGTGGCGGCGAGACAGGCCTCGGGAGCGGCGGGGAACCTGTGCTCGGGGGCCAGGGGGTAGTCCACCGAGACCACGACGCAGGTCGCGCCGTTGGTCAGGCCGCGGCACAGGCCGTCGTGGGTGTCCAGGTCGCCCATGACGAAACCGCCGCCGTGGAAGTACACCAGCACGGGGAAGGGGCCGGTGCCGCCGGGAGTGTAGATGCGCACCGGGATCGGACCGGCCGTGGTGACGATCCGTCGGTTCTCGACCGCCGCAACGGGTTCCGGCTCGCCCAGGAGGGCGATCTGGCGACGCCAGCCCTGGCGTACCTGTTCGGGGGTGAAGGTGTGCAGCTCGCCGATGTTCGCGGCGGCCAGGCGGTCCAGGTAGGCCTGGACCTGCGGGTGCGGGGAGCCGAGTGGTGCTGTCGTGTCGGTCATGGGTTCATGCTCCGACTTGAAGCGAGGTTCAAGTCAAGGAGCGGTCTCTTGGACCTGCTGGACATCGCCGAGGTGGCCGAACGGCCACGACGCGTTCATCCGCCGGCGTGGTCGAGCCGGCTCAGGAAGTCCGACACTCGGTCGAGCAGCACGTCCGGTTGTTGAAGGTGCAGGTCGTGGCGGGTACCCGGGATGCTCACGGCAGTGGTCTCCGGCCTGCGTCGGAGCATGCCGTCGACTTCGTCCAGCGGGATGAAACTGTGTTGGGCCAGCACGAGCAGGGTCGGACAGGTGACGCCTTCCCACTCTGCCCAGAAGTCCCGTTCATCCAGCTCCGCAATCGAGTCGACCATCATGTCCCGGTCGAAGCGCGGCCACCAGCCGTCGTCCCGCTGCTCCAGCCCGGCGGCCCAGCCCTCGCCGATGGCTCCGCCGCCCAGGAACTGGACGGCCGAATCCCTTGTTTTGAAGGGGAGTTGCCACGAGTCCAGCCAATTGCCGATATGGCTTGCGGCATCGGTGCTCGGACCACCCGCTCCGGACTCGACCAGTACCAGTCCGCGCACCCGGTCCGGTGCGGCGGCAGCGGCGAGCATCGCGGTGTGGCCGCCGAGCGACTGGCCGGCCAGAACCACCTTCTCCAGGTCGAGTTGATCGATCACCGCGATCACGTCGGCTGTACAGGCCGCGCGGGTGACCTCCCTCGGGCGGCGCTCACTGGCCCCGTGCCCGCGCTGGTCCAGGGCGACGATCCGGTGCTGTCCGCCGAGCCCCTCGGCCAGTCGGTCCCACTCGCCCGCATGACCCGCCAACCCGTGCAGCATCAGGACCGGCGGCCCGTCACCACCCCAGTCGCGGCAGACGAGTCGTACACCGTCTCGGACCACGACGCGTTCGGACCAGGCCATGTGGCACCCCCTCAGCAACCGGAACTACCCGTCCATCCTGCACTCACTGGGCCGTGAAGCCCCCGTCGACCACGAATTCGGAGCCGGTGGAGAAGCTGGATTCGTCGGAGGCCAGGTACAACACCAGGTTCGACACCTCGGAGGGATCGGCTGCCCGCCCCAGCGGGGTCGCCGCCGGGAGGCGGTCCGGCAGGCCGGTGATCATGGGAGTGCGGATGTAGCCGGGGTGTACCGAGTTGACGCGGATGCCCATCGGCCCCAGTTCGATCGCGGCTGCTTTGGTCATGCCGCGGACGGCGAACTTGGAGGCCGTGTACGCGAACGCCTGGGAGCCGACCAGCCCCGAGGTGGAGGAGACATTGATGATGGAGCCGCCTGCTGCCCTGCGCATGCTGGGCAGGACGGCCTTCATGCCCAGGAACACCGACACCTGGTTGACGTCGATGATGCGGCGGAAGTGCTCCTCGTCCGTGCCTTCGAGACCGGAGCCGCTGGAGATGCCGGCGTTGTTGACCAGGACGTCGACCGGCCCGAAGGCCTCCTCGGCCTCGCGAACGACTTCGTCCCAGCGGGACCCGTCGGTGACGTCGTGGGCCAGGAAGAGTGCCTTGGCGCCGAGCTCGTCGGCGAGCGCGGCGCCGTCGTCCTTGAGGACGTCGGAGATCACGACGCTTGCTCCTTCGGCGACGAAGCGACGCGCGTGTTCCGCCCCCATACCGCGTGCCCCGCCGGTGATGACCGCCACTTTGCCGTCGAGTCGAGCCATGATGCGTTCCTTCCCGTCCTACTGGCCTGCCCGGTGTGGCCGGCTTGTCCCGCCGATCACGCAACTAAATCCCGGTCGGGATTTATCCCAGGCTAGGCGGGGTCCACTGGACCGTCAAATGGAACGGTCGGCGTCAGCGGGGATCGGGGTCGGCTGCTGCTGCGCCCGCCAGGAAAATGTCGAGGGTGAACTCCAACTGCTGCCTGTCGTAGGTGTCTTCCGGCTGCCTGGCGATGCGGGACAGGTGCGGGAAGTGGTCGGCGTCCCGCTCGGCCAGGGCTGCCTGGAGGTAGTGCAGGCGGGTGGCAGTCCCTTCCTGGGCGGCGTCGATCACGTCGCGGGCGAACGCCAGGCAGATGTTCGTCAGGGCCGCCATGTAGCGCTGGGCCGTCGCCTGGTCGAAGCCCGCCTCGATGAGGCGCGCGAGTACGGCCTCCGTGCCGTCCAGGGTCTGCGCGGTCAGCGGTGAGCCCTGGGAGAGGTGGCGGGCGAGGCCGCCCACCGCGATGACGCCGTCGACCAGGCCGTAGGCGTAGATCCGGCTGGCGGTCTGCCAGTCCGCGTCGTCGGGGATCTGTACGTCCGTCGAGTTGGCGGCGAGCGCGTCGAGTGCCACGAGCGTGGCCAGTGCCTCGCGGTCGGGGACGTGGTTGTGGATCGCCTTGCGGTCCACGCCGAGGAGGTTGGCCACCGCCTGCATGGTCAGCCGCTCCGGCGGGAGGGTGCGAGCCGCATCCACGATCTGCTTCGGGCCGAGTCCGACGCTGTTGCCCCTTCCCCTGCGCGCGGGCGGCGTCTGTGATGCGGCGGAGCCGGCGGGTGCGGAACCCGCCGACGACTGTTGACGGCTCATGAAACCCATCTTACAGTGACGTAAATCCCGGTCGGGATTTAACTTGGCAGCAAGGAGGCAGCCGGCCATGGCCACCACTTCCGGGCTTCGCGGGCCCACGAGCAATGTGATCACGAAGGAGCAGGTCGCAGGCACCGAACGGCGCTGGCGGCGGTTCGGCGAGCCGGTTCCGGCAGGCGCGTCCGTTCGCGAGGACGGTTCGCCGGACTACGGACTCTTCGGGCCGGAGTCCATCGTGTGGAAGGTGATGCTGCACCCCGCGACGATCGTCTTCCAGTACCCGGCGCAGAGCGCGATCCAGTCCTCCTACCGGCCCATCCTGGCCGGCGTGCGCGACCACGACCCCATCTCGCGCGCCGCGCGCAAGGGCGAACTGAACCACTTCGGCATGTTCGAGCGCACTCAGCGGAACTCCGGCATGCACGCACCGATGTGGCTGGGGGACACCGAGACCGCCGAGCGCATGGCCAAGCACCTGCGCAACATCCACCAGAAGGTCGCCGGTGAGGTCATCGACGTCGGCGACCCGGAACTCGGCGGCTACGCGGCGGCCGGGCCCCGCGAGGCGATGTGGGCGGCCCTGACCGAGATGCACTCCATGCTGTGGGCCTACGAGGGGCTGGCCTTCAGGGACGGTCGGCCGCCGCACAGGCTCCCGCCGCACGAGCGCGACCAGTTCATGGCCGAGGCCGCGGCCTACTGCCGCCTCGTGGGGGCCGACGAGGAGGAGATCCCCACCTCGATCGCCGAGCTCGACGCGTTGTACGTGAAATACGGCCACCTGTTCGGGCCCACGGCCACCATGGCCGTGATCCCCGAGACCGGCGAGAACATCAACCTGCTGTACTTCGAGAACCTCCGGAAGAACTACCACAAGTCGCAGCGCGCGGTCGCGCGTTACAACGGCCCGATCAACCACACGCTGTTCCGGATGTGGGTCGGCGCGGTGGGCTCCGAGCAGTTGCGCGCCTGGATGGGGATGACACCGGAGCAGTCCCGGCGCGCCGTGCGCCGCACCAAGCTGTCGATGCCGCTGATCTGGCTCTTCCAGCGCGGGCCCGTCGAACGCCACTTCATGCGACTGATGTGGGGGCCGGACGGCGTGACGCTGATCAGGAGCGCCCGCGAGCAGGTCAAGAAGGCCAAGGCCGCTGCCAGGGCGCAGGCCAGGGCCGCGCGCTGAGCCCACGCGCGCACAGGAGCTGACCAGGGCTCAGTATCCAGCACCCCACCATGCTTCGGAGGAACTCCATGTACGGAAGCGGCAAGCTCTTCATCGGCGGCACCTGGGTCGAACCCGCCGGAACCGGCACGATCGACGTCGTGTCCCCGCACACCGAGGAGCGGATAGGCCAGGTGCCCGAGGGCACCAGCGGCGACATCGACAGGGCGGTGGCGGCCGCACGCGAGGCGTTCGACCACGGCCCGTGGCCGCGGATGAGCCCCACCGAGCGCGCGGCGGTCCTGGGCCGGCTGTCGGCGCTGTACGCCGAGCGTGTGCAGACCATGGCCGAACTGGTCACCGCCGAGATGGGATCCCCGGCCTGGTTCTCGCTCGGTGCCCAGGCCTTCATGCCCCAGATGGTGTTGCAGTACTACGTCGACCTCGCCGCCTCCTACCCGTGGGAGGAGGAGCGCCAGGGACTGCAGGGGCCGGTGACCGTCGTGCGCGAGCCGGTGGGCGTGGTCGCGGCCGTCGTGCCGTGGAACGTGCCCCAGTTCGCGCTGATGCTCAAACTCGCCCCGGCGCTGATCGCCGGCTGCACGGTCGTGGTCAAGCCGTCCCCGGAGACCCCGCTCGACTCCGTGCTGCTTGCCGAGTGGCTCACCGAGGCCGGCGTCCCGGCCGGGGTGGTCAACATCGTCCCTGCGGGACGGGAGGTCGGCGCGCACCTGGTCGCCCACCCCGGCGTCGACAAGGTGTCCTTCACCGGCTCCACCGCGGCCGGACGCCGGATCGCCGAGGTCTGCGGCCGCAGCCTCAAACGGGTGACCCTGGAACTGGGGGGCAAGTCAGCAGCGGTCTTCCTGGAGGACGCGGACCTGCCGGCTGCCGTCGGGGGGCTCATGGGCGCCTCCCTGGCCAACAGCGGACAGGTCTGCGCAGCGCAGACCCGCATCCTGCTGCCCCGTTCCCGCTACGACGAGTTCGCCGGCGCCGTGGCCGACATGGTCGGCGCCCTCAAGGTCGGCGACCCCTCCGCGGCCGACACGCTGATCGGCCCGCTGGCCTCGCGCGGCCACCGCGAGCGGGTCGAGGGCTACATCCGCCTGGGCCAGGAGGAGGGGGCGAAGGTGCTGGTCGGCGGCCTCAGCCGACCGCTCGATCGCGGGTGGTACGTCGCGCCGACGGTCTTCGCCGACGTCGACAACGGCATGCGCATCGCCCGCGAGGAGATCTTCGGTCCGGTCCTCACCCTGATCGCCTACGACGACGAGGAGGACGCCGTCCGTATCGCCAACGACAGCGAGTACGGGCTGGCCGGCTCGGTCTGGACCGCCGACCCGCAGCACGGCGTCGAGGTGGCCCGCCGCATCCGCACCGGCTCCTGCGGGGTGAACCTGTACAGCGTCGACCCGGCCACCCCGTTCGGCGGCTACAAGAACAGCGGCATCGGACGCGAGTTGGGCCCCGAGGGCCTGGACGCCTACCTGGAGCACAAGAGCATCCCCAGGAAGCAGTGACCGGACCGGCCGACCCGCGAGCCTCCCGCCACCCCATCGAGTCCTCGCCGCGCATCGCGGACGACAAGGAGTACTGAACCATGCCCAAGGAGCCTGAGAGATCACTTGAAAGCCACGCGGGACCCGACGACCGCCTGCCGGAGGCCTCCCGGCGACGGGTCTTCCTGATCGTCGCGGTGACCGTCCTGTTCGCGGAGACCGGGGTCCTGCAGTTCACCATGGTCAGCCCGGCCGTGCTCAGGATCGCGCCGAGCTTCCCCGGTGTCGGCGCCGACATCAGCTGGGTGAACACCGTCTTCGCCCTGACCGGCGCGGTGGCCGCTCCGCTGCTCGGCAAAGCCTCCGACCTGTGGGGCAAGAAGCGGATGATGACGGTCAGCGGCGTCCTGTTCGTCATCGGGTCGCTGGTCACCGCGCTGACCGCCAGTTGGGCCGCCTTCCTGGCCGGCCGGGTGCTGCAGGGGCTCTCCCTCGGCATCGGTGCCGTCGCCTACGGCCTCTTCCGCGACATCCTGCCGCGGCGGTACGTACCGACCGCCATCGGCATGCTCACCACCGGCTCGGGCGCCGGGGTCATCGCCGCCCCGCTGCTGAGCGGCTACCTGCTCGACCACTACAGCTGGCGGTCGCTGTTCTGGGTCATGACCCTGTACGGAATCGCGACCCTGGTCCTGCTCGTCCTGCTGGTACCGGAGTCCAACCACCGCTTCCGCCAACACCTGGACCTGCTCGGCGCGTTCGTCCTGGCTGCGGGACTGGCGCTGCTGCTCGTCTACCTCAGCAACGGGCACAACTGGGGCTGGACCGCCCCGGGCAGCCTCGCCTACCTGGCAGGAGGGCTGGTGCTGCTCGGCCTCTTCGTCCCCGTCGAACGGCGCGCCCCCTCACCGCTGATCGATCTGCACCTGCTCGGCGACCGCAGGGTGCTGGGCACGCTCGCGGTCACCTTCTGGGGCAGCGTGGCCGTCAGCGTCTGGGCCTACGCGGTGCCCCTGATGACCCAGACCCCCACCGCGGCCCAACTGACCGCCGGCGCACACGCACAGGCCGTCGCCTCAGGTCTGCCCAGCGCGACTGCCGCGCTGCTGCACGTCTCCTTCAGCGGCTCCCTCGCCTTCGCGGGAGGCCTCTCCCTGATCGGCTGCGCAGTGCACCAGATGGTGTGGCAGGGCGGTACGGCCCTGTTCGCCGGGCCTGCGGCCGGCTGGCTGGCAGGACGCCGAAGCATGCGCTTTCCCCTGCTGCTCGGCTTCGCGGCCTTCGCGTCAGCGGCCGTGCTCATGCTGGCGCTGCTTACGCACGGCATCTGGTTCTTCGCCCTGACCGGCGCGGTCTTCGGCCTCGGCTTCGGCGCCTACTACGCCATCACCCCGACCCTGATGATGGAGGCCGCGCCGCCGCGCCTGCAGGGCATCAGCGCCGGCATGTTCAGCGTGGCCGCCAACATCGGCCAGTCCATCGCCACCGCCACGGTGACCGCGGTGATCTGGGCCGACCCGCTGGTCATGAAAGTGACCCTGGGGCCGAAGTCCCTGGGCCAGGTCAATCTGACCGCCCAGTACTCCCTGATGACGCTCCGCACCGCACAGATCCTGATGTGGATCGTGCTGGGTGCAACGGTCGTCGCCTGCACCTGCACCCTGGTCCTCCGCCACGCCCGCGCGGCGGCGACCGGTGGCGCGGCCAGCGAGGAGCAGCACGCTCCGGAACAGGCCGGCGTCGTAGCCGCTTGACCGGCGTTGGTGAAACCCTGTTCATGGAACTGGACACTTCCGCGATGGCCATGTCCAAGTTTGCGGGCGTAGAGCAGTTTCCTGATCCTCTCTCAGGTCTTGTTCTTCGAGAAACCTCGTTCTATCTTGAAGGCGAGCCTCCCCTCACACGTATGGAGTCCCTTGATGGCGCACCAACTCCCGTTCCGCTTCTTCGACTGCGACAACCACTACTACGAGGCGCTGGACGCCTTCACCCGCCACCTCGAGCCCGAGTACCGCAAGCGGGCCATGCAGTGGGCCGAGATCGAGGGCAGGACCCGTCTGCTGGTCGCGGGCAGGGTGAACAAGTTCATCCCCAAGCCCACGTTCGACCCGGTCGCCGCGCCCGGGGTGATGGACGAGTACTTCCGCGGGCGCAACCCCAAGTCCGCCGACGTGAGCAAGCTGATGGGCGAACTGGGGCCGATACGCGGCGAGTACCGCGACCGCGACGCCCGGGTGGCGGTCATGGACGGGCAGGGCATGGACGCCTGCCTCATGCTGCCCACCCTCGGAGTCGGCATGGAGGTCGCCCTGGCCCATGACATCCCGGCGCTGACCGCCGCCTTCCGCGCCTTCAACCGCTGGCTGGCCGAGGACTGGGGCTTCGCCTACCGGAACCGCATCTTCGCGGCGCCCTACATCACCCTGGCCGACCCCGCCAATGCGGCGCGGGAGCTGGAGTGGGCCCTGGAGCGGGACGCGCGGTTCGTGGTGATGATCCCCGGCCCGGTGCAGACCGAGAGCGGCATGCGCGCACCCGCCGATCCCGTCTTCGACGACTTCTGGAAGCTCGCCGCCGACTCCGGGATCACGGTGGCCTACCACGGCGGTGAGACCCACTACGCCAAGTTCCTCGGGGAATGGGGGGAGCGGGACTTCACCGAGGCGTACCGGGCGTCGGCCTTCCGCGGCATCTCCTCTCCCGACCCCATGCAGGACACCATGGCCAGCCACCTCTCCCTGCACCTGTTCCACCGCTTCCCGAACCTGCGGATCGCCTCCATCGAGATCGGTTCCGCCTGGGTGTTCCACCTCTTCGAGAAGCTCAGCAAGTCCTACGGCCAGGTTCCGCACCTCTACCCCGAGGACCCGCGCGAGACCTTCAAGCGCCACGTGTGGGTCTCCCCGTTCTACGAGGACGAACTCGCCAGCCTGCTCCAACTGATCGGGCCCGGCCACATCCTCATGGGCTCCGACTGGCCCCACGTCGAGGGCCTGGCCGATCCCGCCTCCTACATCAAGGACCTCGAGAACTTCGACTACACACCGGAGCAGTGCGAGGCCGTCATGCGCACCAACGGCTGGGAGCTGGCCACCCGCCGCAGCCCCGCCTGACCGCGCGGACCTCCGGAACAAGCACAGGGAGCCACCGTGGTACAGCTGAGCAAGGCCAGCCTGATCGGCATCCTCATGGACAACGGCGAGGAGGACGCGGCCGTCCGGCTCGCCGTCTCGGACCTGCCAGAGGTCCTCGACATCGACGGGCACGCACGGCAGTTGGAGGCGGCGGGGCTGGCCAGGGAGGATCTGGACGCCCTGCTGCCGGCCACCGCCCACGGCCCCTTCGCCGCGCTGCGGGCGGCGTCACCCGACGCGTCCGCACGGAAGTCCGCGGCGGAGATGGAACAGACCGTCTCGCAGCGGTGGGCCGACCTCGTCTCCCAGTGGATACACCCGTCACCCGTCGAACCCGATTCCCCAGGGAGCAGCGCATGGCCCTCCCGGTCACCGAAGAGCACATCCAACTAGCCGATTCAGTAAGGGATTTCACTGCACATCACGCGAGCGTCGCCGAGACTCGGCTGCACCTGTCCCGGTATGCGGCCGGCGACCGCCCCAAGCACTGGGACGCGCTGGTTGCGCAGGGGCTGCACCGAATCCACATCGACGAGGCCGACGGCGGCGACGGCGGGTCGCTGGTGGACCTGGCCGTCGTGGTCGAGGAGACCGGGAGGGCCCTGCTGCCCGGCCCGTTCCTGCCCACCGTCACCGCGAGCGCCGCAGTCACGACGGCGGCCGCCGGCGTCAGGCGCAGCGAAGTGCTGCGGTGCTTCGCCGACGGCACCACCGGAGCGGTGGTCCTGCCCGGCAGCGGGGTCACGGCACGCCTGGGAGCACAGGGGTGGGTCCTGACCGGCCGCAGCACTCCCGTGCTCGGCCTGCTGTCGGCCGACCTGCTCCTCGTCGGCGCCGAGCGCGTCGACGACGCAGCCGGGGACGCCGTCTGGTTCGCCCTGCCGGTGCAGGCGCTGGCCGGTGCACTGCTGCCGGAGGAGGGCGTGGACCTCACCCGTGACCTGGGAAGACTCCGGTTGACGGACGCTCAGGTCGCAGCGGCGGACCTGGTCCCCGGACTGGACGCCGACCGGGTGCGCGCCGCGGTGACCGCCCTGTACGCCGCCGACGCCAGCGGCGTGGTCGCGCAGAGCCTGCGGACGGCGGTGGACCACGTCAAGGTCCGCGAGCAGTTCGGCCGTCCCGTCGGCTCGTTCCAGGCGGTCAAACACAAGGCAGCGCTGCTCCTGCTGGCGTCGGAACTGAGCGCCGCAGCCGCGTGGGACGCCGCCCGCAGCCTTGCCCAGGACGGTACGCAGTCGCGCCTGGCCGCTGCCGCCGCCGCGGTGGTCGGCCCCGGCCGCGCTGTCGACGCGGTCCTGGACGCGGTCACGCTGCTGGGCGGCATCGGCTTCACCTGGGAACACGACATCCACCTGTACTGGCGCCGTGCCATCAGCCTGAACGCCCTGACCGGACCGGTCCCAACCCGGGCGAGCGACCTGGGCGCACTGTCCCTGACCGCGGCCCGGGACTTCGACCTCGAACTGGAGGACGAGGACCCGGCATTCCGCGAGTGGGTCGCCGAGCAGCTCGACGCCGCGATGACCCTGCCCCCGAACCTGCCGCAGCGCCCCGGCGCCTGGCCCGCGTCCGGCACCGGACCGCGCCGCACCCTGCTGGCCGACACCGGCCTGGCAGCCCCGCACTGGCCCAGGCCCTACGGGCTGGACGCCTCGCCGGCCCAGCAGGCCGTCATCGCCCAGGAGTTCGCGAAGCGCGGCCTGGAACGGCCCTCGTCGGTCATCGGCGAGTGGGCGGTGCCCACCGTCCTGGCCCATGGCGAGGAGGAGCAGAAGAGACGGTTCGCCGTTCCCACCCTGCGCGGCGAGATGACGTGGTGCCAGTTGTTCAGCGAACCGGGCGCCGGCTCGGACCTCGCCTCGCTCAGCACCCGTGCCGTCCAGGACCGGGACCGCGGCGGCTGGGTGCTCAACGGCCAGAAGGTGTGGACCTCCTCGGCGCACGAGGCGGACTGGGGCATCTGCCTGGCCCGGAGCGATCCGCAGGCACCCAGGCACAAGGGTCTGAGCTGCTTCCTCGTGGACATGCACTCACCCGGGGTGGAGGTGCGCCCGCTGCGGCAGGCCACCGGAGAGGCGGAGTTCAACGAGGTCTTCCTGACCGACGTCTTCGTCCCCGACCAGTGCCTGCTTGGTCGGGCCGGCGAAGGCTGGAAGCTGACGGCCACTACGCTCGCCAACGAGCGCCTGACCATCGGCTCGGGCATGGGAGGCCGGGACGGTGCCGAGCGGCTGCGCGACGCGGTACGGAGCGGAACGCCGGCAGCGGACGCGCCGGCGGTGCTGGAGGCGCTCGGGTCGATCACAGCGACCCGGATCGCCCTGCATGCCCTCGGCCTCCGCTCCACGCTGCGCCGCCTGTCAGGACTGCAACCGGGCGCGGCTGCCAGCGTCCTGAAGGTGGGCAGCGCCCTGGCCGACCGTGCCGCCGCCGCGACCGGACTGCGACTGCTGGGCGCAGAGGGGGCCGTCGGCACCGACGCCCACGGCCTGGTACAGGGCGAACTCCAGCTGCCGAGCGTCCTGATCGGCGGCGGGACCGTGGAGATCCAGCTCAATGTGATAGCGGAGCGCATTCTGGGACTGCCCCGATGAGGTCTTCCCTCTACGGGCCCCGCGGGCGCCACGCCCCGACTCCGGTCGGCGACGGGGTGTGGCGCCTGCCGGTCCTCGTCGAGCGCAACACCCCGCCGGTCGTCAACGTGTACGCCCTGGCCTGCGCGGACCGGATCGTCCTGGTCGACGCGGGCTGGGACGAGGTGAGCCTGAGGACATTGCGGTCAGGCCTGGCAGCGCTCGGAGCAGGACTCGACGCCGTCGAAGGAGTACTGCTGACGCACGCTCACCCCGACCATGCCGGTCTGGCGCAGGCCCTGCAGCAGCAGACCGGGTGCTGGGTCGCCGCCCATCGTGCGGAGTGGGGCGCGTTCGAGGACGGGGGCGACGTCGGGAACCGCGGCGGCGCCCGTCCCTTGGGCATGCTGGACCGGCTCGGAGCCCCGGCGTCCACCGCCCAGGCCCTGGAGGCGAAGTTCGGTGGCATACCGCTGCTGCCCAGGCCTGTGCTGACCCCCCTGGACGACGGCCAGGCGGCCCCGACCCGGGGGCGCCGCATCCAGGCGGTGCGGACACCGGGGCACAGCCCCGGTCACCTGTGCTTCCTCGACGAGTCCGGAGTGCTGTTCGCCGGCGACCACCTCCTGCCCGGCCTGCGCCCCCGTCTGTACCTGGACGGCGATACGCCCCGTCAGGGCGCCGACGGCGAGGGCGCCGACGGCGAGGGCGCCGACGACGAGGGGCCCGATCCCGTCGGCGACTACCTGGCCTCTTTGGACCGGACGCAACCCCTGTCCGGCTCGCTCCTGCCCGGCCACGGCGAGCCCGTGGCCGACGCTGCGGCGCTGCACGAACGGGCGCGGGCGCACTACACGGGCCGAGGCGAGCAGATCCTGGCCGCCCTGCCGACGGACCGTCCGGTCAGCGCCTGGAAGGTCGCCGATCGGGTCCGGCAGACGGAGCGTCCCGGATCGCACCACTCCCAGGCGGCGCACTACCTCGCCGCCGTCGAAGCCTACGCGTTCCTCCGCCACTGGCAGCGGCTGGGACGGGTCGAGATGCGCGAGACCGTGGGCGAGCCTCCACGCTGGCGCGTCGCTCCCGGCGCGCCGCACCGCACAGGCGCCTTGCAGCAGGCGTGACCAGCCCCCCTTGCAGTACCCCCGAGAAAGGCACCGACATGCCGTTCCCCGCAGGAACACCCGTGATCGACACGATGATCGGCTTCCCGCACGACGGATGGGACCAGTACGACTTCATCCGCCGACAGACCAAGGACCGACAGTCCCGGGAGGAGTACCAGTTCCCGGTCGAGTACATGTTCAAGGACGTACCCAAGGACCTGCCCACCGACGACCCGGTCGCCTTCACCCTGCACGAGATGGACCGCTTCAACATCCGTTACGGCCTGACCGGAGTCGGCGACGAGACCTCCCACAAGGCCCTCGCCCAGCACCCCGACCGCTTCCTCGGCTCCTTCGAGATCGACCCGAACGCCGGCATGGACGGGATCCGCGCACTGGTGCGCGCCCACGAGGAGTTCGGCGTACGCGCAGCCGGCTGCTTCCCCGCAGGGGCGCTGCCGCAGGTCGCCATCAACGACAAGAAGATGTACCCCTACTACGCCAAGTGCGTGGAGCTGGGCATCCCGTTCTTCTGCTGCGCCGGGGTGCCCGGCCCGCGGCTGCGGATGGACCCCCAGCGCGTCGAGCTGATCGACGAGGTCATGTACGACTTCCCGGAGCTCGTCTTCGTCACCCGCCACGGCTGCGAGCCGTGGACCGACCTCGCGGTCAAGCTCCTGCTGAAGTGGCCCAACCTCTACTACTCCACCTCCGCCTTCGCCCCCCGCTACTACCCCAGGGCCGTGGTGGACTTCGCCAACACCCGCGGCGCCCACAAGATCCTCTACGCCGGCTACTTCCCGATGGGGCTGACGCTGGACCGCATCTTCGGCGAACTGCCCGCCGTGCCCTTCAAGGACGAGGTGTGGCCGCAGTTCCTGTACGGCAACGCCGCGCGCATCCTCGGCGTCAGCTGAGCGCCGGTCCCCGACCGCGGCCACCGCACGCGGGCCGCAATCCCCGCCCCTGACTCTCCCACCGTTGTGAGGGCTCCATGGACACGTCCCCATCCACCCTGAGGTGGCAGCTCCCGCCGCTCCCGGACCGCACACTCAAGGCCCTGACCGGCCCGGACGCCCCTTTCGCCCACCACGAGGAGGACGTGAACGGCCGCCGGGGGCAGGTTTTCACCCATCGCTTCCGCAGCCTGCCCGACCTGCTGAGGACGCGTGCCACCTCCCACGCCGACCACCCGTACCTCATCGACGGCGAACAGGTCGTCACCTACGCGCAGGCATGGCGGGCCGTCGGGGCCAGGGCCGCCGCCCTGGCCCGCCGAGGGGTGCGCACCGGGGACCGGGTAGCGCTGCTGGGCGCCAACCAGAGCGAGTACCTGCTCCACCTGTGGGCCGTCCTGCGCCTGGGAGCGGTGGCCGTGGGGCTGAACGGCTGGTGGACCGGCAGCGAACTGATGCAGGGAGTCGAACTGTCGCAGCCCCGTCTGCTCCTCGGGGACGCCCGCCGGATCGAGCGCCTTCCCCCGGCGGCCCGCGCGGCGGCACCGGTGGAACTGTTCGACGAGTTCGGAGCCCGGGCCGACCGCGAGGCGGACCGCACCCCGGCCCGTCCCGGGCCGGACGACGGCGAGACCGTCGCCGAGGACGCAGCCGCACTGCTGCTGTTCACCAGCGGCACGACCGGCCGCGCCAAAGGAGCGTTGATCTCGCACCGCAACATCGTGCACGCGGCGCAGGCCAACGCCATGAGCGGCACCCTCGGCGCCGTTGACGGAGCAGGCCGGAACCCCGCCGACGGTGCCGGCTCCACCATGACCGCGCTGGTCTCCTCCCCGCTGTTCCACGTCTCCGGCCTGATGATGGCCCTGGCGTCCGCCCCGTTCGCCGGCGGTGCCCTGGTGATGCCGCGACCGGGGCGCTGGGACCCGGAAACGCACCTCGATCTGATGGCCGAACACAAGGTCACCGTCTGGAACGGGGTGCCCGCCCAGTTCTGGCGACTCCTGGACACCCCGGGCTTCGACGCCGCGCGCCTTCCGGCTGTCGCCGTCCTGGGCACGGGCGGCGCGAACCTGCCCCCGCGGCTCACCTTCCTGCTGGGGCAGCGGTTCCCCCACGTACGCCTGGGCAACGGCTTCGGCATGACCGAGACCTTCGGCTCGGGCACCACCATCACCGGCGAGGAGCTGAGAGCGCACCCGTCCTCGGTCGGCGCCCCCGTACCGCTGGCCGAGCTGCAGGTCCGCGACGAGTCGGGCACGCCCGTGCCCGACGGCACGGTCGGCGAGATATGGCTGCGCAGCGGCTCCGTGTTCCTCGGCTACTGGCAGGATCCCCGTGCCACCGCCCGGGTGCTGGACGCGGAAGGCTGGTACCGCACCGGCGACTTCGGGCGGGTGGAGGGAGGTCGGCTGTACCTGGAGTCACGGCGCCAGGACCTGATCGTGCGCGCGGGCGAGAACATCTACCCGGTGGAGGTCGAGAACCGGCTGGTCGAGCACCCGTCAGTGGCAGACGTCGCAGTCGTCGGCGTGCCGCACGAGGTGTTGGGCCAGGAGGTGAAGGCCTGCATCGTGCTGCGTCCGGGAACAGGATGGGAGTCCGAGGGCGTGCGCGCGTGGGTGGGAGAGGCTCTCGCTGCATTCAAGGTGCCGGCGCACGTGGAGTTCCGTGACTCGCTTCCCTACTCGGCCACCGGAAAGGTCGTCAAGCGCCTGCTGGAGGATCAGGGGGACGCCGGCAATCGTGGGTGAACCGCATTTCTGCACGGGTGACCCGCTGCAGACCGCCCCCGCCGTGCAACTGCACTGTCACCGGGGGCGGTCTGCAGCTCCTGCGTGACGGGGGTGAAACGGTGTTGCCGTATCCTGGGCGCGTGCCTGATGAGCTGCTCTACGCCGACGCGACGTCGATGACCGCTGGGCAACTCGCCCGCCGCCAACGGATCGTCGAAGCCGTCCTGGACCTGTTGGAGACGACGGACCTGGAGAAGGTCGGCATGCGCGAGGTGGCGGAGCGCTCGCATGTGGCGCTCGGCACCACCTACCGCTACTTCGCCTCCAAGGAGCACCTGCTGGCGGCGGCCTGGGCGGAGTGGCACCGTCGCCTGACCCGGCAGGTGCTGGCCGAAACGGAGTCCGAGGACCGCAGTCGCGCCGGTGCGGAGGACCGCGTGGTGGCCTACATCCAGCGGCAGCTCCGCAGCTTCCAGCGCACCCCCAACTTCGCCAAGGTGGTGGTCTTCGTGTCGACGTGCCCGGACACGGCCACAAGCGAGGCGATCGACGAGCTGGACGTGGAGAACGAGAAGGTCATGCGGGTGCTCATGGGGGACATCCCGGAGGAGTACGCCCGCCCCGCCCGCGTAGCCATCGGGTCTACCCTGCTGGGTGCGCTGACCTCGTGGACCACCGGCCGCACGACGCTGATCCAGGCACGGCGGGGGGTGGAGGAGGTCGTCCGATTCGTCATGCGCGCGATTCCCGCAGCGGATCCCGACGCCTCCTGACCCCCCAACACCTGTGCGGCCGTCGCCGCGGAGGTCCCTGGTGCGTGGACGCCCGCGGCGACGGTCGGCGCGCAGCGCGGTGGTTACTCGGAGGAGAGGGCTTCGACCGGTCGCAGGCTGGTCTGCCCGGTGGTGACGGGGGCACGGCCGATGACGAGGGAGAGGCCCAGGCCCAGAAGGCAGATGACCGCGCAGCTGGTCCACACGATGACGTAGCCGTGCAGGTCGGACAGCTCGACGCCGGGGACGGGGAGCTTGAGGAGGTTGTGGTCGAGGACCGCGGCGAAGGCGGCTCCGGAGACCGAACCGGCCAGAGCCTTGAGGGTGTTGTAGATGCCGGTGCCGATGCCCGTCTGGTCGGCGGGCAGGTGGCCCATGATCTGGACCGGCAGCGCGCCGATGACCAGGCCGAGTCCCACACCGGCGAGGACGCCGGAGACCACGAACTGCCAGGGAGCGCTGTGGGCAAGGGCGATGAGGGCGTAGGAGGCGGTGAAGCCGGCGAAGCCGAGAGCGAGCGGGGTGCGGGCTCCCAGGACGCGCAGGAGGCGGGATGCGGCGCCGGCCGAGAGGAAGGCGGCGACGGTGGTGGGCAGCGCCATCAGGGAGAGGCGGAGCGTGTCGAAGCCGAACCCGAACCCGAACTGCTTCGGCGTGGCCATGAACGTGCTGCCGGCGGTCTGCGAGCCGAACATGGCGATGCCGATGACGAAGCTGAGTAGGTAGAGGGGTGCGAGGCGGCGTCCGGTGATGAGGCGGACGTCGATCAGCGGTTCGGCGGTGCGCAGTTCGGTCACTGTGAAGGCGGCGAGCGCGAGCACGGCCGCCGCGGCGAGTACGAGGACCGTTGCGCTGGTCCAGCCCCAGGCGCTGCCGCGACCCAGGGCCAGCAGACCGGTACCGAGCCCGGTACTGAGCAGGACGGTGCCGCTCCAGTCGATGTGGCTGCGGTTGCGGGTGACGGACTCGGGGATCAGCAGGAGCACCACGGGCAGGCACAGCAGGATCGCGACCGCGGGGAACCACATCATGGCGCGCGCGGTGGCCACGTGCTGCGAGAGCAGTCCGGTTCCGACCGCGCCGAGGGTACTGCCGAGGAAGACGGCCCCGACCAGCAGACCGATGCCGGTCCCGGCCTGCCTGCCCTGGACACGGTCGCGGACGATGGCGAAGTCTAGGGGCAGCCAGGCGGTGTAGAGGCCCTGCAGGGCACGGCCGACCAGGAGCAGGCCGAACGAGGTGGTGGTTGCGGCGAGGACGGAGCCGACGGCCACGGCAGCCATCGTGATCAGGATCATGCGTCGGTGGCCGTGGATGTCACCGAGCTTGGAGGCCAGCGGGACGGAGATGCCGGAGACCAGCAGCGGCAGGGTGTTGACCCAGCTGAGGGAGCCGGAGCTGATGTGCATCTGGGCGCCGATGAGCGGGACCAGGGTCGGGACGGAGCCCTGGAGGATGCCGCTGCACAGCTCGACGAAGACCAGGAAGCTGACAACGGCGAGTGCGGAACGGGCAGCCGTGGACGACGGGGGCGTTCTTTCGGGCATGGGTGCTCCACAGGAGGAGGCCGAAAGGCCGGAGGGGAAGGAGACCGGAGGAGAAGGAGAGGAGGGCGCGGCGCGACCGCCGGTGCGGGCCCCGGTGCGGGTGCCATGCCTGGTCAGGTCAGGTCAGGCGGGGGACGCTGCCGGAGAGGGCCATGTCGACGAGCTGCTCGACGAGGTGGTCGGTGATCGTGACGCCGCGCACGTTGTGGCGGTAGACGGCGAAACCGCTCCACAGATCCAGCAGGGCGTCGGTGTCGGTGTCCTGGGGGAGGTCGCCGCGCGCGACGACGCGGTCGAGGGCGTCCCTGGAGAGCAGGCGCCGAGGGCGGATCACGTGCTCCATGTAGCTGCGGCCGAGGGCGCGCTGGTCGGCGATGGACAGCTGGGCGGTGAATCCCAGGGGGAGCTCGTCCGCGGTGGCGTAGCGGCGTGCGTTGCGGGCGATGGCGAGCAGTTCGGCGCGCGAGTCCCCGGTCTCGTCCACGGGTAGCACCTCCGCCTGTGCGGCCAGGGCCTCGGCGGCGACTGCCGCCTTGTTCGGCCACCAGCGGTACAGCGACTTCTTCGACACCCCGGAGCGGCGGGCCAGGAGGTCCATCGTCAGCCCCGCGTACCCGCCCTCCTTCAGTACGGTGGTGGCCAGTTCCAGGGTGCGTCGGCGTGCTTCGAGGTCCGGTGGGCGTCCCCGACGTGCGGGCGGCCGCTCGTCGGTCATCGCTGCTGCCTCTCGTACCCGGTCCGCCCCCCTGGTGGTGGCCGGACCAGCATACGGTCAGGCTCTGTCGAGCCATGCCAGGGCCGCCGTCGTCATCAGGGCCACCCCGGAGGCGAGGGTGGGTTCCGGGTCCGGGGCGAAGCGGGGATGGTGGTTGGCGACGAGGTGACCTGCGGCGCGGTCGTCGGCGAACGTCGCGGGGTCGGAGCCGCCCCAGAACCAGTACACGGTCGGCGCGCCGACGAAGTCGCCGATCACGCCGGCGTCCTCGCTGGCGGGCACGGGCGGGAGTTCGGTCAGACGGTCCCGTCCGACGAGCGCGGCCAGGGCGTCGAGGGTGCGCGTGGTGGCGTCGGGGTCGCTGACCAGCACCGAGGTGCCGTGGGTCCAGGTCAGGTCGGGGTCCTTGAGCGCACCGGAGGCGGCGGCCTCGGCCCGGACCACCCGCTCGATCGAGGCCTTGAGCCGCGCGCGGATCTCGGGGGAGTACGAGCGGGTGTTGATGCCCAGCTCAGCGGTGTCGGGGATGACGTTGTCCTTGGTGCCGGCCTGGAGCCGGCCTACGGTGACCACCGCCTGGTCCTGCATGGACAGCTCGCGGGAGACGATGCCCTGCAGGCGGACCACCGTGCAGGCGGCCATCAGCACCGGGTCCAGCGCGTTCTCCGGGGAGGAGCCGTGCCCGCCGCGGCCGTACAGGACCACGTCCAGGGTGTCGCTGGCGGCCATCAGCGGTCCGGGCCGGTATCCGACCGTGCCCACCGGCATCGGGCTCACATGCTGGGCCAGCACGACCGCGGGGACGGGCACATGGTTGAACAGGCCCTCGCGCACCATCGCGGCGGCACCGCTGACGTTCTCCTCGGCAGGCTGGAAGACCGCGACCACCGTGCCGGACCACGACTGCCGTGCGGCGGTGAGCAGTTCGACCGCGCCGAGCAGGCAGGCGGTGTGCATGTCGTGGCCGCAGGCGTGCATGACCGGCACCTCCCGGCCGTACGGGTCCGTGGCGGTGGCCGTCGAGGCGTAGGGCAGGCCGGTCTCCTCGCGCACGGGAAGCGCGTCCATGTCGGCGCGGAGCATCACCACCGGGCCGGGGCCGTTGCGCAGGACGGCGGCGATGCCGGTGCCGGCGATCCCGGTACGCACGTCCCATCCCAGCGGTGCCAGGGCTTCGGCCACCTTCGCCGCGGTGCGGTGCTCCTGGAAGGACAGCTCGGGGTTGCGGTGCAGGTCGCGGTAGAACTCCCCGATCCTGGCGGCGCGTTCGGCATCCCACTGTGTCAGGGCGTCGTTCATGCGGTGACTCTCCTTGTCTCGCGGGCCGCCGATCCACCCGCAGGCAGGCCTGAACAGCGGTGCGAGGGCACCGCCAGGAACACGGGGAGGGCAGCCCGGCGAAGAACGGGCTGCGGCGACGCCGTCATCCTGGCGACTCGACACGCAAAGAGTCAATAGGGAAACTAATGGTCTCCTTTTGTTTTACGCGAGTGAAACGGCAGTGGCAGCGTGCTGAGCGCTCAGCTCGCCGTGCACCGGGGATCAGACCTGGTTGAGGCCGCCATCGACGTCGAGGTTGGATCCGGTGATGAAGCTGCTTCGGTCGGTGGCGAGGAAGAGGACTGCGTCGGCGATCTCCTCGGGGCGCCCCATCCGGCCGAGCGGGACCTGGCCGGCCAGGAAGGTCTTCAGGTCGGTGGCCTGCTCCTCGTCGGGGGCGAGGCCGGTGACTCCGGGGGTGTCGATCGGGCCGGGGGTGATGGAGTTGACCCGGATGCCGCGGACCTTGAGCTCGTTGGCCCAGGTGCGGGCGAAAGAGCGGACGGCGGCCTTGGAGGCGGCGTAGACCCCGAACGCCTCGGCGCCGGTGGTGGCGGTCGTGGAACTGGTCAGGATGACCGAGGCGCCGTCGTTGAGCAGTGGTAGCGCCTTCTGGACGGTGAAGAGCAGGCCGCGGACGTTGATGTCGAAGGTCTGGTCGAAGTGCTCCTCGGTGACCTGTTCGAGAGTGGTGAAGGAGCCGCCCCCGGCGTTGGCGAACAGTACGTCAATACGGCGGCCCTGGCCGCGCACGGTGTCGTAGAGGCGGTCCAGGTCCGCCAGGACCGCAACGTCCCCCTGCACCCCGGTTGCGCGGGCGCCGACGGCCTCGACCGCCGCATCCAGTTCCGGCTTGCGCCGTCCGGTGATGAACACCTGGGCCCCCTCGGCTGCCAGCCTCTTCGCAGCGGCCAGGCCGATGCCGGTGGTGCCGCCGGTGATGACTGCGGTCTTGCCTTCGAGCTGTCCCATGGTGGTTCGTCTCCTCAAGGTCTTGGCGTGGACGTGCGACCGGTCGAGTCTCTGATCTGCGAAAACTTATGTATCGATCGGTACTGAATAGACCGTAGCATGCCCTGGGCCTACTTGAGTACCGGACGGTACTGATATGGGTATGCTGGGGCTATGGACACCGGACAGCAGCAGGCAGTGATGGGCAGGCCGCGGGGCTTCGACGCCGAGCAGGCCCTGGAACGCGCGCTGCTGGTGTTCTGGGAGCACGGCTACGAGGGAGCCACCCTCACCGACCTGACCAAGGCCATGGGCATCACCCGCACCAGCATGTACGCGGCCTACGGCAACAAGGAGGAGCTCTTCCGCAAGGCCCTGGCTCGCTACACCCGGGGCCCGGCCGGGTACGTGGCCAAGGCACTGGAGCAGCCGACCGCAGAAGCGGTGGCCCGGGCCGTCCTGAACGGCGCCGTCCGGACCACCACCCGGCCCGACTGCCCGGCCGGGTGCCTGGGCGTCCAGGGCGCGCTGGCCGTCGGTGAGACAGCGCACAGTGCCCGCGACGCGTTGATCGCCTGGCGCCGGGACGGCGGGGAGGCCATCCGCTCACGCTTCGAGCAAGCCCTCGATGAGGGCGACCTGCCACCGGGCAGCGATCCAGCGCACCTGGCCCGCTACGTGACCACCCTCGCCTACGGCATCGCCGTCCAGGCAGCCGGCGGCGTCTGCCGCGACGACCTCCAGCAGGTCGCCGACAGCGCGCTGCTGAACTGGCCCCCCACCCCGTGACGCCCACCGGCACCGGAACACCGCCACGCCGTGGCGGGCGAGGCCCGTCGTGAGCAGACCCGCCCCTTCCAGCCGGTGAACGGTGAGATGCGACTGAGCGTTCTCCCGCTGCCGTGGTGCTTCGTTCCCAGCACCTCGGGCTCCGTGGACGTCGTCCACGGAGCCCGAGGCGTCGGTGCGCTGTCGACCTGTCAGAAGGCAGACAGACCGTTCGGCGATCCCATGCCGGTCGGGCCGTCGTACCCGGCGACACCGGTGCAGAGGTAGTCGCCCTCGCAGGATCCGTTCCTCCCGCCCACCACGTCGTTCAGGCCGGCCGCGGCGGACGGCGCGTAGAACGCCGAGGCGTTCGGGAACTTCGCGGGGTTGCCGGCCAGGCCGACCACCCCGGCGACGAAGGGGGAGGCGACGCTGGTGCCGCCGGTGACGACCCAGCCGGGGGCGCCGTCGTAGGGGTCGGAATCGTAGACGGCGGGGCCGGAGCTCGGATCGGCGTCCGCCGAGACGTCGGCGATCATGCGTCCCGGGCAGTCCGGGTCGGTCTGCCACGTCGGCTTGTCGATCCAGGCCGAGCAGCCGCTGCCGGCGCCGGACCACGCCGTCTCGCTCCAGCCGCGCGCGCTGGAGTCCCTGGTCAGCGACGTTCCTCCGACGGCGATCACCGAGCTGTACGCGGCCGGGATGATGGGGATGCCGTAGCCGCTGTCGCCGGAGGAGGCGAAGATCGCCACTCCGGGATGGGCGTAGTCTCCGGCGAACGCCTGGATGCCGTTGCCCTCGGTTGCGCCGTAGCTGTTGGACACCTCGGTCGCCCCGAGCCGGACCGCGGTATCCACGGAGGCGGCCAGGTTCCGTGAGTAGGCGTCGTCGGACTCCACCAGCAGGATGTGGCACTGCGGGCAAGCGGCGGACACCATGTCGACGTCCAGCGCGATCTCGATGCCCCAGCCCTGATCCGCCGGCAGCGGCGAGGCGGTTCCGGACTGGTTCACCTTCCTGAAGCAGCCGTTGGCGGTGGTGCAGGCGGGCAGGCCGTAGCTGGAGCGGTAGACGGCGAGGTCCGCCTCGGCGCTCGCGTCGTCACCGGCGTCGACGATCGCCACGGTCTGGTTCGCGCCCCCGGTGGCCGGCAGCTTGTAGGCCGCCTGCAGGTCGGCCGGGCCGAAGCCGGCCGGCAGCGCCGACGCTTGGCCGGTGACGGCGGCAGCCGCCCTCCCGCGCACGCCCAGGCCCCCGTGCACATCCGTGCGGACCTCGGCCAGACAGCGCTCGAACCCGGCCTTCGCCGCGCCGCACACGTCACGGACAGCGGACGAGGCGGTGTGCGCGGATTCCACGGGTCCCGCGTAGGCCGTCGAGAACGGGGCTGCCATCGACGCGGTCGCTGTCAGGGCCGCCAGGCCCACCGCGGCAGCCCCGAGTCGGAACCGGGGTCTGGTTGTCAGTCTCATGATCGCTCCCGTCAGCCGATGGTGTAGGCGTTGGTGATGGTCTGGGTGATGGAGCCGCCGATCGAGTCGGTCGCGGTGATCCGCAGCGACGGCATGCTTCCCTTGGCCCCGGTGTTGGGCCAGACGGCCAGGTAGTGGTTGCGGACGGTGGGAACGGTGGCAGCCGACTTCCAGGTGGAGCCGCCGTCGAAGGACACCTCGACCTTCGCCGAGGTGGCCGGGGCCTGCGAACCCTGCCCGTCGTAGCTCTCGTGACCCACCGTCAGGTTCAGCACCGACACGGCGTGGCCGGTGTTGCTGCCATCCGTGTTCAGCTGGTAGTTCAGGTCCAACATCGGGAGGATCCTGCACGAGGCCGGATCGCCGCCCCCCTCGTAGCAGGAGTCAGCCGGCGGCAGCGTCAAATGCGGGTCGCCGGCCGGGTTGTAGACGAAGGTCAGGTCCGTGTGGGTCTTCGTGGCCTGTGACACCGAGCTGATCCCGCTCGCGTCCACGTCGAACACCGCCCGGTAGGTGTCGGTCTGCTGCGGGATGTCGTTCAACCACGCACCCACACCGGGTTCCTGGTCGATCTGCCGGCCGTCCCGATAGACCACGAAGTTCTCGACGGTCGGGTTGGGGTAACCGAAGGGGACTTCGTAGTAGCCCGGAGTCTCAGGTTCACTGTCAGTGAAGTCGCCGTTGAAGGCGATGCCCATCGTGGTGCCGGCCACGCAGGAGTAGCAGAGACTGGGACCGCTGAACCGGCCCACCTGCGGGCCCAGCGGTCCGTGTCCCCAGGTGCGCCACACCTGCTGCCCTGCGGCGAAGCTCGGCACGTCGCCGGCCTGCAAGCCGGCGAACCCCTCGTCCGGCGCCCTGCCCAGCTCCGCGAAGTAGCTCTGGAGCCAGGAGAAACCGCTGGGCAGAGGTGCGGTGACGTAGTCGGTGAGCCTCTCGGGCACGGTCACCGGATAGTAGGCGAACATGCCTCCGAGCTGATCGCTGCGCATGCCTATCTCGTACAGGGCGGTGTGGGCGGTGTTGGAGGCGTCGGTGTCGAACGTGTAGTGGAGCGAGGCCAACCCGCTCGCCGTCACTGGGAACCTCTCGTTGGCGGGGACATCGGCGGCCTGCGGGAAGACGAGGTCATAGCGGTAGCGTGAGCCGGCACCCGCCGGACTCTCCCCGTCCCAGACCACCTGGGAGCCGAGCTTCCCGATCGCCGGCGCGCCCTGCGGGGAGACGAAGACGTTGCCTGAGGCGACGGCCTGGATCGGGACCGCGTTGCCGACGGCGTCGGTGCGGATCACATTCAGCGTCACATTGTCCGACTTCGCCGGACGCGGTGTGGCCGCCGAGACCTGCGCGGTAGCGGCGCGCTCGTCGGCGGTGACCGTGGTGACGCCACTGGAGTCCGGTACCACCAGGTCGTCCTGCAGCACCAGACGCACCCCGGTGGGATTCCCGCTCGCGTCGTACTCGGCGAAACCGGTGTAGATCGCGTAGTTCCCCACCGGCACGGCCACTCGGGCCACCCCGCCGATGTCCGGGACCACCGCCGCGAACTTCGCCCTCGAGTCGACGTTCATCACGAAGCTCAGGGCGTTCTGCGCTGGTGCCGAGGTCAAGTCGTTGGCATTGATCTGGACGATGTGCAGCGGGTACCCCGCCGGCGTCTGGGACGCCTGCGTCGCGGGCGATGCCGCGGAACGGGACAACTGCGGCACGTCGTACTGCTCCGGATCGAGCGACGCGACGTGGGACAGCGCGGAGGCCGGGATGACGTAGTCATGCCCGCTGCCAGGATCGAACTTCAGGAACGGCACGGTGCGGCCATCGTGCCCGACCACGTCGTACGACCGGCTTCCGCTAGCTCCCTGATAGATGACACGGTCACCGCCCGGCAGGGTGATGCTCGACGTCGCAACCGCGTCCGGGCGCGGCACTCCGGCCGGCGGCGGGACGCTCGCCGTCGGCGTAGCGTAGGCCGGCGCGCCACCGGCCACGGGAGCCGTCATGACTCCGGCCGCGCAGACCAGCGCGAGGCAGGCCCTACCGCGGCCACTCCTTCGCAGTCGTCGGATCGACATTGATGGCAGTGCTCTCACCGGCAATACCTCCTGAAGCGTGTGAACTGCACAGGGAATGCGTCAGCGTTCCGCCGGCTTGCCGCATGCGGCAGCACACGCCGACATATGGGAACCCAACTGCCCGGTGGTGTTCCTGGTGCCGTCCGATTCCTGTTCGTCAGCGGAACACCTGTGGTTCGCCCGCTGTCAGCCTATGGACGCGCCCTTGTCGCCGACCATGATGAGCCGGATGATGCTTTCCGGCGGAATACCAGGCAGTTTCCGCAGCAGGGCTGATCTCCTTGGGCGCGCTGCGGGCGGAGGGACGAGGATGACACCGGGGTCGCTGGGCGGTGACCTCCGTGCCCTCCGCCGGGGCAAGGGCCTGTCCATCGAGGAGCTGGCGACGCGCGCGGGCGTGAGTGTGCGCGCGATCAGCGAGATCGAGCGCGGGCGGACCCGGCGGCCGCATCCGAGCACGATGCGTCGCATCTCCGGGGCGCTCGGTGTCGAGCAGATGACACAGAATCAGTTCCCCGCAGGCGTTGGTGCGGCGTCCGGCGCCGGTAGTGGTAGTGACAACTCGACGGGTGTGTATGCCGGAGGCGCCCGCTTTCAGTTGCCGGCCGCGACACGCTTGTTCGCCGGCCGTTCGCGTGAGACGGCGCAGTTGACGGCGGCGGCCACCGCATCGGATTCCGCGGGCTGGCTGGTGATCGCCGCCGTGGACGGGATGGCCGGGATCGGCAAGAGCGCGTTGGCGATCCACGCCGCGCACCAGCTGAAGGACCGCTACGGCGACGGCCAGCTGTTCGTGGATCTGCACGCCCACTCGGCCGGTTGGGAGCCGATGTCCCCGGCCGATGCCCTGGAGGCGCTGCTGCGGTCCCTGGGCGTGCCGGCGCAGGCGATCCCGCCCGGGGTGGAGGCGCGCGCAGCCCTGTACCGGTCCCGAATGGCCGGCACCCGCACGTTGATCCTGCTCGACAACGCCGTTGACGCCGCCCAGGTTCGACCGCTGCTTCCGGGTGAGGCCGGTTGCCTGGTCCTGATCACCTCCCGGACCCGCCTGACCGGGTTGGACGACGCGCACACGCTGACCCTGGACGTGCTCGACATCGACCAGGCCGCGACGCTGCTGCGTCAGGTCGCCGGGCCGCAGCGGATCAGCGCCGACCAGACCGACGCCGTCGCCGAGTTGGTGGAGCTGTGCGGACGGCTCCCGTTGGCGTTGCGGATCGTCGGAGCGCGACTGCGCCACCGCCCGGCCCTGCGCGTCCCGGACCTGGTCGCACATCTACGGGATGCGACCGACCGGCTCGCCCACCTGCGCGACACCGATCGCGACCTGACCGCGGTCTTCGCCACCTCCTACGACCGGCTGCCCGAGGCGGAGCAGTACCTGTTCCGCCTGCTCGGCCACCTTCCCGGCGACGACATCGATGCGTACGCTGCCGCGAATCTGGCCGACCTGGGCGACGTGCGTACCGCAGAGCACCTGCTGGAGTCATTGCTCGACCACAACCTGCTGCTGCAGCACCAGGCCGGCCGCTACCGGCTGCACGACCTTGTGCGCGCCTACGCCCGCACGCTGTCAGGACAGCAGGCACGACAGCAGGCACCCGGCGGACAAGACCCCGCCGCGACCCGACTGCTGGACTACTACCAGCACACCGCCTGGTGCGCGCAGGCACTCGTGACCTCGACTCCACGGCTCCCGGTCCAGGGACCCGCGCCGAAGGTCGCTCCCACGCTGACCGACCGAAGCTCCGCCTGGACCTGGCTGCGCACCGAACGCTCCAACCTGCTGGCCGCGTTCGGCCACGCCGCCGCCCACGACGGGCTGCGGGCCGTGCGGCTCGCGGGCGCGATGGCCACCCTGCTGGCTGCCGACGGCCCCTGGGACGAAGCGATCACCGTGCACTCCACAGCCACCGACCTGGCCGAACGACTGGGACTGCCCGCTGTCCTGGGTACCGCGCTGACCGACCTGGCCTATCTGCGGGCGCTGACGGGAGACTTCACCGGCGCGGCCTCCGACTTGGAAGCCGCGCTGCACCACTGCGAACGGGCCGGCGGGCACCTCGGGCACGCCAACGCGTTGACCCTGCTGGCACAAGTCAGCGCGTTCACCGGCCGGCGCGCCATGGCGGAACAGCACCTTCACCACGCGATCGAGCGGTACGGGCAACTGGACGAGCACCTCGGACTGGCCAACGCCCATGTCCAACGAGGAACCGTCTACCGGCTCAACGGCGACTACCCAGCAGCCGAACGCGACCTCCACACCGCCCTCGCCGCCTACCAGGCCCTCGGCGACCAGGAGGGGCAGGCCACCGCCCTGTCCAACCTCGGCGTGGTCCACGAAACCACCGGTGACTACACCACGGCCACCCGCCATCAACAACAGGCCCTGCACCTGCACCGCGGAGCCGGCAACCGGATCGGTCAAGCCAGAGCATTCCTGGGGCTGGGACAGGCCTGTGCCCACGCCGGCGACCACCCTGCCGCCATCGACGCGGCACGGCGAGCGCTCGAACTCTTCCGCGACCTCGCCGACCCCAATGGCCAGGCCAACGCATGGGGCAACCTCGGATACTTCAAGCGTCTCGCCGGCCGCCCGGAAGACGGGCTCCCGGATCTCCAGAAGGCCCTCGACATCTTCCGCCGGATCGGCGCCCGGGGAAACGAAGCCTGGGCTCTGGACCTCTACGCCGGGACCGTCGCCGCAACGGGCGATCACCTCCGTGCCCTGGAGCTCTACCGCGATGTCCTGAACCTGGCCCGCCAGACCCGTATGGCCGCCGTCGAAGCCGGCGCCCACGCCGGCATCGGGCAGTGCTACCAGCAGCTCGGAAGAATCGAGGAAAGCGACACGCACCTCAGACAAGCCCTCGACATCTTCCAGCAACTCGGTCTGAAGACCCAGATCGCACATATGCAAGCGCACCTGCAGCGAAAGGCCGCCGACCGAACCCGAGCCACACGGAATCGCGCGGAACGCGGGTCGTTAGGATCGGGGGATGGCTCGTAGTGACAAGAGGGCACGGCGTCTCGTGGTCGAGGGGGAGGGCTTCCTCTGGAGCTTGAGCCACCATCACCGCACCCTGGGCGACGGCCGGTACGAGGACTGCTGCGAGACACTCGTCATCCGCCGGCCCAGAACGACGGGGCGTCTCCGTATCGCCTTCCGGGCGGGCCCCGATCGGCTTGTCCCGGACGGGTACCTGATGCCGTCCGGGGCGGTCGGCATGGACCTCGGTAGGACCTTGAACCTCCACGAGCCGGGCACTGTCAGGGCGCTGCTCGACGCAGCCCTGAACCGCGGTTGGCGACCCGACGCTCCCGCCACCGAGGAGATCGACGGCTGGAGCATCTTCGACGCAGCGCACCGGTACCGGGCGGACTGCAACCGATCCATCGCAAGGGAGACGCCGACGCATGCAAACGCCTCCATCCCCGCCTGGGGTGGAGCGGACTGACGGATCGTCCATCCGCCGCCGAGACACTGCGGCTGATCCGCAGCGCGGGCCGCCGTCGCGTCGCCGCAGCGGCCCAGCTGAGTCTCTACCGGGCAAAGCGCCCTTCTTCGTCGCCTTCGAGTCGACTGGAGTCGTCGGGATCGGCCTGGAGTGTCTCGACCCAGCGCAGGTGGCCCTCGACCACGGCGAGGGTGTGGTCGTCGCCGTCGGGGTCGCGCAGGCGCAGTGCCGGGCCGATGCGGTCGCGGCGCGAAGCCGCGGGCCGAGGATCCGGGTCGGGGCCGTCCTCGACGCAGAGCCACCACAGCGGGCCGGCTGTGCCGACGGCGGTGATCGCCGCGTCGAACGCGGCGCGCCGATCCAGCGGCACGTGCAGACGGGTCGCGGAGTGGAAGACCACGCGCGGCTCGCCCGGCGGTAGGTCCGCTGCCAGCGCGGGCAGCACGTCGACGGCGTCACCGCGCAGCACCTGCGGCGGGTCCGCGGCGACCACGTCGAGCGCCGCGGCGAGCAGCCTGCGCTGGTCCAGGTTCTCCGGCCAGACCAGGGCCTCGAGCCAGCGGCGGTCCGCCTGCGCCCGCACGTCGACCGGGTTCAGGTCGACGCCGTGGACACTGGCCGTCGCGGGCAGCACGTCCAGGTCGGGGAGGGTGTCCGGGCCGTGCAGTGCGGCGACCAGCTGCACCGGGGAGGCCGGGTCGCCGTAGCGGCGGCCGCCGAGGGTGTAGCCGTAGCGGTCGAAGCGCAGGTTCAGGCCGGCGCTGGTGCCGACCTCGATCAGGTGAACCGGCGCGTCGGTGTGCCGGGCGATCTCGGCCAGCCCGATGCGCAGGCCCAGGGCCCGCTGCACGTGGTTGGTCTGGACGAGCCGGGTGCTGATCAGCCCGGTCAGCTCGGTCTCGTGACGCAGACAGAAGTCCAGCAGGGCGGGCCCGGCCGCCTCGTCCGGGGCGAGCGCGTCAGGGCCCGCCACCGAGGGGTAGTAGCGGGCGAGTTGATGCTCCGCGCCCGCCAGTAGCAGTTGGTGCACCGCGCCGAAGAACAGGAAGGTCGGGTACTGCCCGGCCCGGCCCCGCGCGGCCAGGGCGAGCAGCCGTTCCTCGGCGGCGACCGTACGGCTGAGCGCGCGGTACAGCGGGGAGGAGGTGAACTCGTCCGGCTCGGCGAACGCCTCCCGGATGACGTCGATGGTCCTCTCGGTCATAGCCGGAACCTGGCCTTCATCCGGGGTTGGAGCGCGGGCATCGGCGGTTCGCCCCCGGTCGTTCAGGGCGTGGCGGCTTCGTGCAGTTCGATGGCGTTTCCCGCTGGATCGGCCAGAAATGCCTGACGGGCGCTGCCGACAGGCACCGGATCGCTCACCCGCAGGCCGGCGGCGCGCAGTTCGGCGACGGTGGCGTCCAGGTCATCGACGAGTACGGCGAAGTGCTGGCCGCGGGCGGGAGGCGGATCGCCTGGTAGGAGATGAACCTGCTGCCCTCCGGCGTCGAGCCAGGCGCCGGGGCCGATGGAGTCGGGGCGGTCGGTGCGGACGGACAAGCCGAGCACACGGGTGTAGAAGTCGAGGGCCGCGTCGAGATCCGAGACGATGACCGATACGTGGTGGATCGCTGCCACCTTCACGCAGTCTCTCCCTGTTGGGTCGTTCCGGTCGGAAGGGTCAGCGTACCGACCCGATCCGACCGTACGGTATGCCGCAGAGACGAACCGTCAGGCGATGGGCTTGTCCAGGACGGCCTTCAGGTGGCTGAAGGTGTCGATGGAGTACTCGCCGTGGTAGCGGCCCATGCCGCTCTCGCCCACGCCGCCGAAGGGGAGTTCGGGTACGGCCAGGTGCGCGACGGTGAGGCCGAAGACCAGACCGCCGGAGGAGGTCTCCTCGGTCAGGCGCTGCTTGGTCTCTTCCGATTCGGTGAAGGCGTACAGGGCGAGCGGCTTGTCCCGCTCGTTGATGAAGGCGATCGCTGCGTCGAGGTCGGGTACGGCGACGATCGGCAGGACCGGGCCGAAGATCTCCGCCTGCATCACCGGGGCCTCGGGCGAGACGTCGGCCAGGACGGTCGGTGCGAGGTAGCGGCTCGCCCGGTCGTGGGTGCCGCCGGTGACGATCCGTCCGTCGGCCAGCAGCGCGGTGAGCCGGTCGTGGTGGCGCTCGTTGACGATCCGTCCGTACTCGCTGTTGGTCGCCGGGTTCTCCCCGTACAACGCCCTTACTGCGGTGACCAGTTCGGCTTCCAGCGCGGCGGCGGTGGCGCCGATGGCGAGTACGTAGTCGGGGGCGACGCAGGTCTGGCCGGCGTTCTGGAACCGGCCGCGGGCGATCCGCTGGGCGGTGACCGCCAGGTCCGCGCCCGGCTCGACCACGGCGGGGCTCTTGCCGCCCAGCTCCAGGGTGACCGGGGTGAGGTGCTTGGCGGCGGCGGTCATGACGATCCGTCCGACGGCGCCGTTGCCGGTGTAGAAGATGTGGTCGAAACGCTGCTCCAGCAGCGCGGTGGTCTCCGCCACGGCGCCCTCGACGACGGCCACGGCCTCCCGGTCCAGGTAGCGCGGAATCAGCCGGGCCATCGCGGCGGAGGTCGCCGGGGCCATCTCGCTGGGCTTGAGCACGGCCGTGTTGCCCGCCGCGAGAGCGCCCACCAGCGGCGCCAGCGCGAGCTGCAGCGGGTAGTTCCACGGGGCGATGATCAGGACGACGCCGAGCGGGTCGCGCACCACGCGCGCCTCGGCGGGCATGAAGGCGGCAGGCACGCCGGCGGGCTTCGGGCGCAGCCACTGCTCCAGGTGCGCCAGGGTGTGGTCGATCTCGTTCACGACGAACCCGACCTCACTGCGCTGCGCCTCGGTCGCGCTCTTGCCCAGGTCGGCGTTGAGCGCGGCGAGGAACGCGTCGGACTGCTCCACCAGCAGCGCGCGCAGGGCGTTCAGCTGGCCCAGCCGCCACGCGAGCGGCCTGGTCCGGCCGGTGTCGAAGGTGGCTCGCACCCGGGCCACCACGGTGGCCGGGTCGACGGAGACGGCGTCCACCAGCGTGCGGGCCAGCTCGGCGGAGGAACCCGGGTTCTGGCCGGTGTAGAGATTGCGGTCGACCACCGTGTGCGGGGCGAACGGCGCGGCTTCGACGAAGTCGGCGCCGAGCTCGACCAGGCGGTCCTGGAGGAGCCACCGGGCCTTGGCCGCGAGGCCGGCCGCGGTCTCCTCGGCGTTGGTGAAGGCGGTCATCCGGTAGCCGGCGAACGGCCAGCTGCCGTCCTCGCGGCGGGCGGCGAGCAGCGCGGCCGGTGCGTGGCAGACCACGCCCAGGGGCCTGCCGGAGTCCAGGGCGCGGGTGAGGATCCGGCCGGAGTCCTGGTCCACTGCGAGGTCCTCCATCGGGCCGTGGCCGCCCGGGTAGAAGACCAGGTCGAACGTGTCAGGGTCCACTTCCGCCAGTTTGGCCGGGGCCTCCAGCGTGTCGCGGATCGAGTCGAGGTAGGCGCTGAGCCGGTCGGCCTGTTCCTGGCCGCCGTTGGCCTCGGCGGCCAGGCTGGCCCGGTCGACGGGGGCGGGGACCCCGCCGGGGGTGGCGACGGTGATGCGGTAGCCCGCTTCGCTGAAGATCCGGTGCGGCTCGGCGAGTTCCTCGGCCCAGAAGCCGGTGGGGTGCAGGGTCCCGTCTGCCAGGGTCCAGTGGGTGGCGCCGGTGACGACGAACAGGACGGCGGTCATGGAGGTGCTCCCTGAGGCTTGAGGACCTTGATGGTTCATGTGTTCAAGTAATAGATCGACGGTAAACCTACATGGTTGACAATGTCAATTAATTCGCAGGCCTCCCGTCGCTCACAGTGCGGGCAGTGGGAACTCGCACCAGACGCTCTTGCCGGAGCCCAGCGGCTGCACCCCCCAGCGCTCGGCAAGGGCGTCCACCAGCAGCAGCCCCCGGCCGGAGGTGGCGGTCTCGCCCGGGGTCCGGCGTCGGGGCCACTCGCTGGAGGAGTCCTGGACCTCCAGCCGCACCCGCGGTCCGGCGTCGCCGAGGAGCTCGACGGTCAGCGTGGCACCGCTGTCCGTGTGCACCAGCGCGTTGGTGATCAGCTCGTCCGCCACCAGCTCGATGTCACCGACCGGACCGGTGGCCGCCCAGCCGGACAGGATCTGCCGGAGCACGGCGCGGGCCTCGACCAGTCCCTCCGGATCGGCCTGGTGGATGTGGAGCACCGCCCGGATCGGCACCCGGCCGCCGGCGGCCGAGGTGCGCCGCAGCAGGAGCAGCGCCATGTCGTCCTCGGTCCCCGCCCGTCCGGACCCCTCGTGGCACAGGTGGTCGGCGAGCTCCTCGGTGCGGAGCGGTCCCGACTGCAGGGCTGCGGCGAGCGCCGCCATGCCCTCGGCGATGTCCTGGCCGGGGCGCTCGACCAGACCGTCGGTGCACAGCAGCAGCACCCCGTCGTGGTTCAGGTGCAGCCGGGTCTCCGGGTAGTCGTCGGCTTCGAAGGCGGTGGCCATCCCCAGCGGGAGCCCGCCGCGTACCGCGGGCCAGCCGGTGCGGCCGCCGCGGTGCCGCAGCAGCGGTTCCAGGTGGCCGGCCCGGGCCAGCCGGAGCACCCCGGTCTCCAGGTCCGCCTCGACGTAGATGCAGGTCGCGGAGCGTTCGGTGTCCAGCTCGGCCAGGAACCGCGAGGCCCGGGCCAGGACGGTGGAGGGGGAGTGGCCCTCGGCGGCGTAGGCGCGCAGGGCGATGCGCAGCTGGCCCATGATGGCGGCGGCGTGGCTGTCGTGCCCCTCGACGTCGCCGACCACCAGCCCGACCCGGCCGTGCGGCAGCGGGATCACGTCGTACCAGTCCCCGCCCACCTCCCGTCCGCTGCGTCCGGCCCGGTAGCGGACGGCCACCTCGCCGCCGCTGATCTGCGGGATCCGCCGGGGCAGCATGGTGGTCTGCAGGGTGGTGGCGAACTCGCGCTCCTGGTCGAAGAGCACGGCGCGCTGCAGGGACTGGGCCACGGCGCTGGTCAGGGCGATGCAGATGTTGCGGTCCTCGGTGCTGAACTCGTGGCTGTCGCCGTAGTACAGGCCCAGCGCGCCGAGGGTGCGTGCCTGGGCGATCAGGGGGAGGAAGGCGCCGGCGTTGATGCCCATCTGGTCCGCGTAGGGGCGCAGCCTGGGGAAGCGGGCGCAGAGCTGGTCCTGGTCGCCGATGAACTGCGGGCGGCCGGTGCGGACGGCTTCGGCCAGCGGCAGCTGGTCGTCCAACCGGGTGAGCGAGAAGTCGTCCTGGGCCCGGAGCGCTGGTGAGGGCGGGTGGGTGGCGGCGACCAGCCGCATGCTGCTGCCTTCGATCAGGCCCAGGGCCAGTCCGTCGGCGCCGAACCGGCGCAGCCCTTCACTGTCGGTGACCACGTTGATCACGTCCTGCACCGTGAGCGCCCGCGCCAGGGCCTCGGTGGTGGCCCGCACGAAGTCCGTCTGGCGGCGCCGGTCGGCGCCCAGCGTGCGCATCGCCTCGGCGTGCGCCAGCTCCTCGTCGGCGTTGCGGACGATCCCCACGATCCGGTAGGGCTGGGCCTGCTCGTCGCGCAGGATGCGGCCCTGGGTGTGCGCCCAGCGGAGCGAGCCGTCGCGGCAGACCACCTGGAAGTAGGCCGCGAAGGTCAGGTGGCCGGCCTGGATGGCCAGGGTCACCGCGGCGTCCAGGCGCAGGCCGTCCTCGTGGGTGACGCTGCTCGCGAGCGAGGCCGGGCGGCCGTCGTAGTCCTCCGGCCGCAGGTCGAACACGTCCAGGCCGACCGGGTCGAGGTGGTAGGTCCCGGCTTCCAGGTCCCAGTCGAAGCTGCCCATGCCGTTGAGCGCCAGCAGGTCGGTCCCGGCGGCCGACGGTGCCGGTCTGCTCCGTGGGTCGTAGCTGGTCGGGCCACGCACCGATTGGTCCGCCATGCGAGCGCTCCCGGCGTTAGGGGATACCCGGCTTCTCGTGGAAATGCGAGATTAGTCTACTTTGCGCAGTGGATCGGGAGCGGGGCGAAAGCGTCCCGGACGGTTCCGCGGAAGTGCGTCCGCCGGGCACCCCGGCCCGGCACAATCGCCGGTATGACGATCACCACGGGCACCCTGCCCAAGCCCGGTACCCAGCCGAGGTCGGGCACCTCCCTCACCCTCGCCCGGGGACTCGTGACGGGGGGCGTGATCGGCACCTCGCTGGCCGCCCTGGTGGTGGGTGCGGTCGTCAACAGCGGACCGCTCTTCGGCACCGGGTCGGGCCTGGCCGCCGGCTACGGGCTGCTCTGCTTCCTCGGGGTCAGAAGGCAGCGCGACCGGGAGGCCGCGGTCGCGCCCCGCACGGCCCTCGCGATGATCGAGAGCATGGACGCCACCACCGGTGAGCCGAGCGACGTGCCGGTGCGGTTCGACCTCTCCGTGGTGCCGGACGACGCGCCGGGCTTCCGCGTCGAGATCACCCAGGACATCAACCGCGTCGACCTGCCCGACTACCGCCCGCGCGGCGTCCTGGTGGTCCAGTACCCGCCGGACCGGCCGTGGCGGGCCAGGATCGTGAAACGGCCGACGCCGGAGTGGGAGGACCGGGTGGCTGGGGCCCGACTCGACACGGTGCCCGGGCCGGCGGTGGCGCGCGAATCCCAGGAGGGCTGCTCCTTCGGCCTCGTCGCACTGGTCGGACTGCTGCTCGGCGCGGCCGCCGTGGTCCTGCTGTTCCGCGCGGACCTGTTCGCCCAGGACACCGCCGCACGGCCGCCCTCGGGCGCGCAGCCCTCGGTGTCGGTCTCCTCCACCTGGTCCAGCACGGTGGAGACATCGGCGAGCGGCACGGTCACCCTCGGTCCGGGCCAGTCGTTCCTGGACCGGGGCGAGCTGCGCCGGGCCGTCGACTCGCTCACCAAGGGCAGGGGCACCCGCCAGGCACTCACCGTCGTGGTGCAGGACCGGCTGCTGTCGATCGTGTTCACCCCCACCCCCACCGGCACGCAAGCCCTGCAGTTTGACCCGGGCTCGCTGCCGTACGAGCGCTTCCCGGCCCTGGTCCAGGAGGCGGTCACCACCCTCGGCGTGCACTCCCCGCAGACCTGGCAGCTCAGCGTCGACCGGCTCACCAGCTCGCTCACCATCCGGATCGGGGTGACCGGACCCGGGGGCTCGGCCTCGCTGGAGGCGGACGGACAGGGCAGGGTGGTGCGGCGCAGCCCGGTGGGCTGACCGCGAAGGCAGTGTGCTCGATGGACCCGTCCGCGGAAGGGCAGAAGGAAGACGCATGGGCTGGCACGGCTGTCTGGCGCTGTGGTGTGCGGTGTTCGGCGCCCTGGCGCTGCTGGGGTACGGGCGGTCGCTGGCCGGGGTGACCCGGGCCCAGCGGGCGGTCAGGGTGACGGGACGGATCGAGCGGGTGCGCGAACCCCGGAACGGCAGCTCCGGGTCGGACGGGATACCGGTGGTCGTCTCCTTCCAGGACCCTTCCACCGGGCAGGAGTTCACCGTGACCAACGACGGTGAGCACGGCGACCGGGTCAGCACGGCCTGGACCGGCCGGGAGATCGGCATCCGCTATCCGCCCGGCAGGCCGCACGCCTTCAAGTTCACCGACGACCTCCAGGCAGGCCGGCGCGGACTCGGCGGGCCGAACTGCGCGGTCTTCCTGGTCTACGCCGGGCTGGTCGCCCTCGCCGCGGTCGACTGGGGCTGGCCCTGGGCGCTGCTCGGCTTCGGCGGGCCGTGGACCCTCTGCGGGGTGTGCTACCTGCCGCAGAACGCAAGCGAGTTGAGCCGCCGCATCGACACGCTGAGCTCCTCGGGCGGTGTCCCGGGCCGGGTCGTCGCGGTGCTCAGGGACGTCCGCACCGACGAGGACGGCCACACGACCACCAGTGACACCCCGGTCGTCGCCTTCACCACCCACGAGGGCACGGCCGTCACCGCCTACTGCTCGTCAGGGCTGCCCGACCCCGCCGGCTCCTACGGACGGGACGTCACCATCCACTACTCGCCCGCCGACCCGGCCGTCTTCACCGCGGACCTCGCGGCCGAACACCGCTCCCGGACGTCGGACCTGGCCTGGGGCGTGGTGGCCCTGCTCATCGGCGTCGCGGCGCTGGTCGTGGGGGCGGTCCTGGTGTGACGCCCGGCCACCGGCCCGCCCAGCGGGCCTTGTAGAGGCCGGAACCGGGAAGGGTCGCCTCGCCGGTGGGGGCGAGGAGTTCGATGGTGGAGGTGCACCAGGCACAGGGGTTGTCGGACTGCGGCGTGGCGACCCGGGGTGAGACCAGCAGGATCTGCCCGGTCGCCGGGTCGTCGCCGATGCTCTTGACCTGCGACCGGTCCACCTCGGCCGGCACGGGACCGGGCAGGAAACTGCGGGTGCCGAGCGAGAATTGGTGGACGTGGGCGTTGGTGGTGACCCAGAGCCGGTCGCTGTCGGCGGCGACCGCGGCCAGGTCGTGCCCGCCGTGGTCCGGCAGCCGGTAGCGGGCCGCCTCGGTGAGCCGGGGACCGTCCGGACCGTCCGGACCGTCCGGACCGTTCACGGCCAGGGCGACCAGCAGATCGTCCCCCAGCGCCCACAGCAGGCCCGTCGTCGCGTCCCAGTGCAGTCCGTGCGCGCCGGGCAGCGGGTACTGGGAGCAGGAGGTCGAGCGGGGGCCGAGGGAGGCGGCGTAGCGGCGCACCCAGCCGGCGGTGCTGGCGGCCACGGCGATGTCGCCGCCGGGGAGCCACTCCAGGGTGTGCAGGTTGGCGCCGGGGATCGCGGCGGCCCAGTACACCTGCCCGTCGGAGACGCCCACAGCGGCGGCAAGTCCCTCCGAGGCGCAGGTCAGGACGGTGGCCCGGCCCGGAGCGGTGGACCACTTGGCCTCGCTGACGTTCCGCCAGGTCCGGTCCGGGGCGAGGTCGGCCAGCGCGTTGCCGGGAGTGTCGCCGGGCGCCCAGGACCACAGCGGGGCGGGTACCGCGCGGGTCGTCGCCTGGGCGGGGTCCAGCAGCAGGGCCCGCCGTGACGCCTGGTCGGCGGCGATGACCAAACTCCCCGGGCCGGCCCGGCCGGGCGAGGCGGCTGCACCCGTCGTGGCGACTACGGCGCCGGCAGCCAGCCGCAGCACGCTGCGGCGCGATGGATCGAACGGCACGGATCCGACCCTAGGCCCGGAACCCGACCGACCCGGGCCAGGACACGCGACGTCACAGTCCTCCCTCGACCGGGCTGTTGCATGTCCGGACTCGTTCAGAACTGGTTAAGGTCCTGCACCACAACCGGTCGGTCGGTGAAGATCGTCGTACCGGTGTCGCTGCGCCGAGGGCACAGCCCCGTCGCAGGGAAGGCGACGGGGCCCGTGCGCTACCAGGATCCTGCCGCAGAGCGCCCTCGGTGCGAGCACGTGTCGCGGGTGGGCGTCCCGGATGCACGCCCGGGCCCAAGCGGTGGGCCAACCCTGCGATGATGCTCGCGACGCCGCCCGATGCCTTCCTCCGGAACCCGCGGCTTCAAGGCCGCCATACCGAAACGCCACGAGGGACAGTCTCCGCATGAGCATGGAATCCACAGCCTGGATGCAGCTGCACAGCGTGATGAGCGCGCAGCAGGAGCGCCGTCCCCTCACCAGGGCCACCGTGAAGCGCATCGGGGCCTTCGCCCGCCCGCACCGCCGGCAGATCATCCAGTTCCTGGTGCTCAGCGTGGCGACCGCGCTGCTGGCCGTCGCCACCCCGGTCCTCGCCGGCCGCGTCGTCGACGCGATCGTGAACGGCAAGGACACCGGCACCGTCATCCGCCTCGCGCTGCTCATCGCCGCGATCGCCCTCGCCGACGCCGCGCTCGGGCTGCTGAACCGCTGGCTGTCGGCAAGCCTGGGCGAAGGGCTGATCCTGGACCTGCGGACCGCCGTCTTCGACCACGTCCAGCGCATGCCGGTGGCCTTCTTCACCCGCACCCGCACCGGCGCGCTGGTCAGCCGCCTCAACAACGACGTCATCGGCGCGCAGCGCGCCTTCAGCAACACGCTCTCCGGTGTGGTCAGCAATGTCGTGACGCTGCTGCTGACCCTCGCCGTGATGCTCACCATCTCCTGGCAGATCACCCTGCTCGCACTGGTGCTGCTGCCGATGTTCGTCGTCCCCGCCCGCCGCACCGGTGCCCGGATGGCACGACTGCAGCGCGAGGCGGCCGAGCACAACGCGGCCATGGGCACCCGGATGACCGAGCGCTTCTCCGCGCCCGGCGCGACCCTGGTCAAGCTCTTCGGCCGGCCCGCCGACGAGTCCGCCGAGTTCGCCGCGCGGGCCCGACGGGTGCGCGACATCGGCGTGCGCACGGCCATGGCGCAGTCCGTGTTCATCACGGCGCTGACCCTGGTCTCCGCACTGGCGCTGGCACTGGTCTACGGCCTCGGCGGCTTCTACGCCATTCGCGGAGAGCTGCAACCCGGCGCCGTCGTCTCCCTCGCCCTGCTGCTCACCCGCCTGTACGCCCCGCTGACCTCGCTGGCCGGTGCCCGGGTCGAGGCCATGAGCGCGCTGGTCAGCTTCGAGCGGGTCTTCGAGGTGCTCGACCTGGAGCCGCTGATCGACGAGAAGCCGGACGCCCGCCGGGTCCCCGAGGGCCCGGTCTCCGTGGAGTTCGACGCGGTCCGCTTCGGCTACCCGTCCGCCGACAAGGTCTCCCTGGCCTCCCTCGAAGAGGTGGCGAGCCTGGACACCCGCGGCGGCACCGAGGTGCTGCACGGCGTCTCCTTCCGCGCCGAGCCCGGCGAGATGGTCGCGCTGGTCGGTTCCTCCGGCGCCGGGAAGTCCACCATCGCGCAACTGCTGCCACGGCTGTACGACACGGACGAGGGCGCGGTGCGCCTGGGCGGCGTCGACGTACGCGATCTCACCCAGGACTCGATCCGCGCCTCGATCGGCATGGTCACCCAGGACGGCCACCTCTTCCACGAGTCCGTCCGCGCCAATCTCCTGCTGGCCAGGCCCGGGGCCACCGAGGACGAACTGTGGGACGCGCTGCGCCGCTCCCGGCTGGACGGCCTGGTCGCCTCGCTGCCCGACGGCCTGGACACGGTGGTGGGGGAGCGCGGCTACCGCCTGTCCGGCGGCGAACGCCAACGGCTGACCATCGCCCGTCTGCTGCTGGCCCGTCAGCGCGTGGTGATCCTGGACGAGGCCACCGCCCACCTGGACTCCACCTCGGAGGTGGCCGTCCAGGAGGCGCTCGCCGAGGCCCTGGAGGGCCGCACCGCGGTGGTCATCGCGCACCGCCTGTCCACCATCCGCGCCGCCGACCAGATCCTGGTCATCGAGGCGGGCACCGTCGTCGAACGCGGCACGCACGAGGAACTACTGGTCGCGGGCGGCCGGTACGAGGAGCTGTACCGCGCGCAGTTCGAACGCCCGGGAGCCGAGATCTGACGGGTGCCGACGACGGTCACGCTCCGAATTTAAGTTAATTAGCAATAAATATTGACAGCCCTGAGTGGGCCCAGCCACAGTCTTCGCCGTGACGCCGCCGTCGATGTCCGGCGTGGATGCGGTGTCGAGAGGCCTCAACTCACGGGAGACGTACGTGACTTCGCATCGTGCTGGGATGACGCGGGGGCGGCGGCGGGCGGCGGCGCTGCTGGGTGCCGCCGTGCTGGTGGCTCTGGGGGTGCCGCAGGCTCGCGCTGCGGACGACCAGGGCGCGCCGCAGTTCTACGACAGCGGTCTGGCGCCGACCCCGTACATGGGCTGGAACACCTACTACGGTCTGGGGGCGCCGACCGAGGCCCAGGTCAAGGGAGTTGCCGACTACCTGGTCAGCAGCGGGCTGCGGGACAGCGGCTACGACATCGTCTGGCTGGACGGCGGCTGGCAGGCCGACACGCCGCGGGACCCGGTCACCGGCCAGTTGGTGGCCGACCCGACCCGGTTCCCGTCCGGGATCCCGGCGCTGGTGGACTACCTGCACCGGCGCGGCCTGCGGGCGGGGATCTACACCGACGCCGGCGTGTACGACGGCAAGAACTGCGGGCTCGGCAGCGGTGGCCACTACGCCCAGGACGCCAGGCAGTTCGCCGACTGGAAGATCGACGCGGTCAAGGTCGACTTCCTCTGCGGGATCGCCGAGAAGATGGACCCGGGGACCGCGTTCAAGCAGTTCAGCGCGGCGGTCGCCGCGTCGGGCCGCCCGATGCTGCTGAACCTGTGCAATCCGCTGACCGACGACTGGGGGCTGCCGCACACCCCGGCGCAGGACGCCCACAACGCCTACGTCTACGGACCGACCACCGCCGACTCGTGGCGTACCGGGACCGACATCGCCTGGGGGACCCCCACGGCGGGCGAGTGGCCGAACATCCTGCGCAACATGGACGCCAACGCCTGGCACCCCGAGGCCCAGGGGCCGGGGCACTACAACGACCCGGACTACCTCGTCCCCATGCGCCAACTGGCGGGCGGCGGCCTGGAACTGTCGCAGGAGGAGTCCACCACGCAGTTGGTGATGTGGGCGGAGATGGCCTCGCCGCTGATGCTGGGCAGCGATCCGCGGACGCTGCCGCAGTCGATGATCGACACCCTGCGCAACCCGGAGATCATCGCGGTGGATCAGGACCCGCTGGACATCCAGGGCGTGCGGGTCGCCACCGACTCGGTCGGTGACGTCTACAGCAAGGTCCTCCAGGGCTCGGGGCAGCGCGCGGTGGTCCTGCTCAACCGCTCCGACCAGCCCCAGCAGCGCACCGTCAGCTTCGCGGACGCGGGTCTGACCGGGAAGGTGGCGGTGCGGGACCTGCGGGCCCGCGCCGACCGCGGGGCGTTCACCGGCTCCTACACGGTGCAGGTGCCCGCGCACGGCACCGCGTTCCTGCGCCTCAGCGGTACGGACACGGCTCCCGGAACGCAGCTGCCCGGTACCTCGACGTCCAGCCCCGCCCTGGTGGCCGACGGCGCCACGCTCACCGTCTTCACCCGTGGTCAGAACGGCTCGCTGCAGGTGCGGACCGGACAGCAGGGCGCCTGGTCGACGGGGCCGGACCTGGGAGGCCCGACCGGCGGCCGGTTCCTGGGCCAGCCCGCCGCCTACGGCTCGGCGGGCGGACGGATCGACGTGTTCGTCCGGGGTACCGACGACCACGCCTACCGCCGGGTGCTCAGCGACGGCCACTGGGGCGGTTGGCAGGACCTGGGCGGCTCGTTGACCGACGCGCCGACGGTGGCGTTCTCCGGCGCGGACCAGTGGACCCTGTTCGCCCGCGGCACCGACGGCAGCGTGTGGTCGCGCGGACCCCAGCAGGACTGGACGTCCCTCGGCGCCCCCGGCGACCAGCCGGTCTACGGGCGGCCCTCGGTCGTGGTCGACGCCGCGGGGGAGTTGCACGTGGCCGTGCGCACGCCGGACGACGCGGTGTGGTGGCGGCTGCGGGACAGCTCCGGCACCTGGTCGGACTGGACCTCGCTGGGCGGCACGATCAGTGGCAGCCCCACCCTGGTCGCCTCGGGGGACACGGTGCACCTGTACGCCCGGGCCGGCGACTACACGCTGTGGCAGCGCAGCTTCACCACCGCCGGGGGATGGCAGGGCTGGACCCCGCACGCTGGCTTCGTCAGCAGTGCGTTCACCGGGGCGCTGGGTGCGGCCGCGGGGGCGGACGGCTCCGTGCTGGCCGCGTTCCGAGGCGTCGACGGCAGCGTCCACCAGACCACGCTCTGACCTCTAGATAATAAATTAGGAATTAATCTTGACGGCCCGGCAGCCGTTGCGACAGGCTGTGCCTGCCGCCGCGGGACCGGGCCGCCAAGGGCCGCCGCCCCTCCGTTTCGCGGGCGCAACCAAGGAGATCGAAGATGACCCCCTTCACCACCGACCGCCGCAACTTCCTCGCCGGCGTCGGCGCCGTGGGTGCCGGCGCACTGCTCAGCGGATGCGTCACCCAGACATCCAGCAACTCACCCACCAGCCAGTCCAGCAGCGGACCGGTCACCCTCCAGTCCAACCTCTCCTCGCCGCAGGCCAAGACGGCCTTGGAGACCCTGATCGCCGCCTACAACAAGAAGGGCGGCTCCCGGGCCCAGCTCAACACCGTGGCCTCGGAGACCTTCCGCACCCAGCTGCCCACCTACCTCACCTCCGCCAACCCGCCGGACGCCTACACCTGGTACCCGGGCTCGGTCGCCGAGGCGTACGCCAAGCAGGGGCTGCTGCTGGACCTGAGCGACCTGTGGCAGGGGCCGGACCTGTCCCGGTACTCGGCCGCGATGCGGGACCTGTGCACCTCGCCCTCGACCGGCAAGAAGGACTTCGTGCCCACCGACTACTACTGGTGGGGCTTCTTCTACCGCAAGTCCAACTTCGCCAAGTGGGGCGTCCAGGAGCCGACCACCTGGAACGAGTTCCTGGCCCTGTGCCAGACCCTCAAGACCAAGAACGTCGCCCCGATCGGCATCGGCGCGGGCAGCGGCACCGCCTGGGTCGCCTCCGCCTGGTTCGACTACCTCAACATCCGCGTCAACGGCGCGACCTACCACCGCGAACTGCTGGCCGGGAAGCACAGCTTCAACGACCCGCAGGTCCACAAGGTCTTCGACTACTGGGGACAGGCGCTGCCGTTCTTCGACCCCAACGGCACCGCGCTGGCGTTCCAGGACGCCACCACCTCACTGCTGGAGGGCCGCACCGCCATGATGCTGATCGGCACCTTCTTCGCCGACGCCGCCCCCAAGGACGCCCTCGGCGACCTCGACTTCTTCCGCTTCCCGGTGATCGACCCGAAGGTCCCGATGGCCGAGGAGGCGCCCGCCGACGGCTTCTTCGCCAGCTCCCGGACCGCGCACGCCGCCGGGGTCAAGGACCTCCTCGCCTACTTCGCCACCGCCGAGGCGCAGGAGCTGTACATCAAGAACTCCTCCGGCACCGTCCTGCCCACCCACCCCGACGCCAAGGACAACGGGACTCCCCTGGTGGTCAAGGGACGCAAGCTCATAGCCTCCGCGGCGCAGGTCACCCAGTTCTTCAACCGGGACTCCAGCGACGCGCTGCAACCGACCGCCGACACCGCGCTGGTGCACTTCCTGTCCAAGCCCAAGGAGGTCAACTCGATCCTGACCACCTGGCAGCGCGACGCACAGCAGATCTGGAGCAAGTGACATGGCGGTGCTGACCATGCCGCGGCGGCGATCCGGGGCCACCCGGGTGCCGCCGCTGGTCCTGGCCTTCGTCCTGGTGCCGCTGCTGGTGGAGGCGGCGTGGGTGTTCTGGCCCGCGCTGCAGGGCTTCTACCTGGCCTTCACCTCCTGGGACGGCCTGGCCGCCCCGCGGTCGGTGGGGTTCGGCAACTTCACCACGATGGTGCACGACCCGGTGTTCCGCACCGCCCTGGGGAACACCGTGCTGTGGCTGCTGCTGTTCGGCGGCCTGTCCGCCGCGCTCGGCCTGGGCGCCGCGCTGTTGCTCCAGCAGGAGCGCCGCGGGATCGGGTTCTACCGGGCCGCGCTGTTCCTCCCGGTGGTCTTCTCGCTGGTGGCCACCGCACTGGTGTGGCAGGGCATGTACCAGCCCGACGGCCTGATCAACCAGGTGCTGCGAGCCGTCGGCCTCGGCGGCTGGCAGCACGCCTGGCTCGCCGACCAGAGCACCGCCTTCTACGCCGTGATCGTGCCCGCACTGTGGCGGGAGATCGGCTACGTCATGGTGCTGTACCTGGCCGGCCTCAAGGGCATCGACCCGCAGCTGTACGAGGCCGCGCGCGTCGACGGAGCCTCGCGCTGGCAGCAGTTCCGCCATGTGACACTGCCTCAACTGTCCAGCGTCAACGCAGTGGTGCTCTCCGTCATCGTGATCGACTCGCTGCGCTCCTTCGACGTCGTCTGGGCCCTCACCCGCGGCGGCCCGTACCACTCCTCGGAACTGCTGAGCACCTACATGTACTCCACCGCCTTCCAGTCGCTGCGGCTGGGCTACGGCTCCGCCCTGGCAGTCGTGATCTTCGTGCTGGCCTTCGGCGTGATCGCCACCTACCTGGTCCGGGCCTTCAAGGAGGCGAGCTGATGGCCGCCACCCAGGCCCTGACCCGCACCGCCGGCGCCCCGACCGGGACCAGGCCGCCGGCGGACGGCAACGCCCGCGCGGTGCGCGCCCGCCGGGCCCGCACCGCGGGCTTCCATCTGACGGCAGGCCTGCTGTCGCTGCTGTGGCTGCTGCCCATCGCCCTGGTGCTGGTCACCAGCACCCGCTCGTTCGACGACATCGCCGCACACGGCATGGGCAGTTGGCCCCGCTCGTTCACCCTGGCCAACTTCGGTCAGGCCTGGAACGAGGGCGGCCAGGGCCATGCCATGGTCAACAGCCTGATCGTGACCGTGCCCACGGTGCTGCTGTCCCTGCTGCTGGCCTCGATGGCCGCATTCGGACTCAGCCGCTACGACCTGCCGCTGCGACGCACCCTGCTGCTGGTGATGCTCTCCGGCAACCTGCTGCCACCGCAGATCCTGCTGATCCCGGTCTCCAAACTGAGCGAAGTCATCGGCATCTACGACCAGTTGGACGCCCTGATCGGGGTCCAGGTGGGCTTCGGCGTCGGCTTCTACGTCTTCGTGCTGCACGGATTCATGCGCGCCATCCCCGCCGAGATCCAGGAGGCCGCCGTCATCGACGGCGCCGGACCCTGGCAGATCTACTCCCGGATCATCCTGCCGCTGGCCCGGCCGGCGCTGGCAGCCCTGTCCGCCCTGTCGTTCACCTGGATCTTCAACGACCTGCTGTGGGCGATCACGGTGCTGCGCACCGACAGCAAGATGCCGATCACCGCATCGCTGATCGGACTGCAGGGCCAGTACGTCTCGCTGTGGAACGTCATCGCCGCCGGATCGGTGATCGCCGCAGCCCCCACCGTCGCCGTGTTCCTGCGCTTCCAGCGCCACTTCGTCGCCGGCCTCAACCTGGGAGCGGTCAAGTGAGCCGTCTAGTGAGCCCCACCGACCCGTGGATCCTGCGCACCGAACACACCAGCTACGCGGTGGCGCTGGACCCGAGCGGCCGCTGGGCCGAACTGTCCGCCTGGGGGCCGCACGGCATCGAGACCGGTCCCTCGCCGATGCAGTGGTCCCGCCGCACCCACTTCCTCACCCCCGCCGACGCGGCGCCCGCCGAACACCTGCCCCAGGGCCTGCGCGCCTTCACCGGAGCCGACCTGATCGCCCATCACCCGGGCGGGCCCCGGGGCAGCTGGTACGCGTTCACCGGCGCCGACCAGGACGGCGACCAGGCCCTGCGACTGCACTTCGACGACGAGCTGCTCGGACTGCGCACCACCCTGCACTACCAGGTCGTCGCAGGCACCGACGTCATCCAGCGGTGGACCGAACTGACCTGCACCGGAGACCGGGAACTGCGCCTGGAGCGCTTCGACTCGGCAGCCGTGAACGTCCCCGTCGACCGGGCCAGGCTGACCTACCTGGCCGGCCAGTGGTCGCAGGAGTTCCAGCTCACCCAGCTGGAACTGGCTCGGGGACGCTTCGAGATGACGAGCAGTCAGGGCGTTCCCGGGCACGCGTACGCACCCTGGCTCGCCGTCCAGGACGCCACCGCGCCCGCCCACGGCCCCACCGCGACCTACGGGATCGCCCTGGCCTGGCCCGGCAACTGGCGCATCAGCGCCGACGCCGAACCCGGGGGCGCGGTCCGGGTGCGCGCCGGGCGGCTCCCCGACCAGGGCGCGGTGCGGCTGGCTCCCGGGGCATCGCTGACCACACCCGTACTGGCCTGCGCCTTCAGCCCCGACGGGCTGGACGGACTGGCCCGGGTGTGGCACCGGTACGAGCGCGTCCTGGCGGGGGAGCGGCTGCTGCGCCCCCGTAAGGTCCTCTACAACTCCTGGGAGGCCACCGGCTTCGACGTCCGGGCCACCGACCAGCTCGAACTCGCGCGGACCGCAGCTGAGTTGGGAGTGGAGCTGTTCGTCGTGGACGACGGTTGGTTCCCGGGCCGGCACGACGACACCGGCGGCCTGGGCGACTGGTACCCGGATCCGGAGAAGTTCCCGGAAGGATTCGACCACTTCATCGGCAAGGTCCGGGCCCTGGGACTGGACTTCGGACTGTGGGTGGAACCGGAGGCGGTCAGCCCCGACTCGCAGCTGTACGCCGAGCACCCGGACTGGGTGTACCGCCTCGACGGCCGGCCGGCCACGCTGGTCCGCAACCAGCTGCTGCTCGACCTCGGCCGCGCCGAGGTGCAGGAGTTCGTCCTGGCCACCCTGGACCGACTGCTCAGCAGCCACGACATCAGCTACCTCAAGTGGGACATGAACCGGCCGCCCACCGAACGCGGCCGCCCCGGCCTGGAACCGGACCGGGACGTCGAGTACCAGGACCTGGACGCGGCCCATGTCGCCGGCTACCTACGGGTCCTGGACCGGCTGCGCAGCGCGCACCCGCAGGTGACCGTCGAAGGCTGCGCCGGCGGAGGCGGCCGCATCGAGCACGCCACCCTCGCCCGCACCGACGTGCTCTGGCCCAGCGACAACACCGCGCCCATGGACCGGCTCAGGATCCAGTACGGATACCTGCACGCCCACGCCGCCCACACGATGAGCTCGTGGGTCACCGACGCGCCGGGCCTGTTCGACCCCAGGCCCCGCTCCCTCGCCTTCCGCTTCGTGACCGCGATCTCCGGCGTGCTCGGCATCGGCGCCGACATCCGTGCCTGGACCGAGCGGCAGCGCGAGGAGGCGGCCGGCTGGATCGCCCGCTACAAGCAGGTGCGGGACGTGGTCCACCACGGCGAGGTACACCTGCTGAACAGCCCCGCCGACCCCACCTGCGGGCTCCAGTTCCACACCCGGGACCGGGACCGCGTCGTGGTCACCGCCTGGAGCACCGGCCTCCTGGACGGCGCGCCCCTGGTACCGGGCCGACCCGCCCGGCTGCGACTGCGCGACCTGGACCCGGCGGCCGGCTACCTGGACCAGGACAGCGGAACCCGCTACAGCGGAGCCCACCTCATGCACGCCGGCCTGCCCTACGCCTGGACCGCCGAACGCGACGCGGAGCTGACGGTCCTGGTACGCACGTAGCCGCACGGACACAATGACCCTTCGTCAACCCGCCCGGATCACCCGCTCCCGAAGGAGACCCCACTTCCCATGGACATCGCGGCCCGCTTCACCGACCGCGTCGCCGTCGTCACCGGTGCCGCCTCCGGCATCGGCGCGGCCGGCGCCGCGCGTCTGGCCGCCGAGGGCGCCTCGGTCGTCCTGGCCGACATCGACGCCGAGCGCGGCGAGGACGCCGCCGCCGGCATCCGCAAGGACGGCGGCCGGGCCCGCTTCGTACGCGCCGACGTCTCCCAGGAGGCGGACTGGGAGCGGGTGGTGGAAGCCGCCCACGGGTTCGGACCCGTCGGCGTCCTGGTCAGCAACGCCTACACGGTCCACGTCGCCCCGGCCCACGCCACCTCCCTCGCCTCCTGGCAGCAGCAGCTCGCGGTCAATCTCACCGGGGCGTTCCTCGGCTTCAAGGCCGCGCTGCCCGACCTCCGCGAGCACGACGGCGCGGTGGTGCTCACCTCCTCGGTGCACGCGCACAAGGGCATCCCGGGACACCCCGCCTACGCGGCCAGCAAGGGCGCGCTGCTGTCGCTGTGCGGGCAGCTCGCCGTCGAGTACGGGCCCGCGGTGCGGGTGAACGCGATCCTGCCGGGGCCGATCCTGACCGCGGCCTGGGACCGTGTCTCCGAGGAGGACCGCGCCCGCAGCGTGGCCGAGACCGCGGCGGGCCGCTTCGGCACCCCCGAGGAGGTCGCCGCCGCGATCGCGTTCCTCGCCAGCGGCGAGGCCTCCTACATCACCGGATCCAGCCTGCTCGTTGACGGCGGCTGGAGCGTCGTCAAATCCTCGGCCTGAACGCACCGCAATGCAACGCACCGAACCGCACCGCACCAGCTCCGACCTCCGATCTCCGACCCGACCCGACCCGACCCCGAGAAAAAGGCAGACAGCAGATGCAGCCGTACGCACGTCGCGGAGTGCACGGTCAGACCGTCGAAACCCTGGCCCGGAAGATCCTCAGCGGGTCGCTCCCCGAGGGGGCCACGCTCGACATGGTCGCCCTGCAGCAGGAGATGGACGTCAGCCTGACCGCGCTGCGCGAGTCGCTCAAGGTGCTCGCCGCCAAGGGCATGGTCGACGCCCGGCAGAAACGCGGCACCTTCGTACGCCCCCGGGCCCAGTGGAACCTGCTCGACGCCGACGTGCTGCGCTGGCAGTTCGCCAGCAGCACCGGCTCCGCCGTCGACGTGGCGCTGCTGCGCAACCTCGGCGAGGTCCGCGGCATCGTGGAACCCGCCGCGGTGCGACTCGCCGCCGAACGCCGCACCGACGCCGACCTCCAGGCCCTCGCCACCGCCCTGGAGGCGATGGGGCACGAGGGCGATGCCGCCCACGCCATCGAGGCCGACCTCGCCTTCCACCGCGCACTGCTGACGGCCACTCACAACGAGCTGCTGGAACGCATGGAGATGGTCATCGAGTCCGGGCTGGCGCACCGCGACCAGATCGTGCACAGCGCCCCGCACAGCGAGGACCCGGTGCCCAGCCACCGGGCGGTCCTGGACGCGGTCCGCGCCGGCGACCCCGACGCCGCCGAACGGGCCATGAAATCCCTGCTCACGCAGGCCATGCGCGACCTGGACAAGATCCACGGCAGCCACGACGACAAGGACACCCAGGACCAGTGAAGATCGCACGAATCGACACCTACCTCGTCCCGCCCCGCTGGCTGTTCTGCCGCATCGAGACCGACGACGGCGTCGTCGGCTGGGGCGAGCCGGTCGTCGAGGGCCGCGCCGAAGTGGTCCGCAGCGCGGTCGACGTCCTCAGCGAGTACCTCATCGGCCAGGACCCGCTGCGGATCCAGGACCACTGGCAGGTGCTGACCAAGGGCGGCTTCTACCGGGGCGGCCCCATCCTGTCCAGCGCCGTCGCCGGCCTCGACCAGGCGCTCTGGGACATCGCCGGCAAGGCCCTCGGCGTGCCCGTCCACCAACTCCTCGGCGGCCCGGTCCGGGACCGGGTGCGGGTCTACGCATGGGTGGGCGGTGACGAGCCCGCGCAACTGCGCGAGCAGGTCCAGGCCCAGGTCGAGGCGGGGTTCACGGCGGTGAAGATGAACGGCGCCGGCCGCACCGCGCCGATCACCACCCCTGCGCAGACCGCCGCGGTCGTCGACCGGGTCGCCGCCGTCCGCGAGGTCCTCGGGCCGCACCGCGACGTGGCGATCGACTTCCACGGCCGCTTCAGCGCCGCCAACGCCCGCCGGGTGCTGCACGAACTGGTACCGCTGCACCCGCTGTTCGTCGAGGAGCCGGTGCTGCCCGAGCAGTCCCACCTGCTGGCCGGCCTGGTCGACGCCACCCCGGTACCACTGGCCACCGGTGAGCGGCTGTACTCGCGCACCGACTTCCTGCCCGCGCTGTCCGCCGGCATCGCCGTCGCCCAGCCCGACCTCTCCCACGCCGGAGGGATCTCCGAGGTGACCCGCATCGCCTCCCTCGCCGAGACCTTCGGCGCGCAACTGGCACCGCACTGCCCGCTGGGACCCATCGCCCTGGCCGCCAGCCTCCAAGTCGCCTTCAGTACACCGAACTTCCTGATCCAGGAGCAGAGCCGGGGGATCCACTACAACAAGGAGGCCGACCTGCTGTCCTACCTGGTGGACGCCGAACCGTTCCGCTTCACCGACGGCCATGCGCACCGCACCGACCTGCCCGGCCTTGGCATCACCCTGGACGAGAAGGCGGTCCTCGCCGCGGACCGCAGCGGCCACGCCTGGCGCAACCCGGTCTGGCGCCACGCCGACGGCTCCTTCGCCGAGTGGTGACCCGCACGGACGCCGTACCGGGCAGCGACCCGCCGGGCAGCGATCCATCGGCCAGCGACCCATCGGACAGCGGCATGCGCATCCGCACCGATCCCGACCACGGGGGCCGCTGGACCTCACTGCGGGTCCACGGCCGCGAATGGCTGTGGCACCGCGACGAACCACGCCGCGCCGGCATCCGCCCCGGGGACGGCTTCGCCGACGCCGGCGGCCTGGAGGAGTGCCTGCCGACCGTGCGCGGCCGACCGGACCACGGAGACGCCTGGTCCCGGCCCTGGCAGCGCGGCGACGGCCAGGAGAGCGTGGAGTGCCCGCAGTTCCGGCTCACCCGCCGCATCCGCACCAGCGGCCCGACCGCGACGGTGGACTACACCCTGGCCGCCGACCCTGGATACCGCTTCCTGTGGGCCGCCCACGCCCTGCTGGACCTCTCGCCGAGCGCCCGGATCCACATCCGCGACGCGACGCCCACCCGGCTCTACCCGGACGAGGGCGCGCACTGGATTCCCGGCCGCTGGCCCCTGCTGCAGGGCCACGCCCTGGACCGCCTGCAACCCGAGGACGGCACCGCGGTCGGCGCCGTCGTCGCCACCACCCGGGTCGTGGTCGTGGACGGGCAGGACGAGCTGCAGCTGGAACTCGACGCCCATGAGCAGCCCGGCTCAGTCGCGCTGTGGCGCAACCTCAACGGCTTCCCGCAGCCGACCCCCTACCGGTCGGTCGGCGTGGAGCCGATGCTCGGGCGGGTCTTCGACCTGGCCGCGGCCGGGCCCGACGACGCCGCCGAGGTCCCGGCCGGCGGCGAAGTCCGCTGGCGGCTGACCATCACCGGCAGACGCCGCCCACGACCGCGTATCTGACAGCCACTCCGGACGGACGCGGTCAGGTCGTGGGTGGGAGTGCGCCGAGCACGCGGTGCAGGCCCGGTTCGATGTCCGGCGCACTGATCGAGCCGTAGCCGAGGACCAAGCCCGGGCGCGTGCAGGGGTCGGCGGCGACCTCCGCCAGGGTGTGCACCGCCACGCCGGCGGCGCGGGCCAGGGCGGCCCGGTCCGCGAGGGCGTCGGGGTCGGCCAGACGGCCCCGGGTGTAGGCGGTCACATGCAGGCCGGCGGCGGACGGCACCAGTTCGGCGAGGTCCGGGTACCGATCGGCGAGCGCGCGCATGACGGCCTGGTGCCGGGCCGCGTAGGTGTGCTGCATCCGGCGGACGTGCCGGGCGAGCAGCCCGTCGTCGACGAAACGGGCCAGTGCCGCCTGGGCGGGGACCGCCGTGTGCCAGTCGACGGTGTACTTGGCGGTGCGCAGCGCGGTGCGTAGCGGAGCGGGTGCCACCAGGAAGCCGATGCGCAGCGAGGGCAGCATCACCTTGGAGAACGACCCCACGTAGATCACGTGGCCGTCCCGGTCCAGGCTCTGCAGCGTCTCCACCGGCCGTCCGCCGAAGCGGAACTCGCTGTCGTAGTCGTCCTCGATCACCGCCGCACCGTGCCGCCGTGCCCACTGCAGCAGTGCGGTCCTGCGCCGCAGGGACATCGGCATGCCGAGCGGGAACTGGTGGGCCGGGGTGACGTACACGGCGCGGGTGCCCGGCGGGATGGCCTCCACCAGCAGGCCCTCGGCGTCCACCGGCACGCCGCAGACCTCGGCGCCCTGCGCCAGGAAGGGTAGCCGGGCCGGCGGGTAGCCGGGATCCTCGACGGCCACCCGGTCGCCCGGTTCGAGCAGCACCCGTCCGACGAGGTCCAGGGCCTGCTGTGTTCCGGTGGTCACGAGCACGTCCCTCGGGCCGGTCCGCACGCCGCGGGACAGTCCGATGCGCCGGGCGACGGCGGCCCGCAGCCCGGCGTGGCCGGCCGGATCGCCGTATCCGGCCGCCGCGGCCGCGGACAGGCGCAGTTCCCGGGCCATCAGCGGCCGCCAGGTGTCGTAGGGGAAGAGCCGGGCGTCCGGCAGGCCGACCCGGAAGTCGTGCGTCGGCGCCCGGACCTGCGGCGGCGCCCAGGGGGTCAGGCCCGCCCACAGGGCGCGCGGGCGCAGCCCCGGGCCGCTGGGCTCGGTGGCGCTCCCGGACCCGGAGGCGGGCAGTCCGGTGGTGCGCACATAGGTACCGGAGCCGACCCTGCTGTCCGCGTATCCCTCGGCGACGAGCCGGTCGTAGGCGACGGCGACGGTGTTGCGGGCCACCGCGAGGCGTCGGCTCAACTCCCTCGTCGGCGGCAGCGGGTCGCCGGGCCGCAGCAGCCCCTCGTGGATGGCGGTGCGCAGTTGACGGTAGATCTGGCCGGACAGGTCACGCTGCCCGTCGAGGCTGACGTGCACGTCCAACTCGGCGCTCCGTTCCGCTCCGTCCGTTCCGGCCCGGCAATTGGCTCAATCGATCGGCAGCCTATTGGCTCTGGAGCCGAACCGCTGCGCGACCGTACGCTCGGCCCATGGACATACGCGAACTGGACCGTCAAGCACTGTCGCTGACCGGGGAGTTGGTCTCCCGGGTGAAGACCGACCAGCTTGCGTCGGCGACGCCGTGCGCGGACTGGACCCTGTACGGCCTGTTGCGCCATCTGGTCAGCCAGAACGAGGGGTTCGCCGCATCGGCCCGCGGCGGCGGCAAGGAGTGGGCGGTGTGGCGTGACGGCGAACTCGGCGAGGACCCGGCCGGAGCGTTCGCGGCGTCGGCGGACCAGGTCACCGAGGCGTTCGCCGCCGACGACGTACTGGAACGGCAGTTCGTGCTGCCGGAGGTGGGCGAGGGCTTCGCCATCCCCGGGCGCATCGCGATCGGCTTCCACATGGTCGACTACGTGGCGCACGCCTGGGACGTCGCGGCGACCATCGGCGCCCGTTGGGAACCCTCCGCCGAACTCACCGCCGCCGCGCTGCGGGTGGCCGCGCTGGTCCCCGACGAGGGCCGCGGACCCGGTGCCGCGTTCCGGCGCCGGCTCGTCGTCCCCGAGGACGCCCCGCAGGGTGACCGGTTGCTCGCCCTGCTCGGCCGCGACCCGTCCTGGACCCCGGGACCGCGCTGATCCCCGTCCGGCGCCGGCTGGCGGCGTTGGGCGTGCGGATCGATCACCAGCGCAGCGCGGTGAAGTCGACCGATCGGTCCGGGAGTTGTGCGGTGCGGCGGGCCAGGTCGTGCAGGCGGCGGGCGAAGTCGTCGGCCGGCAGCTGCCTGCGGTCGCCGTGGCCCGGCAGCAGCCAGCTAAAGCGGATCCGTGGCGCGGTACGGGTCAGTGATGCGGCCAGTTCGCTGATGGAGTACCAGGTGACCGACTCGGCGACGGCGAGATCGGCGTCGGACCGGGACCAGTAGAAGCTGTCGCCGCTGAAGCAGTAGGTGTCGTCGGCGAGATAGAGCACGCTGCCCTCGGTGTGCCCGGGCAGCGGGTGCGCGGTGACCCCTTCGGCGATCTCCACGGGTTCGGTGCCGCGCAGGACCGCGTCGGCGTCCGGCGCGGCGGCCAGGTCGCCCTCGTGGATCCAGAGCCGGGCGCCGAACCGGTCGGCGTAGGCCCGGCCGTGCGCGGCGTGGTCGCGGTGGGTGAGCAGCACATCGGTCACCGTTCCGACCGCCGCGAATTTCGTCGCCAGGGCGGAACTCCAGCGCGGTGTGTCGATCATCATCAGGTTTCCGGCGGGCCGGCGCAGCAGATAGGAGTTGGCACCGGCAGTGTGCGGCGAATTGTGCCCGCACAGGTACACGTACTCGGCCAGGCGCAGCGGGAACGGATCGAGGGCGGGGTCCGGTCCCCGCGCGCCGAATCTGATCGAGCGGGTGTGACACGCGAAGGCTGCGGCGTGCAGCGCTGCTGCCTCGGCCTCGGTGCGCGGCTGCCGGACCACCGCGGAGCGGCCGTCGACCTCGGCGACCAGGCCGGGCGCGAGCTGCCGGGCGGCGTCGCAGTTGGTGCAGCGCCGATCGACTCGCCAATCGGTGTCGGTCGAATCATTTCCCATGGCACATCAGATATCACGCGGAATGCGGAAAAGCCAGTCGATGAATACGGTTGACATTGCCTGTGAATGCTGTTCTCCGGCGTATTTCCGCGCGGGGTCCGCGAATCCGTCGAAGCAATTCCGCCGGGCATAAATCCGGTGGACAGCGCGGGCGGCTGCGGCGATCGTGGACGGCATGGAGCAACAGCAGACCTGGGACGCCGATGCCGCCCAGCGCTATGACACGCCGGGCAGCGGCATGTTCTCCCCGGAGGTCCTGGCTCCGACGGTGGCCTTCCTCGCCGGGCTCGCCGCAGGCGGCCGCGCACTGGAGTTCGCCGTCGGAACGGGGAGGGTGGCCGTGCCGCTCGTCGAGCGGGGGGTGCCGGTGACCGGCGTCGAACTGTCGTTCGCGATGATCGAACAGCTGCGGACCAAGGTGGACGAGGCGACGATCCCGGTGATCGTCGGCGACATGTCCACCGCCACGGCCCCGGGGGAGTACACGCTGGTCTACCTGGTCTACAACACCATCTCCAACCTGCTCACCCAGGCCGAGCAGGTCGCCTGCTTCCGCAACGCCGCACGGCATCTGACGCCGGGCGGCCGTTTCGTCATCGAGCTCGGCGTGCCCGACCTGCGCACGCTCCCACCGGGACAGCAGGGGACGCTCTTCGACGTCCAGCCCGGCTACATCGGCCTGGACACCTACGACGTGGTTCGGCAGCACCTGGTGTCGCACCACTTCTCGTTCGACGACAGCCGGCAGGCCCGGCTCTACCGCAGCAAGCACCGCTACATCTGGCCGGCCGAACTGGACCTCATGGCTCAACTGGCCGGATTCGAGCTGGAGTCCAGGCAGGCGGACTGGACCGGGACGGAGTTCACCGCCGAGTCGCGCTCCCACGTCTCGGTGTACCGGATCCCGACCAACCCCTGACACCGCTCCGCCGACCTGGTCCCCGACGCGCGGCCCCGGCGGCACCGTGGCCGGGCCGCACCGGGATAGGCTCGGCGGCGGTCATGATCCCGCGTCCAGGAGGGAAGGTCCGTTGGCCGGCAGCGAGATCGATCCGCACCGCGTGGTGCAGCGGACCCTGTCCGATGCGCTCGACCGTCTGACATCCGCTCCGGCCCCTCCGGCCTGGTGCGCCGCGGTGCGCCGAGCGGCCGAACTGCAGGCACCGGCCTGGGAAGGCGACGCGGCGCCGACCGCCGAGGTGGACCTGCAGACACTGTCCCTGTCCCTGTACGTGCTGGCCCACCAGAGCGGCCGGGAACCGTCCGAGGTGACGCCGGACGCGCTGCGGAAACTGCTGGACGGCTCCGAGGACTGGAACGGCGAACCGCAGCTGCGGGCCAGCTCCGCCGAGACCCTCAGGGCACTCGGACACTTCCCGTTGGAGCACGATCCGGCCGAGCGGATTCCTGACCCGATCGGGCAGATCTGGCAGGACCTCACCTACCAGCCCGAGCCCGAGGACCCGATGGACGACACCGAACCGGACCCCTCGGCGATGCACGGCGCCGTCGCCCGGCTGCGCCGTGAACTGCCCTGGCACTCCGGTAGTTGGTGACGGCAGCGCAGCCGTCCTGCGGTATCGCCGAATGCCGTCGCCCGGCCCCGGCACCGTGAAATGATCACCCCATGCCTGAGCTGATCGCGCCCACAATCCGCCTGCACGCCAGCTGGCTGGAGGCGCACCGGGAGTGGGGTCCCGGCCTACACGAGGACGGCTTCGGTTTGCTGCCCTCCGACGAGGTCGAATCGCCGGAGGGGTTCGCCGCCTGGGTGGCCCGGCTGGCCGCCGACTCGGATCCGGCGCACGCCGACCAGTGGTGCTGCACCTACCGGTGGATCGTCGAGGGCGACCGGGTGCACGGCGCGATAGCGCTGCGACACGGAGCGGACGACTTCGTGCTCTGGGCCGGCCACATCGGCTACGGCATCCGCCCGTCCTCCCGCCGCCGCGGCCTGGCCCGCTGGGCCCTGGGCGGAATGCTCGAAGAGGCCCGGACCCAGGGCCTGGACCAGGTCCTGCTCGTCTGCGAGGTCGACAACATCGCTTCGGCCATGACGATCGAGCACCACGGGGGAGTCCTCGGAAGCATCCAGGACACCGAGATCGGCCCCGTACGGCGCTACTGGATCACACTCTAGAGTTCTCAACCAGGCGGCCATGGCCGCTCCGGGGCCGTCCGCCGACGGCGCGCCCGTCCCAAGTCGCTCTGACGGCAACCCGTAGGCGTGGCGTCAGTCCTCCTGACGGAAGTCCAGCAGGTAGAGGACCTTGTCGAAGCGGCGTGTGCCGACGGCGACGAAGTCGGGCAGGCGGCCGTATTCGGTGAAGCCCAGCGACCGGTAGAGGTGCAGGGCATTGCTGTTGTCGCCACGGGCGTCCAGGGTGAGGACCTCGATACCCGCCTCCCTGGCGTCAGCGATCAAGGCCGCGGTCAGTGCCCTACCGATGCCACGACCATGGGCGGCAGCGTCCACCGCGAGCTTCTCCAGATCGGCGTGCGGACGATGGGTCGGTCGCGCGTAGCGCAGCCAGTACCCCAGCCCTACCAGCTGACCGTCGACGTACGCGGCACGCAGGCCGGCGTCACCGGCGTGCACCGCAGATGTGACATGGCCGAGGAGTTCTGACACCTCCTCGGGCGAGGGCGGTTCGACCCAACCGAGTGCCGCACCTCCACGGACCAGGTCCGCCAGGATCCGATGGGCCGACTCCGAAAACCGGGCTCCGAGGTCCGGATCGGAGGTCAGCTCCTTCACGTCGAGGATGACGGGCTCACGGCTCCCGCCGCTGGTCAGGGTCGTATTCATGACCAGCAGCCTAGCCAGGTCCGCCGTCTCACATCCGGGACCTCAGGGCGTCGACCTCACAGCCCGGCGCGAACGGGTCGAAGCCGTGCTCGACCAGCCAGCGAACCGCCAGCAGGCTTCGCAGCGACCACCAGGCGTGGATCACGTCGATGTCGATGTCGATGTCGGTGCCGTAGCCGGCGACGACGTCTTCGAGGTGCTCCTCGTGTCCGAGCGTGAAGGTGGCGAGGTCGTACAGGGCGTCTCCCCGGCCCGCCTCGGACCAGTCGATGATGCCGGTGACCTCGTCGCCGTCGACGAAGACGTGGGCGATCTGCAGGTCGCCGTGGGTGAACGCCGGAGTCCACGGCCGCAGCGCGGCCTCGGCGACGCGGCGGTTGTGGGTGACCAGGTCAGCGGGCAGGAGGCCGTTCGTCACCAGCAACCCGCACTCGTCGTCGAGTTCCGCCGTCAACGCGGCAATGCTCCGCCCGGCCCGGCCGGGCCACGGCGGCAGCGGCGCGTCGTGCAGCTTACGGATGGCGGCGCCCGCCGCGGCCCACGCCGCCGGCGACCCGGTCGACGGCCCGCCGAGGCGCCCGAGCGTCGTCCCCGGGAGCGCGGCGATCGCGAGCACGGACGGCTTGCACCACAGCACCTCCGGGGTCGGCACCGGCGCGAGAGACATCGCCTCGACCTCGACGTCGAGGCGCGCCTGATCGGCGTCCACCTTCAGGAACACGTCGCCGACGCGCAGGGTGGCGCGCTCGGAATGGGCGACGACGACTTGGACCTCATCCATGGGCGACCAGTATCCCGGGCCGGGGGACGATCGCCGAGGGGTCTAAGCCGGCGGGGCGACCAGGGTGTCGGACTGGTCGGCCCGGCGCAGGGCCTCGGCGACGAAGCCGTTCGCCTTCAGTTCCTCGACCAGGTCGCGCAGGAAACCGACGGTCTCGGGCAGTCGGGTCCTGGTCGTGCCGACGGCCTGCTGGATCTGCATGAACCGGTCCTCGATCAGGCGGTACTCCGGATGCGCCGCGACGAACTCGGTCATGGGCTGCCTGATCCCGGCCGCGACCTCCAGGCCCCCGGCGCGGAACGCGTCGACACCGTCCTCGCCGTCCGCACCGCGCACGATGCCCGCGTGCTGGAGCGTCCGGGTGAGGTAGAGGTCGTACGCGGAGCCGCGCTTGACGCCGATGCGCACGCCGGCCCGGTCGACATCGGCCACCGTGGTGATGGCCGAGTCCTGGGGCACCGCGAACACCCCCTCGATGACCACGTACGGTGCGGTGAAGGCGACCTCGGCCTCACGCGCGGGCTCGACGGCCAGGAAGCACATGTCGGCCAGGCCGGTCGCCATCGCCTCGTAGGACTTCCGCGCCGCGTCGAAGCAGAGGAGCTCCACCGGCAGGCCCAGCCGCGCGCCGACCTCCCGCGCGATGTCGACTGTGACACCTGACGGAGCCTCCGGCGTGCCCTGCGCCAGGACCGGATTTCCCAGGTTGACGGAGACCCGCAAGACGCCACTGGGCGCAAGGTCCTTGCCGATGACAGCGCTCTCGATCATGAAACGGATTATATGACCACGCACGACCAGGCCACCGGCAGCGCCCTGAGGCCGTAGCCGACGGAGTCGCCAGACGCCCCGTCACGCCGGGCCGGGTCGTCCCGAGGCGGACGTGGGCGATCTTCACGGTCGGCCTTGCCGCCGCACCGTACGCGACACCAGGATCCCGGGCGGGCACATGGTCTCCTGGAGGTCGGGGCGAATCGGGCCCCGTCGAAACCGGACAGGGTTCCGGTGCCATTTGCTGAGCGGACGCGGTTCCGGTGATGAGGCCGGTCCTTCCGCCGCACTGCCAGGGAACGAGGAGTGCCATGGGTGAGAGCCTGATCACCACACCGTTCGGTGCCACCAGCACGGCTGCCGAAGTCGTCGCGGGAATCGACCTGACCGGCAGGCGTGCCGTGGTCACCGGCGGGTCCTCGGGCATCGGCGTCGAGACGGCCCGCAGCCTGGCGGCGGCAGGCGCCGAGGTGACACTCGCCGTGCGGGACACCGATGCCGGCCACCGGACCGCGGCGGACATCGCCGCGTCCACCGGACGCGCCCACCCGCTGGTCCGCCGCCTGGACATCGCCGACCAGGCATCGGTACGGGCCTTCACCGACGGGTGGAGCGGCCCGCTGCACGTTCTGGTCAACAACGCCGGGGTCATGGCCGTTCCGGACCTGCGGCGTAGCGCCGAGGGCTGGGAACTGCAGTTCGCCACCAACCACATGGGTCACTTCGCCCTGGCCCTGGGCCTGCACCGGGCACTGGCCGAGGCCGGCTCGGCGCGGATCGTGGCGGTCAGCTCGGTGGGCCACATCGACGGACCCGTCGACTTCGAGGACCTCAACTTCGAACGCCGTCCGTACAACGAATGGGCCGCCTACGGCCAGTCCAAGACCGCCAACATTCTGTTCGCCGTGGAGGCGTTCCGGCGCTGGGCCGACGACGGCATCACCGCCAATGCACTGAACCCCGGCCGCATCCCCTCCACCCGCCTGATGCGGCATATGGAACCCTCCCCGCAGGCTCTCGCTCCGGGGAACGCCAACAGCACCGGCGTCTCCGTCAAGACCGTGGAGCAGGGCGCCGCCACCTCCGTGCTGCTGGCTGCCTCCCCGCTGCTGGACGGCGTCGGAGGGCGCTACTTCGAGGACTGCAACGAAGCCGGACCGCACCAGCCCGGGATTCGTCGCGGTGTCGCCGACTACGCCCTGGATGCCGACAACGCCGCCCGGCTGTGGCGGGCCTCGCTCGACCTGCTGGCTGCGGTGTAGCTCGGTCTCTCCGTACGGCGTGAAGTGCGGTGCGAGGCTGGGGCTACCACCAGGGAGCATTTCTGTCGTGGCGGGGGAGGCGGGCCGTGCGCAGACTCGTAGCGAGAGCCGGGCGAAAGAGGTCGCCCCGGCGATCGTGGAAGCGAGCACCTGGTCATGAGCAACACCACGCAGCACGTCGCCGTCGTCACCGGCGCCTCCCAGGGCATCGGCGCCGCCCTGGTCACCGCCTACCGCAAGCTCGGGTACGCGGTCGTGGCGACGTCGCGCTCCATCGAGCCGTCCGACGATCCGGGGCTGCTGACGGTGCGTGGCGACCTGGCCGAGCCGGGTGTGGGAGCCCGCCTCGTCGAGCAGGCACTGGCGCGGTTCGGGCGGATCGACACGCTGGTCAACAACGCGGGGATCTTCGTCGCCAAGCCGTTCACCGAGTACACCGACGAGGACTTCCAGGCGGTGGCCGGCCTGAACCTCCGCGGCTTCTTCGAGATCTCCCGCAGCGCCGTCGCGGCGATGCTCGCGCAGGGCGGCGGCGGCCACCTGGTGAACGTCTCCACCAGTCTGGTCGACCACGCCGATTCGCACGTGCCCTCGGCGCTCGCCTCGCTGACCAAGGGCGGCCTGAACGCGGTCACCAGGTCGCTGGCGATCGAGTACGCCTCCCGCGGCATCCGGGTCAACACCGTCGCGCTGGGCATCATCCGCACCTCGATGCACCCGGCCGAGACGCACGCCGACCTCGCCACGCTGCATCCGCTCGGCCGGATGGGCGAGATCGAGGACGTGGTGGACGCGATCCTGTACCTGGAGAACGCCGGATTCGTGACCGGCGAGATCCTGCACGTCGACGGAGGCCAGAGCGCCGGGCGGTGACCCCGAGCAGGGCCCTGACGACCGATCATCTCCGAGGAGGAGAGCCGATGAACAGCACAGCGGACAACGAGAAGGTCCTGCGCGGTGTCCTGGACGCGTGGAAGGCCGCCGTCGACGCCCACCAGCCCGAGCAGGTCGCCGCCGGCTTCACCGAGGACGCGATCTTCCAGGGGCTCCACCCCTACAGCGTCGGCAGGCAGGGCGTCGCCGACTACTACGCCTCCCAACCGCTCGGGATGACCGCCGAGTACCGGATCCTGGAGACCAGGCAACTGGGCGAGGGCCTCGTGCTGGGCTACCAGACCGTCGACTTCTCGTTCACCGACCGGCCGACGCTCACGGTGTACCTGAGCCTGGTGGTCCGTCAGCAGGCGGACGGCTGGTACATCAGCCACTACCAGGTCTCCAGGCTCCGCTGAGGAACCGGCCGGCGGGACCGCACAGCCCTCCGGCCGGAAATCCCTGGCAGAGCAGGATCGGGATCGGTATGCTCCCGGCGATGACGAATCACTCTGCGATCAGATCGGGGGTCCCGTCCGCGCAAGGTGAGTGCTGATGCTCACTCAGACCGCGAATCGGGACATCGACCCCTCCTACGCCTTCAAGCGTCTCTCCCTCTGGCTGCGCGTACGCGAGTACGCCGTGCCGCCCTCCATGATCGAGACGGCCACAGCCCGTCGTCGCGCAGGCGACTGGGCCGGTGCGTGCGCTGCGGCAGGGATCGACGTGGACCTCGATCTCCGTTCCGTGGCCCGTAGTCACGGCCGTGAATGCGCGGCCCTGGTGCGGGACGACCTCCGCCATCTGGCGCCCGACCTGCTGCGCTGGCACATGCCGAGGATCGCTCCGGACGGACTGCTGCGCCCCGGCCTGACCGTCGCCCTGGCCCGCTACGAGGCAGCGGGGAGTGAAGGTTCAGGTCCGCTGCAGCTGGTCGCCCGGACCGCGCCGGCCTGGGCCGATGCCGGCCAACGGATCAGCCTCGCGTTGTGGGACCCGTCCCGCAGCGAGGACCTCGTCCGTCGCCGTTCGTATCCGCATCCGCGCCCCGACCGGCGGTTCCGCCTGGACCTGCACCGCCCTCTCTGGGACGCGCGAAGAGTCGGTGAGCTGCGGATCAGGTCCGGCGCCGACCGGCTCGGCGACCGCGGTCCCGAGCCGGACCCCGGGCTGTCGGGGTTGTTGCCGCAGGGACACGCATGCGCCGTCGACCGCTGGGCGGCCGAGGCCGCCATCCTGCTCCGGTCCGAGGGACGGTCCCAAGGCACCGTCGCCGTGCGGATCGACCGGCGTCACCGGCTGCTCCTGGAACTGGCCGAATCCCGGCCGGAGAGCTCCGGGCCGCCGGCCCTGCGGATCGCGATCCCGTCCGGCAGCGGCGCCGGTACGCCACCGATCCTGCCTGACGCGGCGACCTGGGTGCTGCCCGACCTGCAACTGCTCCGCACCGGTTCGATCGGGGCCGATCGGCTGCACCCGCTGGTCGCCTCGGCCCTCGCCCCCGAACAGGCGCGCACCGCTGCCGGCCGGGCCGCGGACCGGCCCGGCGAGCAGCCGCGACTGGTGCGGTGCCGGGGAGCCGAGCACCGGATCGGCCTGGTCGACGGAGTACTCGCGCCGCTGGACCACGACCCGGCCGAGATCCGCCGGGAGGAACTGCTGGTCGCGCTCACCGGCACCCCGCTGCCCTGCCTGCAGGCGATCGACGAGGCGCATCGTCGTCCGGACTGCCTCACCGGCGTGCGGGAACGCCTGGACCACGGCGACACCGCCGGTGCGCTGGCCGTCGTCGAGGGCCTGCTGGGGCCCGACGCACTGCTGCGCAGCGGCGATCTGCGGGACGAACTGGAGGCCGCCGCACAGCAGCGGATCACTTACGGACTGTTCAGAGCAGGTCTGATCGGTCCCCGTCCCCAAGCGGGATCCGGGTCCGGCCGGATCCGCCCGAAGCGTCGCTGTTCTCACGATCCCCGCCCGAGAGTGCGCCACACGGCCTTCTTCTGACCGGGGGCCGGATACCGGGAGTCCGGCCCCTTTTCGCGCGCGCCCACTCGACCCGTCACGAATCCCAAAGGTGATCAAACATGCCCGCACACGCCCTGTCCGCCGCCCCCGACACCCTCGCCGACCTGGCTGACATCCCCCAACTCGACGTCGCCGCAGAGTTGCTGACCCTGCTGCGCGACGCCGGCACCGAACCGCGCGCCGACATCCAGCTGGAGGCGCTGACCCTGGCGGTCGCCGCCGACCTGCCGGTACTGCTGTGGGGTGAGCCGGGCATCGGCAAGACCGCGGCCCTGACCCAGCTCGCCGCGGCCCTGGACCTTCCGCTGACCACCGTCATCGCCAGCGTGCACGAGCCGTCGGACTTCTCGGGGCTACCCGTGATCGGGGACGATCCGGCCGAGCACGGCGTGCCGATGGCCCCGCCGGACTGGGCCGTGCGACTGGTACGAGCCGGACGAGGGCTGCTGTTCCTGGACGAGCTGTCCACCGCGCCGCCGGCGGTCCAGGCCGCCCTGCTCCGGCTGGTCCTGGAACGACGCATCGGCGCGCTGCGACTGCCGCCGGGGGTGAGGATCGTGGCCGCCGCGAACCCGCGTTCCTCGGCGGCCGACGGCTGGGAGCTGAGCCCGCCGCTGGCCAACCGCTTCGTCCACCTGCAGTGGACCCACGAGCACGAGGTCGTGGTCCGCGGCCTCGGCGGCACCTGGCCCCGGGCCACACTGCCCCGGCTGGACCCGCAGCGGCTGCCGGACGCCGTGGCCTTCGCCCGCCGCGCGGTGTGCGGGCTGCTCTCGGCGCGCCCGGCGCTGGTGCACCGGCTGCCCAGCACCGAGACCCGACGCGGCGGTCCCTGGCCGTCGCCGCGGAGTTGGGAGATGACGCTGTATCTGATCGCCTTCGCCACCGCGGCCGGCTCCTCCCGGGACGTGCTGTCGCTGCTGGTCAGGGGAACCGTGGGGGACGGACCCGGGCTGGAGTTGCTGGCGAGCCTGGACCGGATGGACCTCCCAGACCCCGAGACGGTCCTGGCCGACCCGATCGGCGCCGCCCTGCCCGAGCGGGGGGACCTGCGCCAGGCCGTGCTCGACAGCGTGGTGGCCGCGGTCCGCGAGCGCCCGGAGCGGTCCCGTTGGGACGCGGCCTGGACGCTCCTGGTCCGGGCGATGGAGACCGGCGCCCCGGACCTGGTCGTGGTCCCGGCCACCACCCTCGCGTCGCTGCGGCGGCAGGACTGGGACGTGCCGGCAGCCATCGAACGCCTCGCCGGAGCGGTGGCCCTCTCCCGACGCGCGGACCAGGCCGCTGCGGCTGCCAAGGGCCGCCGATGAACACGGCCGCGACAGGACCGGCCGAGACCGGGACACTGGACCTCGACAAGCTCTTCGCCGCCCGGCTGCACGCCGCCCGGGTCCGGCCCTACCTGGCGACCGCGCTGTTCGCGCTGCACACCGTGGAGTCGCGGCAGGTGCCGACGATGGCTGTGGACCGCCACTGGCGGTGTTACGCCGCACCGGCGTTCGTGGAACGCACGCCGGTGGAGGAGTTGGCCGGGGTGTGGGTGCACGAGGTGTCGCACCTGCTGCGCGATCACCACGGACGCAGCGACCGGTTCGCGCGGGAGCACGGTCTGACCGGGCCGGGGGAGCGGCTGCGGATGAACATCGCCGCGGACTGCGAGATCAACGACGACGTGTTCGGACACGGGCTGGTCCGGCCCAGGGATGCCGTCCTGCCGAGCAGCCTGGGACTGTCCGCGGGGGAGCTGATGGAGGACTACCTGCGTCAGTTCCGGCTCGGTCCCTTCACGCAGGGCATGGCCTGGCTGGACTGCGGCAGCGGCGCAGACGGTCTGGAACGGGAGTGGGACCTGGGGCCGGACGGCGCGCACGGGCTCAGCGAACAGGAACGGGACGCGGTCCGGTTCCGGGTGGCGCAGGGCATCACCGGCCGTCCCGGAAGCGCCCCGAAGGGATGGCAGCGCTGGGCGGAGGAGGCGTTCCACCCGCCGCAGCCGTGGCGGGCGCTGCTGGGAGCAGCCGTCCGCTCGGCGGCCTCGGCCCCCGGCGTGGGCGAGGACTACACCTACGGACGACCCTCGCGCCGCTCGGCCGGGGTACCCGGTGCGGTGCTGCCGAGCCTGCGGCGCAGGCCGCCCCGGGTCGCCGTGGTCATCGACACCTCCGGGTCGGTCAGCGACGCCGAGTTGGGCAGCGCGCTGCTCGAGGTCGCTGCCATCTCCCGTGCGGTGGGCGGCCGTCGGGACCTGGTCTCGGTGCTGTCGTGCGACGCGGCGGCCCGGACCGTGGTCCCGCTGTGCCGGGCCGAGGGAATCCCGCTGGTCGGCGGCGGAGGCACGGATCTGCGCGCCGGCTTCGCCCGGGTGCTCCGGGCCCGGCCCCGCCCCGACGTCGTAGTGGTGCTGACCGACGGTCAGACGCCCTGGCCGGCCTCCCGGCCGCCGTGCCGGACCGTGGTGGGCCTGTTTCCCCGGCAGCCCTCGGCCCGGTCCTGGGACGAGAGCAATCCGGACTACGTACCGGATGCGCCGCCGCAGTGGGCGCGGGTGGTCGACATCGGATGAAGCCTGCTGCTCGGCCGAGGGCTGACGCGCGTTCGACAAATGAACGCAGTGAGACCTCTTGACGGTCATTCATGGGCCTGTCTTGATATGTGACGGCGCAACGAGTGCGGTGAGGCTGCGGGACTTGAACCGATGGCTGCCCCACTCCCTGCTCGTGCGCGGTCGCCACCTTTCACCCAATCCATGAAGGGTCTGACGTGTCAACGAGACTGGGAGCGCTCCCATATCTGGCGGGCCGTACCTCGCTGCGGATCGGGCTGGCCCTGGCCGCGGTCGGGGCCGCGCTGGGGGCGGCCGTCGCCCTCTCGCCGTCGGCCGGGGCCGCCGGTGCGGTCGGCGCCGGCTACTGGCACACCTCCGGCAGCCGCATCCTCGACGCCGGGGGCAACACCGTGCGCATCGCGGGCATCAACTGGTACGGCTTCGAGACCCCGGACGCGGTGGCCCACGGGCTCTGGAGCGCCGACTACAAGGCCGTCATCGACGACATCAGGAACCTGGGCTACAACACCATCCGGATCCCCTTCTCCAACCAGATGGTCGAGACCGACCCGGTGCCCACCAACCTCGGCTACTACGGCAGCACCGGCCCCATCAACACCGACCTCAAGGGCCTCACCTCACTGCAGATCCTCGACAAGATCGTCGCCTACGCGGGCCAGGACGGCCTGCGGATCATCCTCGACGACCACCGCTCCGAGGCCGGCAACAGCGCGGAGCAGAACGGTCTCTGGTACACCAGCGCCTACCCGAACTCCGCCTGGCTCGCGGACTGGGACACCATGGCCAAGCGCTACGCGGGCAACCCCACCGTGATCGGCTTCGACCTGCGCAACGAGCCGCACACCCCCGCCTACACCGCCTACTCGGCCGGCGCGACCTGGGGCAGCGGCGACCCCGCCACGGACTGGCGGCTGGCTGCGGAGGCCGCCGGGAACCGGGTCCTCGCCGACGACCCCGGCGCCCTGGTCTTCGTCGAGGGCATCAGCAACTACCCCGACGCCACGGTCAGCGGCGGCTACTCGACCGACTGGTGGGGCGGCAACCTGGACGGCGCCGCCGCCTACCCGGTCACGCTGACCTCGCCCGGCCATGTCGTCTACTCCGCCCACGACTACGGGCCGCACGAGTACGCGCAGAGCTGGTTCAACTCCACCACGACCCCGGCCAGTCTGGCGGCGGTGTGGGACAAGCACTGGGGCTACCTGGCCGAGCAGGGCATCGCCCCGGTCTGGGTGGGGGAGTTCGGCACCCCCAACGCGGCCACCGACGCGGCCGACAGCACGGCCGGATCCCAGGGCCAGTGGTTCAGCAGCCTGGTCGGCTACATCAAGAGCAACAGCCTGAGCTGGACCTACTGGGCGCTCAACGGCGAGGACCCGTACGCACTGCTGGACAACGGCTACGACCCGACGCCGGTCTCGGCGGCCAAGCAGTCCGCGCTCAACGGCATCGAGTTCCCGCTGGCCGGGAGCGGGGCCGGGAGCCCGAGCGCCTCGGCGAGCGCGTCCGCCACACCCACCACCGGCCCGACGGCGTCCGGCAGTTGCAAGGTGACCTACACCCTGCAGAGCGAGTGGGCCGGCGGCTTCAACGGCGTGGTCGACATCAAGAACACCGGCACCGCCGCCGTCAACGGCTGGAGCCTCGGCTTCACCTTCGGCGGGGACCAGAAGGTCACCAACTCCTACAACACCGCCCTCACCCAGAGCGGCACCAAGGTCACCGCCGTCAACCTCGCCTACAACTCCACGATCGCCCCCGCAGCCGATGTCAGCTTCGGCTTCCAGGGCACCTGGGCCGCCAGCGACGCCGCACCGTCGGGGTTCACCCTCAACGGCACCCCCTGCGGCTGACCCCGGCCCCACCGACCTCCGGGCGCACGCGGAAAACCGCGCACGCGTGCGCCCGGAGCACCACCCCTGCGGACCGCCCTCATCCCCCACCCGGGAAGGACCATCCCGTGCACCTCCGACCCCGGCTCCTCCTGCTCCGGCTCGACCCGATCCGACGCCTCAGGGTGTCCCTGCTGATCATGGCCCTGGCCGCGCTGGTCACCCCCCTCGCCGCGAGCCCCGCCGCGCACGCCGCCGACGGTACGTCGGTCTGCACCGCGACCGGCACCCTGCCGATCAACAACGGCGAGTACACCCTGCAGTCCAACGAGTGGAACTCCAGCGCCTCCCAGTGCGTCACCGCCACCGGCGGCACCGCCTGGTCGGTGTCCACCGCGAACTTCAACCTCACCACCAGTGGACCCCCGGCCACCTACCCCTCGCTCTACAAGGGCTGCCACTGGGGTGCCTGCACCACCGGCAGCGGGCTGCCGATCCAGATCAGCCAGCTCGGCAGCGCCACCTCGTCCTGGAGCACGGTCCAACCCGCCTCCGGTGCCTACGACGTGGCCTACGACCTGTGGATCAACTCCACCCCCACGACCACCGGGCAGCCCGACGGCACCGAGATCATGATCTGGCTCAACAGCCGCGGCGGGGTCCAGCCCTTCGGGTCGCAGACCGGGACGTCCACGGCCGCCGGCCACAACTGGAACGTCTGGACCGGCCAGCAGACCTCATGGAAGATCATCTCCTATGTGCTGCAGGGCGGCGGAACCTCGGTCACCGGACTCGACGTCAAATCCCTGATCAGCGACGCGGTCTCACGCGGCTCGGTCAACCCGGCGCACTACCTGATCGACGCCGAGGCCGGCTTCGAGATCTGGCAGGGCGGCCAAGGACTCGGCACCAGCAGCTTCTCCTTCGCCGCCACGACCACCGGCAGCGGCGGTGGCGGCGGAGACACCACGCCGCCCAGCGCACCGACCGGCCTCACGGTCACCGGCACCACCAGCAGCACCGCCTCGCTCAGCTGGACCGCCGCCACCGACAACACCGCCGTCACCGGATACGACGTGTACCGGGGCGGGACGCTGGTCGGCACCACCGCAGGAACCTCCTACACCGACACCGGACTGACCGCCTCCACCGCCTACACCTACACGGTCAAGGCATTCGACGCCGCCGGAAACCTCTCTCCCGCATCCGGCAGCGCCACCGCGACCACCCAGGCCGCGTCCGGAGGCGGCGGCGGTGGAACCGGCGGCTGCACAGCCGCACTCGCCGTCACCAACCAGTGGACCCCCGGGTTCACCGACACCGTCACCGTGACCAACAAGGGCACCGCGGCCACCCACGGCTGGACCGTCACCTGGACCTGGCCCAACGGCCAGCAGGAGACCAGCTACTGGAACACCGCCCTGACCCAGACCGGCAGCGCCGTCACCGCCACCAACCTCAGCTACAACGGCGCCATCCCCGCAGGCGGCAACACCACCTTCGGCGTCCAGGGCACCTGGAGCGGAACCAACGGCACACCCACCCTCAGCTGCACCGCCAGCTGACCGCAGTCGGCGGCCCCGGACGCGGTTCCACCCACCGCGCCCGGGGCCGCTCACTCCTGCACGGACCCCGGCCGTCTGCATATCCTGGCGAACGTGATCGAATACGAGACCTTTGACCTGGGTGACTTCCCGCTCCAGCACGGAGGAACGCTTCCCGGAGCGGTGCTGGCGTACCGGACCTACGGCGAGCTGGCACCGGACCGCTCGAACGCGATCGTCTCCCCGCACTGGTTCGCCGGAACGCACACGGCCAACGAGTGGCTCATCGGCCCCGGGAAGGCGCTGGACACCGATCGCTACTTCGTCATCGTGCCCGGCCTGTTCGGCAACGGGCTGTCCAGCTCGCCGAGCAACACCGCTGCGCCCTACGACCGGGGCCGCTTCCCCGAGGTGACCATCCACGACAACGTGTCCGCGCAGCACCGGCTGGTGACGGAGCGGTTCGGGATCGAGCGCCTGGTACTGGTCGCCGGCGCGTCGATGGGCGCGGGGCAGACCTACCAGTGGGCGGTCAGCCACCCCGACATGGTCGAGCGCATCGCCCCGATCGTCGGGTCCCCGCGCACCAGCCCGCACAACCAGGTGTTCCTGGAAGGGATCCGGGCCGCCCTCACCGCCGACTCGGCGTTCTGCGACGGCGACTACGAGGACCAGCCACGTACCGGGCTGCGCGCCTTCTCCCGGGTCTACGCGGGCTGGGGGCTGTCCCAGGCGTTCTACTGGGAGCGGTTGTACGAGCAGTTGGGGTTCGCCACCCTGGAGGACTTCCTCGTCCGCTTCTGGGAGGCCAACTTCGGCGACTGGGACGCCAACGACCTGCTCACCATGGTCTGGACCTGGCAGCACGCCGACGTCGGCCGGACCCCGGGATTCGACGGCGACACCGTGGCCGCACTCGCCTCGGTCAAGGCGCGGGCGCTGGTGCTGCCCTCGGAGCGGGACCTCTACTTCCCACCCCAGGACGAGGAGTGGACCGTCCGGCAGATGTCCGACGCCAGGCTCCGCGTCATCCCCGGCCTCTGGGGACACCTGGCGGGCGGCGGCGCCGACCCGGAAGCGGCCGCGTTCATCGAAGCGAGCCTGCGCGAACTGCTGGCAGAACGCTGAACGCTGGCCTGGACACCGGTCCCGTTCCCGGTCCCGTTCCCGTGCGGCCTCAGCGGTCGAAAGCGCCGCTGGGCCGCGCGAGTCCGGATTCGTAGGCGTAGACCACGGCCTGCACCCGGTCCCTGAGCTGGAGTTTGGCCAGGACGCGGCTGACGTGGGTTTTGACGGTTCCTTCGGTGACGTGGATGCGTGCGGCGATCTCCGTGTTGGACAGGCCCCGGGCGATGAGTGCCAGGACCTCGCGTTCGCGCTCGGTCAGCGCCTCCAGGCCGGGCGCCGGGGTGGGGGTGAGGGGCGTGGGCAGGGTGCCGACATAGCGGTTGATGAGCCGTCGGGTGACGCTCGGGGCCACCACCGCGTCACCGCGGACCACCACGCGGACGGCCGACAGGAGGTCGGCCGCGAGGGTGTCCTTGAGCAGGAATCCGCTGGCACCGGCGTGCAGGGCGGCGTAGACGTACTCGTCCAGGTCGAAGGTGGTCAGGATCACGATCCGGGCACTGTTCGCGCCGTCGGCGCAGATGCGGCGGGTCGCCTCGACTCCGTCCACATCGGGCATGCGGACGTCCATCAGGACGACGTCCGGGCGGAGTTCGGCTGCCAGGGCCGCGGCCTCGGCCCCGTCGCCCGCCTCACCGACGACCGCCATGTCGGGAGCGTTCTCCACGATCATTCGGAAGCCGGTGCGGACCAGTGCCTGGTCGTCGGCGAGCAGGACGCGTATCACTCGGCATCACCCCCGCTGCCGGTGGATGGGGAGACCGGCCCGTACGACGAACCCGCCCCGGTCGCCGGGTCCGGCGCTGAGGTGGCCGCCGAGCAGGGTCACCCGCCGGCGCATGCCCGGCAGCCCGTTGCCGCTGCCGGTCGTGCCCGCGCCGTCGCTGGTGGGGCCCTTGCCGTCGTCGCCGACCTCGATGGTGATCTCGGTGTCACTGTAGGAGACGACCACATCGGCGCTCGCGCCGGGGCCCGCGTGCTTCATGACATTGGTCAGCGCCTCCTGCACGATGCGGTACGCCGACAGGTCGACCGGCGACGGCAGCGCGGCCGGGGATCCCTCGATCCGCAGGTGCACCGGCGTGCCGGCGTCCCGTACCCGGGTGAGCAGGCTCGGCAGGCGTGCCAGCCCGGACTGCGCATGCCAGGCGTCCTCCACCTCGCCGAGCGCGCCGAGCACCCGGCGCATGTCGGCCAGGGAGTCGCGTCCTGTGCTGACGATCGTCTGCAGGGCGGCGCGGGTGTCGGCGGGACGGTTGTCCAGCGCGGCCTCGGCGCCCTGTGCCTGGACCACGATCAACGACAGGCCGTGGGCCACCACGTCGTGGACCTCGCGGCTGATCCGTCCGCGCTCGGCGGCCACCGCGAGCGCGGCCTGGTGGTCCTGCTCCCGTTCCAGGTCCTGGGCGCGCGCGTGGAGCTGTTCGAGGTAGGCGCGCCGGTTGCGGCTGCCGTTCCCGACCGCCCAGGCGGCGATCAGCCCGGAACCCAGCACGGGCAGGCCGCGCCATGGATCGGAGCCGCTGTCGTGGCAGGACGTGTCGACGCTGCCGGCCCGGGTCGGCCCTGACGGGACGTCACTGCGACTGCACACCCGCAAGGTCGGTATCCGCAGCGACTGATCGACGGGCGAGCCACCGATCAGCCAGGCCGCGCCCAGCAGCAGCCCGCCCAGGGCCAGCAGTGAGGTGAGCCGCGAGCACCGGGCCGCGACCGTGCAGAGAAGCACCAGCACCGCCAGGTCCATGACGGTGGGAAGTACGCCCACGGCCACCCGCACGATGGTGGACACCGCACACACGATGAGCATCGGCACCGGCCGACGCCGGCGCAGGGTGACGGCGACCACGGTGAACGCCGTGGCGACCCACCAGGCCCACACCGCACCCGACCCGCCCCACCCGGCGCCGACGGAACGGTCGGCCTGAACCCGCACCAGGTCGAACGCGTCGTTCACCAGCAGGCACGCCACCAACAACCCGCAGGCCAGCGCCGCGTCCTGGACCATCGGCCGACGAATCCCGGCACGAAGGGCGACAACCACCGGAGCCATCATGGTGGGGGAGTCTACGGACGGCTGCTGTGCGCGGTATCTGCCGTACGGAGGAGGCCCACGCTCTGTCGTACATCCCTGGACAGACGCGGATGTTGGACGTCAGCCAGACGCGCGGGCCGGTCGGTGCGCGGCAGGGTCGTGCCATGAACCGAACGATGGAGAACGATCACGTCCGCGACGGCCTCGGTCGGCGGGCCTTTCTACGACGGGCCGGCCTGGCCGCCGGTGCTAGCGCGGTCCTGCCGTTGCTGGGCGCCGCGGGATACCCGGCAGCCCCGACCGGTGACCCCGACCAGCTGTTCCAGTCGGGGCAGTTCGCCGCCGCCGAGCGGTGCTACGCCCGGCTGATGCGCGACGATCCCGACAATGCGCACGCCGCAGGGCAGTTGGGGTACATCGCCCTGCTGTCCAACCGCTTCGACCGCGCCGAGCACTACCTCGGCGCGGCGCACCGGCTGGCCCCCGACGACGCGAACGCTCAGCGGCGGCTCGCGGACTGCTTCGTGCGCCAGGACGCGTTCGCCCGGGCCGTGCCGCTGCTGCCGGCCGCCCAGGCAGCGCAGCTGGCCAGCGTGACGGGTACGCCGTACCAGGTGCACGGGGCGCAGGCCACCCGGGTGCCCTTCCTCGACATCGACCCGCTGCCGCAGGTGGAGGCCGTGGTGAACGCGGCGGCAGCGGGGAGATTCGTCCTCGACACCGGCGCCATGGGCCTGACCCTGAGCACGGATGCGGCGGAGCAGGCAGGGCTTCGCGCCGTCTCCACAACGACGGCCACCATCAACGGCAGGACCGTGACGACCTTCCTCGGCGTCGTGCCGACGCTGCGGATCGGGGCGATCGAACTGCGCAACGTGCCGGCCACTTGGACGGATGGGGCGATTCTGACCTTTCCGAACGGCGTGGTGCCGGCCGGGACGATCGGAACCGCGCTCTTTTACCACTTCCTGACCACGATCGACTACCGGGGCCGGGCACTTGTCCTGCGGCGCAGGACGACCGCACAGCAACGGGCGTTCCAGGCCGGGGCGGCTCGCGCCGCGCTTCGTCCGCATCCGCTGTGGCTGGCCGGTGACCACCTCCCCTGCACGCTGGGGAAGCTCAACGACTATGGTCCGCGGGTGGCCGTCATGGACACCGGCACTGTCGCCATTGGCCTCAACACCAGCGTGGCCAATGCCGAACGGGCCGGCATCACCATCGACTGGTCCGACCCGACCCCGGTCAACGGCGGTACGGCCACGGTCTATCCGATCACCCCGGACCGGATCAGCATCGGGGACGCGGTGGGCCGGCACGTTCCCGGCTCGGTCGGACCGACACCGTGGGAGGCCATGACCGGGTTCGACATCCTCGGCAATTTCACCCACGAGTTCTTCAAGCCGTTCGCCGTCACCTTCGACTTCGTCGGCATGCACCTCTACGTGGGTTGACGGCTCTGTTGCGCGTAGTGGCGGGCCGCCTTGGCGCGGTTGCCGCAGCGGGACATGTCGCACCAGCGGCGGCGGCCGTTCTGCGAGGTGTCGAAGAAGGTGAGAATGCAGCGCTCGTGCGTGCATTCGCGGATCCGCTGCGGCCCGCGCGCGAGCAGCTGCAGGTAGTCGTCGGCGGCCAGCCAGGCGGGTAGCCAGGTCGGGTCGGTGACTTCGGGTTCCTGGTGCGGCAGTCCGTCGGCGTCCAGGGTGCGCAGCACCCGACCGTGGGCCAGGACGGCGTTCAGCGCGGTGACGTCGTGGGGGTCCGTGCGCAGCGCGAGCAGGGCGTCGCGGGCCTCCAGCAGCGCGGTCAGCGTCGCCGGCTCGTCGGGTGCGCGGCCGGTGAGGCCGTTGGACGCCAGCCAGACGGCGAGGCCGTCGGGCTGCTGGAAGAGCCGGCCGTCGTGCCAGCGGGTGTTCAGCAGGTCCAGCGACAGCGGTTCGCCGCGCAGCGGTCGGGGATCGACGAGGACGTCCATACGACCACTCTAACTGTTCAGCGGCTTTGGAACGGTTGCATGTCCTGATACCTAACCCGTATGGTCATGGTGAACGGTTAGAGCAGTGCCTTCCGAACAGGAGCCCCGCCATGCCCGCCTCCCTGCGCACCGGACACGTCGGCATCAATGTCACCGACCTGGACCGCTCGGTCGCCTTCTACCGCGACGTCCTCGGCCTGCACGTACTCGGCGGCTCGGCCCCCGGCACCGCGCCCGAACGCCGCGTCGCCCAGCTGGGGAAGGACGGCACGCTGGTGCTCACCATCTGGCAGCAGGCCGCCGGAGCCCATCAGCGCGACCAGGCCGGGCTGCACCACCTCGCCTTCGAGGTCGACACCGTGGAGGAGGTGCGCGAGGCGGAGTGGGCACTGAAGGAGCGCGGCGCGACCTTCCAGTACGACGGCGTCGTCCCGCACGGCGAGGGCCGCGACTCCGGCGGGGTCTTCTTCAGCGACCCGGACGGGACGCGCCTGGAGGTCTTCACCGTCAACGGCGTCGCGGGGGAGGGCAAGGCCCCGTTCGCCGACGCCCCCACCTGCGGCTTCTTCTAGGCCATGGTCACCGTGCCCACGGCGGGCTACCACGCCGGCGAGCGCGCAGCGCAGGCGCGCACCGGGGAGACCGAGCGGGCCGAACACCTCGGCCGTAGCATCCGCGACACCGTGCCGGCGGTCGCCGCAAGCTTCCTGGCGCAGCGTCAACTACTGGTCGTCGGCGCCGCGGACGCGGACGGCCGGATGTGGGCGACGGTGCTGGCCGGCGAGCCGGGCTTCGTCTCCGTCCCCGACGAGCGGACGCTGAGCGTCGCAGCCCTGCCACATCCGGACGACCCGCTGCGCGATGCCCTGCGCGGCCCGGCCACCCAGGTGGGCACGATCGCCCTCGAACCGGCCACCCGACGGCGGATGCGCGTCAACGGAACCGCGAAGGCACAGGACGGCGGCTTCCTGCTGCACGCCGAGCAGGTCTTCTCCAACTGCCCCAAGTACATCCAGAAGCGCGTCCCGGTTCCGGCAACCCCGACCGCCGCGCCAGGGCCGGGGCGCCGGGGACGGGAGCTGACAACGGCTCAACGGCTCGTCATCGGCACCGCGGACACCTTCTTCCTCGCCACCGCGGACCGCGAGGGGCAGGCAGACGCCTCGCACCGGGGCGGCAATCCGGGTTTCGTCGAATCCCTCTCCCCGACGGAGCTGCGCTGGCACGAGTACCCGGGCAACGGCGCCTACATGACGCTGGGCAACCTCGAACTGAACCCGCGCGCCGGGCTGGCCTTCCCTGTCTGGGAGACGGGCGGCCTGCTGCTGCTCACCGGTACGGCCCGGACCGACTGGCAGCAGCGGTCGGTCACCTTCCACCTGACGGCGGTGGTCGACCTGCCCGGTGCCCTGCCCCTGCGCTGGAGCGAACCGCAGTACTCACCCGCCAACCCGCCACTGAGATGACCGACGCGGCGTCAACAGTTGCCGCTGAGCGGCTCCACCGTTACCGAGGACCCGGTCTTGAGGCCCAGCGCCTGCAGGTAGTCCCCCTGGTTCACCCGGTACCAGACGTTGTCCGGGCCGCTCGCACCGCCGACATCGTCCAGCTCCGTGCACCAGTTCTCCGGCCGGACGACCTTGCGGTAGGTCTCGGTGCCCTGCTGCACCTGGGTGCAGACGGTGCGCTCCTCGTTGGTGTACGTGGTGCGCTTCTTGCTTCCGGAGCCGGTGGTGTGCCGCACCCGTTCGGTCTCGGTGCGGCAGCGGCGGACCATGTGCGGCCGGGTGGCGGTGCGGGTCAGCGGTATGACGTAGCGGGTGGCCACCAGGCGACCGGTGACCGTAGTAGGGCTGGGCGCGACTTCCGCGGACGCGCCGTCAGCACTGGCGCCGCCGGTGGCGTCGCAGCCGCAGAGCAGCACCGCTGCTGCCACCGCCGCCACCACCGAACGAATTGCCACCCCGCGCGCGAAACCCTGCACGTCCCCTACCTCTACACCTGTGACCAGCGGTTCTTGAGATGCGGAAGCATATCGTCCGACTGGGCGGCCCGGGAGCCGGTCCCTCCGTCGAGCGGTGAGCCGGAGCCGCGCTAGTGTTCGGCTCCGGGCCCTGGCTGCGGCTGTTCAGGGGCGCTGTACGCAACCTCGACCCCAAGGAACGCCGAGCCGATGACGCAGACCCCGCTCGCCAGCACCGTGAGCGCTCCCGAGCAGGACGGCCCGGGGACGGACGCCGCCCTCAGGTGGGCCCGCTTCGTGACCCGTGCCGTGGACCCGATGAACATCGTGCTCGGGGTGATGCTGGGCTTTGGCGCGGTCCGTTACGGACTGTCAGGCGCCGCCTGGGGGCTGGTCGGCGCGTTGTTCTCCGGGGTCCTTCCCCAACTGGGCATCTCGGCCGGGGTGCGACGTGGACGGGTGGGTGACCGGTACGTCGGCGACCGGGCCAGGCGGGTGGTGATCCTGCCGTTGATCATGCTGTCGGTGGGGGTGGGGCTCGCCCTGATGTACTTCGGCGGTGCACCGCGCCCGCTGACCGCGATGATCCTGGGTCAGTTCGCGACGATGGTCCCGGTCACGGCCATCACCACCCGGTGGAAGATCTCGATCCACACCAGCGCAGGAGGCGGCGCGGTCGCCATGCTGGCGGTGGCCTTCGGCGCGTGGGCCCTGCTCGGCTACGCCGTCGTGGCCGCGGTGGGGTGGTCGCGGGTGGTGCTGCGGGACCACACCCGTGCCCAGTGCCTGGCCGGAGCCGTGCTCGGGTCCCTGGTCGCCGGCTCCGTCTTCTGGGCGGCGCGCTGAGCGCAGGCGCGCTGAGCGGATCGGGGCGACGCCGCCGCCCCTCGCCGGTATTGAGCCGGAATTGCGCACGGAACGCCCTAGCCTGGGCAGACGCAGTGCGCAGCACCCTCTCAATGACCGGTGACAACCCAGTGCGGAGCGGGACGAGACCTTGAGAATCTATTCGCAGATCCCTGCACGCAGGACCCGTCAGGTCGTGGCCGACCTGCTGGCCCTGGCCGTGATCGCGGTGTCGGTGTGGTTCGCCCTGCTGATCCATGACGTGATCATGCGGCTGGCCGCTCCGGGGCAGGCGGCGCAGAGCGCCGGCGACCAGCTCGCCGGCGGACTGAACGACGCGGGCAACGCCGCGGCCAGGGTGCCGCTGGTGGGGGACACCCTGAAGCGGCCGCTGCTGTCGGCGGCCGGGGCCGGCAACGGCCTGGCCTCGGCGGGCGAGTCGGTGCAGCACACGGTCAGTCACCTGGCGTTCCTGGTGGCGTTCGTGCTGATCGCGGTGCCGGTACTGCTGGTACTGCTGGTCTGGCTGCCGCCCCGGATCCACTGGATCCGCGGAACGGTCAACGCACGCCGACTGCTGGACGCCCCCGGCGGCGCCGACCTCTTCGCGCTCCGGGCGCTCACCGGCCCGCTGCGCAACCTGGCCACGGTCGAGATCCCGCCCGGCGGCCTGGCCGACGCCTGGCGCCGGGGCGACGCGTCCGTGATCGACGACCTCAGCCGCATCGGCCTGAAGCAGGTCGGGCTGCGCCCGTGACGGATCCACAGCCGCTGCCTCGGATCTACTACCGATAGTCGTCCGGGTAGGCCTGTATCCAGGTGTTGATCCTGTCGCGGGTGGAGACCAGCAGACTCTGGTGCTTGTGCAGGTTGTCGAAGCCGTAGTCGCCCGCCAGCGTGGTCTGCATCTGGGCGATCCAGGCAAGCGGCTTCGCGAAGTGCGCGGCGCCCTTCGGGCTGGCCTTCATCGAGTTCTGCAGGTCGTCGAGGTTGGTCAGCAGGCGGTCCAGGAAGTACTCGCAGTTCGCCGTGGTCGACCCGCAGCTGTCGTTGTAGGTCGCCTGCAGTACCGCGAAGGAGTCCCGAACCGCCGGTACGGCCGCGCCGGGGGCGGCCGGTGAGGTCGGAGGTCCGCTCGACGCGGCCGTGCTGGGGTCGGCCGCGCTCGGGGTCGGCATGGACGAGGCTCCGGTCCGGTCAGGGGTGGCGCTGGCGCTGGGGCTCGGCGACGTCGCAGCGGCTGCGGAAGCGGATCGGTGTCCGCTCGAGCAACCGGTCGCGAGAGTCGCCGCGACGAGCGCGACGCCCAATCCGCGGATGAGCTGGGTTCGACGCACGTCGTGTCCTCTGGTTTCCCGGGATGATGAACAGATCAGTACGCATGCATACCCTGCCTGCGTGTCCGCTGTCCACGGCTATCCGGCCGCCGGACTCAGCGCGGCCCGGGCGGAGTCCCTCCGTCGCGCGGGACTGCCATCAGGTAGGCGAGGACGGCGAGTACGCGGCGGTTGTCGTCGTCGGAGGGGGCCAGGTCCAGTTTGGTGAAGATGCTGGTGCTGTGCTTGGACACGGCCTTCTCGCTGATGAAGAGCCGGTGCGCGACCGCGCTGTTGGAGCGCCCCTCGGCCATCAGCTCCAGGACCTGGCGCTCCCGGTCGGTGAGCCGGGACAGCGGTTCGCTGCGCCCGCTGCGGCCGAACAGCTTGGTGACCACCTCGGGGTCCATGACGGTGCCGCCGCCGGCGACCGTACGGATCACGTCGACGAACTGGCCGTCGCTGAACACCCGGTCCTTGAGCAGGTAGCCGACCCCTCCGGCCTGGTCGGCGAGCAGTTCCCGGGCGTAGATCTGCTCGACGTACTGCGACAGCAGCAGGATCGGCAGACCGGGGATCTGCTGCCGCGCGGACAGTGCCGCGCGGAGCCCGTCGTCGGTGTGGGTGGGCGGCAGCCGGATGTCCACGATCGCCAGGTCCGGCCGGAACTCCAGGAGCGCGGCCAGCAGGCCCGGCGCGCTGTCGGTGGCCGCCGCGATCTCGAACCCACGGGCCTTGAGGAGCCTGACCAGCCCTTCGCGGAGCAGGAAGAGGTCCTCTGCGACGACTATCCGCACGGCACCTCCATGACCACGATCGTCGGACCCCCGGGCGGGCTGCTGATCGCCAGGATGCCATCGAAGGCCGCCAGCCGTCGCTCCACCCCGACCAGTCCGCTGCCCGCGGCTGGATCGGCGCCACCCACGCCGTCGTCGACCACCTCGATCCTCAACTGCCCGCCGGTCCGGGCCATCGAGATCCGCAGGCTGCTCGCCGAGGCGTGCCGGACGGCATTGGTGACCACCTCGGCGACGGCGAAGTAGCAGGCCGACTCGACCGGGGCGCCGAGCTCTCCGAGCGGCTCGATCTCGGTCACGCAGGGCAGTGGCAGGTCCAGCGCCAGCGCCCGGACCGCCTCGCCCAGGCCGCGGTCGGCCAGCACCGGCGGGTAGATCCCGCGGACCAGGCTGCGCAGTTCCTCCAGCGCCGCCGCCGAGGAGACCCGGGCCTCCGCGACCAGTGCGACGGCCTCCTGCGGGCTGCTGAGGATGATCTCCTCGGCGGTCAGCAGGTTCATCCCGATGGCCACCAGCCGCCCCTGGGCGCCGTCGTGCAGATCGCGCTCGATCCGGCGCAGCTCCGCGGCGGCGGAGCTGACCGCCTCGGCCCGGGTCTCGGTCAGCACCCGCACCCGCCGGGCGAGAGCCGGATCGGGCTCGCGCCCGAGCAGCCGCCTGGCGTCCGGCAGCACGGTCAGCGGCAGCAACCGCAGTCCCAGGGCCAGCAGCAGCGTTCCCTGGATCCCGCCGAGCACCACCAGATGGTTGGCCGCGTCGGCGGAGAAGCCCGACACCGGCCAACTGCCGGCGCCGAAGGTCCGCACCACCAGGGCACGTCCGAAGATGCCCTGGACGATGCCGTTCACGCCGATCCCGAGCAGTCCCAGGACCGCCAGGTCCGCCGCTGCCCGCGGCCTGCGCACCAGCAGGACCACGGCGGCCGCCAGGAGCGCCAGCCCGACGAAGTAGGCGGTCACCGCGCCACCGATCCCGGCGTCCGGCGGTGCGGCCGACCAGGGATCGAGGCTGGACAGGCCACCGAGCATCACCACGACGGCGGGCAGCAGCAGCGCCCAGCGCGCGGATCGTGCCGCCTCGTTCCCGGCCGGGCGCCCCGCCCTGCCCGCCGCCGGTCGGACCAGCCCGATTCCGGCGACTGCGGCCAGCACCAGGACGCCGAGGACCGCCGGCAGCAGATCCAGCCGCAGGGTGTGCCCGTGCGCGACCGCGTTCACCCCCACCAGCAGTTCACCGCTCGCGACCGCGACCACCGGCAGCAGACCCGGCCTGGGCGCCGGCCCCTGCCGGAGCAGCATGGTCGCCAGCAGGCCCGCCAGCAGCAGCGCCACCGGGAGCACCCCGACCGAGGCCAGGTCCGGTACGTTCACGAAGACCGAGTTGCCGTGCGCTCCGGGGTTGTGCAGGTCCACCACCAGCACGGACACGCTGCCGTAGGCGGCCATGCCCACCAGCGCGGCGAGGACCGGCCAGCCGATCCGCGTGACCGGACCCGCCGCTCGCACTGGGCGCTCCGGCGCCCGCTCCACCCTGAAGGCCGCCAGCGCGCAGAGCGCGGTCAACGCCATGATCACGCCCTGGGGCCAGGCCCCTGTGGGCATCGGAAACGGCCACATAGTCGGCCCCCGTCCTGTCTCGTCCGGCTTCTCCCGGGCCGCACGCTGCGACCTGGGATCATGCTGCTGCCCGGACCGGGCGGACGCCATGGACCGGAACCCACTCACCAGGTAGGCCTACACCTACCTCCGCCGGAACCACCCCCTAGGCTGGTGCCCATGACGGCAACGGGCTGGACCGGAATCGGCCGGGACGAACAGGGGGTCGTCACCCGGTTGTCAGCCCGGGGGCAGGGCCTTGCGGAGGTCCCGGCCCTGGGGCCGGAGGGACTCGGCCTGCTGCGCAGTATCGACCTGTCGTTCACCACGATCGCCGACCTCCCCGGCGAGCTGAAGTCGCTGCCCTCGCTCACCGAACTGCGCCTGGACGGCAACGGGTTGGCGGCGGTCCCGGAGGTAGTGCTCCAGCTTCCGCAGCTCGAACTGCTCAGCCTCTACCGGAACCGGCTGACCTCCGTGCCGGCGGCCATCGGGAGACTGCAAGCGCTGCGCACCCTGAATCTGGCGGACAATCAGCTCCAGGAGATCCCGGAGACGATCGGAGGTCTCAGCGAGCTGCACACGCTCGATCTGGGGCACAACCGCATCGAGTCGCTGCCCGACTCCATCGGCCGGCTCGCCGGACTGAGCCGCTACCTCTACCTGAGCAATAATCAACTCACGTCAGTACCAGCAACATTGTGCGGACTGACCCGGCTGCGCTACCTCAACGTCACCGACAACCGGCTGACCGGCCTCCCGGCCCGCTTCGGCGACCTCGCCGCCCTGCAGGAGCTGCGGCTCTACCGCAACCGGCTGGCCTCGCTCCCCGAGTCGATCGGGGGTCTGGCCGACCTGCGCGAGGCCCATCTGATGGACAATGAGCTCACCGCCCTGCCCGACTCCATCGGCGACCTCGCCGACCTGCGTGAACTCCGGCTGATGGACAACCGGTTGAGCGCGCTCCCGACGTCCCTCGGGAAGCTGCACCGGCTGACCCGGTTGGACCTGCGGAACAACAGCTTGAGCGCACTTCCGGAGTCGGTCGCCGAGCTGACCGCGTTGACCCATCTGGACCTGCGCAACAACCGGCTCGATGCCCTGCCCGCCGGGCTGGCCCACCTGCCGGCCCTGGAGAAGCTGGACCTGCGCTGGAACCTCATCGACCCCTGGCCGGACTGGTTGCAGGGGCTGGAGCAGCGCGGATGCGCCGTCCTGCGGTGAGCTGAGGGTAGATCAGTTCCCCGGCAGCAGTGCGACATCGGACACCGGTCCGAGGTGGCCGAGCTTGTCGGGGTTGGACACCGAGTGGACCGCCCGGATCGCACCGTCGACGATCTCGAGTTCCAGCACGCTGGCCACCCGCCCCTGGGAGTCGGACAGCACCGCGCCGGGACGGCCGTTGACCAAGGCCGGCTGCAGCGAGACGCCGACCCTCCCGGTACGGCGGAACCCGCCGATGAGCAGTTGGGCGACGCGCCGCAGTCCGGTCAGCGACGTACCGATGGCCCGGGCCTTGCCGCCGCCGTCGCCGTGGAAGACGACCTCGGGCGCGAGCATGGCGAGCAGCGCGTCCAAGTCGCCGCCCGCGGTGGCCGCGAAGAACCTGCGGGCGAGTTCCTCGCCCTCCGCGCGCCGGGCCGGTGGCGGCGGGCTGTCGACCTCATGCCCTTCGGCGGCCAGGTGCTTCCTGGCCCGGGCGAAGATCTGCCGGCAGTTGGCCTCGGACTTGCCGACGGCGGCCGCCAGGTCCGGGTAGCCGTACCCGAAGGCCTCGCGCAGCAGGAACACCGCCCGCTCCACCGGGGAGAGGGCCTCCAGCAGCACCAGGAACGCCATCGACAGCGAGTCGGCCAGCTCGGCGTACTCGGCCGGCCCCGGCCGGTCGGCGGACACGACGACCGGCTCGGGCAGCCACTCGCCGACGTAGGACTCCCGTCGAACCCGGGCCGAGCCGAGGTAGTTGATCCCCAGTCGGGTCACCGAGGTGGTGAGATACGCCTTCAGTTCGAGGATCTCGGTGCCCGCCTGCTGCGCCCGGGTCACGCTGAGGAAGGCGTCCTGGACGATGTCCTCGGCGTCGCCCACGGAACCGGTCATCCCGTAGGCGATGGAGAACAGCAGCGGCCGGTAGCCGGCCATGTCCGTCGCAACTGCTGTGCCTGGCACGGGAACTCCTCGCTCTGTCTGGGCAGCAGGTTATCCGAGGCGCGGGCGCGGCCGCGCCGGCGGGAGACGCAGGTCACATCCGCTGCTGTCACAGCTCGGCGGGGTGCCCTGTCTCAGAGGGGCGACAGCAGATGACGGACATCGGACCACGGACCCCGCAAGGAGACACGTCGTGAACATCGCTCTGTGGATCATCGCCGGAGTGCTCGCCGCCGCCTACTTCCTCGGCGGCGGCTACAAGGTCGTCACGCCGAAGGAGAAGATCGCGGCGGCCGGGCACAGCGCGCAGTGGGTCGAGGACTTCAGCAGCGGTGGCGTGAAGGCCATCGGGACCCTCGAAGTACTGGCCGCGCTGGGCCTGATCCTGCCCGCCGTGCTCGACATCGCGCCGGTACTGGTGCCGCTGGCGGCGCTCGGCCTGGTACTGATCATGGCCGGTGCCACGGCCACCCGGATCAGGCGGCACGAGGCCGCCCTGGTGCTGGTGGACCTGACCTATCTCGTCCTGGCCGGCTTCGTGGTGTGGGGCCGTTTCGGCCCCGCTGCCTTCGGCGGCTGAGGAGCGGAAAGAACAGGACTAGACAGCTATAGACATGTCTAGATAGGTATGCCTATCGTGAGGGCATGAGCGAGGTACTCAGCAAGCACCAGCGGATCGCGGATCTCCTGACCCAGGAGATCCGCGCCGGTCGGCTGCGGCAGGGCAGCCAGCTGCCCGGCGAGCACGCGCTGACCAAGCGTTTCGCCGTCAGCCGCACCACCGTGCGGCAGGCCCTGCGGAAACTGAGCGACGAGGGGCTGATCGCCACCCGGGCCGGGATCGGCTCGGTGGTCACCTTCGACGGCACACCGCTGGACGACCGGGAGGGCTGGACCGCAGCCTTCGCCTACGCGGGAACACCGCTGGCGGCCACGGTGCTACGCCTGGAGAGCGTCCTGGACGCCGAGCTGGCGCAGCGGCTGGGGCTGGCCGAGGAGACCGGGTTCCTGGCACTGGACCGGGTGCGGTCCCTCGCCGTGGAGAGCGGGGACGTCCCGGTCTCGCTGGAGCTCAGCCGCTCGCTCCTGGTCCCGGAGCTGGCCGAGGTTCCCCGCACCGGCCTGCTGGACGGTTCGCTGACCCGGACCCTGGCCGCGGCCGGTCTGATCCAGCGTCGGGGACGGCAGGTCGCCTCGGTGGCCCCGCTGCCGCCGAGCGAGGCCACGGCTCTCGCCCGACCTGCCGGTGAGGCCTTCCTCAAGGTCGAGCGGACCAGCTGGGACCAGGACGACGGCTTCGTCGAACACGTCACCAGCTGGCTGTCGCCCGAACACTTCCGGCTGGAGCTGACCTTCGGCGGGCCCGCGGGCTGAACCCGCAGCACGGACCCCGCCCCGCAGTACCGATCTACATGACCAGAGTCAAGGACAGGCGCATGCACAACCAGAACGCTCCCCACCCGACGGCCACCATCACCGACACCGCGGTGGGGGACCGCGCTCTGGGAGCCCTCTACGGGCTCGCCCTGGGCGACGCCCTGGGAATGCCGACGCAGGTGATGTCCCGGGCCGCCATCACCTCCCGCTTCGGCCAGGTCACCGGGTTCGAGCCGGGCCCGCCGGACAACCCGGTCGCCGCCGGACTGCCCGCCGCGAGCGTGACCGACGACACCGAACAGGCCGTGCTGGTCGGCCGGCTGCTGGTCCGCGGTGACGGGCACATCGACCCGCACACCCTGGCCCGGGAACTGCTCGACTGGGAAGCCACCATGAAGGCGCGCGGCTCCCTGGACCTGCTCGGCCCCTCGACCAAGGCCGCCCTGGACGCGGTGGCCCGCGGCGCCTCGGTCGAAGAGGCAGGACGGACCGGCACCACCAACGGCGCGGCCATGCGGGTCGCCCCGGTCGGCATCGCCTTCCCGTTCGGGTCCGAAGGCCGCGACGGCGACCTCGACGGTGATCTCGACCTCGACGGGTTCCTGGACCGGGTGGTGGAGTCCTGCCAGGTCACCCATGCCACCGGCATCGGGATCGCCGCAGCCGCGGCCGTCGCAGCCGCCGTCAGCGCCGGCGTGTCCGGCGCCGGCCTGGACCGGTGCATGGACGCCGCCGAGCAGGCGGCCGCCGCAGGTTCGCTGCGCGGCGCCTGGGTCGCCGGCGCCGACATCGCCACCCGCATCGGCTGGGCCCGGCGGCTGGTGACCGGTGTGCCCCGGGACCAGGCGATCGAGCTGATCGTGAACCTCGTCGGCACCAGCGTCGCAAGCCAGGAATCCATCCCGGCCGCCTTCGCCGTCCTGACCCTGGCCGGCGCCGACCCCTGGCAGTGCGGACTGATCGCCGCCAACCTCGGCGGCGACTGCGACACCATCGGCGCCATCGCCTGCGCCATCGCCGGTTCCGTCTCGGGCCACGCGGCACTGCCCGCCGAAGCCGTCACCGCCCTCGACGCCGTGAACGGCATCGACCTGCGCGGCCTCTCGGCCGATCTGCTCACCCTCCGGTCCGCCACGCACGGCTGACCCTCCGTCACCCGCAGTGGGCCCCGAGGACCGGTCCCCACAGGCCGACCGCGCGCAGGCCCGCGCCACCTGACCCTGCGTCAACTGCGGGGAACCCCATCACACTCAGCAAGGAGGTACCACCGTGAGCGACTCAACGGCGAGCGAACGGGTGGGAACGGTAGAGACCCGAGGCATTGAACCCGTGCCGGACGGCGAGCGGCACGGGCAGTCGCGCCAGATGTTCTGGACCTGGTTCGCGGCCAACATCAGCATCCTGGGACTGCCGCTGGGCGCCAGTCTGGTCGCGTTCCACGCCCTGAACATCTGGCAGGCCGTACTGGTGGCGGTCATCGGCTCGTTCGGGTCGTTCGCCATGGTCGGCGCGCTCAGCATCGCGGGCAAACGCGGCGGAGCCCCGGCGATGACACTGTCCCGCGCCGTCTTCGGCGTACGCGGCAACCTGGCACCCACGTTGATCACCTGGATCAGCCGCGCGGGTTGGGAGACCATCAACACCACCACCGCGGCCTACGCCATGCTGGCGCTGGTCTCCATCGCCTTCGGCTGGCACCAGAACGACGCGCTCACCATCCTCTGCCTGCTGCTGTTCATCGGCCTGACCCTGGTGATCAGCGGGCTGGGCCACGCCACCATCATGTGGATCAACCGCTGGGCGACCTATGTGTTCGGCCTGCTCAACCTGGTCGTGATGGGCTTCCTGGTGGCCACGGTGGACTGGCACGCGGTACTGCACGCCCACCCCGCACCGCTGAGCGCGGTGATCGCCGGCGCCGGCGTGATCGCGGCCGGGACCGGCATCGGCTGGGCCAACGCCGGCGCGGACTACGCCCGCTACCTGCCCCGCAGGACGCCCGCCGCCCGCCTGGTCGCCGCCTCCGCGTTCGGGGCGGGGATCCCGCTGGTCCTGCTGATCTCCCTGGGCGCGCTGCTCACCGCCGGCGACACCTCGCTGGCCACCGCCTCCGACCCGGTCGCCGCCATCAACGCCATGCTGCCCAGCTGGATGGCGATCCCCTACCTGATCGCCGCCGTCGGCGGGCTGCTGCTGTCGAACCACCTGTCGGTCTACTCCGCCGGCCTGACCCTGGTCACCCTGGGCATCCGCGCCAAGCGCACCGTGGCGGTGGGCCTGGACGTCATCGTCACCCTGGTCGGCGGCGTCTACTTCATGCTGATCGCCAAGAACTTCTACGGCCCCTTCACCACGTTCCTGACCATCCTGGCGGTCCCGATCACCGCCTGGGTCGCGGTCTTCGGCACCGACCTGCTGCTGGGCCGCAGCTACGACGCCAAGGCCCTGATGGACACCGGTCGCGGCAGCCGCTACTGGTACCGCGCGGGCGTCAACCCCGCCGCCGTGGCGGCCTGGGCGGTCGGGATCGTCGTCGGACTGCTGCTGACCGAGGTCAAGACGAGCGACACCGACATCTGGTTCTCCGGCCCCTGGTCCGGCAGTTGGCTCGGCGCCAGCGGCCTGGGCTGGGTGGTCACCTTCGTCGTCACCGCGGCGCTCTACGTGCTGCTGCGTCCGCTGGACCGCACCGTCGTGCGGGAGCACCAGGACCAGGCCGCGCTGCGGAACCCGGCAGCCGCCGGCACCGGCGGTGCCGGGGGCGACGGGAGCGACGGCGGCCAGGACGGCATACACCCGCTCGACCCCCGTACCCAGGCCGTCGACCACCACTCCAGCACCACCACGACGGGAACCCGATGAGCACCGACGACCGCACCCGGGCCCACGCCGAGCCCAACACCGGCGGCCCCCGACTCTTCCTGGCCGGCAGCGTCCTGGTCGACCTGGTGGTCCGGATCCCGGCCCTCCCCGAACGCGGCGGCGACATGCTCGCCGAGTCCGCCGAGTTCACCACCGGCGGCGGCTTCAACCTGCTGTCCGCCGCCGGCAGGCTGGGACTGCCCGGCACCTACGCCGGCCCGCACGGCACCGGCACCTTCGGCGACCGGACCCGGGCCTCGTTGGCCGCCGAGGGCATCGACCTGCTGCTGCCCGCACGCACCGGCCAGGACACCGGCTTCAGCATCGCCCTGGTCGACAGCGGCGAGCGGACCTTCGTGACCAGCTCGGGCGCGGAGGCGGACTTCACCGACGCGGACACCGAAGCCCTCGCCGCCCAGCTCCGCCCGGGCGACGTCGTCCAGGTCTCCGGATACGGCCTGGTGCGCCCGGCCACCGGGGAGACGCTGGCCGCGCTGGTCGGACGGCTCCCGGACGGGGTGCTGCTGAGCTTCGACCCCGGACCGCTGGTGGCCGACATCCCGCCCGCCCGGCTGGACCGGATCCTGGCCCGGTGCGACTGGTTGAGCTGCAACGCCCGCGAGGCCGGGCTGCTGACCGCAGGCGCATCGGGCCGCGAGGCGGCCCAGGCGCTGCGCGCCAGGCTGCGCCCCGGGGCCGGAGTCGTGGTGCGGGCGGACGCCGACGGCTGCTGGGTGGCACCGCCCGCCGCCGACGGCGACCGGGCCGATGTCCAGGCGCCGGTGCACCTGCCGGGGTTCGAGGTCACCGCGGTGGACGCCAACGGCGCCGGCGACGCCCACGTAGGAGCCTTCCTGGCCTTCCTCACCCAGGGCGCGGACCCGCTCGAAGCCGCACGCAAGGCCAACGCCGCCGCAGCCTACGCAGTCACCCGCCGCGGCCCGGCCACCGCCCCCGACCGCCCCGAACTGAACCGCTTCCTGGCAACGGCGACCACCCGCCGGGTCGACGGATCAGGGCGACCACTGGTTGACTGCTCGTCCGGCGCGGCCCAGGATTGGGGTGGAAAGCGCTTTCCCAAGCTTTCCCACAGCTGCAGTCAGGAGGAGCCAGGTGCCACCCAGCAGGTCAGGTGCGGTCGGGGTCGAGTCGGTCGTGGCGATGGACGTCGGGGGGACGGAGGTGAAGACGGCGGTCCTCGCGCTGGACGGGAGCGTGCTGGAGGCCGGTTCGTGGCCCACCCGTCGTGAGGACGGGGCGATCGCCACGGCGGAGCGGGTGCTCGGGCTGGGGGTGGAGCTCGTGTCCCGGGCGGTCGAACTGACCGGTCGTCGGCCGCTGGCGGCCGGTGTCGTGGTGCCGGGTGTGGTGGACGAGGGTGCCGGGGTGGCGGTGCACGCGGCCAATCTCGGCTGGCGGGAGCTGCCGATGCGGGCGCGGCTGGAGGAGCGGCTCGGGCTGCCGGTCGCCTTCGGGCACGATGTGCGGGCCGGTGCGCTGGCCGAGCAGCGGCTCGGGGCGGGGCGCGGGCAGGACCCCTTCCTCTTCGTTCCGCTGGGGACCGGTATCGCCGCCGGCGTCGTGCTGGGCGGACGGCTGGTCCCGGGGTGGGCCGGCGGTGCGGGGGAGATCGGCCATCTGACGGTGCGTCCGGACGGTGAGCTCTGTGGCTGCGGCGGTCTGGGGTGCCTGGAGACGGTGGCGTCCGCGTCGGGCGTGGCTGCCGGCTATGTGCGCGCGGGCGGGGCCCCGGGCAGTACCGCGGCGCAGGTCGCGGCGGCGGTGCGGGCCGGCGACCCGGTGGCCGGGAAGGTGTGGGCGCAGGCCGTCACCGCGCTGGCGGACGCGTTGGCCACCTGTGTGACGGTGCTGGCGCCGCAGGCCGTCGCCGTCGGCGGCGGGTTGGCCCAGGCCGGGGAACTGCTGCTGGCCCCGTTGCGGGAGGCGCTGTCGGAGCGGTTGAAGCCGTTCCAGCCGTCGCCCTCGATCGTGGCGGCGGAGCTGGGCTCCCGGGCGGGCTGTCTGGGGGCCGGGTTGATGGCCGGTGATCTCGTGGCCGGCGATCTCGTCGGTGGTCCGGTGAGCGGTCCATGAGCGGTCCTTGGGCGGTGCGGTGGGCGGTGCGGTCGACGTGTTCGGGGGAGATTCATGGTCGATTCATCCGCTTGCAGCGGTTGACCTGCTGCGCAGCCGCCGCACATGATCGTGGGCAGCGACAGGTGCAGCCAACGGCCGCCGTGTACTGCCGGTTTCGGGCCTGCTCACCGCCGCGTCGATGCAACCCGCCCAGCCACCCCCTGCACCAGGAGGCCGACTCATGGCCAGCCGTGATCCCGCCCGTCCCAACGTCCTGCTGATCCTGTCCGACGACCAGGGGCACTGGGCCATGGGGTGCGCGGGCAACCCCGAGATCCGCACCCCGCACCTGGACGCCCTGGCCGAGCGCGGCGTCCGCTTCAGCCGCTTCTTCTGCACCTCACCGGTGTGCTCGCCGGCCCGGGCGTCGCTGTTCACCGGTGAGCTGCCCTCGCAGCACGGCGTGCACGACTGGCTGTCGTACCACCACGCCGGTCGCACCGGGATCGACTTCCTGGCCGAGCGGACGCTGTTCACCGATCTGCTGGCCGACGCGGGGTACCGGCTCGGCCTGTCCGGGAAGTGGCACCTGGGGGCCAACGACCGTCCCCGGAAGGGCTTTGTGCACTGGTACGCGCACGAGAGCGGCGGTGGCCCGTACTACGGGGCCCCGATGTACCGGGACGCCGTGCGCACCGAGGAGCCCCGCTACCTGACCGACGCGCTGGGCGAGGACGCGGCGCAGTTCCTGAGCGCCGAGGCGGACCGCCCCGAGCCGTTCCACCTGTCGCTGCACTTCACCGCCCCGCACAAGCCCTGGCGCGGCCAGCACCCGGACGAGTACACCGACCTCTACGCCGACTGCGCCTTCACCAGCTGCCCGCAGGGGCCCGCGCACCCCTGGCAGCCGGTCACCGAGGACGGTTCCCCGGTGGGCGGCGAGAGCGACACCCGGGAGGCGCTGGTCGGCTACTTCGCCGCGACCACCGCGATGGACGCGGCCATCGGCCGGGTGCTGCAGCGGCTCGACGAGCTGGGGCTCACCGAGTCCACGCTGGTGGTGTTCACCAGCGACAACGGCTTCAACGCGGGCCACCACGGGATCTGGGGCAAGGGCAACGGCACCTTTCCGCAGAACATGTACGACAGTTCGGTGATCGTGCCCTGCCTGATCTCCCAGCCCGGCCGCATCCCCGGCGGCCGCCACTGCGACGCGCTGCTGTCGCAGTACGACGTGCTGCCGACCCTGGTCGAGCACCTGGGGCTGGACCACACCCACGACCCGGCCCTTCCCGGCCGGTCCTTCGCCGACATCCTCGCGGGCACCGACGCGACCGTCGGAGCGGACCGCGAACGGGTGGTCGTCTACGACGAGTACGGGCCGGTGCGGATGATCCGCACCCGGGACTGGAAGTACGTGCACCGCTACCCGCACGGTCCGCACGAGCTCTACCACCTGGCCGCCGACCCCGGTGAGGAGCACAACCTGGCGGCGGACCCGGCCCACGCCGCCACCCGGATCGACCTGGCCGCCCGACTGGACGCCTGGTTCGCGCGGTACGTGGACCCGGCCCTGGACGGCTCGCGGCTGCCGGTCACCGGCTCCGGGCAGCGCACCCCGGTCACCCCGGGCGCGCTGCCGACGGCCTTCGAACCCGGTCCCGAAGCCAAGGCCTGAGCCGGCGTCAGGACCGGTCCGGGTCCGGTCCGCTCAGCCGGTGGTGACCACCAGTTGGGGCTGGTAGGCGCTGCTCTCCCGGGAGTTGAGCACCACTGCGAGGCCCGCGGCGGACTGCCACAGGGCCAGCCCGATCCGGCCCGGGGCGGCCAGCTGGGAGGTCACGTCGAAGGACAGCCAGGCCTTGGTGCCGGTCACGGCCGCGCTCGCCAGCAGGTCGCCGAGCGCGGGCCGGTTGTTCCAGGTGAGCCCGGTCTCGGTCCAGCCGGTGTCGCCGACGGCGTAGGCGTCCAGGGTGGTCTGGGTGCCCCCGGAGTCCGAGACGAAGCCGTACACCTGCAGTACCGCCGAGGTGACCGTGGCACCGGCCAGGGCGCTGGTGTCGAACGCCAGGTAGGCGGCCCGGCTGTAGCCACCGCCGGTGGTGCCGGTGTTCTTGGCCACCAGCGTGGTCGCGGTGCCGTAGTTGGTGGCGGCGTAGGAGCCGTCGCGGACGTAGGCGTCGGCGACCGCGGCGAGCTGGGTTCCGGTGACGGTGAAGGAGGCGTGCTGGGTGGTCCCGGCGGTGCCGGTCAGGTTCACGGTCACGCTGAGCGCCGACGAACCGGCAGTGGCGGTGACCGTGGAGTCGGCGCTGAGGACGGTTCCGCCGCGGGCCACGGTCACCGTGACGGTGGTCGCGAGCTGGGTCGGGTCCGAGACGCCGATGTCGACCCGGTCGCCGTTCTGCTGCACCACCACCGCGCAGGGCGCGCTCGCGGTGATCACGCCGGCGGTGCCGGCCGCGAAGAAGTTGGCGGCGGTCAGCCCGAGGCGGTCGCAGCGGACGGCCTGCACGCTGCCGGTGTTGGCGAGCACGGTGACCGTGGGCTGGCCGGCCCGGGCGGCGGTCTGCGCGGCGGTGAAGCCGGGCAACAGCGCGTAGGCGTAGGCGGCGCCGGAGGGAGCGGTGCCGTGGTCCAGGCCCAGGGTGAGGTAGGGCCGGGTGACCGGGTCGGTGGGACCGCCGGTGTTGATGTCGCTCCAGGCCCCGGTGCGGTCGGTCAGTGCCGCCTGCACGCTGGCGCCGCCGGGGAAGAGGTACCCGCCGGTCCGGTCCGAGTGGGCCCAGCCGGCCACCGGCAGCGAGGCGGACCAGCCGGCCGAGACGCTCTGCGCGGTGCCGTCGACGGTGAGCGTGTAGGCGCCGTCGGTGTGCAGGTTGCGGTTCTCGACGGTGGTGGTGACGTCCGCTCCGCTGCCGCCGGTGATCCCGGCGCCCAGCGCGAACACGCAGTCGTCCAGCAGGAACCAGGACTTCTTGGCCACCAGGGTGGAGCCGTAGCTGCGGAAGCTCATGCTCGCGGAACCGAAGCCGCCGGGCACGGCGGCCCCGCCGGCCCAGGTGGGGGTGGGGCGGTAGCCGGTACCGACGCCGTCGGCCAGGGCGAAGGTGTCGGTGGTGGTGCCGGGCATCCGGTAGGGGTCGACGGTGGGCCAGAAGCCGTCGGTGAACTGGGCCAGGTCGTCGGCCAGGTAGAGGTAGCCCATGCCGTCGCCGGTGTGCCAGCCGTGCAGGTTCTCCCCGTTCAAGGACTCGAAGCGGGCGATCCTGGCCGAGGACATGGCGATGGCGTAGGCCCAGCCGGGGCGGCGGTGCACGGCGCGGTCCATGCCCGGGAAGAGCACCAGGCCGTCCGGCTCGGTGCCGGCGCCGGTGCCGCTGTCGGCCAGTACCGGTGCGGCGTTGGCGATGGCCGGGATGGCGGCCACGGCGTCGAAGGAGGCGTGGGCGTTGTCGGCGGCGATCCAGCCCTTGGCCCGGCTGCGGTAGTCCGCGGCCTGGACCGCGGAGGCGGACAGGGCCAGCTGCAGCACGGCCTGGGTGATCAGGACGCCGTCGTCCAGGTCGCTCTCGCCGATCCGGGAGACCGCCCGCCCGCGTACGGCGTCCAGGCACAGGCCGTTCCACACCCAGGGCGCGAAGGCGGAGTCGACCGCGCCGTAGATGTGGGCCGCGGCCGGGTCGGTGACCGCCCAGTCGGTGCCGTCGACCAGTTGGAACAGCGCGGCCAGGTCGAGCAGCAGCACCATGCCGTAGGTGCCGGTGTAGGGGATGTAGCTGTGCTGGACGAAGGAGCCGTCGGCGTACAGCCCGTCACTGCTGGTCACGTAGGGGAAGACCGCGGACAGCGCGGAGACCGCGGTGGTCAGCCGCTCGCTGTCGCGGCCCAGGATCCCGCGCAGGGCGACGACCTGGCACAGGTCCACCCGGTTGGCCCCGGTGGAGGTGGTCCGCGCGGTGCCCTGCTTGTTCATCGTGGGGTCGGCCACGAAGGTGTCCACGGCGGCCGTGTAGGTCGCGATCTGAGTATCCGTCAGAAGCGGTTGGACCAGCAGGGCCGCGTTCAGCAGGGCCTTGGGGGAGCCGACCTCCCAGTCCCACCAGTTGCCGCTCTCACTGGCGCCGGAGTTGTAGGCCTGCGCGGCCAGGAAGTCCAGGCCGGCGACCACGTCGGCGCCCAGCGCGGCGTTGCCGTACAGGTCCTGCCCGCTGCCGTCGGTGGCGGTGGTGCCGGGGGTGGCGTAGGCGGTGGCCATGGCCGCGAGCTGCTTGTAACTGGTGGTCAGATTGGCGGAGTCGGTCAGGGTGAGGCCCGGCCAGAGCGAGTCCGCGCCGGAGTCGGCGGCGAGGGTGGTCCAGTAGCCGGTGGCCTCGGTGCTGAGCGTGGTCAGGGCGGGGGCGTAGGCCGGGTCGGTGGGGTCGATGGAACCGCCGGTCAGGATGGCGGTCCAGGTGGCGCGCAGGGCGTCGTAGGCGTCGGTGGCGTAGGCGCGCAGTGGGGGCGCGGCGAACGCGACGGCGGCTGCGGTCGCCGCCGTGGCGGCGAGTTGGAGGAAGCGGCGGCGGGGGAGTGCGTCCATCGTTGCTCCAGGCGGACGGGTCCGGCGAACCGGAAACGGGGGTTGGCGCACCGTGGGAATCAGCCAAGGCATGAGTCAAGACTCTTTGCCCTATGAATCGTCGGCTCCCGATCCGGGGCAATTCAGGCATGCATCCCAATACTCCCTGGAGTTGGCCTGCGAACGGATATTCATGCGTGATTCATTGCCTTGATGGCCGTTGACCGGCGGATGAATTCGGGGAAATCATGGGCCCACCCCGCAGGTCCAGACTCCCGAGGAGTGACCGTGTCCGCTGCCGCCCCGTCCAGATCCGCCTCCCGTCCCCACGCCTCTTCGCCGCTGCGCCGCGCGGTCGTGGCCACCGCCATCGGCACGGCCCTGGCGCTCTCCGCCTCCGCCTGCGCCTCCTCGACCGGGAGCAGCGGTTCGGGATCGGCCGCCGCGGACTCCTTCACCTACTGGTCGATGTGGACCAAGGACGAGCCGCAGGCCAAGGTGCTCCAGGCGGCCCTCGCGCAGTTCACCAAGGACACCGGGGTCAAGGTCACCGTGCAGTGGAAGGGCCGTCAGGTCGCCACGCAGCTGGCGCCGACCCTGAACACCAACAACGTTCCCGCCGACCTGATCGACTCGGCGGACCGATTCGCCTACGCCCAGCTCCAGGCGACGGGACAGGCCCTGGACCTCACCCCGGTGCTGCAGCAGTCCGTTCCCGGCGAGAGCGGCAGCACCGTCGGCAGTGTCATCCCCAAGAGCTATCTCAACCTGGCCACCACCGACGGCGCGCTGTGGCAGATCCCCTACGAGGTGCTCACCGACCAGATCTGGTACAACGGCACGACGCTTCCCCAGGTCGCCGCCAACCCCCCGGCCACCTGGGACGAGTTCACCAAGCTGCTGGCGCAGCGGAAGACCGCCCGGGGCGGGGCGGGCCCGCTGGCGCTGGACGGGGACATCGCCGACTACAGCGCGTACTGGACCTACTACGCGGTCCTGCGCGAGCTGGGCCCGGGCGCCTTCGGCGCCGCCGCGACCGACAAGACCGGGGAGAAGTTCGAGGCCCCCGGGTTCCTGGCCGCCCTGGACAAGGTCGAGGCGCTGATCAAGGCCGGCGACTTCACGGCCGGCTACAACGGCTCCAAGTGGCCCGCCGTGCAGCAGAAGTGGGCGGCCGGCAAGTCCGACTTCCTGCTGCTGGGCACCTTCGCCCCCAGCGAGACCGGCCCCTTCGCCCAGTCCGGGTTCAGCTACCGCTCCTTCGCCTTCCCGGCGTTCAGCGCCGGCGGGGACACCACCGAGGACGTCTCACTGATCGGCTTCTCGATACCCAAGAAGGCCAAGCACGCCGCGGCGGCCGAGAAGTTCATCGCCTACTTCCTGGCCAAGGACCACCTCTCGGGCATCGCCACCACCGCCAAGAACCTCACCCCGCGCACCGACATCGCCGCGCCGGCCGAACTGGCCGACGCCAAGAAGGCGCTGGACTCCGGAAAGGTCGTGGAGACCCTGGACGGGGTCAAGGAGACCGCCGCCGAGTGGTACACCAAGGTGTTCCTGCCGCTGAACACCTCCTTCGTCGACGGCAAGCTGAGCGTCGCGGACTTCGCCGCCAAACTGAAGTCCGGCTCGGTCGACTACTGGAAGATGGCCCAGTGACCGCGGTGCTCGACGGGCGGTCCCGCACCCGGCGGGCCGCCCGCCCGGCCCCGGCCCGGCAGGCCAGCCCGCTGGCCGCCCGCAGGCGCCGGCTGTTCTGGCCGCTGCTGGTGCCCGCGCTGCTGGTGTACGGGGTGTTCTTCGCCGGCCCCTCGCTCTTCACCGTCTGGCTCAGCCTCAACAAGTGGGCCGGCGCCGGGCCGATGAGCTTCGTGGGCCTGCGCAACTACCAGCGGCTCTGGTCCGACCCGACGTTCCACTCGGCCTTCGGGAACACCCTGTGGATCATCTTCGGCGTCGGCGGGCTGACCTTCCTGGTCTCCTTCGGCCTGACGATGGTGCTGCGCGACATGGCCGGACGCAAGGCGGCCCGGGCGATCCTGTTCTTCCCCAACATCATCTCCAGCGTGGTGCTGGCCATCCTGTGGGGCTTCCTGTTCCAGCAGGGCGGCCTGGTCGACTCCATCCTCGGGGCGACCGGCTGGCACCACCCGCCGAACTGGCTGGGCCAGGGCGACCTGTTCCGGGTCATCATGATCGGCCTGGTGTGGACCTCCACCGGCTTCTACACGACCATCCTGATGGCCGCCGTCGACCAGATCCCCCCGGACCTGTACGAGGACTGCGAACTGGCGGGCGCCAACGCCTTCCAGAAGTTCCGCTATGTGACGCTGCCGCTGATGTGGGACGTGGTCGGGGTCTGCGCGGTGCTGTGGACCATCAGCGCGGTGAAGGTCTTCGAGTTCATCTACGCCTTCGCCGGAGCGGCCGGGCAGATGCCCGACACCGGGGTGTGGAACACCGCCCTCTACACCTACGGAGAGGCCTTCGCCTCCGGCGGCGTGCCCCGCTACGGCTCCGCGGCCGCCAGCGCGGTGGTGATGGTCGCGCTGGTCGGGCTCCTGGTGGCGCTCATCCGCCGGGTGATGCGCCGCGACGCCGTGCAGTTCTGATCCCTGACCGTCCATCACGAGAAAGACAGGAGGCCGGTCCCGATGGCGGACACCCTTCCCGGGCCCTTCACGCGGCTGCGCGGCCGACTCACCCCCACCAGGATCCTCGGCGTCCCGATCGTCTGGCTCTTCGTCGCCTTCAACGTGCTCGTCGGGCTGTGGATGCTGCTGTCCTCGGTGAAGTCGGCGAGTGAGATCTTCACCAGCCCCTGGCGGCTGCCGCACGAGCTGCACTGGGACAACTACCAACGCGCCTGGACCCAGGGCCAGTTCGGCCAGGCTGCCGGCAACACCCTGGTGGTGGTGGCCGGCACCGCGCTGGGCACGCTGGCCCTGGGCGCCCCGGCGGCCTACGCGCTCAGCCGCATCACCACCCGCTGGAACAGCGGCTTCACCATGTTCTTCGCGCTGGGCCTCGGCGTGCCGGCCCAGGTGGTGATGCTGCCGCTGTACGTGGTCATGAACGACCTGCACCTGGTGGACTCGCTGTTCGGCCTGATCGTGGTCTACATCGCCACCTCGCTGCCCTTCACCACCTTCTTCCTCACCGGGTTCTTCGGCACCCTGCCGGTGGAACTGGAGGAGGCGGCGGCCCTGGACGGCGCCTCCCCCTTCCGAACCTTCTGGCAGGTGATGCTGCCGCTGGCCCGCGGCGGCCTGGTCACCGCGCTGATCCTGAACGTGATCCAGCACTGGGGCGAGACGGTGTTCGCGCTGATCTTCATCCAGAGCACCGGCCACCAGACGCTGTCACTGGCGCTGCTCGGATTCCTGCAGCAGATGCAGTACAACGGAGCCGACTGGGGCGGCCTGTTCGCGGGCGTGGCCCTGGTGGTCCTGCCGGTGCTGGCGTGCTACGTCTGGCTGGGCCGCCGCATCATCGAGGGCATGACCGTCGGATCGGTCAAGTGAGCAGCCGTACACGCGGCACGGGGGAAGAGGGATCGATGACACCGCACGCGGAGCAGCCGGGCGGCTCCCTACCGCACCAGGCACGGGATCTGAAGTTCCGTGAGCTGGCGGCGCAGCTGCGGGAGCAGATCCGGGACGGCTCCTGGCCGCCGGGCAGCAGGATGCCCACCGAGCTCGAACTGGCGCGCAGCAGCGGGACGTCGGTGAGCACGGTCCGGCGGGCCGTGGACGACCTGGTCTCCGAGGGACTGGTGTCGCGCCGGCAGGGCGCGGGCACCTTCATCCGCGCCGCCCCCGGCGAGGCGGCGGCCCGCGCCGCGAGCCGCCCGCTGGTGGGCGTGCTGGTGCCGGACACCACCTTCTACTTCCCGCGGGTGCTCCAGGGGATCGAGGAGGGACTGTCAGCGGCCGGGGCCCGGCTGCTGCTGGCCTGCTCCGGCTACGAGGCCGCCCGCGAGGAGAAGGAGCTGAAGGACCTGCTGGACGCCGGGGTGCAGGGGCTGCTGCTGGTGCCCACCCTCAACCGCGAGGAGCCGTACGAGCGTTACCTGCGCCGACTGGCCGCGCTGGAGGTGCCCAACGTCCTGGTGGAGCGGCGGGCCACCTCGCTTGGCGCCACCAACGAGTACGTCTGCAGCAACCACGAGGCCGGCGCCTACGACGCGGTGCGCCATCTGGCGGCGCTGGGCCACCGCACCATCGGCCTGACCCTGCGTGAGGGCAGCCCCACCACCGGTCCGGTCCGGCACGGATTCCACCAGGCGATCGCCGAACTCGGCTGCACCTCCGAGGAGTTCAGCGCCAGGAGGGAGGAGTGGAGCCCGTCCACCGCGGACCGCTGCGTCGCCGCGCTGCGGGACGCCGGCGCCACGGCGGCGGTCTGCTTCGGCGACCGGCAGGCGATCCTGCTGCTGGCCGCGGCCCGCAGGGCCGGCCTGACCGTCCCCGCCGACCTGGCTCTGGTGGCTTACGACGACGAGATCGCCGACCTGGCCGAGGTCCCGCTGACCGCGGTGGCCCCGCCCAAGCACCAACTCGGCCGCACTGCGGCGGAACTGCTGCTGGGTCGGCTGGAGCGGCCGGACCTGCCGTCCCATCAGATCCTGCTGCGGCCGGGCATCACCGTGCGGGCCTCGTGCGGCGCGGTACGGGCCGCCCCGGCACGCTGAGCCGTCCGGGGAGCCGCCCCCGATTGCCCCGATCCACCTGAACCACCCGAACCACCCCGAACCCACAGAGAAAGAGGAACCCTGGTGACTGACATCCGGCTCGGACTGGTCGGCGCGGGCGCCGTCGGCGTACTGCACGCCGACGCCGCCCAGCATGTCGCCGGCGTCCGGGTGACCGCCGTCTGCGACCTGGTGGCCACCACCGCCGGTGCCGTGGCCGCCCCCTGGGGGGCCGCGGTGTTCACCGACCACCGGGAGCTGATCGCCTCGGGACTGGTGGACGCCGTCGTGGTGAACACCCCGCACGCGCTGCACACCGCCATCGTGCTGGACTGCGCCGCGGCCGGCCTGCACGTGCTGGTCGAGAAGCCGATGGCGACCACCGTCGCCGACTGCGCGGCCATGGACCTGGCCTGCCGGGCGGCGGGCGCGGTCCTCTTCGTCGGCCACATCCAGCACTTCCTGCCGCCGATGGCAGCGGCCAAGGCGGCGGTCGACGCCGGGGCCATCGGCCCGCTGCTGATGGTCGACGACCGGCGCAGCACCGACTACCGCCCCGGCACCCGCCCCTCCTGGTTCTTCGACCCGGCGGTGGCCGGCGGCGGCGTCTTCGTGAACATCGGCGCGCACTGCGTGGACCGGCTGCTCTGGCTCACCGGCCGCCGCGTCCACGCGGTGAGCGCCACCGCGGCCCACCGCGAGGCCTACCCGGTGGAGACCGACGTGCTGGCCAGGCTGGAACTGGACGACGGCGTGGTCGGACACATCGCGGTGACCAGCGCGGGGCTGCCCAACCACAACGAGGTGGTACTGATCGGCGAGCACGGCGCCGTCAAGGTCGCCCGAGGCGCCGGGGCCACCCTGCACCCCTACAGCGGACCCGACGCCGGCACCCCGGTCCTGCTCGCCCCCGAGACCCCGGAGGACGTGCCGACGGCTTTCCAACACCAGCTGGCCGCCTTCGCGGCAGCCGTCCGCGGCGAGCGGGCGCCCGCCGTCAGCGCGGAGCACGGCCTGCACGTGGTCGCGGCCCTCACCGCCGCCTACCGCTCCGCCGAGCACGGCGCCCGCGTCGTCCTGGACGAGGACCCGACGGCGGCACTGGCCGGGCAGCTGTAGGCGGTCCGATGTGGACTGCTGCAGCACGGCGCGGTCCAGCCCGCGCCTTCGTTGACAAGCGCTCCGGTCCGTCCCTAGCGTGGCCCCCCGGTGAACTTACTCGGCGGTAGGGAACAGCATGGCCCGTGAGCGCGCGTACGACCTCGTCCTGTTCGGCGCCACCGGCTTCACCGGGGCGCTGACCGCCGACTACCTGGCCTCGGCGGCGCCGGACGGCTGCCGGTGGGCCCTGGCCGGCCGCGACCGGGGCAAGCTGGAGGCGCTCCGGTCGCGGCTGGCCGCCGACCGCCCCGCGCTGGCCGAACTGCCGCTGCTGGTGGCCGATTCGGCCGACCCCGCCGCCCTGCGCGAGGTTGCTGCCGCCGGCCGGGTGGTGATCTCCACGGTCGGCCCCTACGCGCGGTACGGGGAACCGCTGGTGGCGGCCTGCGCCGAGGAGGGGACCGACTACGTCGACCTGACTGGTGAGCCGGAGTTCGTGGACCGGATGTACCTGCGCCACCACGAACGCGCGGTGGCCAGCGGTGCCCGTATCGTGCACGCCTGCGGATTCGACTCGGTGCCGCACGACCTCGGCGTCCTGTTCACCGTCAACGCGCTGCCGCAGGGCAGCGCCGAGCAGCCGATCAGGGTGCAGGGCTTCGTGCGGGCCGGCGGCACGGTCTCCGGCGGGACGCTGGACTCCGCACTGACCGCCTTCTCCCGACTGCTGCCGATGGCCCGGGCCGCCCGCGCGCGCCGCGCGGCCGAGCCGCGGCCGGCCGGACGCCGGGTCCGCGCGGTCACCGGCCTGCCGCGCCGGTCCCGCGCGGCAGCGGCCTGGGTGCTGCCGCTGCCCACCATCGACCCGCAGATCGTGGCGCGCTCGGCCGCCGCGCTGCCCGGCTACGGGCCGGACTTCCGCTACGCGCACCACGCCGCGGTCAGACTGCTGCCGGTGGCCCTGGCCGCGGCCCTCGGCGCGGCGGCCCTGGTCGGTGTCGCCCAGGTGCCGCCGCTGCGGCGCGCCGTCTCCTCGCTGCGCCGGCCGGGCCAGGGACCCAGCGACCGGCAGCGGGCCGACAGCTGGTTCACCGTCAGGTTCGTCGGCGAGAGCGGGGGCCGCCGGGTGGTCACCGAGGTCTCCGGCGGCGATCCCGGCTACACCGAGACCGCCAAGATGCTCGCCGAGGCCGCCCTCTCGCTGGCCTTCGACCCGCTGCCGCCCACCGCCGGACAGGTCACCACCGCCGCGGCCCTGGGCACCGCCCTGATCGACCGCCTCACCGCCGCGGGCCTGCGCTTCACCGTCCTGGACCCGCCGCCGAGCGGGCCGCCGGCCCGTCACCCCGCCCCGGCGGACCGCTGAGGAGCCGTCAGGCCAGGCCGTCCCAGCCCCAGCGCGGGGTGGGGCCCGGATCGCCGAGGTCTTGACCCACCGGGTCGGCGGAGACGTCGCGGGCGATCGCGGTTCCCCAGTCGAAGTACTCCAGGACCCGCCGGCGCAGCAGTTCGTCGTCCGGGAGCTCCTTCTCGACGGAGGTCGTCATCAGCTCCATCCAGCGCAGCCGCTGCTCCTCGGTGATCGACAGGCCGAGGTGCGAGCGCAGCAGCGACTGGTGGCCGCCGAGCCCGTCGGTGAAGCCGGTGGGGCCGCCGAAGACCTCGGCGAGCCAGACCGCCACATGCTCGACGTGGGTGCGGCTGAAGTCGGCGAAGACCGGCGCCAGCAGGGGGTCGGCCAGCACGGCGTCGTAGAAGGTGTTGCTCAGCCGGCGCAGTGCGTCGATCCCGCCGACGGCCTCGAACAGGGTCTCGGAACGCTCGGTCATGCTGGTCCTCCCGTGGTGTGTGCCAGGTCCGCCTGTGCACAGTCTCCGTCGGAAGGGCGCCTCGCGGTGCCGAACCGGGGGAGCCGCGGACCGCGTCGTTCGACTACGCCGGCCGACCTTGCCGGTCAGTGCCGGGCGTGGCGCTGGTGCTCCTGCGCGGCCCGGTGCCGGTCCGCCGGCCCGGCGGGGTCCGGCTCGCCGGGGGCGGCGGCCGGGCGCAGGCCGGCCAGGGTGACCGTCACCAGGCGGTGCACCGCGCTCTCGTCCGGCAGGCTCCCCGCCGCCGAGAGTGCGTGCAGGCAGTAGAGCGCGAGTTCGCCGGGGGAGACGTCCGCCCGCAGCGCGCCGGCCGCCGCGGCCTCGCCGAGCACCTCCTGGAACAGGTCGACCAGTCGCTGCTCGGCGCGGGCGAAGGGCTCGCCGCGGTGGACGAGTGCGGCGACGTCGGTGCCGGCGTGGCGGGCGCGGTGGTGGCAGATGAGGGCGTAGGTCCCCAGGACCGCGTGCAGCCGCTCCTCGGGCATGCCGGCCCGGTCGCGGAGTTCGGCGAGCTGGGCGAGGTGCGCCGCGACGTGCTCCTCGTGGCGGGCGATCAGGATCGAGTCGACGTCGGGGAAGTACTTGTACAGCGTCGCCCGCCCGATCCCGGCCTGCTCGGCGATCTGCGTCATCTTCACCGACGCCAGGCCGTGCTCGCCCACCAGGGCCGCGGTGGTCTCCATGATCGCGTCGCGCACGGCATGGCGGTGCGCCTCGATCGTCTCGTTCCACAGTTTCGGCACACCTGCATGCTACACATCGACGCTACCGAGACAGAGTGTGTTGGCAGCGACTCCATGTCTCGTAAAACCGAGGGCCGTCCCGACGGAGGCGCCGGTTTCCGCGAAACCGTCAGAATCCGACGCATCGGCAGGGAGTCAGAGGATGATCGAGGCCATCGGCCTCGGCAAGCGCGACGGAGACACCACGGCGCCGCCCGGGCCGGGCGGCGGACGGGCGGTCCGGCTGGGCCGAACAGGGGAGTGCGGACTTGCCCCGCCCCTCCGCAGGGAATGGATCGCTGCGCTCTGCCCGATCCTCCTCACCCACTCCGGAGCGATATGCGCGCCGTGCCGCGTACAGCCGTCCTGTGCGCCCTGACCGCAGCCGTGATGGTGGCGCTGCTGCTGCCCGCCACCCCCGGGGCCCGGGCCGCCGTGGCCCGGCGCCCCGCCGCGCCCCAGGCCCTGGTCTTCGACGAGGAGTTCAACTCGCCGAGCTGGGGGCGCCGGGGCGCGGTGTGGGCCGAGTCCACGGTCGCCTACCCCGACGGCGGGAGGGCCGACCGCAATGACGCCAAGCTCGACCAGCTGGAACCGGCGGCGATGCGGATCAGCCACGGCGCACTGCAGGTCACCGCCACGGCCAGGACGGCCCACGGCCCCTGGCGGACCGGTCTGCTGAGCACCGAGCCGTACGGCTCGGGTGCCGCGGGCGGCAACGGCTTCCAGCTCAGGACCGGCGACTACGCGCAGGTCCGGCTGAAGCTCCCCGGCCGCCAGGACGGCGGCGGCCACGGCGCCTGGCCGGGCCTGTGGACCTGGCGCGACGGCAACGAGGTCGACCTCATGGAATGGCACAGCGAGACCCCCGACATCATCGAGTTCGCCAACCACTCCGAGGGCGCCGACACCTTCGCCTTCGTCCACTCGCCGCTGGTGGGCTTCGGCAAGTGGATCAACGTGGCGGTGCGCTTCAACGCGGATGACGTGAGCTGGTACATCGGGGACGACACCCACGGCCTGCGGTTGGCGCAGAGCGACCGCACCGGTGTCGGCCCGGACTGGCACGCCTACCTGATCGCCAATCTCAGCGTCTCGGCCCAGCCCGGCCGGTTCCCGGTCTCGACCCGTCCGATCACCCTGCTGATCGACCGGATCCGGGTCTACCGGTAGGCCGGGGCCCGGCGCCGCAGCGCGGGGTCGAGCAGCGCCGGCGGGGTGTCCAGCTTCTCGTGCGCGGCCAGGTCGACGCCGGGTGCGACCACGGTGTCGATCGCGTCCAGCACGTCGCCGGGGAGCACCGTGTCCGCGGCGGCCAGCTGGGCCCGCAGGTGGTCCAGGGTGCGCGGGCCGATGATCGCGCTGGTCACCCCGGGATGCGCGGTCACGAAGCCGAGCGCGAGCTGAATCAGCGTCAGTCCGGCCTCCTCGGCGACCTTGGCCAGCTGCTCGACGGCGTCGAGCCTGGCCCGGTTGGCGGGCAGGGCGGTGTCGAAGCGCTGCGGCATCAGCCTGGAGCGGTTGGTGCTGACCGTCCGGCCCTCGCGGACCGCGCCCGACAGCCAGCCGGAGGCCAGCGGGCTCCACGCCAGCACGCCGAGGCCGTACTGCTCGGTCACCGGCAGGACGTGGGTCTCGATCCCGCGCTGCAGGATCGAGTAGCTGGGCTGCTCGGTGACGTAGCGGGCCAGGTGGTGTTCGCGCGCGGCCCACTGGGCCTGCACGATGCGGTATGTGGGGAAGGTGGAGGAGCCGAAGTAGCGGATCTTGCCCGCGCGCTGCAGGTCCGTCAGTGCCGAGAGCGTCTCCTCGTCGCTGGTGTCCGGGTCCCACCGGTGGATCTGGTAGAGGTCGACGTGGTCGACGCCGAGCCGGCGCAGGCTGTTCTCCAGCTCGGTGACCAGCCAGCGGCGGGAACTGCCGCGGTGGTTGCGCTCCTCGCCCATCGGCAGGGTCGCCTTGGTGGCCAGCACGATGTCGTCGCGGCGGCCGGCGATGGCCTTGCCGACCATCTCCTCCGACTCGCCGGCGCCGTACATGTCGGCGGTGTCGATGAGGTTGACCCCGCCCTCCAGAGCGGCGTCGACGATGGCGGTGGCCTGGTCCTGGGTGGTGCTTCCGATGCTGCCGAAGTTCATCGCGCCCAGCGCGAGCGAGCTGACCTGCACACCGGTGCGGCCCAAGGTGCGGTACTGCATGACTGTGTTCCTCCGTCGCGGGTGAAGCATGGTGGCACTGCCCGGCTTGGTCGCCGGGCTTCTGCTCTGGCATCATTCGAATAAGCGGAACGTTGCTCCGCTAACGATACGGAACCATGTTCCGCTTTGGCAAGCGGTGCATGTGGACAGTGGAGGAAAGGGCGCAGTGACCGACAACGATGAGGCGGCAGAGGCGGGCGCGGGCGCGGGGGCTGCGGCCCGGCCCAGGCGGGCGGACGCCCGGCGCAACCAGGAGGCACTGCTGGACGCGGCCGCCGCGGTCTTCGTCACGTCGGGCGTGGAGGCGCCGGTGCGCGACATCGCCGCCGAGGCCGGCGTCGGGACCGGCACCATCTACCGCCACTTCCCGACCCGGGCGGACCTGGTCATCGCGGTCTACCGGCACCAGGTCGAAGCCTGCGCCGAGGCCGGCCCGGCCCTGCTGGCCGCCGGCGGCAGCCCGCACGCCGCGCTGGGGCAGTGGATCGACCTCTTCGTGGACTTCCTGGTCACCAAGCACGGACTCGCCTCCGCGCTGCGGTCCGACCAGGCCGGCTTCGAGACGCTGCACGCCTACTTCCTGGACCGCCTCGTGCCGGTGTGCAGCCGACTGCTGGACGCCGCGGTCGCCTCCGGCGAGATCCGGTCCGACCTCACCGCCCTGGAACTGATGCACGGGGTGGGCAACCTCTGCATCGGCGCGGACAGCGACCCCCGCTACGACGCGCGCCGACTGGTCGAGGTCCTCGTCGCGGGGCTGCTGCGCCAACCGCGCTGACGGGCCATCGGGGGAGGGCCGGCCCGCCGGGGCGGGAACGACGACGTGGGTCCCCGCCCGGGCAGGCGGGGACCCACGGGTGCAGCCGGGCTGCCGGGGAGGTTTCCGGTCAGGCCTGGCTGCCGCTGTGGCGGCGGCGCAGCACGACGGCGCCGATGCCCACGGCACCGATCAGGGCCGCGCCGGCCGCCAGGTCGGCGGTGTTGGCGCCCTGGCTGGTGGAGCCGATGCCGGTGTGCACGGTGCCGGAGGGAACCTTGGCGTCCGGGCAGACCCGGGCCGCGAAGGAGGCGGCACCGTTGGCGGCGCTCTGCAGCGCGGTCAGGTTGTCCCGCTCGGCGGTGCCGGGGTGGCCGCCGCCGGCGACCTGCTTCTTGTAGTCCGACACGGCGGCGTTGTAGGCGGCCTCCGCCTTCTCGGCGGCCGTCACGGCCTTGGCGCAGGCCCGGGAGGCCTGCGGCGTCGCCGCCTGGGCTGCGGGGGCGACGAGGGCCAGGCTCGCGCCCAGAACAGCAGTACCGACAACGGCGTGAATGGAACGCATGCTTGTGCTACCTCCAGCAAGCCCCGGGCGCGGCACGGTGTACCGCTTCCAACCCTGGCTCACAGGAATCACACAAGTCGGACTCCCCACCCCCCGCATGTCGGCACCGGGTCCGAACGGGTCGCAGTCGCGGTGTGTCGCGTCGGTCAATGCCGCATACCTACAGCTCAGCGTGGTAACGGTCCGTCAGGGGACGAAGTGTCAGCTGACGCCCCAAAAGGGTGACGGGGCGTCGGCTGCGGTCGGCGGTCGGTGCTGTTTGTGAGGGTGTGGCCCGGCTGACTGGTTCATACCAAAGCTCGCTACGATCCCGCCGGGGCCCAGGGGTCGGAACGGGCCTGGGGTGGATCGGAGGGGTGGGACAGTGGCGCGTTGGAAGGCGTTGCCCGGCGGGCTCGACCCGGCGGTGGTGGAGTTCGTGGGCGGGTTGCGTTCTGCGAAGGACGACAGCGGACTGACGCTGAGACGGCTCGCCGTCAGAACCGGCTACAGCGCCTCGTCCTGGGAGCGCTATCTCGGCGGGCGGCTGCTGCCCCCGCCCGAGGCGGTCGAGGCACTGGCCGAGCTGGCCGGGACGGACTCGGCCCGGCTGCTGGCCCGGTACGAGATGGCGGCGGACGCCTGGCGCCGGGAACAGCCCGAGGACTCCGAGCAGCCGGGGGACGACGGCGTCGCCCCGGACGGACCGGACGTCGGACCGGACGTCGGACCGGACGACCCCTCAGCCGTACCGGTGCAGGCCGCGTCCACGGCCGGCGAGGCCGAGCCTGCCCCACCTGCCGAGCCTGTTGTGCTCGCCGTGCCTGCCGTAACGCTGCCCGCCGGCCAGCGCCGCCGGGCGCGCCTGCAGCTGCTGGTCACCGCCGTCGTCTCGGCGGCGCTGGGCGCGACGGTGGCGACGCTGGTGGTGCTCGCGGGCCAGGGCCGGTCGGCGGCCGCCCCCGCCCGGGTGGGCGCGGTGGCGCGGCCGGTCGACTACGCCTGCGACTACGTCCGCAGAGCGGGCCGCTGGTACGCAGGGAACAGCACCACCCTGACCGACCCGCTCGAAGTCGACATGTCCGGTCCGGAGGTGGCCGAGCTGCAGTGCCTGCTGCAGCGTGCGGGGATCTCCCCCGGCGGCATCGACGGCAACTTCGGCCCGCTGACCGAGGCCGCGGTCATCCAGGCGCAGAAGACCTACCGGCTGGACGTCGACGGACAGGTGGGGCCACGGACCTGGGCGGCGTTGCGCGGATGAGCCACAGCCCACCCGAATGCGTGCGCCTGGCCGCCGAGTTGCGCCTGCTGCGCGAGCGCTGCGGGCTGACGCTGTCCGCGCTGTCCGCCGCGTCGCCCTACAGCAGGTCGTCCTGGCAGCGCTATCTGGCCGGGCGGACACTGCCGCCCTGGCCCGCCGTGCGCACCCTGTGCGAGCTGGCGGAGGAGCCGGAGCCGCGGTTGGAGGCGATGTGGGAACTGGCCGAGTCCGCGTGGAGCCGACGGACGGCGACACTGGCGACGCCGTCGGTTCCGTCGGTCCCTTCGGCCCAGATGGCCGACCCGGCCGGCCCGGTCGGGAGCTCGCAGGACGCCGACGTCCGGACCGAGGAACCGCCTACGGCCGAACCCGGCGAACCTGCCGAACCCGGTCCTGTCGTGCCGGCCGTCGCTCCCGCCGGAGGAGCGGCCGGACGGGCCCGGAGACGGTGGACGATCGGCCTCGCCGCCGGCGGCGTCGCGTTACTCGCGTGCACGGCCCTCACCGTCTCGGCCGCGGACGGCGGCGCCTCGCCCGGCGCCGGCTCCGCACATCCGTCGTCCTCGGCTTTCCACGTCGGCTGCACCGGAGCCGCCTGCGACGGGCTGGACCCGGGCACGGAGCTGTGCGGAGTCGAACCGCAGACCCTGCTCCATGTGCAGACCCCGGCCGGAGTCGGACTCGAGATCCGGTACAACCCGCTCTGCCAGGCCGCCTGGGCCAGGGTCTGGAACGCCAGGTCCGGCGACCGGCTCAGCCTCTCCACCCAGGGCCGGCCGACCCAGAGCGCCACGGTCTCGCACCCGAGCAACGTCGACCCGTTCGTCTACACGCGCCTGGTGGCCATCGCCGGTGGGAGTGCTCCGTTGAAGGCCTGCGTGACCCTCGGGCCGGGCAAGGCCGCCGAGTGCTACTCGGCGACACCGCCCTGACCACGGACGACATCGTGCGGTGCGGGATCCGGCGGGCAGTCAACGCCCGGGCGGGGCCGGGGCCAGGGCCTCGGCGCGGGCGAGGCGGATGGCGCCGGTGAGGTCCGCGTCGGTGCCCAGCGCGCCGGGGACCAGCGTCAGCGAGGAGGCGACCGCCGGGGCGCAGTAGCGCTCGATCTGTTCCGACAGACCGCGCAGCACATGGCGGCCCGCACCCCCCAACGCGCCGTCGAGGACCAGCAGGCCCGGGTCGAGGAAGGTGCACAGGTCGGCCAGCGGACGGCCGAGGGCCCGACCGACCTCGCGGAGCACCCGGGCCGGCGCCGGCTCGTCGGCGTCCGCGAGGCGGAGCACCTCGGCGAAGTCCAGCGGCCGGTCGTAGGCCGTCTCCATCAGCTCCACCAGCGGGCGGCGCGCCCGGGCCGACAGGCAGCCACGGGCTCCGCAGATGCACAGCGGTCCCTCGTCGTCCGCGTGGATGTGCGCGATCTCCCCGGCGAAGCCGGAGGTCCCCCGGTACAGGGCGCCGTCGAGCACCAGCCCGGCGCCGACGCTGCGCTCGCCGAGCTTGAGGTAGACCTGGCAGCGGTGCCCGCGCCCGGCACCCGCGTGCGCTTCGCCGAGAGCGCCGAGGTTGGCGTCGTTCTCGATGACGACGGGCACGCCGAGCCGTTCGGTCAGGGCACTGGCCGGGTCGGGACGCAGCCAGGGCGCGAACCCGGAACGCGGCGTGCCGGTGCCGCCGTCGGCAGGCCCGGGGACCGGTAGCCGTGCGGGCGGCAGGCCCACGCCGCGCTGGAACGGAGCGGGCACCCCCAGCACGATCCGGTCGAGCGCCCCGCCGCCCGCCTCGCTCAGGAACCTCCAGGCCGGATCCAGGACCTGCGGGTCCGACGGGTCGTCGGGGACCGACAGGTCGCTGCGGGCCAGGACCGTGCCGCCGTAGGTCGCGACGGCGATCTGCAGCCGGCCGTGCGCCCAGATGACCGCACCGACGGTGCGCGGCGGCGCGGTGGGGACCAGCAGCATCGCGGGCCGACCGGCCCGGGCGCCTGCGGCGCTGCCGGCGGGCCGCTCGGCCAGCGCGCCGGCCCGCAGCAGTCCGGTGACGGCCGTGGTCACCGTGCCCAGCGGCAGGCCCAGTTCCTCGGCGAGCTCGGCACGGGTGGTCCCGTCGCAGGTCTGGACGGCGCCCAGCACCCGCTGCCTGGCGTCCATGGCCGGCCTCCAATTCCCCTGGCACCGCGATAAAGAGAGATGGGCGCATACCTGCTGCGCATCCGCCCAGCCGTCGGTATCGTCCGTCTGACGCCTGCTCACCATGGCTGGTATTTCCATGACTTGAGGAGAATAGATGCCCGGCCGGAGGACCGCAACAGACGCCCGTCCGCCTGCTCCGTCGCGGAAGGAACCGCCGTTCGCCGCGCTGGCCTTCCGGCCGTTCCGCTGGTGGTTCCTGAGCCAGATCACCTCGGCCTCCGGTGGCATGACGCAGGCCGTGGCGACCTCCTGGCTGGTGCTCACGATGACGGGCAGCGCCGTCGGGCTCGGCGTGCTCTCCGCGGTGACCATGCTGCCGAGCCTGATCGCCGGCGCGTGGTGCGGCGCCGCGGTGGACCGGCTGGACCGGCGCCGGGTGCTGATCGGCACCCAGGGCGCGCTCGCCGTCCTCAGCCTCGCCCTGTACCTGCTGATCGCGACACATGCCGTGGCCTACTGGTCGATCCTGCTGCTCTCCGGCGGCAGTGGGCTGGTCAACGCCCTGGACGGACCCGCCCGTCAGGTCTACGTCCTGGACCTGGTCGGGAGGGCGCGGTTGAGCAGCGCCGTCAGCCTGTACGAGGTCATCCTCAACACCTCACGGGTGTTCGGCCCGGCACTCGGCGGCGTGGTGCTGGTGCTGTGGGGCGCGGGCGCCTGCGTCCTGGTCAATGCCGCGTCCTTCCTCGCCCCGCTCGCGGTCCTGCTGCTGCAACCACCGGCCCTGCAACCGCCGACTCCCGCAGCCACGCCCGCGCACGAACCGCTCGAACCGCCCGCCGCGCCGACGACACGCCGCGCCGCCGCCCGCGCCGGTCTGCGCTACGCATGGTCCGTCCCGGCGATCCGCTCCTGCCTGCTGATCGCAGCGGCCTGCGGGATCCTGTTCAACCCCGGTGTGCTGATGCCGCTGCTGGCCGACCGGGTCTTCCACCTGGGTGGCGGCGGCTACGGCGCACTGCTGTCCGTCTTCGGCCTCGGCGCACTGCCGGGCGCCCTGCTCGCCGCGCGCGGCGACGAACCGACGGGCCGTCAGGTCGCGCTGCTGGCCGGGGCGACCGGCCTGAGCACGGCCGCGACGGCGTGCGCGCCGGACCCGGTCCTGCTCTACGTCGGCATGGCCGCGGTCGGGTTCACCTCGATCTGGATGGTCGCCCGGGCCAACACCCTGGTACAGCTGCGCGCGGCGCCGGAACTGCGGGGCCGGGTCATGGGCGCGTGGACCATGGCGCTGCCCGGCGCGAGCCCGGTCACCGGTCTGGCGATGGGCACCCTCGCGGACCTCGCCGGCGCCCGCACCGCATTCGGCTGCGCCGGGCTGCTGCTGCTCGCCATCGTGGCTGGTACCTGGCGCGGACTCGCGGGATCCGGTCCGTACCGGGCCGGCTGACGACGGGTCGGATTTGGTGAGTCTGTACGCGCGAACGCTTGACAGCCATGTGCATGCCCCGTAGAAATCAGCTGGCTAGAGAGCGCTCTCTTCCGCACGAATCAACGCCAACCGGCCCTACGGGCAGGCGTGCTGCGCCGTCACTCCGCCGCAGCTCCGCCATGCCCGCTGCTGGAACCGAGAAGGCGCGAGCCGCGCTGAAGGGAAGGCAACGTGTTCGTCATACCGCGTATCGGCCGGGGGCCCGGCCGACGAAGCGAACCTCGAAGGCAGGTGCCCCGGACATCGGCGAGGGGGCGCTCGCTCCTGGCCACCGTGGCACTGCTGGCCGGATGCCTGTCCGGCGCCGTCGCCACCACGATGGTCGCCGCCCCCGCCGCGCAGGCGGACACCGTGCCGCCGGCGCCGTCGGGTTGGACCACCGTGTTCGGCGACAACTTCGCCGGGGCGGCCGGCTCGGCACCGTCGTCGGCCAACTGGTTCTACGACATCGGCACCGGCTACGGGACGGGTGAGAGCGAGCAGACCACCAACTCGACCGCCAACTCCTACCTGGACGGCAACGGCCACCTCGTCCTGAAGGCCATCAACAACGGCGGGACCTGGACCTCGGCACGGCTGGAGAGCACCCGCGAGGACTTCCAGGCACCGGCCGGCGGCAAGCTGGAGATGACCGCCTCGATCGAGCAGCCCAACCCCGCCAACGGCCTCGGCTACTGGCCCGCGTTCTGGGCCCTGGGCTCCCCGATGCGGGCCGGCGGCGGATGGCCCCAGTCCGGCGAGATCGACATGATGGAGGACGTCAACGGCCTGAACGAGGCCTCGCAGACCCTGCACGACTCGGCGAACAGCCCCGGACACGGCCTGATCGCCTGTCCCGGCGCGGGATCCACCTGCCAGACCGGCTACCACACCTACTCGGTCATCATCGACCGCACCGACACCAGCGCCGAGACCCTGCAGTTCCTGATGGACGGCACGGTCGAGAACACCATCACCGAGGCCTCGGTGGGCACCGCCGCCTGGCAGGCCGCCATCGACCACGGGTTCTTCATCATCTGGGACCTGGCGATGGGCGGCAACTACCCGGACGGCGTCTACGGTTCGGCGACCCCCACGGCGGCGACGACCTCGGGCGCCTCGATGAGCGTCGGCTACGTGGCCGTGTACGAGCAGGGCGGCAACTCCACCCCGACCGGCACCGCCACCGCCACCGGCGCGCTCAAGGGGATCAACAGCCTCTGCGCGACCAACCAGAACTCGCTGAACACCGAGGGCAACCCGATCGGGGTGAGCGCCTGCAACGGCAGCGCCGGCCAGCAGTGGTCGCCCTACAGCGACAACACCGTACGGGTGCAGGGCGGTTGCCTGGACGTGGTGAGCGCAGGGACCACCAGCGGCACCAACGTCGACTGGTACCCCTGCAACGGCACCGCCGCCCAGGGCTGGACCCACCAGGCCAACGGCGAACTGCTGAACCCGAGTTCGGGACTGTGCCTGACCGATCCGGGCGGCAACACCGCCTCCCGGCTCGACATCGAGACCTGCACCGACTCCGCCCAGCAGCAGTGGACGATGCCCACCGGCAGCGGCGGCACCGGGAACACGGTGACGGTGACCAACCCCGGCAGTCAGACCTCGACCGTGGGCACGGCAACCAGCCTGCAGGCACAGGCGAGTGACTCGGCGTCCGGCCAGACCCTCACCTACGGCGCCAGCGGACTGCCCGCCGGGCTGTCGATCAACGCCTCCTCGGGCCTGATCTCGGGCACCCCGACGACCGCAGGGACCTCCAACGTCACGGTGACTGCCAGCGACACCACCGGGGCGGTCGGATCCACCTCCTTCAGCTGGGTGGTGAACGCGGCCGGCGGCAGCGGGTGCGGTACGACCAATGTGGCGCTGAACAAGACGGCCACGGCTTCGTCGGCGGAGAACGTGGGTACGCCGGCGCAGGATGCGGTCGATGGTGATACGGGGACGCGTTGGTCCAGTGCGTTCTCGGATCCGCAGTGGTTGCAGGTGGATCTGGGTTCGGTGCAGAGCATCTGCAAGGTGGTGCTGGACTGGGAAACCGCCTACGCGACCGCGTTCCAGATCCAGACGTCGACCGACGGTACGACCTGGACGCCGATCTACTCCACCACGACCGGTACCGGTGGCACGCAGACCCTGAGTGTCTCCGGCAGTGGCCGCTACCTGCGGATGTACGGCACCGCTCGGGCCACCCAGTACGGCTACTCGCTCTGGGAACTGCAGGCCTACGCGGGAACCACCAGCGGTGGCGGGTGCGGTACGACCAATGTCGCGCTGAACAAGACGGCTACGGCTTCGTCGGCGGAGAACGTGGGTACGCCGGCGCAGGATGCGGTCGATGGTGATACGGGGACGCGTTGGTCCAGTGCGTTCTCGGATCCGCAGTGGTTGCAGGTGGATCTGGGTTCGGTGCAGAGCATCTGCAAGGTGGTGCTGGACTGGGAGACGGCGTACGCGACCGCGTTCCAGATCCAGACGTCCACTGACGGTACGACCTGGACGCCGATCTACTCCACCACGACCGGTACCGGTGGCACGCAGACTCTGAGTGTCACGGGCAGTGGTCGCTACCTGCGGATGTACGGCACCGCACGGGCCACCCAGTACGGCTACTCGCTCTGGGAACTGCAGGCCTACAGCAGCAGCTGAGTACCGCTCAGCGCTCGTTGCTAAGCACTCAGGCGCGGGGTGGGCCGGGGAATCCGATTCCCGGCCCACCCCGCACTCATGCCGTCAGGAGACCGGCTAGGCCGTGGCCTGGGCCCGAGTGGCCTCGGTCTCCGTGCCCTCCTGGGCGCGGGCCCGGGAGCGGACACGGTCGACGTAGCGCATGGTGAAGACGAGCGGCAGGGCGAACGCCGCAGTCTGCACGAGGATGCGGCCGACGGCGGAGGAGTGCGCCAGGGCGGCAAGCCCGATGTATCCGGCGGCGAACGAGGCGGCCCATACCGCCGAGATGATCATATTGACGTGCAGGAACAGCGGGTTGTCCCAGGCTGCGCGTGGCATGCTCTGCCGGGCCACGCCGAGGGTGAAGGGCTTGCGCACCAGCAGCGACCCCACCGCGATCACCCCGAGCGCGCCCGACGCCATCGCCGGGATGTACGCGTGCAGCGCGGTGTGCGGATCCGTGAACGCGAGCGCGGTGAGTCCGGTGAAGTAGGCGCTGGTTCCGACTTCCATGATCTGCGCGTCCAGCGGCAGTCCGCCGCGGGTCTTGCGGACGATCTCGACGACCGAGACGACGAGCGCGAACAGCGCGGCCCACTTCCACTGTGCAGAGGGGATGACCGCGAAGGCGATCCATGGCGCAAAAGCGCGCAGGTAGGACACGGGAGGGCTCCCTCGATACGACCGACATGTCTGGACTGACAGGTCGAAGCTAAAACCTCGTCATCAACATGTCAATCCAGAAATATCGACATCGACAGGTGTTCCCCGAAATGTCGACTGGCCACCCGTCCGAACCGGAAGCTAATGTCAACGGTCATGAGCCTGCGACATGCACTGCTGGGGCTGCTGCGCGAGCAACCGGCCAGCGGATACGACCTGATGCAGATCTTCAAGCTGTCGCTGGGCAACACCTGGCCGGCCACGCAGGGCCAGATCTACCCGGAGCTCGGCAAGTTGGCCGACGCCGGTCTGCTGTCGGTCTCCGAGCAGGGTGCGCGCGGCCGCAAGGAGTACGCGCTGACCGAGGCCGGACTGGCCGAAATCCGCCACTGGCTGCTGGAGACGGAGCCGGAGCTGCACCCGCGCAGCGAGTCGCTGCTGCGCATCTTCCTGCTCGGCGCGCTCAGCCGCGAGGAGTCGGAGAACTACCTCCGCTGGCTCACCGAGGCCTCCGGCAAGGAGGTCGCCACGCTGGAAGCCATCGAGGCGACCTCCGCCGACTGGCCCGACACCGACCTGGCGGAGTACAGCGGCCTGGCACTGGAGTACGGCAAGCGGCTCTGGCTGATGACGGAGGAATGGTCGACCTGGGCGGCCGACCAGGTCGCCGCCCGCACCAAGGCCAAGCAGGACCAGGCGGAGCGGGACCCGGCCCAGGAGGAAGAAGACCAGAAGTAGCGGGGCCGCAGTCCCGGCTCCCACTGCGTCAGCGCACCGTCGCCTCGTGCAGGACCGACCAGGCGTCGGCCGGCGGACCCAGGTGCCTGAGCTTGTCGGGGTTGATCACCGTACGGATCGTGCGGATCCGCCCGTCCAGGATGTCCAGGGCCAAGGTGTTGACGACCCTGCCCTCCCGGTCCCGGACGACCGCTCCCGGCTGGCCGTTCACCCGGTGCGGCTGCACGACCCCGCCGATCCGGACGAAGGACGGCACCAGCGCGACCAGCACCCGCGCCACGCTCTCGGCACCGAGGATGCGTTCGGCCACCTGCGGCGACTTGCCGCCGCCGTCGCCCACCATCTGCACATCGGCAGCCAGCAGTTCGCGCAGCCCGTCGACATCGCCCTCCCGGAGGGCGTCGAAGAACCGGTCGGCGAGTTGCTCGCGCTCCCGGCTGTCGGCCTCGAACCGGGGCCGGCCCGCGTCCATGTGCCGACGCGCCCGTAGCGCGAGCTGGCGGCAGGCCGCCTCCGAGCGCCCCACCGCCGCAGCGACCTCGGGGAAGCCGAAGGCGAACACCTCCCGCAGCACGAACACCGCACGCTCCAACGGACTGAGCCGCTCCAGCAGGAGCAGGGCCGCGACGGAGACCGATTCGGCCAGCTCCGCCGAGCGCTCCGGGTCCTGGTAGGGATCGGTGAGCAGCGGCTCGGGGAACCACGGCCCGACGTACTCCTCCCGGCGGACCCGGGCCGAACGCAGCACGTCGATCGAGATCCGGGTGACCACGGTGGACAGGAAGGCCCGGACCGAAACCGGCTGTGCCGAGGAGCCCTCGACGCGCAGCCAGGCCTCCTGGACCGCGTCCTCGGCCTCGCTCACACTGCCGAGGATCCGGTAGGCGATCGCGAACAGCAGCGGTCGCAGCTCCTCGAACTCCTCGGCCCGGGCGGACATCGGGGCCGGACCCGGGCCCGCCCCTCCTGCCGCGACCACCCGCATGACATCACCTTCCGATCCCGGAGACCGTCTCCGTGACAGCAGACGAGACAGCCCGGCTGTCTGTGACATCCCGCCCACGCCCGCAGTCATGTGTCAGTGCCTCGTGATTGACTCCTCAGGCGCGGCTCTCCACGGACAGGAAGGAAGGCCCCATGAAGCTTCTGCTCACCTCCGGCGGCGTCAGCAACCGGACCATCCGTGACGCACTGGTCGACATGCTGGGCAGACCCATCGCCGAGTCGACCGCCCTGTGCATCCCGACCGCGATGTACGGCATGCTGCCCGGGACTGCCGTCATGACGTGGCGACAGATCGCCGGGCAGACCCCCACCCCCTTGGTCGAACTCGGGTGGAAGTCCGTGGGAATGCTGGAGCTGACCGCGCTGCCCAGCATCGACCGGGAGAACTGGATCCCCTTGGTTGAGGAGACCGACGCCCTGCTGGTGTGCGGCGGTGACGTCCTGTATCTGCACCACTGGATGCGCGAGTCCGGCCTGGCGGATCTCTTCCCGTCGCTGAGCGAGACGGTCTATGTGGGGCTGAGCGCCGGCAGCATGGTGATGGCCCCGCACGTCGGGCAGGAGTTCGTCGGCTGGAAGCCCGCCGCGGGCGGCGACAGCGGGCTGGGCCTGGTCGACTTCTCGATCTTCCCGCACCTGGACAATGCGGAGTGCCCGGACAACACCATGGCCGACGCCGAGAGATGGGCCGAGCGGATACCGGTGCCGGGGTACGCGGTCGACGACGACACGGCCATCACCGTGGTGGACGGTGCCGTCGAGGTCGTCTCCGAAGGGCACTGGAAGCTCTTCGACCGCTAGGGTGCTGCCGCCCGGTTCAGCGCGCAGCGGCTTCCCAGATGAATCCGTCCGGGTCGGTGAAGGGCTCGGGGGAGTCAGCGGTGATGGCGAGGCGGTGGGATCCGGTGCCGTCGGGGGCGACGCCGGCGTCCTTGGCCAGGGCGCGGCGGCCGTACAGGGCCAGCTTGACCGGGCTCGACGGGTCGGCGGCGAACTCGACGTACTTGCTGCCGAAGCTCTTGCCCACGGTCAGCCCGTGCTCCACGTAGAAGCGCTTGCTCTCGGACATGGACTCGACCCCCAGCAGCAGCGCGATCTCGTCGAACTCCTTGGTGACCGGGCCCTGGTCCTTCTTGTTCGAGGTGGCGACCTTCCAGATGGTGCCGTCCGGGGCCTGGACGCTGCCGCCGTAGCCCCAGAGGGACTTGGTGACGGGCTTGATGCTGGTGGCGCCGGCGTCGAGGGCGGCGTCGACGAGGGCGTTGACGTTGCCGGGCTGGGACACGATCAGTGACAGCGTGAACCCGCGGAAGCCGGTGCTCGGCGCCTCCGAGGCGCGCAGGCGCAGCACCTGGGGGTCCAGTTCGAAGGCGGCCGCGTAGAACTTCTCGGCGGCGGCGGGGTCGGTGACGTCGATGGTGACGAATTCGATGGAAGTCATGCTGATAACGCTAGGAGAGGTGAGGTGGCCGGTGCTTCTTGATTCCTGACCGGTCCGCCCGGGTGTCACACCGGCGGCTGCGGCGGTGTCTTCATGCAGACACGCACACAGACACAGCACTGAGGAGAACACCATGACACCGCGCATCCCGAAGGCGGAGCTCCCCACCGAGTTGCGGGAGAACCTGATCGAGCAGCTCGGCGCCGTGCCCGAGCCCGTCGAGGTGATGTTCAACCATCCCGCACTGGCCACCGACAACCTGGCGTTCTCGGCCAGGGTGGGCGCCTGGGACGTGGCCGACGCGAGCCTCAAGACGTTCGCGCACATGGCGGTCGCGGCACAGGTCGGCTGCAGCTGGTGCCTGGACATCAACTACTTCGCCGCTCTGAACCAGAACCTGGACCTGGCCAAGGCGAGCCAGGTGCCGCGCTGGCGGGAGTCGGAGGTGTTCACCCCGCTGGAGCGCGACGTGCTGGAGTACGCCGAGGCCATGACGAACACCCCGACGACCGTCACCGACGAGCTGTCGGCGAGCCTGCTGGACCGGCTCGGCCCGGCGGCGCTGGTCGAGCTCACCGTCTTCATCGGCTTCGCCAACCTGTCGACCAGGACCAACACGGCGCACGGAATCACCTCACAGGGCTACTCCGACGCCTGCGAGATCCCGCTGACCGCGCGTCCGGCCGGCAGCTCCCGGGTAGCGTCGACGGCATGAGCGATGATCCTTTCGTCACCCATCGCAGCCTGCTGTTCACGGTCGCCTACGAGATGCTCGGGTCGGCGGCCGATGCCGAGGACGTGCTGCAGGAGTCCTGGCTGCGGTGGGACGGCGTGGACCGCTCGCAGGTGCGCGATCCGCGGGCGTACCTGGTCCGGATCGTCACCCGGCAGGCGCTCAACCGGCTCCGGACGCTGTCCCGCAGCCGCGAGGAGTACGTTGGGGAATGGCTGCCGGAACCCCTGCTGACCAGCCCCGATGTCGCCGAGGACGTCGAACTCGCGGAGAGTGTCTCGATCGCGATGCTGACCGTGCTGGAGACGCTCGGGCCGACCGAGCGGGCGGTCTTCGTGCTCCGCGAGGTCTTCGACCTTCCCTACGGCGAGATCTCCGAGGCCGTCGGGAAGTCCGCGGCCGCGGTGCGGCAGATCGGCCGGCGGGCACGGGAGCACGTGGCCGCCCGCCGGCCCCGGGTGCAGGTGAGCCGGTCGGAGCAGCAGGCCGTGGTGGAGCGGTTCCTGGCGTCGTTGCGCACCGGGCAGTTGCAGGAGCTGATGGAGGTGATGGCTCCGGACGTGGTCCTGATCGCCGACGGCGGCGGGGTCGCGGCCGCCGCTCTGGCTCCGCTGCACGGGGCCGAGCTGGTGGCGAGGGTGCTCGCACGGGCGGACCGGGAGACGGTGGACGTGCTCGAGACCACGACCGTGTGGCTCAACGGCGCACCGGCGGGCCGGTTCGAGATCGACGGGGAGCCGACCGCGGTGAGCCTGGTGGTGGAGGAGGGGCGGGTCACCCGGGTCTACCTGATGCGCAATCCGCGGAAACTGACCCGGCTGGACGAGCCGGCCGAACTGGCCAGGTAGGGCTGGCCGGCTAGGGCTGCCGTTGCTGCGGCGGCAGGGGTGCATTGTCCTCGATGAAATATGTCCCAGCTTTGAGCCTGCTCTCAGCCGGATCTCAGACATCGAATGGATCTTGGCTGGCAGCAGGCGCGGGCGGCCTCGGTCGAGAGCGCCGTTCGGGGGTCTGCACGATCATGGGGGACGGCCATGCCGCATCAGCAGTTGTCCGACACACCGTCAGCAGGCCGGGGATCCGGCGCGATCGGGGACTGGTTCAACCGGGTGTCGCTGCGCGGGCGCCTGGTGCTGCTGACGGCGCTGGCCGTCTCGGTGGCCGTGGTGCTGTGTGCGACGGTGAGCTGGTTCCTGGCCCAGCAGCAGATGATGCAGCAGGTCGACCAGACCTTGAGGCAGTCCGTCGAGCGCGCCGGCAACGACGCGATGGGCAATCTCCCGGCCCTGTGCCGGGAGTCGACCGAAGGCGGACTGGACCGGCCCACCGTGCTCTTCGCCGACGGGAAGGCCTGCGCGCCGGCCGACGGCACCGGGGTGGTGGTCACCCCGGCCGATGTGGCGATAGCCGCCGGCGGGACGTGGGGGCCCGGCGCCTCCAGCCACTTCCGCGAGGGCAGGACCGAGCTCGGCAGCCCGGTCGAGGTCTACGTGGTCAGCGTGCCGGTGGGGCAGCTGCGGATGGCCGTGCTGGTCTCGCAGCCCCTCGAACCCGTGCGCAGCGCGCTGGACCAGCTGATGCTGTTCCTGGTCGGGCTGGCCGTGGTGGTGATCGGCGGCACGGTCTGGGCGGCACGCTGGGCCGCCAGGACGGCGCTGCGTCCGGTGGGCCGTCTCACCGAGGCGGTCGAGCAGATCGCCCGCACCCAGGAGCCCGGCACCACGATCGCGGTGTCCGGCCGGGACGAGATCGCCCGGCTGGGGGAGTCGTTCAACTCCATGAGCAGCGCGCTCGCCAGCTCCCGGGACCGGCAGTCGCAGCTGATCGCCGACGCGGGACACGAACTGCGCACGCCGCTGACCTCGCTGCGCACCAATGTGGATCTGCTGGTGCGCAGCGAGGAGTCGCACCGGGCGCTGCCCGAGCAGACCCGGCTGCGGATGCTGCGCAACATGAAGGCGCAGACGGTCGAGCTGTCCACGCTGATCGGGGACCTGCTGGAGCTGTCCCGGCCGAGCCGCCCCGCGGGTTCGAAGCCGTTGGGGGTGCAGCCGCTGCACGAGATCGTGGCCCGTGCCCTGGACCGGGCCCGGCTGCGCGGCCCCGGGCTGGTCTTCAGCGTCGAACTGCATCCCTGGTTCGTCCGCGCGGACGCGCACGCGATGGAGCGTGCGGTGGTCAACCTGCTGGACAACGCGGTGAAGTTCAGCCCGCCCGGCGGTGCCGTGGAGGTGCGGCTGGGTGCCGGGACCCTGACGGTGCGCGACCACGGCCCGGGCATCCCGGCCGAGGACCTGCCGCATGTCTTCGAGCGGTTCTGGCGCTCGCCCTCGGCCCGGCAGATGCCGGGTTCGGGGCTGGGCCTGGCGATCGTCGCGCAGACCGTCCGCGACGCCGGCGGCGAGGTGTCCCTGGCAGGTGCGGCACCGTCCGCTGACGGAACGACAGGCGGCGCCCTGTGCACCGTCCGGCTGCCCGGGGCTCCGACACCTCCGCCGCCGACACCTCCGCCGGCCGGGCAGTTCACGACATCCGCATCCTGACGGCGACACACCGACAAGTTTTCTTTTCTTGACAATTTTTATCTTCGGGTCGATCCTGGAGTGGTGCTGGACATCGCTGTGATCGAAGAACCCGCTGCGGCCGAGGCGTCCCTGGACCCGATACGGTCGCGGATCCTGGCCGCCCTGGCCGAGCCCGGCTCGGCCGCCATGCTGGCCGTCCGGCTGGCGCTGCCCCGGCAGAAGGTCAACTACCACCTGAAGGAGCTGGAACGGCACGGGCTGGTCGAGCTCGCCGAGGAACGCCGCAAGGGCAATGTCACCGAGCGGGTCTACCGGGCCACCGCGGCCTCCTACGTGATCTCGCCCAGCGCCCTGGCCGCCGTCAGCCCGGACCCCTCCCGCGCCCCGGACCAGCTCTCCGCGCGCTGGCTGCTGGCGGTCGGAGCCAGGCTGGTGCAGGAGGTCGGGATGCTGCTGACCGGCGCCGCCCGGGCCCGGCGGCGGGTCTCCACCTTCGGCATCGACGCCGAGGTCCGCTTCGCCACCGCGGCCGACCGGGCCACCTTCACCGACGAACTGGCCCGGGCCGTGGCAGTCCTGGTCGCCCGCCACCACGATGAGAACACCCCGGGAGGCCGGAGCCACCGCCTGGTCGTCGGCCTCCACCAGATCCCCACCGCCCAGGAGAACCAGATCGTGCAGGAGAACCGAACCGTGCAGGAGGACCCGCGATGACGCACCCCTTCGAGATCGAACAGGAGACGACCCTTCCGGCGACCCCGGAACAGGTCTGGGAGGCGATCGCGACCGGACCGGGGATCGACTCCTGGTTCATGGGCCGCAACGAGATCGAGCCGCGCGAGGGGGGCACCGCCGCCATGGACGTCGGCGGGCAGCGGGAGGAGGCGGTGATCACCGCCTACGATCCCGGCAAGCGCCTCGCCACCCGCACCCCCGCCTCCGGCGACGGCCGCTTCATGGCCTTCGAGTACCTGATCGAAGGACGGGACGGCGGCAGCACCGTGCTCCGCGTCGTCCACAGCGGCATGCTCGGCGACGACTGGCAGGACGAGTACGACGCGCTGCGCCGCGGCTGGCCCTTCCACCTGCACAGCCTGCGCGAGTACCTGGCGCACTTCCCCGGGCGCACGGCCGTGCCCGTGTTCGCCGTCGCACCGTCGGGCGAGCGGTCGGCGCAGCAGACCCGGTCGGCACTGGCCCGCGCGCTGTCGCTGCCGGAGCCGGTCGTCGTCGGAGCCCGGGCGCACGCCGAGATCGCGGACCTGGCGCCGCTGGACGGCGAGGTGGTCTGGGCCGACGACGAGCGCTTCGAGGTCCGCGGCAGCGACGCGATCCTCACCTTCCACCACGGCTCCGGCATGGTGCTGATGTTCCATCACCTGTTCGGACCGGACACCGACGGGGCCGAGGCCGCCTGGCAGCACTGGCTGACCGGCCTCCTCGGCTGACCCCGCACACCGCGAACCACCAACCAGGCACCACACCCCCAAGGAGATCACCATGCGTACCCTGATCAGCTCCGCCTTCGTCTCGCTCGACGGTGTCATGGAGGCCCCGGGCGGCGAGGACGGCTACCGCAATGCCGGATGGACCTTCAAGGACGTCGAGTTCGTCCCCGAGGCGTTCGCCATCAAGGGGCGGGAGCAGGAGGAGTCCACCGCGATCCTGCTGGGCCGGGCCAGCTACCAGGCGTTCAGCCCGGTGTGGCCGGAGATGGCCGAGTTCGGCCACTACCGGACCATGCCGAAGTACGTCGTCTCCACCACCCTGACCGAGGACGGGCTCGTCTCGAACTGGGGCGAGACCACCATCCTGCGCTCGCTCGACGAGGTCGCCGCCCTCAAGGAGACCGACGGAGGCCCGATCATCGTCCACGGCAGCGTCGCCCTCAACCACAGCCTCGCCGACGCCGGCCTGATCGACCGTTACCACCTGCTGGTCTTCCCGCTGCTGCTCGGCGCGGGCAAGCGGCTCTTCCCCGCCACCGACAAGGACACCCAGAAGCTCCAGCTGGTCGAGCACGCCGTGTACCCCAACGGCCTGCAGCTGAACGTCCTCGACGTGGTCCGTTGACCGAGGTGGGCAGCTGTCGCCGGGAAGGTCCTAGCGCGACAGCCGCCTCCGGCGGACGCGGTGGATCAGCGCTGCCAGCAGTTCGCCGGCGACGAGCAGTGCGCCCGCGAGGATGAAGCCGCCGGCGGAGAGCGGGCCGGGGGCGACGGCCTTGCGCATGCTGACGAAGCCGAGGGCGACCGTGGCGGGCACGGCGCAGGGCCCCCACCAGGAGCTGAGCTGGTACGGGCTGCGCCGGCGGGTCAGCAGCCACCCCGTCCCCATCCGGTCGTGCCGGGGGCGCGGCGGTGACGGGAGGTGGTTGCATGGGAGACGTGCCGACGAACGACGACGCTGACCACGCCGACCACACCGCCGACGCCGACCTGTTGCGGCGGTTGGACGACCTCTACACGGTCCGGCCGCCGTGGGAGATCGGGCGCCCGCAGCAGGCGTTCCTCGGCCTTGCCCGGTCCGGATCCATCGCCGGGCGGGTGCTGGACGTCGGCTGCGGCACCGGTGAGCACGTGCTGATGTGCACCGAGATGGGCCTGGACGCCTGCGGCCTGGACCTGGCCGCCACCGCCCTGCGGGCCGCCGAGGACAAGGCGCGCCGACGCGGCTCCAGCGCGCGGTTCCTGCATCACGACGCGCGCAGGCTCGCGGAGTTGGGGGAGGAGCAGTTCGACACCGTGCTCGACTGCGGGCTGTTCCATCTGCTCGATCCGGGCGACCGCGGTGCCTTCGCGGCGGGCCTGCAGACGGTGCTGCGCCCGGGCGGGCGCTACTTCCTGCTGTGCTTCAGCGACCGGGAACCCGGCGAGGCAGGCGAGCGTGGACCGCACCGGCTGACGCGGGAGGACATCACGGCCGCGTTCGCCGACCGGCTGCGGATCGACTCCATCGAGCCGGCCACGATCGAGATCGTCCTGGACCGGGAGGACATCCGGGGCTGGCTCGCCGCGATGACGAAGGTCGGGGAGACCCCGACGCACTGACCGCCCGCCGACGGGGTCGACGGGCGGTCAGGTGGCGGGCCGGGTACGGCCCGGTGTGGGTCAGCCGAGGTTGTCGGTGATGAAGTTGGCACCGTCGTACGAGCCCCAACCGGTCACCTCGTCGTAGCCGGTGCCGGCGCTGTAGGCGCCGTTGCTGCCGCTGGTGACGTCGTGGAAGTCGTTGCTGTAGTTCGAGCCGGTCGCGTCGGTGTAGATGGCCGAGTTGGCGTAGCCCAGGGCCGACCCGCTCGCCGCCGCCGCGTAGTCGTCGTAGATGGCGGTGAAGGCCGCCCAGTTCGGCGCGGCGGCACTGGTGCCGCCGAACTCCTGCCAGGAGCCCGCCTCGTAGATGGCCCAGCCGGTGTTCGGGTCGGCCACCGCGGCCACGTCCGGCACCGTGCGCTTGGAGCCGCTGTTCACCGAGGACTGGAAGGACGGCGTGGCGTAGTAGGAGGAGACGCCGCCGCCGCTGCCGTCCCAGGCGGTCTCGCTGCTCCAGGCGTTGGCCGAGGTCAGCGTGAGCGAGGTGCCGCCGACGCCGGTGACGTAGGGGTCGGCCGCCGGGAAGTCCACCGAGGTGCCGCCGTTGCTGGCGTCGTCCGAGCCGCTGTCACCCGAGGCGGCGTAGACGGACTGGCCCTGGGCGGCGTCCTCCTTGTAGGTGGTGTTGTCGGCGCTGCGGTTGGCGGAGGTCATGGCCGCCTCGTTCTCGCCCCAGCTGATGGAGACGATCGGCGCGGCGGAGGAGGCCAGCGCCGAGTACATGGCCTCGTCGCCGGCCACGGTGTTGGGGGCCTCGTAGACCTTGATCTTGGCGCCGGGGGCGAGGGCCTGGATGACCTCGATGTCGAGCTCGACCTCGTCCTTGCCGGAGCTGTCCGTGGTTCCGCCGCTGACCTTCACGACGGTCGGGGTCGAGGGGCTGAGCCCGAACTGGGTGTCGTAGGCGGTGACGTCCGACTGGGTGAAGGTGGAGAACTCGACCAGCGAGATGGTCTGGCCGGTGCCGTCGTAGCCGCCGCTGACCAGGGAGGTGAGGTCGTAGGCCTTGCGCGCCTGAGTGGGCGTCAGGCCGGAGATGGCGTGCGAGGTGGCGTTCGGGGTGACCTTGCGCTGGGCGAAGTGCGCGTGCTGCGCGTGGTTGTTCAGGCCGGCCACGTCCACGACGTCCGCCGCGAGGGCGGCGGGCAGCTTGGGGTCGCTGTCGTTCGCGTAGAAGCCCTGCTTGGTGGTCTTGTCGGTGTAGTTGACCAGGCTGACGCCGAACGCCTTGCCGACCTGCCGGGCGGTGCCGGAGGCGGTCACCGACAGGTGCCCGCCGGACACCGGGGCGACGGTGAGGCCCTGCGCCTTGAGGTAGCCGGTCACCTGGGCGACGGTGGCGTCGGAGGCGCCGTAGCGGGCCGCGAACTGGGCGACCGTCAGGTAGTGCTTGTAGAGCTTGGAGGTGGGGTCCGCCACCTGCTTGAGGAAGGCGTCCAGGCCCGCCTCGTCGCGCGCGGCCAGGCTCACGGTCACCGATATCCGCTGGGACGGGGCCACCGCGCCGTGGCGCACCGCCTGCTGCACGGCCGGGATCACGTCGCCGTGCACCGCCACGTTCGGGGCCGGGGCGGCCTGGGCCGCGGGGGAGCCGAGAACGGCGAGGACGGGCAGCGGCGCCACGAGGGCGCCGAGGATCTTCAGACGACGAGCGTTCATGGGGGGTGTCCTCCAGCGGAGAGGGTCCTGCTGAGCAGGGATGCGACCCCCAACCTAGGAAGGCATGGTCATGTCACATAAGCGGAGGAAACCCTTGCACCCGATGCCCCCTCCCTTGCTCCCCGCATCCGCACCCTTGTTCCGCCGTTCAGCCGGTCAGCGTCTTGACCAGTTCGGTGCGCGACCGCACCCCTAGCTTCCGGTAGACCCGTGACAGCGAGGCCTCGACGGTCTTCACGCTGACGAAGCACGCCGCGGCTATCTCGCGGTTGGTGGAGCCCGCCGCGGCGAGCGCCGCGATCCGCTGCTCGGGAACGGTGAGCGCGGCCGGCTCAGCGGTACCGCTGCCCGAACGCGGCACCCGGCCCTGCTCGATCCGGCGCAGCCAGGGAAGGGCCCCGGCGGTCCGGCACAGCTCCCACGCCTCGTCGGTGGCCCGTCGCGCCGCGGCGTGCCGTCGTCGGCGGCGCTCCAGGTCGGCCAGGGCGACCAGGGACCGGGCCAGTTCGAGCGGGATCGCCTGCTGCCGCAACCGGTCGATGGACGCCGCCAACAGCTCCTCGGCCTCGGTGAGTTCGCCCAGGGCCAGGCAGCGCAGCGCGGCGGCGCGCTGAAGCCCGGCGAGTACGCCCAGGCGGCCGAGCCGCCGGGCGGTGGCCGAGACCTCGTCGATGAACTCCCCGGCCTCCGCCAGCGATCCCTCGCCGACCAGGGCCTCGGCGAGGTCGGGGTGCCAGCGCCCGATGCCGGGGTCCACGATGCCCATGGACTGCTCGATGGACCGCACCTCGCGCAGCACCGCGGCGGCCGGGCCCGGCTCGTCCGCGAGCAGGTGCACCCGTCCCAGCACGGTGGTGTTCCACAGGTACCAGAAGCGGTCGCCGTCCTGCTGAGCGCTCCGCGCCCCCTCCTCGGCCAGCTCCCGGGCCCGGTCCAGCGAGCCGTTGGTCGCCTCGGCCGCGGCGGCCGCGTACGCCACCGGCCCGTCCAGGCCGTCGATGTCCTGGCTCAGGGCCGCGGCCCGCCGGGCCGCGGCCAGGGCTCCGGCGCAGTCACCGGCACGGTTGCGGATGTCGGTGAGCAGGATCTGCGCCCGCAGCGCGTCCTCGACGCCCACCTGGTCCCCGAAGCGGTCCAGGGTCGCCGTGATCGAGGCCTCGGCCTCGGCGAGGCGGTCCGCGTGCAGATGGAAGATCGCCTCGGTGGAGAGGGTCTCCCACAGCCGCAGGTGGTCCACCCGGTTCGCCCGGGCGACGGCCAGTGCCTGCGCCAGCGTGGTCTCCGCGTCCTGGTCCCCGCCCAGCCGCTGCAGGTAGGCGAGCGAGGTCAGCGCCTCGACCCGGGTCATCACCGCGGCCTCGCCCGCGGCCTCGGCCAGCGCGGCGGCGCGACGCGCCTCCACCGCGGCCTGCCCGACCCGTCCGGCCAGCAGGTCCCGGTCCGAGGCCCAGCAGCGCAGCTGCGCCTCCAGGGCGGGGGATCCGGCGGCCTCGACCAGCCCTTCGGCGATCAGCCGTCCCTCGCCCTCCAGGGCCTGTCCCGCGCACATGAGCAGGACGATCCGGGCCCGGATCCTGGTCGTCGGGTCCTCCTCCTCGTTCAGCACGCCCTGGGCCTCGCGCCGGGCGTCGTCCCACAGCCCGGCGTCGCAGGCGTACTGGGCGCTGGCGATGCGGCGCTGCGCGCGCACCGGGCCGGCGTCGGCGGGGGTGCGGGCCAGCGCCAGGGCCGACAGCTCCGCCGCGGTGGCCGGGGCCCCACGGCGCCGGGCCGCGTCGGCGGCGACGGCCAGGGTCGTCGCCACGCCCTCGTCCCTGGCCGGGTTGGCCAGCGCCAGGTGCCTGGCCCGCTCCACCGGTTCGGTCACGGCGGTGGCGAGCCGGGCGTGCGCGGCCCGGCGGGCCTGCCCGGACGCCTCGGCGTACAGGGCGGATCCGATCAGCGGGTCGTCGAAGCGGATCTGTCCGTTCAGGTCGATCCGCAGCAGCCCCAGCCGTTCGGCGGTCTCCAGGTGCACGGCGACCGATGCGTCCCCGGCGGTCGCCAGCAGGGTGAGGTCGGGGCGGGCCGCCGCACTGGCCAGGACCAGGGCCTGGACCACCTCCTCGGGCACGGTGCGCAGCCGGTCGAGAAGCAGTGCGCGCAGCCGGCCCGGGATGTCGGTCGGGGTCCCGGTCGGGGTCCGGGTCTGGGCCCCGGTCCGGTCGGCGGCGGCCGGCAGCGAGCGCAGCAGCTCCAGCGCGTAGAGCGGGTTCCCCCGGGAGAGCCGGGCGATCTCCCGCACCGTCGCGGCCGGGAGCGGGGCCCCCGCGCTCTGTTCGAGCAGCCGGGTGAGGTCGGCGGAGTTCAGCGGCGGGACCGTCAGCTGCAGGCTCCCGGCCGGGCACAGGCCCGCGTGCGCGGGCGGCTGTCCGTGCGGGACCCGCTCGCTCGCCAGTACCCGCAGGTCGAGACCGGCGGTCCGGCGCGAGACGAACCCCAGGATCTGCGCCGTCGGACCGTCCATCCACTGGATGTCGTCGACCACCAGCCACACCGGGCCCTCGGCGCAGAGCCGGCGCAGCAGGGTGAGCACCGCCAGGTGCACCCCGGCGCCGTCGATCGCCGCCCGGGGGTCGTCACCGCGCAGCAGGACCGCGCGCAGCGCCTCCCGCTGCCCGGCGGGCAGGCCGCCGACGGTCTCGTCGGACACCGGTTCGAGCAGGTCGATCAGGCACATGAACGGCAGCGGGACCTCCGCGGCCGCCGGGGAGCAGCGCAGCACCCGCACGCCCCGGGCGAGCGCCTGCTGCGCCAACTGGTCCAGCAGGTGGGACTTCCCGATCCCGGCCGGGCCGGTCAGCAGCAGGCCGGGAGCCTCCCGCAGGCCGTCCCGGGCGGTGCGGCGGAGCTCGTCCCGGTTCGCGGACCCCAGGTTGTTATCGCTCACACCACGTCCCTCCGCACGGCCGGAATGCTGCTACCGGGCGGTATTGTGACACTTTCAGATGTCGTGCATGAGTCCGCCCGGATTTCGGCTCGTGGCCCGACTTCAACAGCCCTGTGCCACCGTGCCGTTGGGTGCGGATCCGGGAATCGGCTGGAGCACCTTGGGCTGCTTCCGGTGCCACACCAGCGGGTGGCTGCTGTGGTCGTTGCTCATCGCGAGCACCCGCAGCACGACGATCTCGTGGTCGCCGGCCGGATAGCGGTGCTCGACCGCGCACTCCAGCCAGGAGGGGGCGTCGTCCAGGAAGACGGCGCCGGAGGCGGTCCCGGTCGTGCCGATGCCGCGGAGCCGGTCCTGCTTGTTGCGGGAGGCGAGCTGGCGGGTCTTGCCGGCGTGGACCTCGCTGAGCAGCGAGATGCCGAGGACCGGTGCGCCGGACAGCAGCGGCCAGGTGGTCGAGCCGCGCTGGACCGCGAAGGAGACCATCGGCGGCCGGTAGGAGACCCCGACGGTGAAGGAGGAGGCGATCATGATCACCGGCTCGGCCCCGACCAGGGTGGCGATGGCCACGACGCCGGACGGGAAGCCGGAGAACGCGGCCCGCATGTGTTCCGGGTCCGTGGTGAATTCGTGTGCGGAGGCCATGGCGATCAGTCCGTCCGGACGCCGAGGTCGGCGACCTGTCGTAGCCGTCGGTGTGCTTGACGTTGGTGTGCGAGCTGTGTCCGGGCGTCGCGCTCGTCGTTCCGCATCGCGTCGACCAGTTCGTCCGCGTCCGCGAATGTCCGCTGAGTGCGGATCAACTGATGGATCGTCATCTCCACCCGCAGTCCGTAGAGGTCGCCGTCGAAGTCGAGCACATGCGCCTCGACGGTGTGGGCCCGGCCGGCGAAGGTCTGGTTGGAGCCGATCGAGATCAGCGCCGGGCGCGGCACCGGCCAGGACGGGGTGCGCAGGGATCCGAGGTAGACGCCGTCGGCGGGGGAGCGGGCCGGGAGGTCGAGGGCGATGTTGGCGGTCGGGTAGCCGAGGCGGCGCCCGACGCGGGAGCCGGGTACGACCGTGCCGTCCAGTGCCTCGACGGCGTCGCTCCGACCGGCCGGCAGCCGCGCCGAGGCGGCGGCGCCGACCAGTGCCGCAGCGGCCAGCACGGCCAGCGCCGCGGCGTCACCGGTCGCCGCCACCACCACGGCGGTGACCGCGCTGCCCAGCACCGCGCCCAGCTGCTTGACGGCGTTGAAGGCACCGGAGCCGGCGCCCACGGACCCGGCGGGCGCCGCGGTCACCGCCGCGATCGAGAACGGCGACCAGACCGCGGAGTTGGCGACGCCGTAGACCGCGAAGGCGGCCGACAGCGACCAGGGCGGGGCGTGCAGGGCGATCAGCACCGCGGTGGCGCCGGTGGAGGCCACCAGCGCGGCCGAGCCGACCAGCCCCACCGTGCGCAGGCCCGCCGTGTTGTTCAGCCTGGCCGACAGCGGCGCTCCGGCCAGCGCGCCCAGCCCCATCGGCACCAGCGTCAGGGACGCGGCGAAGGCACCCAGGCCCCGGTCGTCCTGGAGGTAGAGCATCAGCGGGACGGGGGCCGAGCCGACGCAGAACGCGGCGGCGGCCGCTCCCCAGGAGGCGGTGACGAAGCCCCGGCTGCGCAGCAGCGCGACCGGCAGCAGGGCGGACTGGCCCGAGCGGCGCTGCAGCCAGGTGACCGCGACGACCAGCAGCACCCCCAGCACCTCGCAGAGCCACCTCGGCACACCGGCGACGGTCGTGCCGGAGGCGCCGGTGCCCTGGATGCCCAGCACCAGGGCCAGCACACCGAGTGCGTTGCCGGCCATCGCCCACAGCGGGGTGCGGCCGGCGCGCCGTTCGGAGGCCGGGAGCCAGGCGAGCGCCGCCACCACACCGACCACGCCGAGCGGCAGGTTGACCGCGAAGATCGACGGCCAGCCCCAGCCGCCGACCAGGAGCCCGCCGAGCAGCGGACCGGCGACGGTGGCCGCGCCGCCGACGGCGCTCCAGATCCCCAGGGCGACCGCCAGCCGCGGCGGCCGGAACAGGGTGCGGATGATGGTCAGGCACTGAGGGGTCATCAGGGCCGCGCCCAGCCCCTGCAGCATCCGCCAGGCGATCAGTGCGCCGATGGTCTGCGCCAGTGCGCACAGCAGCGACGCGACCGTGAACCCGGCCAGGCCGAGGACGTAGACCCGCCAGTGGCCGAAGCGGTCCCCGAGCCGGCCCGCGACCAGCAGCGGGACCGCGTAGGCGAACAGGTAGCCGCTGTTGACCCACAGCGCCGTCGGGACGGTGGTGTGCAGTCCGGAGGTCAGCGCGGGCAGGGCCACCGAGGTGATGGTGCTGTCGAGCAGCAGCATGAAGAACCCCAGGCACAGGGTGCCCAGCGCCAGCCGGCTGCGCAGCTGCTCCCCGACGACTCGCTCGCCGGATGCGCTGCCCACCGATGTGCTGCCCACCTCACACCGCCAGGTTCTCGCGCAGGGTGCGCCCGGGGTAGCGCGGGGCGAGTGCGCCGCGCCGGCGCAGCTCGGGCACCAGCAGTTCGCTGATCTCGGCGAACCCGGACGGCATGGCCAGCGGGGTGGCGAACATGTAGCCGCCGCGCGAGCCGGTCGCGGCGAAGTTCTGCTCCAGGGCGTCGGCGACCGAGGCGGCGTCGCCGACCAGGGTGTGGTCCAGGCCGGTGGCCGCGGCCCAGCCGTGCTCGAAGAACTCGGCCCTGGTCATGGTGGTCTGCGGACCGGACGCGGCGACCAGCGCGCCGACCAGTCCGGCCGGGCTGGCCTGCGCGGCGACGATCTCGTCGCGGAGCTCGCCGAGCCGGAACGAGGCCGGCAGCGTGGAGAAGTCGTAGCCGGCGTTGTGCGACAGATAGGTGCCGACCGCCTCCTCGCTCCAGAACTCCAGCACCGCCTCGCGCCGGGCCCGGGCCTCCGCGGCGGTGCGGCCGACGATCACCTGGGTGGCCCAGAGGATGCCGACCCGGGCGGGGTCGCGTCCTTCCTGGACCAGCGCCTCGTCCAGCAGGGTGCGGTGGCGCTGCTGGCCGGCCAGGTCGGCGCCGAAGCCGAAGATCAGGTCGGCGAAGGACGCCGAGGCGGCGATCCCGCGCGGGGAGTTGCCCGCCTGCACGATCACCGGGTGCGCCTGCGGGCTGGGCACACTGGCCAGCGGGCCCTTGACGGTGAAGAACTTCCCGGCGTGGTCGATCGGATGCACCTTCGCCGGATCGGCGAAACGCCCGGACTCGCGGTCGCGGACGATCGCGTCCGGGGCGACCGAGTCCCACAGCGCCCGGCAGACGCCGATGAACTCCTCCATCCGCTCGTAGCGCAGATCGTGGTCGGGCAGTTGCTGGTAGCCGTAGTTGGCGGCGTCCGCCCCCCGGGTGGAGGCGACCACGTTGAAGGCGATCCGCCCGCCGGTGACGTGGTCCAGGGAGTTGAGCAGGCGCGCCACGTAGAAGGGGTGCATGTAGGTGGAGGAGTAGGTCAGGCCGAAGCCGATGTCCGAGGTGACCGTGGACATCGCCGCGATCACCGGCGACATGTCGTGCCGGGGCCACTGGATGCCCCACTCGACGGCCGGGGCGATGCTGCCGCGCCAGGTGCTGGGCACGCCGGAGCCGTCGCCGAAGAAGAGCATGTCGACGCCGGCCCGCTCGGCGGTCTGCGCCAGCTCCATGTACATCCGCACGTCGGGGAAGTCGCGCCCGATCCAGCTGCCGGCTCGGGCCCAGCGTCCCTCGGTGTGGGTGAAGGACAGGTCGTAGGCCAGGTGCATGCCGCTCATCGGGTGGCCTCCTTCCACAGCGCGACGACCTCGTCGGCGTCGCAGAGCACGGCGGTGTTCAGCCGCAGCTGCACCAGGGCCGCCCGGTGCACGGCGAGGTCGTAGGCGGCGGTGGCGTCCTGGGGGAGCAGCACCGGCCAGTCGTGCTGCAGCGCGTCGACGGCGGTGGCCTGCACGCAGCACTCGCTGGTGAGCCCGGTGACGGTGAGCCAGTTCGCGCCGGTGGCGCGCAGCAGCGCGTCCAGGTCGGTGTCGAAGAAGCCGCTGTAGCCGCGCTTGACCACGCGGGGTTCGCCCTCGGCGGGTCGCACCCGGTACCACTCGGCCCCCGGGGTGCCCAGGACGCAGGGTTCGTCCGGGCCCATGGGGGCGTCGTAGTCGCCCTGGCGCAGCCAGTTACTGGCCCGCCACGGTCTGGCCGGGTCGCTGCCCAGCTCGACCCACACCACCGGCACGCCGAGTTCGCGGGCGGCCCCGACCAGGTCGCCGATGCGGGTGACGGCCGCGTCCAGGGCGGTCAGCGCCTGGTCGGTGAGGCCGTAGCCGCCCAGCAGCAGCGGGTCGGCGAAGTCGCGCTGGACGTCGACGACCACCAGCGCCGGGGTGCGGCCCGGGCCCGAGAGCTGGGCCAGCTGTGCCTGCCGTGGATCCGTCATCGGGCGTCCCCCGCCTGGTCGTGGGCGCGCAGCACGGGCAGCACGGTCTCGCCGAACAGCACCATGTCCTGGTCGTACTCGGGGAAGATCAGCATCAGGCCGTCGAGTTCGGCCTCGTCGACGATGTACTTGATGTGCTCGGTGACCGTGTCGGCGGAGCCTGCGACATAGGGGGTCTGGAAGGCGGCCTCGCCCACGGCGCCCGCCGCCCAGGCCCGTGCCTGGTCCTCGGAGATGCCCCAGGAGGTGTGCATCAGCGCCAGCGCCTCGCGGTCCAGGCCCTCGCTCCACTGCTGGACCTTCTTGGCGGCCAGCTCGTCGGTCTCGTCCTGGACGACGGTCAGCATCGAGTAGGTCCGGCAGACCCGGCCGTTGGCCGCGGCGCGCCGGTGCACGTCGCGGGAGAGCTCCTTCATCTCCTCCAGGGTCTCGCCGGCCAGGAAGGCGCCGTCGGCGTACTTGGCCTGGAAGGCGCGGGCGTCCTCCGACTTGCCGGCGCTGATCAGGGTGGGCCGGGTGGCCGGGTGCGGGCGGGACTGGCAGTCCGTCAGGTCGAACCAGGGGGTGTGCATGGTCACCGAGTCCTCGGTCCACAGCCGCAGCACGGCCTCGGTCCACTGCTCGGTCATCCGGTAGCGGTCGGCGTGCGTCAGTTCCGGGTCCCAGACGCCGAACTGCTCGAACTCGGCCGCGTAGGAGCCGTTGACGATGTTGGCCCCGGCGCGGCCGCCGGAGATGTCCTGCAGGGTGGTGTACATCTTCGCCGCGACGGCGGGGTTGTGCAGGTTGGCGTGCAGGGTCGCCCAGATCTTGACCCGGCTGGTCGCCTCGGCCAGGGCCGACATCAGCGTGATGGACTCCAGGGAGCGGCCCCAGTGGTCGGTGGAGCCGCCGAAGCCGCGCCACTTCGCCATCGACATGACGAAGTCCAGGCCGATGTTCTCGGCGTGCACGGCCGCACGCCGGTTCCAGGTGTAGTCGGCCTCCGGGTGCGGGGCGGTGGTGGAGAGCATCCACCCTCCGTTCCCGATGGGGAGGAAGATGCCGTATTCCTTCGCTGGCACGGTAGCTGGCCTTTCCGGTGGAGTGCTGCGGGTGGGGTGGGTGCTGGAGTGGGTCAGGGTGCGGGCCAGATCAGCTTGGTCCCGTTGTAGACGGCCTCGACGGCGGAGTCGTCGAACCATCCGGCGGTGTCCTGGTCCGTGACCGAGGCCGGGATGACGGAGTAGGTGTGCAGCATCTCCGTGAGCTTGGTGATGTTCGCGGGGTCGATGCCGCCCAGCGGCCGGCCGGGGGTCGGGTTGTCGCTGACCACCTTGGTCTCGGTGGTCCAGATGGCCGCGTTGAGCTTCTTGTCGTAGGTCACCCCGGACAGGTCGGCGGCGTAGCCGACGCACTGCGCGACATGCGCGGTGCAGTAGCCGTAGGCGTGCAGGGCGGCCCGCAGGACGTCCTGGACCGCGGTCGGGTGGGCCTTGGCGAAGGCCGGGTTGACCGCCATCGCGCCCAGCGAACTGGGGATCCCGTAGGTCACCGGCTGCCAGACCGTCACCTTGTGCCCGGCGGCGGCGAGTTGGTTCGGCTCGTTGGAGATGAAGCCGGTGAGCGCCTTGAGGCCGCCCTGGCCGCGGGTCAGCACGGTGGGGTCGTAGCCCTCCTTGACCACCTTCAGGCTGTTCCAGCTCACCCCCGCCTTGACCAGCATCGCCCTGACGCTGACCGGCATGGCGCCCTTGTCGCCGACCACCGCGCCGTTGAGCTGGGTGAGCGCGGTGGTGCCGGGGTTGGTCATCAGGATGTCCAGGCCGGCGTCGGAGTAGGAGGAGATGCCCTCGATGTCGATGCCGTTGGCGCGGGCCTGGATGACGTCCTGCTCGGAGACGGCGGCGACACTGGCCTGGCCGCCGGCCAGCAGCTTGGTGTTCTGGGCGGTGTCACCGCTGCCGGGCACCAGCTTCACCTTCAGACAGAGGTCGTCGAAGTAGCCGAGCTTGCTGGCGGCGACGTACTCGAGGATGGAGGCGGAGGACTGGAACTGGTAGCCGGACAGGTAGGTGACCGTGCCGGCCGCCTTGTTCTGCGCGCAGCGGGCCGCCGAGATCGCCGAGCCGGTCGAGGCCGTGGTGGTGCTGCCGGAGGAGGAGCCGCAGGCCGCGGCGGCGAAGGTGATGGCGACGGTGCTGAGGGCGGCGAGGCCGGATCTGACGAGGTGCGTGCGCATGCGGAACTCCCTGAGGGGTGATCGGGTGAAGGGGAAGCGGGCAGGAGGGGACGCCGCACCGGCTCGCGGGCGGTTCGGGATGGGCAGCGCGCTGTGGGGTGGACGGCCCGGCGCCGCAGGGCTCCTGAGCGGACGTCAGTCGGAGGTCACTTGGTCCGGTCGGACGAGGAGCTCTCGTGCCAGTGCAGGGCCCGGCGCTCGGCGAGGGTGATGACCAGCATCACCAGCACGCCCATCAGCGCGAGCACGAAGATCGAGGCATAGACCACGGCCAGGTTGTTCATCGACGAGGCGGTGCTGATCACCGTGCCCAGGCCGCCGGTGGAACCGGAGGCGGACAGCTCGGCCACCACGGCGCCGATCACCGACAGCGGGCTGACGATCCGCAGCGCCGCGAAGAGGTACGGGAGCGCGTTGGGCACCCGCACGTACGCCAGCATCTCCAGGCGGGAGGCGTCCATGGTCCGGTAGACCTGCAGCACCTGCTGCGGCACCGAGCGCAGCCCGGTGGTGGTGTTGATCAGGATCGGGAAGAAGCAGATCAGCGCGGTGATGACGAGCTTGGGTGTCGCCCCGAATCCGAAGGCGACGACCAGGGCCGGGGCGATCGCCACCACCGGGGTCACGTTCAGCACCACGGCGATCGGCATGACCGCCCTGCGCACCACCGGTACCTCGCTGACCAGCACCGCCAGCACGAACGCCGCCACGAAGCTGATCGCCAGACCCGCCGCCGCCTCGCCCAGGGTGATGCCCGCGTTCTTGAGGTAGTAGCCGAAGTCGTCCGAGAGGGAGCGGCCGATCGACGGCAGCGGCGGCAGCAGGTAGGGCAGCTTGGCGGCTCCCCACTGCCACAGCGCGGCGAGGATCGCCAGCATGGCCACCAGCGGCAGCCAGACCGCGGGGCGGATCCAACCGATCCGGGAGCGGGGGTGCTTCAGGCTGTAGCGCGACGGCTCGGCGGGCGGGCCGGCCACGGCCGGCTGCGCGGGGGCCGCCTGGTCGGGGGCCACCTGTTCTTCGGGGGCCACCTGTTCGGGGACGATGCTCATTCTCCGCTCCCCCTCACGCCGCATCCGCCGACCGCCAGGCGCGGTGCAGTCTGTCCCTGATCAGGTCCTCGTACTCGTGGAAGCTGCTCTGCTCGAACAGCCGCTGGTTGCGCGGGCGGGGCAGGTCGATGTCGATGACGTCGACGATGCGGCCCGGACGGGGCGCCATCACCACGACGGTGTCCGAGAGGCGCACCGCCTCCTGCACCGAGTGCGTGATGAACAGCACGGTGGTCTTCAACTCGTCCCACAGGTCCAGCAGTTGGTCCTGCAGGGTCTCCCGGGTGAACTCGTCGAGGGCCGAGAAGGGCTCGTCCATCAGCATCACGTCCGGCTGCAGCCCGAACGCCCGGACGATGGCGGTTCGCTGCTGCATGCCGCCGGACAGCTGCGCGGGGAGCCGGTGCACCACCTCGCCGAGGCCGGCCCGGCGCAGCAGCTCCAGCATGTCCGGCGGGGCCTTGCCGGCGCCGCGCTCGCCGAGGTCGCCGATGCGCTCGCGGCGCCTGGCCGCGGCGGTGTTGATCCGCTGCGGGAGCGTGACGTTGCCCAGCACCGACCGCCACGGCAGCAGCGCCGGGGTCTGCGGGACGAACCCGATGAGCTTGGCCGCGCACGCCTGGTCGGGGGTGACCCCGTGCACCCGGACGGTGCCGCCGTCCGCCGTCTCCAGGCCCGCCACCAGCCGCAGCAGCGTCGACTTCCCGCAGCCGCTCGGTCCGATCAGGCTCACGAAGCGGCCCGGCCCGATCGACAGGTCCACGTCGCTGAGCGCCACCATCGCCGACGCCCCGTGGCCGTACACCTTACGGGCGGAGTCCAACTCGATCGCTGACACCCTCATGCCCACCCTCCACGCCATTGGCGATCGCACGTACTCGATCTCGTATGACGGAGAGCGTGCGTAGCGAGAGCTCGGTATCTGCCACGCGGAAATCCGTTGTCTTGGGCAGGAACCTAGTCAGGCCGTGTTGCGCGGAAGGCGGCCCGGGGATTACGCGAACGTTAAGTCCGGCGGGGCAGCGGGGCGACCCGCTCGCCGTCGAAGACGTACACCTCGACGCCCATGTCGGCAGCGGCGATGGCCACCCAGCCGCCCAGGGCCTGCACCAGCAGCTCGGTGACCACCAGGACGGCGCGCTCCGCGCTGGGCACGCCGGCGCGCAGCCACAGCAGTTTGAACAGGTCGGCCATCACCTTGTTGCGGTAGGCCGGCTTGTAGGCGCCCTGATTGGCCACCAGCTGCACCACGATCCGGCCGTCCGCGTCGATGCCCTCGACCTCGACCCGGTTGCGGTTCTCCAGCACCAGCGGCCGCGGCCGCAGCGGGGTGCCCAGCTCCGCGCTGATCGCGAGCAGCATGCGCTGCTCGAGGGAGCCGTCGGCGAAACGGCCCCACTCGGACGGTGCATCCACGATGGTCAGGCGCATTCGGTGATCATACAGTCCGGGTCCGGGCGACTCCGGGGAGAGCGGGGCGGTCTCAGTTCGGCGCCCCGAACCAGACGGCCAGGGCCTGGTCCAGCCCTTCGGCGGGGTGGGTGTCGGCGTCGGTGGCCCAGGCGACATGGCCGTCGGGCCGGATCAGCAGGGCGGCGGCCGGCGGCTCCGGACAGTCGGCGGCGACGACGTTGACCCGGTCCTTCCAGCCCGCCGCGGCGCCGGCCAGGGCGCCGGTCCCGGTGAGGTCGAGCAGGACACCGCGGGCGGGGTGCAGCAGCTCCGCCGTGCTGGTGGTCCCCGAGGGCGTGGTGAGGACGAGGTCGGGGGCCCACCGGCCGGCCAGCGGGTGCCGGTCGGCCGGGCCCGTGTCGTAGCGGGTATCCAGCGCGTACATCAGGTTGAGCAGGTGGCGCAGCGGTTCCCGGTACTGCAGCAGCGGCCCGAGGACCTCGCGCAGGGCCGCGACCCTGGCGTCCCCGCCCGCGCCCATCAGCGCGCCCTGGGCGCGGGTGTGCAGCAGGACGCGCTCGCCCTCGGGGTGCCGCTCGCTGTGGTAGCTGTCCAGCAGGGCCGGCGGCGCCCAGCCGGCGACCGTGGCGCCGAGCTTCCAGCCCAGGTTGAAGGCGTCCAGCAGACCGGTGTTCAGCCCCGGTCCGCCGGCCGGGAGGTGGATGTGGGCCGCGTCGCCGGCGATCAGGACCCGGCCGCTGCGGTACCGCGCCGCCTGGCGGCTGGAGTCGGTGAACCGGGAGAGCCACCGGGCGCCGCTGATCGGCAGGTCCCTACCGGCGTTCGCCCTGCGGATGGCGGCCCGGAGCTCGTCCAGCGTGATCGGGGCGTCGCGGTCCAGGTCGGCGGGGTAGGGCTCGGTGATGATCACCCGGTAGTAGCCGGCCCCGAGCGGAATGAGCGGGACCCGCACGTCGGGGATGTCCTGGGGCGTCAGATCGCCTTCCAGGGTGACGTCGCCCAGGCGCAGCAGGAAGGTGGGCGGGATGCCCGGGAACTCGATCCCGGCCGCCTTGCGGACGACGCTGGTGCCGCCGTCGCAGCCGACCGCGTAGCGGGCCCGCAGCTGTCCGGGGCCCTGCGGGCCGTGGACCTCGACGCTGACGCCGTCGTCGTCCTGGTGCAGGGCGGTGACCTCGTGGCCGCGCCTGATCTCCACGCCGAGCTCGCGGGCCCACTCGTTCAGCAGCTCCTCGGTGACGGCCTGCTGGATGAACAGCCCGCGCAGGCCGAGGCCGTCCAGCTTCCCCGTGTCCAGCGGGATCAGGGCGAAGTGCGCGGAGGTCGGGAACGCGACGGCGGCACGCTCCTGGAAGTTCCCCAGCCGCCCCCGGCGTTCCAGCGAGTCCACCGAGCGGCCGAGCAGCCCGAGCGCCTTGGACAGGCCGGTGGGCCGGTCGAGCCGTTCCAGCACGATCGGGCGCGCCCCGGCCAGGTGCAGTTCGCAGGCGAGCACCAGGCCGGTCGGCCCGGCTCCGACGATGACGACATCAGCATCCACGTGGCAGTCCCCTTGCTGGCTCGGGTCGGCGGCGTGCGGGGGTGTGCCATCGCACCGTAGACCTGTCGGCAGGATGCCAACAAGCGACCGGGGCCGGCTGTCCGGCCCCGGTGACGGATCGTCATATGACCTTTGCCTCAGGCGGATCGGACCGTAACAGTGAGCGCCGGGGCGAGCGTGCCGCGGAGGAAGTCACCCGCGGCGTCCAGCGCGGCGTCGGCCTGGTCCAGTTGGCCGGTACCGGCGAAGCGCTGGTAGACGTGCGGCAGCCCGGGGCGGATCTGCAGGTCCACCGGGACGTCGAAGGCGGCGGCGCGGGCGGCCAGCGTGACCGCGTCGTCGAGCAGGATCTCGTGCGAGCCGACCTGGACCAGGAGCGGCGGCAGGCCGCTGAGGTCGGCGGTCAGGCCGGGGCTGGCCAGCGCGGACCGGGGGTCGGCCGGGCCGAGGTAGTCCGCGGCGCCCTGGCCCAGCGTGTCCGCGGTGAGGACCAGGTCGTCGCCGGCCCGGGTGGTGACGGAGGCGCCGGAGAGTGTGAGGTCGGACCAGGGGGAGAGGACGACGGCGGCCGACGGGAGCGGCAGCCCCGCGTCGCGCGCGGCGACCAGGGCCGCCACCGCCAGCCCGCCGCCGGCCGAGTCGCCCGCGACGGTGATCCGCGCGGGCTCGACGCCGAGGTCCAGCAGCCCGCGATAGGCGGCCAGCGCGTCGTCCACGGCCGCCGGGAACGGGTGCTCGGGAGCCAGCCGGTACCCGACCGAGATGCCGCGTCCGCCCGCGCGGGCCGCCAGTCCCGCCGCCAGCGGAACCCCGGCCGCCGCCGAGCCCAGGACGTAGGCGCCGCCGTGGAAGTACAGGACCACCGGCGTGGACGGGTCGGTGCCCGGTGGCTCGGCGAAGACCACCGGCACGTCGCCGAGCCGGCCGGGCCGGGTGGTGATGCCCGGCGGCAGCGGGGTGGCCGCCCGCATGGCGTCGAAGAACTGCCGCTGCTGGTCGAGGCCGGGCGCGGGGTCGGCGACGGGGCGGTTGCGCAGGGTGTGCTGAAGGGTTTCGAGCTGAGTCCGAGTCATGCCGCTACCGTGCCGCCGGGCCGCCGACCTGTGAATCGGACCCGATTCCCTAGGACCAGCCGTCCTAGGCCGATACCGCCGCCGAGTCCCCGGCGGGCCGCCTGACGTCGCATGATGGGGGCATGGAGATGGACCGACGCCAGCTCGCCGACTTCCTGCGCCGGTCGCGGCACCGACTGCGGCCCCGCGAGGCCGACCTGCCCGAGGGGCGGCACCGGCGCACGCCCGGGCTGCGGCGCGAGGAGGTCGCGCAGCTCGCCGGGATGTCGGCGGACTACGTGATGCGGCTCGAACAGGCCCGCAGCCCCCAGCCGTCGACACAGATCCTGGCCGCGATGGCCCGGGCGCTGCGGCTGACCGAGGACGAGCGGGACCACCTCTACCTGCTGGCGGGCCATCCGCCACCGGTGGGACGGCTGGCCGGTGCGCATGTGCGCCCCAGCCTGCAGTACCTGCTCGACCACCTGCGCGAGACCCCGGCCCAGCTGCTGGGCGACCTCGGCGACCTGCTGGCGATGAACGCGCTGGCGGAGGCGCTGTTCGGATGCGTCTGCACGGTCAAGGGGCCGGACCGCAACATCATCTGGCGCTGGTTCACCGACCCTGCCGTGCGCGCGGCGTACCCGCCGGAGGAGCACGACGAGCACGGCCGCCAGGCCGTGGCCGATCTGCGCGCGGCCGTCGCCCGCCGGGGCACCGACGAGGCGTCGGCCGCCCTGCTGAAGCGGCTGCGCGCGGCCAGCGACGAGTTCAGCCGGCTCTGGGACGAGCACGAGGTCGGCGTCCGCCGGCGCAGCCGGCTGCGGGTGCTGCACCCGGAGGTCGGGGCCATCGTCTTCGACTGCGAGGTCCTGCTGACGCCCGCCGAGGACCAGCGCCTGGTGGTCTTCACCCCGCCGCCGGGCTCCCCGGGCGTGGACGCGCTGGACCTGCTCGCCCTGCTGGGCCCGGCGACGGCGCACCGCAGCCACAGGTGAGCTGCCGCAGTCGGGAGGGAGGAGGGGCGGAGGAGGGAGAACACACTCCCCGCCACTAACAACCTATACCGCAGAGGGGGCCTTGCGGCAAGGCCCCGGTACTGCCGCACAATCGACGGTCGAGGCCGTAACCTGCGGAAACGGCAGGTCCTCGGGTTCGGTAGTGCTGTGAACAGTGGCCGTCGCGCCGCCGCGAGTCAATGGAGCTTGTCTTGGTCCCCATGTCATCGTCCTCGTCCGATCTCGATGCGGTTGGCGGTGCCGGAGCGGGCTGGCGCCTCGGAGAGCTGCGGGTGGAGAACGCGTACGTCACCGGGCTCTACGAACGCCTCGACGCCCAGCGCGAACTGGCGACGACCAGGCTGCGCGAGGTCCATCTGCTGGAGAGCGGCGGAACCTACCAGTCCCGGCTGGAGCGGGACGCGCTGGAGGTGCACCACACCCGCCGGCTGGCCGAACTGCACGCCGCCGAGTACGGGCTGTGCTTCGGCCGGATCGAGGGCGCCGACGGCGAGCGGCGGTACATCGGCCGGATCGCCCTGGCGGACGAGGACCACGAGCCGTTGCTGACCGACTGGCGGGCCTCGGCGGCGGAGCCTTTCTACCGGGCGACGCCCGCCGCGCCCGGCGGTGTCGTGGGCCGACGGCACCTGCGGAGCAAGGGCCGGAGCGTCGTCGACTTCGACGACGACGCCTTCGGCGTGGACGCCCTGGAGGGCCGGGACAGCTCCGAACTCAGCGGTGAGACCGCGCTGCTTGCCTCGCTGACGGCGGCCAGGACCGGGCGGATGGGCGACATCGTCGCCACCATCCAGGCCGAGCAGGACCGGGTGATCCGCTCCGAGCTCGGCGGCGTGCTGGTGGTCCAGGGCGGTCCGGGCACCGGCAAGACCGTGGTCGCCCTGCACCGCGCCGCCTACCTGCTCTACACCCACCGCAACCGGCTGGCCAAGAGCGGTGTGCTGGTCATCGGGCCGAACACGACGTTCCTGCGCTACATCGACGCGGTTCTGCCGGCGCTGGGCGAGAGCGAGGTCGTGCTCTCCAGCATCGGCACGCTCTACCCGGGCGTGACCGGGACCGACACCGAGACGCCGGAGGCGGCCGCGGTCAAGGGCGACCTGCGGATGGTGCGGGTGGTCGCCGCCGCGCTGGACGGCCTGCGGCAGCTGCCGGAGGAGTCCTGGACCGTCACTGTGGGCCGCAGGTCGCCCTACCGGGAGGAGCTGGAGGTCAGCCGGGCGCTCTGCGAGCGGGCGCAGGCCGCCGCGCAGCGGACCGGCGAACCCCACAACGCGGCCAGGGCCGCCCTGGTCGAGCGGATCACCTCGGAGCTGGCCCTGCGCATCGCCAGGGACCGGGCCGCCAGGGACCAGGGCAGCAAGATGGACCTGGACGAGGTGGCGGACCTGGCCGACGCGCTGGTCGAGGAGCCGGACCTGCAGGCCCTGGCCGACCGGCTGTGGCCGCTGCTCAGCCCGGAGCAGCTGCTCACCGCCCTGTTCGGCTCCGCGGAGCTGCTGGCGCGGGCCATGCCGGACTTCTCCGCGGCCGAACGCGCCGCGCTGCTGCGCGAGCAGGGGCCCTGGACCACCGCCGACGTGCCGCTGCTCGACGAGGCGGCCGAACTGCTCGGCCCGCTGCCCGGCAGCAGTGCCTCGCACCGGACCGAAGCCGCCCTCGACGCCCGGGAGCTGGAGTTCGCCAAGCTGGTCCTGGACGACTTCGGGGTGGGGCTGGTCGAGATGGACGCGGAGATGCTGGCCCGTCAGTACCGGGGCGAGGAGTCGCTGCGGCCGCTGGCCGAGCGCGCCGCCGAGGACCGGACCTGGGCCTTCGGGCATGTGATCGTGGACGAGGCGCAGGAGCTGTCCGCGATGGACTGGCGGCTGCTGGCCCGGCGCTGCCCCGGGCGCTCCATGACGATCGTCGGCGACCTGGCGCAGACCGGCGCACCGGCCGGGCTGAGCTCCTGGGGGGAGGCGCTGGACGAGTACACGGCCGGGCGCTGGCGCACGGTCGAACTGACCGTCAACTACCGGACCCCGGCCGAGATCATGCGGGTCACCGAGGGCGTGCTGCGAGCGGTCGACCCGGCGCTGCCGGCCCCCAGCGCGGTGCGCAGCGGCGGGACCCGTCCCTGGAGCCTGCGGATCCCGGCGGACGACCGGGCGGCGGCGCTGCGTGCGGCCGTCGAGGCGGAGGTCACGGCGCTGGACGGCGGCCGGATGGCGGTCATCCACGCCCCGTCCTGGCCGGCCGAACTGGTCAACGCGCTGGCCGGGTTGGACGGTGTCACCGTCCATGACGGCCCGTCGGCCCTGGACTCGCCGGTGGTCCTGATGACGGCGGCGCAGTCCAAGGGACTGGAGTTCGACGCGGTCCTGGTGGTGGAGCCGGCCGAGATCCTCGCGGCGCACAGCCGCGGCGTGAACGACCTCTACGTCGCCCTCACCCGCGCCACCAGGACCCTGGGAGTGCTGCACAGCGGGGACCTGCCGGCCATGCTGCAGGGCCTGGACCCCCGCTGAGGACGTGGCGGGCAGCGGACCGTGGCGGGCAGCCCGTACCGTGATCCGGTGACAACTCAGGTGATCGTTCTGAACGGCGGGTCCAGTTCGGGCAAGTCCGGGATCCTCCGGTGCCTGCAGGCGGTGCTGCCGGATCCGTGGCTGGCCGCCGCGATCGACTCGCTGGTGGAGGCGCTGCCTCCGTCCATGCGGACCACGGAGGGCGGCATCGCCTTCGGCGAGGACGGCGGGGTGACGGTCGGCGCGCAGTTCCGGGAGCTGGAGGCGGCCTGGATGGCGGGGGTCGCCGCGACGGCCCGGGCCGGCGCCCGGGTGATCGTCGACGACGTCTTCCTCGGCGGCGCGGCGTCCCAGCAGCGCTGGCGCAGGGCCCTGGCCGGACTGGAGGTGCTCTGGGTCGGCGTCCGCTGCGAGAGCGCCGTCGCCGCGGGCCGCGAGGTCACCCGCGGGGACCGGGCCCGGGGGATGGCCGCGGCGCAGGCGGAGGCGGTGCACCGGGGCGTGGTCTACGACCTGGAGCTGGACACCACCCGCACGGAGTCCCTGGACTGCGCCCGGGCCGTCGCCGCCCGGGTCGGGTAGGGGCGGGCCGATGACCTCACGTCCCACGCTGGTCGTCGTCAGCGGTCCGCCCGGATCGGGCAAGACCACCTTCGCCCACGCGTTGGCCCGACGGGTCGGCTGCCCGGCGATCTGCCGTGACGAGATCAAGGAGGGCATGGTGCACGCCGCCGAGGGATTCGTGCCGGGGCCGGCCGACGCCCTGAGCCTGCGCACCCTGCCGACCTTCTTCGGCGTCCTGGAACTGCTGCTGCGGGCCGGGGTGACCGTGGTGGCCGAGGCGGCGTTCCAGGACCGGCTCTGGCGCCCCGGTCTGGAACCGCTGCGCGACCTGGCGCGGATCCGCATCGTGCACTGCACCGTCCCCGCGGAACTGGCCCGGCAGCGTCAGCTGCGCCGCGGCGCCGACAACCCGGTGCGCCGTGCGCACGCGGATCCCCGCCCGGACGACCCGGCGGCGCACGGCGGCGTCTACGACGCCTTCGTCCGGGTCGCGCTGGACGCACCCTGGATCGAGGTCGACACCTCCGACGGCTACACCCCGGCGCTGGAGGAGGTCCTGGCGTTCGTCGACGGTCCTGGCTGATCGGTGCCGCGGACGCCGAGGCCGGCGAGCAGCCGAAGGGCGTCCTGGTCACTGCTGTCCGGTTCCGGAGCCAGGGTGATCAGCTCCTGGCCGGAGCCGTCCGGCAGGGTGAAGCGCTCCTGGTGCAGGGTGATCGGGCCGACCACCGGATGGTGGAAGCGCAGCGGCCCGTGACCGCGCACGCTGACCTCGGCGGCGGCCCACAGCTCGCTGAACCGGCGGCTGCCGATGGACAGTTCGCCGATCAGCGCGGCCAGCCGCGGATCGCCGGGGAACTCGCCGGCGGCGTGGCGCAGCTGGGCCACGGTGTCGGCGGTGCACGACGACCGGTCGGCGTACAGGTGGAAGCGGTCGGCGTCGAGGAAGACCATCCTGGCCAGATTGCGGTCCTCGACCGGCACCTGGTCCAGGTCGCAGTAGAGCAGACCGGCCATCCGGTTGTACGCCAGCACGTCGATGCGGTGGTTGAGGATCATCGCCGGGTAGTCCGCCACCGTGTCCAGGATCTGCCGCAGCTGCGGCCGGACCGTGTCGGTGGTGCCGGTCGGCCGGGGCCGGTTGTTGCGCTGCCCGGCCAGCCGGTGCAGGTGGTCGCGGGCCGCGTCGTCCAGTCGCAGCGCCCGCGCCAGCGCGTCCAGCACCTGCTCCGACGGTTGCGTCGCCCGGCCCTGTTCCAGCCGGGTGTAGTAGTCGACGCTCACGCCCGCCAACTGCGCCAGCTCCTCGCGGCGCAGACCGGCCACCCGGCGACGGGCGGTCAGGACCACCACGCCCACCGATTCCGGCGGCACGTGCGCCCGCCGCGACTGCAGGAACGTGCCCAGGTCCCCGAGATCATCCATGCGCCCCAGTATGCGTGCGGGCCGCTGGCAGCGGTTGCGACCAGGGTGGTCCTGCCAGACCCAGGAACCGGTGTCCGACCGTCCGGCAGACTCTGGAACGGTGCCCGGTACCGGGCGCAGGATCCTCGGCATGAACGTACTCATCGTCCACGCCCACCCCGACCCGCACTCGCTGACCGCCTCGCTGAAGGACCTCGCCGTCGAGGCCCTGCGCGCGGACGGCCACGAGGTCGTGGTCTCCGACCTGTACGCGATGAAGTGGCAGGCGGCGGCCGACTTCGACGACTTCGACGGCATCACCGGCCCGGACTTCATGCACGCCTCCGGTGCGGCCTACGGATCCGGCCGGCTCGCCCGGGACATCCGCGCCGAACAGCAGAAGCTGCTCGATGCCGACCTGGTCGTGCTGCACTTCCCGCTGTGGTGGTTCACCGTGCCCGCGATCCTCAAGGGCTGGATCGACCGGGTGTTCTGCTACGACTTCGCCTACGGCGCCGGGATTCCGCGCTACGGTGCCGGCCCGTTCGCCGGGAAGCGGGCCATGGTCGCCACCACCGTGGGCGGCAGGGCCGGCCACTACACCGACCGCGGCGTCAACGGCCCCATCGCCGACCTGCTGTTCCCGATCAACCACGGCGTGCTGTTCTTCACCGGCTTCGACGTACTGCCGCCGTTCGTCGAGCCCAGCGCCGTCCACCTGGACGACCGGCAGTACTCCGGGATCGCCGAACGCTACCGGCGACGGCTGGCGACCGCCTTCACCGCCGAGCCGATCCGCTACCGCCCCGAGTCCGGCGGCGACTACACCGGCCTGACCCACCCGGACGGTTCGGAACTGGCCCCGGGCACGGAAACCCCCGACAGCAGCGGATTCGCCCTGCACACCGCAGGCCCGGACCGGCCCTGACCGATTCAGCAAGTCCGGTGCTCAAAGGCATCAGATTTTGCTGTTGGACAGCTCAATTCCGGGTGGGCAGACTCGGGACCGCATGCCGACCCTGGAGGAAGACCGATGGAGTACCGCACTTTGGGCAGCACCGGCACGGTGGTCTCCACCCAGTGCCTGGGCACGATGACGTTCGGCAACGAGAGCAGCGAGGAGGTGTCCTGGGCCCAGCTCGACCGGTTCGTCGAGCGGGGCGGCAACTTCGTCGACACCGCCGACGTCTACTCGCGCGGGGTGTCCGAGGAGATCATCGGCCGCTGGCTGGCGGCCCGGCCCGGGATGCGGGACCGCCTGGTCATCGCGACCAAGGGGCGCTTCCCGATGGGGGAGGGGCCCAATGACGCCGGTCTGACGCGCACTCACCTGACCCGGGCGCTGGACGCCAGCCTGCGCCGGCTCGGGGTCGAGAGCGTCGACCTCTACCAGGCCCACGCCTGGGACCCGTTGACCCCGATCGAGGAGACGCTCGGCTTCTTCGACGACGCGGTGCGCGCCGGCAAGATCCGCTACCCGGGCGTCAGCAACTTCCTCGGCTGGCAGCTGCAGAAGGCCTCGCTGCTGGCCCGGTTCCGCGGACTGGCGCCGGTCGTGACGCTGCAGCCGCAGTACAACCTGCTGGTCCGCGACATCGAGTTCGAACTCGTGGACGTCTGCCGCAACGAGGGCATCGGGATCCTGCCGTGGTCGCCGCTGGCCGGCGGCTGGCTGACCGGCAAGTACCGGCGCGACCAGGACCCGACCGGTGCGACCCGGCTGGGCGAGGACCCGGGGCGCGGTATGGAGGCCTACGCCGCGCGCAACGCGCAGGAGCGCACCTGGCGGGTCATGGACGCGCTGCGGGAGGTCGCCGAGGGCCGCGGGGTGCCGCTGTCGCAGGTGGCACTGGCCTGGGTCGCGGACCGGCCGGCCGTCACCTCGGTGATCCTCGGTGCCCGCACCCTGGAACAGCTCGACGACAACCTCGCCGCCGCCGAGCTGCACCTGTCCGACAAGGAGACGGTACGGCTCGACGAGGCGAGCGCGCCGGTCGTCTCGGTCTACCCCTACGGCGTCCCCGGCGTCCAGCAGCGCTCGCGCACCCTGCCCGGCTCCGCCTGACGGGTGGTGCGGCACCCGCCGGCCGGGGCCGGCGTCAGCGGGCCTGCCTGACCGCTTCGGCCACCTCGGCGGGCGAGGCGTTCCAGGGGGCGCCGTGGCCCGGGAGGACCCAGGAGGCCTTGAGCTGGGCGAGCCGCTCCAGCGAGGCGATCGCCTCGGCCGGGTCGTCGGTGAACGGTGCGGGCTGCGGCCCGGTGCGTCCGGTGAGGACGTGCCGGGTCGTCAGGGCGTCGCCGACGAAGACCGCGTCGGCGAGCGGCACGTGCACGGCGACGCTGCCGGGCGAGTGCCCCGGCATCTGCACGATCACCGGGCTGCCGGGCAGGTCCAGGGTGTCGCCGTCGGCGACCTCGACCACCTCGCTGACGTACTTGGTGCGCATGCCGTTCTTGCGCAGGGAGTAGCTGAAGAAGCCGACGGTGGGGCCGACCCGCATCGGACCCATCGCCGTCTTGGGCTTCTCGCCGGTGCGGGTGCGCACCGCGTCGGCGGCGTGGACGAAGACCGGCACCCCGTGGTCGTGCCGCAGCCGTTCGGCGAAGCCGATGTGGTCGGAGTCCCCGTGGGTCAGCACCAGCCCGCGGATGTCGTCGGCGGTCTTGCCCAGAGAGCGCAACTCCTGCTGCAGGTCGTTCCAGTGCCCTGGCAGACCCGCGTCGACCAGGGTGATGCCCTCGTCGGTGTCGATCAGATAGCACGCGACCACGTCGTTGCCGAGGCGGTGCAGGTGCGGAGCGAGCTTCATGGTTCCCCCTTCGCGGGTCCGGACGATACGATGGCTACGATATGTAGCCTTGATGGCTACGGTCAATAGCTTTTGGGTGCGGAACGGAAAGGGCGGACGGTGCCGACTCCTGAGAAGACTTCGCTGAGCGCCATCGTCGCGGCGGGCCAGGACCTCCTGGAGTCGGGCGGCCAGCAGGGACTGACGATGCAGGGCGTCGCCGAACGCGTCGGGGTGCGCGCTCCCTCCCTCTACAAGCATGTCCGCGATCGCGCGGCGCTGCAGGCCGCGGTGGCCGAGGCCACCGTCGACGACCTGATCCTCCGGCTGGAGACCACCGACGGCTCGCTCGAAGGGCTGGCGCACGGATACCGCGGGTTCGCCCGGGAGCGGCCCGAGGGATTCCGGCTGATGCTCTCGGTGGTCACCCCGCCCGAGACGCTGGCCCGCGCCGCCGTCCCGATCCTGCACGCCTCCGCCGAACTCGCCGGCGAGGAGGACGCACTGGAGGCCGCACGGCTGGTCACCGCATGGGCCACCGGCTTCATCGGGATGGAACTGGGCGGCTCCTTCCGGCTCGGCGGGGACGTCGACCGCGCCTTCGCCTACGGCCTGGCCCGGCTGCGCCAGGCGCTGGTGAGCGGAGCGGAACTGCCGGCCGGATGACCGCCGCTCAGGCGTCCGGCGCAGACCTCTGGAGGTGGTCGCCGACGGCCGCCAGCAGGTCACCGGGGAGGACGTCGGAGCTGTCGGAGGCCCAGCACACATAACCGTCGGGACGGATGAGCAGCGCGGCGGCGCCCAGGTCGTCGTCGGTCACGGCACGGACCAGGTCGACCCGGGGCGGGAGCCCGAGCCCGGCCGGGACGGCGCCGGCCAGGTCCAGCAGCACGGCGTGGCCCGAGCCGAACAGCGCCGACAGCCGGACCGGGCCGGTCTCGGTGACCAGGTCGGCGTCGGGCAGGCGCTGCCCGGTGAGCGGATGGCCGCCCGGCAGCGGGTAGCCCAGCGACAGGCCGGACATCAGTCCGGCGATGTGGCGGTTGGCGTCGGGCAGGCGCAGTAGGTCGACGAAGATGTCCCGCAGCGCGACCACGTCCTCGCTCGGCCTGGGGTCCGCCAGGACGCGCTGCGCCGAGGTGTGGTGCAGGACCTGGGCGCCGACTGGGCGCCGTTCAAGGTGGTAGCTGTCCAGGAGGCCGTCCGGCGCCCGGTCCTGGACGGTTGCCGCCAGCTTCCAGCCGAGGTTGAACGCGTCCTGGATGCCGAGGTTGAGACCCTGGCCGCCCAGCGGCGGGTGGATGTGCGCGGCGTCGCCGGCGAACAGCACCCGGCCCGCGCGGTACTGCTCCAACTGCCGGGTGGCGTCGCTGAACCGCGAGGCGTTGTCGACCGCGCCCAGGACGGTCTCCGGGCCGTACAGGGTCTGCAGGGCGGTGGTGATCTCCTCGGGGGTGACCGGGCTGCCGCGGTCGATCTCGACCTGGTCGTCCGCGCGGCCGAAGGTGACCCGGTAGCGGTCGCCGCCGAGCGGGACCGTCATCGCCCAGTAGCCGCCCGCCTGGCGCATCAACGTGCTCATGTGCCCCAGCTGCTGCGGGACCAGCGACGAGACGGCGGACAGGCGGAGGTCGGCCAGCACCGCCTGATGGGTCCCGGGCCTGCCGGGGAACGGCAGTCCGAGCAGGGCCCGCACCGTGCTGTGCCCGCCGTCGCACGCGACCAGGTACTGGGCCCGCACCCGGGTCCCGTCCGCCGTCACGACCACACCCTCGTCGTCCGCGCTGACCCCGGAGACGGCGGCGCCGCGCAGCACCCGGGCGCCGGCGGCGGTCGCCCGCTCCTCCAGTACCTCCTCGATCTCCCACTGCCCGATCGCGATCGGGGTGGGGTGCCTGGTCCGCCAGGGGGTGCAGTCCAGCGGTACCGGCAGGGCCGCGAAGTGGCCGCCGACCCCGTCGCGCGGTACCGCCCGCTCCAGTAGCGGCTCCAGCAGTCCGCGCGACTCCAGCAGCTCGGCGGTGCGGGGCTGGATCCCACCGCCCTTCACCTGCTCGATGCGCTGCGGCAGCTGCTCCAGCACCAGGGTGCCCACCCCGGCCAGGGCCAGTTCGTAGGCCAGCATCAGTCCGGTCGGGCCGGCGCCCGCGACCACGACCTCGGTCTCGATTTCGGTCAGCATCCTCGCTCCGCCTCATCTCTCGCACTCGAAGCAAATGTACACCAGGTGCAGAAATCGTCCTGGGGCAGCTCTCTGCTACGGTGGACGCCGTGGACGGCAAGCCAGGACTGCGGGAGCGGAAGAAGCAGCGCACCCACGCGGCGATCTCCGACGCGGCGATCGCACTGTTCCTCGAACGCGGCTTCAACCAGGTCTCGGTGGCCGAGGTGGCCGAGGCCGCCGAGGTGTCCAAACGCACCCTCTTCGCCTACTTCCCCACCAAGGAAGACCTGGTGGTGCACCGGCTCGCCGACCACGAGACCGAACTCGCCGGCGTCGTCAGGGCCCGCCCGCCGGGGACCACGCCGCTGACCGCGGTGCGCGAGCACTTCCTCGCCGGACTGCGCGAACGGGACCCGATCACCGGGCTCAACGACCATCCCCAGGTGCTCAGACTCACCCGGATGATCCAGGACGCGCCCACACTGGTGGCCCGGATGGACCGCTTCAGGGCCGCCGCCGAACGCGCCCTGGCCCAGGCCCTCCGGGAGACCGCTGACACCCCGGAGCTCACCGCCCGCCTGGCCGCTGTCCAGATCGTCGGAGTCCGCTGGACGCTGGCGCAGGACAACGCCGACCACCTGGCCCGCGGGGAGTCGGCCGACTCCCGCTCGGCGGGCGCGGTGGCCGACGCGGAACAGGGGTTCGCACTGCTGGAGAACGGACTGCGGGACCTGGGCTCGCGGCACTGACCGGCCCGCGAGCCCAGGCTGCTGACGGGGCGTCTAGAAGCCCGAGTCGCCGCTGCCGCGGGTGATGGTGTAGCCGCCGGGGTTGTTGAGGCCGCCGGAGGCGGTGTTGCTGACGGTGACGCCGGTGGCGGTCATGCTGCCGGTGACGTCGTTGATGTTGATGCCGTAGGTGCCGGCGCCGTTGATCACGTCATTGGTCAGCGCCAGGTTGCTGATCTGGTGCGCGTAGCTGAGCAGCACGCCCTCGTAGGTGCTCCTGCTGATGGTGTTCCCGCTGACCGTCACCGGCTGGGTGATGTCGGACTGGTTGGCGTAGATCCACAGGCCGCCCAGCGAGGAGGACCAGTTGGAGTTGTAGGAGCCGGTCCGGGTCAGGGTGTTGTCCAGCACGTAGGTCGGGCCGGTGAAGCCCGAGCCGAAGGCCGTGCTGATGGTGACGCCGGAGCCGAAGGCCACGGTGTCCGCGACGGTGTTGTCCTCCACGGTGTTGTCGCCGCCGCCGTAGACACCGATGCCGTTGGCCTGGATCGGGCTCTGGACCGTGTTGTAGGCCAGCACGTCGCCGGTGACGTTGCCGCCCTCGGTGTCCAGCGCCAGTTCGTCGTCGCCGGTGTTGCGGACCACGGTCTGGTCCACCCGACTGTTGTCGGATCCGCCGTTGAAGTGGACGCCGTCGGCGAAGACGTCGCGGACGCGTGCCCCCGAGACGTACAGGCCGTTGGCCGAGTCGGTCCAGATGCCGACCTTGGCGTGCTCGACCCAGACGTCGAAGATCAGCGACCCGGGGCCGAAGTTGCCCTCGATCCCGGCCGCGCCCGAGTCGTTGTTGCGGCTGGTCTGGTCGCCGTCCATGGTCAGGTCGGCGATCTGGTCGGTGCCGCCGGTGGCGAACAGGCCGCCGGAGCCGTTGACCGCGGTGGAACGGATGACGGTGTACCACTCGCCGGCGCCGCGCACCGACACGTTGTCCAGGCTTACCTGGCCGGAGATGTCGTAGGTCCCGCTGGGGAACCACAGGCCCTTGCCGGTACCGGACAGGGCGGCCAGCGCGCTGTTGACGGCGGAGGTGTCGTCGGCGCCGCTGTTGGGGGTGACCCCGTAGCCGGTGACCGAGACGTAGCCGGCCGGCATGGTGAGCGCCGGGTCGACCTGCTCGGTGTCCACCGCGTCGATGGTGTAGGAGGAGGCGGTGTCGGCCGCGTCCTTCTGCAGCTTCAGCACGGTGCCGGCCGGCCAGTTGCCGATCAGCGCGCGGGTCTCGTCGTAGAAGTGGTGCGCCGCGCCGCTGCTGGGCGAGCGGGTGTCGTAGTAGCCGCCGCCGTACAGCCAGGAGTACTGGGTGGTCAGGGTGAGGTCCTGGACCTTGCTGCCGTTGGCGTACAGCGCGATCGGGGCGGTGGCGGTGGAGCCGTCGCTGTTGGCCGGGATCGAGTAGCGCAGCACGATCGAGTCGGCCGGCTTGCTGAGGGTGATCTGCTCGTACTGGCCGGTGGCGGTGAGCTGCACGGCCTGGCGGCCGGTGGCCTCGGCCTGCAGGCTCGGGTAGGTGGTGCTGTACGGCAGCACGGTGCCGTTGGTGCTCACCCCGGAGGAGGTCGCGGTGTACTCGGTGTAGGGCACGGTGGCGCCGGTGCCGGCCAGCGGGAGGCCGCCGGTCACCGTGACGTCGTCCAGCGCGATGTTGCCGCTGTCGCCGCTGCCGGTCTGCAGGCCGACCAGGTTCAGGCCGGTGCGCAGCGCCACGTTCTGAGTGGACGTCAGCCAGCCGCTGCCGGCGGGCAGGCTCAACTGGCCGCTGCGGACGCCGTTCAGGTAGAGCGAGATGGTCTGCGCCGAGCCGCTGGAGTTGGCGTAGCGCAGGACCACCGGGTAGGTGCCGGCGGACGGGGTGTCCACGTCGACGACGGCCTGGGAGCCCTGGGCGGTGAAGCCGGTGAGGTATCCGCTGCCGCTGTAGCCGGCGGTGGCGGTGGCGACGGCGGGGCCGCCGGTGAAGAAGGCGGTCTCGGCCTCGTAGGCCTGGCCGGACGGCGGCGTGCTGGAGGTGGAGGTCGGCGTGGGCGTCGGGGTGGGTGTGGGCGTGGAGGTGGCGGACCCGACGGTGATGTTGTCCAGGTTCACATTGCCGCTGTCGGTGCTGTCGAACTTGTAGCCGACGGTGTTGCTTCCGGCCTTGAGGGTCAGGCTGTCCGCATGGGTGCCCCAGGTGTTCCAGTCCGCGGTGGCGGCCAGTTGGTCCTGCTGGACCTTGGTGCCGTTGACGTACACCGACAGGGTCATCACCGAGCCGGTGCCGTTGGCGTAGCGCAGGGTGATCGGGGTGCTGCCGGCGCCGGAGGCGTTGACGGTGAAGACGGTGTCGGCGCTGCCCTTGTCGGTGTCGGTGTAGCCCTCGACGAAGCCGGTGCCGGTGTAGCCGGTGTGGTCGGTGCCGACCACGGCGCCGCCGGACAGCGCGGCCGACTCGGCCTCGTACTGGCCCGCGGGCGGTGCGCCGGCCGGGGTCACCGCGATGTCGTCCAGGTTCACATTGCCGGAGTCGGTGCTGTCGAACTTGTAGGCGACGGTGTTGCTGCCCGCCGCCAGGCTGAGGCTGTCGGTGTGGGTGGCCCAGGTGTTCCAGTCGGCGGTGGCGGTCAGTTGGTCCTGCTGGACCTTGGTGCCGTTGAGGTAGACCGACAGGGTCATGGTGGCGCTGGTGCCGTTGGCGTAGCGCAGTGCCACGCTCGCCGTCCCGGCCGATGCGGCGTTGACGGTGAAGACGGTGTCGGCGGTGCCCTTGTCGGTGTCGGTGTAGCCCTCGACGAAGCCGGTGCCGGTGTAGCCGGTGTGGTCGGTGCCGACCACGGCGCCGCCCGACAGCGCCGCCGACTCGGCCTCGTAGGTGGTGGTCGCGGCCGAGGCCGTCGGTGCGGACCAGGCGACCAGGGCCATCAGCAGGGCGATGAGGGTGGACACCGCGGTGAGCAGTGCGGTGGTGTGCGGTCTGCCGTCACGTGGGGTGGGCATGACGCTCCTGGGGGTGGGAGGAGGCGTAACGAATTGACCGGCACGGTAGTGCTACGGATAATTCCAGGCAATATCCGGCGAGAAATAGGAAATTTCTCGATGTCACGGCAGCAGGATCGCTTTCGCGACTTTCGCACCCGCCTGGCCTGGGGAAATTATCCCCAGGGAGGGTCGCCCCTCGATACCCGACATGAAATTAACTGCTGTCAGCTGTCGAGTTCTTGCCCGTGGTTGACCGGTGCCGGGCCGGTGGAACTCCGGACCACCAGTTCGGGTTCGTGCAGCAGTTCCTTGGGGGTCGGCGCATTGCCGCCCATCTGGTTGACCAGCAGGGTGACGGCGGCCTTGGCCATGGCTTCGATGGGTTGGCGCAGGGTGGTCAGCGGCGGGTCGGTGTAGTTCATGAAGGCCGAGTCGTCGTAGCCCACCACGGACACGTCCTGCGGCACCCGGAGCCCGGCCCTGCGGGCCGCGCGGATCGCGCCCAGCGCCAGCACGTCGCTGCCGCACACCAGTCCGGTCGCTCCGGCGGCCAGCAGCTCCGCGGCCGCGGCCTGGCCGCCCTCGAAGGAGAAGAGCGCGTGCGCCACCGGCTGCCGCGAGCCGGCCGGCGCCAGCGCCCGGAAGGCGGCGACCTTGCGCTCGGAGGGGGTGTGGTCCTCGGGGCCGACCAGCAGTCCGATCCGGCGGTGGCCCAGCGAGGTCAGGTGGGCGTGGGCCTGCTGGACGGCGGCGGTGTCGTCGGTGGAGACCTGCGGGAACCCCAGGTAGTCCACGGCGGCGTTGAGGAGTACCACCGGGACGCCGCGGCCCAGCAATTGCCGGTACTCGTCGGCGCTGAGGCCGCCGCAGAAGACCACGCCGGAGACCTGCTGGTCCAGCAGCATGGTCACGTACTCGGCCTCGGTCAGCCCGCCGGCGGAGCGGGTGCACAGCACCGGGGTGAAGCCGAGTTGGACCAGGGCGCCGCCGACGACCTCGGCCAGGGCGGGGAAGATCGGGTTCTGCAGCTCCGGCAGCACCAGTCCGACCAACCGGGCGCGCACGCCGCGCAGTTGGGTGGGGCGTTCGTAGCCGAGCACGTCCAGGGCGGTCAGCACGGACTGGCGGGTGGTGTCGGAAACGCCGGGCTTGCCGTTCAGGACACGGCTCACGGTCGCTTCGCTGACACCGACCCTCTTGGCGACTTCCGCGAGTCTACGAGTCATAGGACAGAACTATGTCATGAATCTGCGTTGGCTTGCGCAAGCAAAAGTCGGAAAGTCCCTGAGGTGTCGACTTCTTGCGTAAATAAGTTTGGCTATTGCGTGGCTGTTGGTGGCGTCGTAGCTTGTGCAGCACGCCGGAGCGATCAGCCCCTCACCTGGGGGGTTGCGGATCCGGGGGCCGAAGCCGCCGGCCCCGTGGCGTCTGAAGTGCAGCCCCGGACCCGCGACCCACCCGTCCGGCCTGCGCTGTCATGGCGGCCGTCGCATCTTACTCACCCTCAGGGATCTTCAGATGACTGGTAGCAGCATGGGCTCAAGAGCCCGCACGGCCGTCACCGTCGCGCTTGCGGCAGGTTTCGCACTCACCGTCAGCGCCTGTGGCAGCTCCAGCTCCGGAGCAGGCTCCGCCTCGCCCGCCGCCAACGGCCCGGTCACGATCACTGTGGGCTGCGAGCCCCCCACCACCCAGGCCCAGCCGCGCGCCGACTGGCTCGCCGACGTCGCCGCCTTCGAGAAGCTCAACCCGAACATCACCGTCAAGGGCGACGACGCCAACCCCTGCGACGACCCGGCCACCTTCAACGCCAAGCTCGCCGGCGGCAAGATGGACGACGTCTTCTACACCTACTTCACCGACGGCGCCAACGTCGTCGCATCCGGCCAGGCCGCCGACATCCAGTCCTACGCGAGCCAGATCCACGGGCTGTCCGACATCCAGCCGGCCCTGCTGAACATCTACCGGCAGGGCGGCACCGACTCCGGGCACCTCTACGGCATCCCCAAGGGCAACTACAGCCTCGGCCTGGTCTACAGCAAGACCCTCTTCCAGAAGGCCGGTCTGGACCCCAACAAGCCGCCGACCACCTGGGACCAGGTCGAGGCCGACGCGATCGCCATCAGCAAGCTGGGCGGCGGCGACGTCGGCTACGCCGACTACAGCGCGGCCAACACCGGCGGCTGGCACTTCACCGCCGAGCTCTACTCGCGCGGCGGCACCATGGTCTCCCCGGACGGCAAGTCGGCGAACTTCGACGACGCCAACGGCCTGGCCGTGCTGCAGTTCCTGCACAAGATGCGCTTCACCGACAACGTGATGGGCACCAAGCAGGGCCTGCAGTACAACGACCTGCTGCAGATGATGGCCTCCGGCAAGCTCGGCATGTACGTCGGCGACCCGGTCACCCTCACCACCATCCACGACCAGTACCACGTCTCCTACGACGACATGGCCGTCGGACCGATGCCCGGGGAGCAGGCCACCCTGGTCGGCGGCGACGGCTACATGTTCAACAAGAAGGACACCCCGGCCCAGATCGAGGCGGGCATCAAGTTCGTCAACTACGAGTTCCTCACCTCCGGCCAGGGCATGAACTTCAACTACCCCCGCCGGGCCGCCCAGAAGGAGCCGGTCGGCCTGCCCGAGCCGGACCTGTGGACCGGGGCCACCGCTTCCAGCGACGCCACCGCCATGGCCAAGTACGCCAACCTCCCGGTCCAGAACTTCGCCTCCTACGTGGCCGCGCTGCCCACGATGAAGCTGCTGGTCGAGCCGCCGCAGGCACAGGCCATCTACGCCCAGGGCGACAAGGCGGTCTACGGCGCGCTGACCAACCCCAACGCCAACCTCCAGCAACTGCTGGACACCTTCAAGGCCGCGACCAACAGCATCCTGGCCAACACCCCGTAGCAGCCGGACCGCCCCGGCCCCCGGAGCAGCACGATCCGCCTCCGGGGGCCGGCCGGTGGTCCCCCCGATCCCCTCGCAACCCCTCGGACGAGAGACCCACCCAGATGGCGACGATCAACGTGACCCACGCCGTGGCCCGCGACCTGAAGGCGGCGGCCAGGCCCGCACGGCGGGCCTCGTTCGGCCGCAGGCTGCGGCGCAACGCCACCGGCTACCTGTTCCTGCTCGGAGCGGTGATCTGCTTCGCACTGTTCTCCTGGTACCCGATGATCCGTGAAGTGATCATGAGCTTCCAGGTCACCAACTTCGCCGGCGCCACCAGGTGGGTCGGACTGCGCAACTACCAGCACATCATGTCCGACCCGGACTTCTGGAGCGCCTGGCGCACCACCGGGCTGTTCACCCTCTTCGCGCTGGTCTTCGGCTACGCGGTCCCGTTCTTCACCGCGATCGTCCTGAACGAGCTGCGGCACGCCCGGTCCTACTTCCGGCTGCTGGTGTACCTGCCGGTGATGATGCCCCCGGTGGCCGCGGCCTTCCTGTGGCGCTGGTTCTACACCCCGGACGACTCCGGGCTGTTCAACGGGGTGCTGCACTTCCTGCACCTGCCGACGGTGCAGTGGCTGCAGTCCTCGCACACCCTCGCGGTGCTCTGCCTGGTGCTCTTCTCCACCTGGATCAACATGGGCGGCACGGTGCTGGTCTACCTCGCCGCGCTCCAGGGCATCCCCGGCGAGATCTACGAGGCCGCCGAGATCGACGGGGCCGGGCTGTGGCGCCGGATCTGGCACGTGACGGTGCCGCAGACCCGGCTGATCCTCTCGCTGATGCTGATGCTGCAGATCGTGGGCACCATGCAGGTCTTCACCGAGCCCTACGTGATCACCGGCGCCTCCAACGACACCACCAGCGTGGTCTACCTGATCTACCAGTACGCCTTCAACTTCAACAACTACGGCAGCGCCTCGGCGCTCGGCTGCATGCTCCTGCTGGTCCTGGTCGGATTCGCGGGCGGCTACCTGTGGCTCAGCAGCCGTGCGGGCGAGGAGTGACCGCCATGGCAGCAGCGCACGAACCCCGGACCCGGACCCTGGTCTCGCAGGTCCAGCTGGACCGCCCGGTCGGCCGCACCGTGTACTGGACCGTCTTCTGGACGCTGATGGTGCTGTTCGCGGCGGTCTTCCTGTTCCCGCTCTACTGGATGGCCAGCGGCGGCCTGAAGTCCTCCCAGGAGATCATCCGGACCCCGCCGACCGTGGTCCCGCACCAGGTCCACCTGTCGAACTACGTCGCCGCCTGGAACGACGCCGACCTCGGCCGGCTCATCCTGAACACCGTGATGTACGCACTGGGCGCGCTCGCCTTCCAGCTGGTGTTCGACGTGGCCGCGGCCTACGCCTTCTCCAAGCTGCGCCCGGTGTTCGGCAACGCCGTGCTGTTCGCGATGCTGGCCAGCCTGATGATCCCCACCACGGTCATCGCCCTGCCGACCTACCTGACCGCCAACAGCCTGCCGTTCGTGCACTGGAGCCTGCTCAACACGCCGTGGGCGATCTGGCTGCCCTCGGTGGCCAGCGCCTTCAACATCTTCCTGCTGAAGCGGTTCTTCGACTCCATCCCCACCGAACTGCTGGCCGCCGCGGCCGTCGACGGCGCCGGACCGCTGCGCACGCTGTGGTCCATCGTGCTGCCGATCTCACGTCCGATCCTGGGCGTGGTGTCCATCTTCGCGGTGGTCGGTGTCTGGAAGGACTTCCTGTGGCCGCTGCTGGTGCTCACCGACACCTCGGTGCAGAGCGTCAACGTCGGCCTCAACCAGCTGAGCGTGGGCATCCCGCAGAACGTGCTCATCGCCGCGCTGGCCATCGCCTGCGTGCCGACGATCGTGTTCTTCCTGATCTTCCAGCGGAACATCATGGCCGGCCTCACCGCCGGCAGCATGAAGGGCTGAGCGTCTCCCCGACCCTGCCCCGACCGGCACCCCCTGCCTTGAGGAGACACCGCCGTGCAACACATCGACCACAACCCGGACCAGGCACACGGGCCCGCCGACTGGTGGCGCGGCGCCGCGATCTACCAGGTCTACGTCCGCAGCTTCGCGGACGACAACGGTGACGGCGTCGGCGATCTGGCCGGAGTGCGCTCGCGGCTGCCCTATCTGGCGGAACTCGGGGTCGACGCCCTGTGGTTCAACCCCTGGTACCCCTCGCCGATGGCGGACGGCGGCTACGACGTGACGGACTACCGGGACATCGATCCGGTGTTCGGGACGCTGGCCGAGGCCGAGAAACTGATCGCCGAGGCGTCCGACCTGGGGATCAGGACGATCGTCGACATCGTGCCGAACCACGTCTCGGACACCCACCGGTGGTTCGCACAGGCGCTGGCGGCGGACCCGGGGTCGCCCGAGCGGGCAAGGTTCTGGTTCCGTGAGGGGCGTGGCGCGGACGGCGAACTGCCGCCGAACGACTGGCCCTCGCAGTTCGGCGGACCGGCGTGGACGCGGGTCGCCGACGGGCAGTGGTACCTGCACCGCTTCGCCTCGCAGCAGCCGGATCTGAACTGGGGCCATCCGCAGGTGCGCGCGGAGCACGAGGACGTACTGCGGTTCTGGTTCGACCGCGGTGCGGCGGGAGTACGCATCGACTCCGCGGCGGAGGTGGCCAAGGACCCGTCGCTGCCGGACCTGGCCGCGTCGCCGGTGCCGCATCCCTATGTGGACCGGGACGAACTGCACGACATCTACCGGTCCTGGCGCAGGGTGGCCGACTCGTACGCCCAGCCACGGGCGCTGATCGGGGAGGTGTGGCTGCCGGATCCCGAGCGGTTCGCGCGCTACCTGCGCCCCGACGAACTGCACACCGCCTTCAACTTCGGCTTCCTGGCCTGTCCGTGGGATGCACAGCAGTTGCGGGAGCAGATCACCACGACACTGGCGGTGCACGCGCCGGTGGGGGCGCCGGCCACCTGGGTGCTGGCCAACCACGACATCACCCGGACGGTGACGCGCTACGGACGGGCGGACACCGGCTTCGACTTCGCGACCAAGGGGTACGGGATCGCGACGGACCTGGCCACAGGCACCCGGCGGGCCCGGGCGGCGGCGATGCTGACGCTGGCGCTGCCGGGGTCCGTGTACCTGTACCAGGGCGAGGAGCTGGGTCTGCCGGAGGTGGAGGACATCCCGGCGGACCGGATCGAGGACCCGATGCACCACCGCACCGCAGGCGCCGACCCCGGCCGCGACGGCTGCCGGGTCCCCCTGCCCTGGGACGGGAGCGCTCCCTCGGCCGGATTCGGCCCGGACGGCGGAGCCGAGCCCTGGCTGCCGCAACCCGCCGGCTGGAGCGACTTCTCGGTGGCCGCGCAGAACCAGGACCCCGACTCGATGCTGACGCTGTACCGCACCGCGTTGCGGCTGCGCCGGGCCGAGCCCGGCCTCGGCGACGGACCGATGGACTGGACCGGCTCGCACCCGCAGGTGCTCGCCTTCCGCCGGGGCCCGGACTTCACCTGCGCCGTCAACCTCGCCCCCACCCCGCAACTCCTGCCCGACCACACCTCGGTGCTGCTCAGCAGCGCCCCCCTCGACGGCGGCCTGCTGCCGCCCGACACCACGGTCTGGCTGCGGACGGCCTGACCCGCGGTCCCGGCGGCCTGCCCACCGCGGATCCCTGCGCCGTACCGCAGCCGTACAACCGGTCGCGCCGCCTCGAGGGGTGGTGGCGCGGCCCGGAGCCTCCGGCCGAAGCGTCCCGGCCGACGTGCCTGTCGCCGGTCCACTCCCCACCGTCGCCGGAGGCTCCACCTCCCCTGCCCGGGTACCACCCGATTCCCAAGGAGTCGTCCCGTGTCCATCCCCGTAGCCCCGAGCCGCAGACCGCTGCGCGGCACCCCCCGGAGCGGCCGCCGCCTGCGCGCCGCCATCACGGCCGCGCTGCTCGCGGGCCCTGCCCTCGCCCTGACCCTTCCGTCGACCGGCGCCGCCGCCGCGACCGGGGTGCCCGCCGCGCCGGGCGCGGCCGTGCCGTTCACCGAGTACAACGCGGCCACCAGCCCGTTCGCGCACACCAACGGAACCGTGCTCGGCCCCGACTACCGGTACGGCAGCCTCGCCGCCGAGGCGACCGGCCGCCAGGCCGTCCAACTCGTGGGCCAGGGACAGTATGTGAGCTTCCGTCTGACCAGGGCCGCGAACGCGGTGGACTTCCACTACGCGATCCCGGACTCGCTGCACGGCGGCGGCATCACTGCCCCGCTGAGCCTCTACGTCAACGGCAGGGCCACCACCGCGCTGTCGCTGACCTCACAGTTCAGCTGGCTCTACGGCACCTATCCGTTCCGCAACACCCCGGGCACCGGAATGCCGGACGGCCAGGTGCCGCACGACTTCTACAACGACGTCAGATACCGGTTCGCCACCACCCTGCCGGCCGGCACCGTGGTCAGACTGCAGGTGGACCCCGGCGACAACGCGCCCTGGTACGCCATCAACACCGCCGACTTCGAGCAGGTCGCCGCTCCGACGGCCAAGCCGGACGGGTACGCGGACGTCACCCAGGCCCCGTACAACGTGGACAACACCGGCGCCACCGACGTGACCGGGGCCCTGCAGCATGCCATCGACACCGCCTCGGCCGCCGGACAGGGCCTCTACCTGCCACCTGGCACCTACACCGTCAGCAGCCCGCTGAACGTGAACGCCATCGCCATCGCCGGCGCAGGCGAGTGGTACACCGTGCTCACCGGCAGGAACGTCGAGTTCAACGGGCAGCAGAACCCGCCCAGCAGCCATGTGGACATCTCCGGGCTGGCGATGTTCGGCAACGTCGACGTGCGGGACGACAGCAACAGCGAGGACACCGGCTTCAACGGCGGGTTCAGCGACTCCACCATCTCCGACGTGTGGATCCAGAACGAGAAGGTGGGAGCCTGGATCGTCGGCCCCAGCAGCAAGCTGACGATGCGCAACCTGCGGATCCAGGACACCACCGCCGACGGCATCAACCTCAACGCCGCCGACGGCCCGGTCACCGGAGCACTGCTGCGCGACAACTTCCTGCGCAACACCCAGGACGACGGCCTGGCACTGTGGTCCGAGAACTACGGGGACACCGACGACACCCTCACCCACAACACCGTGGACTCGCCCGGACTGGCCAACAACATCGGCGTCTACGGCTCCGGGGCCGGTGACGTCATCAGCGACAACCTGCTGCAGGACACCGTCACCCGCGGCGGCGGCATCGGTATCGGCCAGCGCTTCGACTCGGTGGGCATGTCGGGCCCGCTGGACATCACCGGCAACGTCCTGGCGCGCACCGGCCAGTGGGACCCCGGATGGGACTACGGCGTCGGGGCCGTCTGGTTCGACCCGCAGCAGGGCGACATGGACTCGGCGGTGAACATCACCGGCAACGCCCTCCTGGACAGCCCCTACTCGGCGTTCATGTTCCAGAACTCGAACGCATACACGGGTTCGGCGGTCACCACCCCGCCGACCGCCGGACACAGCGTCAGGAACGTCAGCATCAACGACAACCTGGTCGCCGGCGTCGGCAGCTACGTGTTCCAGGACCAGGCCCCCGGCTCCGTCTCGGTGTCCGGGACGGTGGCCACCGGTGTCGGCAAGTCCGGGATCTTCAGCTGCGGCGCGGGCTTCGCCATCAATCGCGGCCCCGGCGACTTCGGCTGGTCCAGCTCCACCTGCGGCATGCCGGGGACCAGCCCGCTGTGGACCTACCCCTCCACCGCCACCTTCGAGAACGCGACCGTCGGCACCGCCACCCCGGTGCAGCGGATCGCCGTCATGAACACCGGCACCGCCTCCGCCACCCTGGGCACGATCACGGCCAGCGCCGGCTTCACGGTCACCCCCGACCCGACCTACCCCTGCGCCACCTCGCTGCACCCGACCTCGCCCACCGACAGCGCCAACTGGTGCATGGTGGACGTCTCCTACACCGCGGGCGCGGCCGGCATCACCCAGGGCACGCTGACCGTCCCCAGCAGCGAGGGACGCCCCGCCACGGTGCAGCTCGTCGGCGACACCGACCCGATCGGCGGCACCGGCGGCGTGGCACCGCCCAGCAATCTGGCGTTGGACGCCACCATGACGGCGAGCAGCTCGCTGGAGTACTTCCCGGCGACCAACGCCAACGACGACAACGACGGCTCCTACTGGGAGAGCGAGGACGGTCAGCCCTTCCCGCAGACCCTCACCGCGGACCTCGGCTCGGTGCAGCCGGAGAGCAGTGTGGTGCTCACGCTGCCCTCCAACTGGGGCAGCCGGGTGCAGACGCTGTCCGTCCTCGGCTCCACTGACGGGACGGACTTCACCACCCTGGTCCCCTCCGCTGACTACACCTTCGACCCGGCCACCCAGAACAAGGTGACCGTCACCCTGCCGCCGGGCACCAACGACCGGTACCTGCAGCTCTCGGTCACCGGCAACACCGGCTGGACGGCGGCGCAGCTGTCCGAGTTCGAGATCTTCGGATAGCCGCGCAGGCCGCAGGACCGGCGTCCGGGATGCGCGTTCCCTGACCTCACGCACCCCGGACGCCTCTTCTTCACTCAACGGGCAAGGAGATTCCCCGCCATGGCTATTCGTGTACAGACCGCCGAGTGGTGGCGTGACGCCGTCATCTACCAGGTCTATGTACGCTCCTTCGCCGACGCCGACGGAGACGGGATCGGCGACCTGGCCGGGGTCCGTGCGAAGCTGCCCTACCTCGCCGAACTGGGCGTCGACGCGCTCTGGTTCAATCCCTGGTACCTGTCGCCGATGGCCGACGCCGGCTACGACGTGGCCGACTACCGGCGCATCGACCCGGTCTTCGGGGACCTGGAACAGGCCGAGGCGCTGATCGCCGAGGCGCACCGGCTCGGCCTGCGGGTGGTCGTGGACGTGGTCCCCAACCACCTCTCCGACCAGCACGCCTGGTTCCAGGAGGCACTGGCCGCCGAGCCGGGCTCCGAGGTGCGCGAGCTGTTCTGGTTCCGCCCCGGACGCGGCGAGAACGGCGAACTGCCGCCCAACAACTGGGACTCGGTCTTCGGCGGCCGGGCCTGGACCCGGGTGCCGGACCCGGACGGCAGCCCGGGGGAGTGGTACCTGCACCTGTTCGCCTCCGAGCAGCCCGACCTGAACTGGAACAACCCCAAGGTCGCCGAGGAGCACGAGTCCATCCTGCGGTTCTGGTTCGACCGCGGCGTGGACGGGGTCAGGATCGACTCGGCCACCATGCCGGCCAAGGACCCGGACCTGGCCGACTTCGACCCGGAGCACCCGCCGGTGCCGCATCCGTACGTGGACCGCGACGAGGTGCACGGCATCTACCGTGGCTGGCGCGCCGTCGCCGACAGCTACGCCGAACCGCGGGCGCTGATCGGCGAGGTCTGGCTGGACCGGCCCGACCGGCTGGCCGCCTACCTGCGCCCCGACGAGATGCACACCGCCTTCAACTTCGACTACCTGAACTGCCCGTGGGACGCGGAGCGGCTGCGGGAGGTCATCGACTCCACCCTGCAGGGCCACGCCCCGGTCGGCGCGGCGGCCACCTGGGTGCTGTCCAACCACGACGTGACCCGGCACGTCACCCGCTACGGGCGCGCGGACACCTCGATGGGCCGCAGCCCGGCCCAGCACGGCGCGCCGGTCGACCTGGCCCTGGGCACCCGCCGCGCCCGGGCCGCGTTCCTGCTCAGCCTGGCCCTTCCCGGCTCCACCTACATCTACCAGGGCGAGGAGCTCGGACTGCCGGAGGTCCAGGACCTGCCCGACGAGTCCCGGCAGGACCCGTACTTCTTCCGCACCCAGGGCGCGGACATCGGCCGCGACGGCTGCCGGGTGCCGCTCCCCTGGAGCGGGCAGGCGCCTCCGTTCGGCTTCAGCCCGCAGGGCGCCTCGGCGCCGCCCTGGCTTCCGCAGCCGGCTGACTGGGCCAGGCGCACCGTGTCCGCGCAGAGCGGCACGGCCGGCTCCACGCTGGAGCTCTACCGCGAGGCGCTGCGCCTGCGCCGGCACCGCCCGGAACTGCACGGCGACCGGTTCCGCTGGCTGGCCGAACCGGACCGGCGGACGCTGTACTTCGCCCGCGGCGGGTCCTTCCGCTGCCTGGTCAACCTCTCCGACGCCCCGGTGCCGCTGCCCGAGGGAGCGGAACTGCTGCTGGCCAGCGTGCCCACGGCGACTGCCGTGGTGCCGGCCAACACCACGGTGTGGCTGAGCTGCGTCGAACCGGGCTGACCGAACGGGCGCGGGGCGCGAGGACCGGAAGGTCCCCGCGCCCCG
>NZ_JBEUKS010000003.1:360536-712641 GCF_042510965.1 Streptacidiphilus jeojiensis
TGGTGTCGATCCGCAGGTCGGTCAGGACGATGTCCCCGCGCCCCGCGCCCGTCGTCACACCCCCACCTGGCGGGTCAACTCCTCGGCCTCGCGCACCGGGTCGGTGCGCGGGCCGGTCGAGCCGCGCACCACCAGTTCGGGTTCGTGCAGCAGTTCCTTGGGGGTGGGCGCGCCGCCCTGGATCTGGTTGACCAGCAGGGTGACGGCGGCCTTGGCCATGGCTTCGATGGGCTGGCGCAGGGTGGTCAGCGGCGGGTCGGTGTAGTTCATGAAGGCCGAGTCGTCGTAGCCCACCACGGACACGTCGCCGGGCACCGACAGCCGCTTCCGCCGCGCGGCCCGCACGGCGCCCAGCGCCAGGATGTCGCTGCCGCAGATCAGACCGGTCATCCCGGCCGCCAGCAGTTCGCCGGCCACGGCCTGGCCGCCTTCGAAGGAGAAGAGGGCGTGGCCGATGCGGTGGTCCTCGCGGCCGCCGGCACGGGCGCTCAGCGAGCGGAAGGCGGCGATCTTGCGTAGCGAGGGGGTGTGGTCCTCGGGGCCGACCAGCAGGCCGATCCGGCGGTGGCCGAGCGAGGTCAGATGGGCGAAGGCCTGTTCCACGGCGGAGGTGTCGTCGGTGGACACCTGGGGGAAGCCCAGCCGGGCGGGGGCCGGACCGTACGCGGGCTCGCGCTGCTGCACGCCGGAGTAGTCGACGGCGGCGTTGAGGAGGACCACCGGGACGCCGCGGCCCAGGAGTTGCCGGTACTCGTCGGCGCTGAGGCCGCCGCAGAAGACCACGCCGGAGACCTGCTGGTCCAGCAGCATGGTCACGTACTCGGCCTCGGTCAGCCCGCCGGCCGTCCTGGTGCAGAGCACCGGGGTGAAGCCGAGTTGGACCAGGGCGCCGCCGACGACCTCGGCCAGGGCCGGGAAGATCGGGTTCTGCAGTTCCGGCAGCACCAGTCCGACCAACCGGGCGCGGACGCCGCGCAGTTGGGTGGGGCGTTCGTAGCCGAGCACGTCCAGGGCGGTCAGCACGGACTGGCGGGTGGTGTCGGAAACGCCGGGCTTGCCGTTCAGGACACGGCTCACGGTCGCTTCGCTGACGCCGACCCTCTTGGCGACTTCCGCGAGTCTACGAGTCATGCAACGACTATGGCATGCACTCCCACCTATTTGCATAGGCCCATTGGTGCATTGCAAGAAGATATCCAGTCCATGCGCTGCGATGTCGACTATTTGCGCAAGCGGCTGAGCTCGGACTTCCGGACAGGGACATCGTGCCTGCCCCGAGGGGTCGTCGTCCAGCAGGCAGCGTCGGGTCTACCGGGAGCGCACCCGGCGCCAGGCGCGGCCGGTGAGCGGGCCGGCCCGGTGGGCCACGGTGCCGGCGAAGCGGACCGCCTCGGCCGCCGCCGGGGCCGGGTCGTCCCGGCACAGCCAGGCGCGCTCGGTGCCCCGGCGCGGCAGCAGCTCCCCGGGGAGGCTGCGCAACTGCCAGCCGCGGACCGCCGCGGACAGCAGGTCGAGCTGCCCGAGACCGAAGCTGCGGGGCGGCGCCTGCGCACCGCGCGGCAGCGGCCGGCCGGTCAGGTCCAGGTGCAGGGCGCGCACCACGTCCAGACCGTCCACCGTCTCCAGCAGCCGGAACTGGGCGCCGGTGCGCGGGTTGAAGTCGACCAGCTTGTACTGCCCGTCCCTGCGGTCCAGCCGCCAGTCCAGGTCGGCCACGCCGCGGTAGCCGATGCGGCGGCAGAACTCGGTGGCCAGCTCGGCCAGGAACGGGTTGTCCAGCGCGCGGGCCCGGGTGGTCACCCCGGCGTCCGGCGGCCAGGAGCGGATCTTGAACCCGGTGAGGACCAGCGGACGGCCGCCGTCGGCCGGGCAGTAGAGATGGGTGAACCAGTCCTCGGCCTGCTCCTTGGGGATGCACTCCTGGACCAGGACGGACGGCATGCGGCCCGGCGGGCAGGCGGCCAGCAGCTCGCGCTCGTCGCGCACCACCGTGGTGTGCCCGACCGCCGGGGTCCGCAGCCGGGTCCACGCCTCCAGGTTCTTCAGCACCAGCGGGTAGCCCCAGTCGCGGCCCGCCGCCACCAGCCCGTCGTGGTCGGCCGGGGCCCGCGAGCGCGGGGTCGGTGTGCCGTGCTCCAGGCAGAGCCGGTGCAGCCCGCCCTTGTCGGCCAGCCGCCGCGGCAGGCTGCCCGGGACCGGTGGCAGCAGGAACCACTCGGACAGCCGGTCGGCGTGCTCCGCCAGCAGCAGCGCGGCCTCGTCGTCGGTGGCCACCGGGACGCTGCGGCGGCCGATCGCCCGGCCGACCGCCAGCAGCAGGTCCACCAGCACGGCCGGCTGCTCCAGGCCGGTGGTGGGGGTGACGAACCGTCCGGCCGCGTAGCGGGACACCGCCGCCGGGGTGAACCGGTCCTCGACCATCGCGTGCACCGGCACCCCGGTCCGGCCCAGCGTCCGCAGCACGCCGACGCCGCCGGCGTGCTGCGGATAGCGGCCGATCTTGACCAGCAGCGCCGGGACCGTACGGTCCGGCTCGGAACCTTGCAGGGCGACCATGGCGACCTCGAAGCGGCCGGGCGGCGGAGTCCGGCCAGGTGCAGCCCATTGTCCGAGCCGGTACCGGCCGCCGCGAGCGGGGACGCCCGGCGGCGGGCCGCCCGCCGCGCGCCGTGGCCGCACCTGTTGTCCACTGGAAGATGATCCGCGCCGAGGAGGTCCGACGATGGCTGTGCCCCGCTCCACCGCCGCCGACACAGTGCCGGTCACGGTGATCGGCGCCGGACCCTACGGCCTGGCCGCCGCCGCGCATCTGCGCGCTCGCGGGCTGCGGTTGCGCGCCTTCGGCGAACCGATGGACAGCTGGCGGACGCGGATGCCGGCCGGGATGTTCCTCAAGTCCACCCCCTCCGCGTCGAGCATCGCCGACGCGGCCGGAGCCTGGAACCTGGACCGGTTCCGGGCCACCGAGGGCCGCCGCTCCGAGGGCGACCTGCACCCGGTGCCGCTGGACGAGTTCGTCCGCTACGGCCTCTGGTTCCAGCGGCAGATCCTGCCCGACCTGGACACCACGGCGGTGCGCGAGGTCGACACGGTGGACGGCGGCTTCCGGATCGAGCTGGCGTCGGGCGAGACCTTCGCCAGCCGCTCGGTGGTGCTGGCCACCGGACTCGGCCCGTTCCCCCGGATCCCGGGCCAGTTGGTGGAGCTGGCCCGGGCGGGCCTGGCCTCGCACCCGGCCGAGCACGCCGACCTGTCCGGCTTCGCCGGCAAGCGGGTGGCGGTGATCGGGGCGGGCCAGTCGGCGCTGGAAAGCGCGGCGCTGCTGCGCGAAGCGGGCGCCGAGCCCATCGTGGTGGCCAGGACCGACCGGCTGCTGTTCGGCGAACCCCCGGACGAGGACCGTCCGGAGCAGCGCCCGCTCCCGCTGCGCCTGGTCAAACCAGCCACCCCGCTGGGCCCCGGCTGGTCGCACCGCGCCTTCAGCGGCGCCCCCGGCGCCTATCGGTACCTGCCGTCGGGGGTGCGCGAGCACTTCCTGCGCACCGTGCTCGGCCCGTCCGGGGCCTGGTGGCTGCGGGACCGGGTGGAGGGCCGGGTGGAGGTGCTCACCGGCCACGGCGTGCGATCGGCCCAGGCCGCCGACGGCGGTGCCCGGCTCACGCTGGCGGACCGGCAGGGCGGCAGCAGGGTGCTCGAAGCCGACCACGTCCTGGCCGCCACCGGCTACCGGGTCGACGTGGACCAGATCGACCTGCTGGCCCCGGGCCTGCGTGCGCGGGTGCGCAGGGACGGCGGGGCGCCGAAGCTCTCCGCCGGGTTCGAGTCCTCGGTGCCCGGCCTGTACTTCACCGGCCTGGCCGCCGCCGCGACCTTTGGCCCGGTGCTGCGCTTCGTCTGCGGCACCGGCTTCGCCGGCCACCGGATCAGCGCCGCTGTGGTGGCCCGCGGATGACACCGAGGGGGGTCCGGTGACCGGCAGCACCGTCTGGGCCGCCCGGACGGTCCGGGCGGATCCGGAATCCCCGGCGGGCACCGTGCCTGCTCTGGCCGCGCGGGCGGCACTGCCGCTGGCACTGCTGCTCTGGCTGCTGTCGCTGCGCGGGGTGGACCTCGCCGCGATGGGGGACCTGGGGCTGATCCAGGTGCTGCCGGTGCTGTTCTGGGTGGCCGTCGCGGTGCTCACCCTGGGCTTCGCGCTCGCCGTGCGCGACCGGCGGGTCGGCAACGGCTGGCTGGTCGGCTATCTGCTCGGACTGATCGCGGTCATCCACGCCACCCCGGCCCTGCTCTACCCCGAACTGCGCTACGCCTGGGCCTGGAAGCACCTGTCGGTGATCGACGCCATGCTGCGCAACGGCGGTTCGGTGCCGCACGCGGCCGCGCTGGACATCTACAACCAGTGGCCGGGCTTCTTCCAGCTGAACGCGCTGGTGCTGCGGGCCACCGGGCTGCACTCGGCGCTCGGCTACGCGGCCTGGACCCCGCCGGTGGTCAACGCCCTGGTGCTGGCCCCGCTGCTGCTGCTCTACCGGTCGGTCAGCCGGGACCGCAGGCTGGTCTGGGGCGGCGCCTGGATCTTCTACGCCTGCTCCTGGGTGGGGCAGGACTACTTCTCGCCGCAGGCGTTCGGATTCCTGCTCTACGTGGTGGTGCTGGCCACGGTGTTCCGGCAGCTGTCAGCAGTCCCGCGGCGGGGCTGGGCACCGTCGCGGCTGATCCTGGTGCTGGTGCTGCAGGCGGCGATCGTCTCCTCGCACCAGCTCACCCCGCTGATGCTGGTCACCGCGCTGGCCGCGCTCTCGCTGCCGCGCGCCAACCGGCGGATCACCGTGCCGCCGCTGCTCGGCGCGCTCGGCCTGATGCTGCTCTGGGACCTGACGGTGGCCCGCCCCTACATCTCCGCCAATCTGCACAGCTTCGGCAGGGCGCTGCTCACCCCGGACGGCAACGCGGTCGCCGGGATCGCCGGACTCGGGGCCGCCGCACCGGGCCAGGTGCTGGTGGACTGGGTGGACCGCGGGCTGTCCGCGACCGTGGTGCTGCTCGCCCTGCTCTGCTTCGTGCGGCGCCCCTGGGTGCGCCGCACCGGCATCCCGCTGATCGCGCTGTCGCCGCTGCCGCTGCTCGCCGCGAACAGCTACGGCGGGGAGATGATCTTCCGGGTCTACCTGTTCGCGCTGCCGGGCACCGCGTTCCTGATCGGCGCCCTGGTGCTGCAGCCCGGACCGCGGGCCCGGCTGCGCGAGGCCGGCGCGTTCCTGGTCACGCTGGCACTGCTGGCCGGCCTGTTCTTCGGCTACTACGGCAAGGAGCTGATGAACCACTTCACCCCCGCCGAGGTCGCCGCCTCCCGGTACGTCACCGCCACGGCGCCGCCGGGCTCCGCGGTGGTGGCCCTGACCGGCAACGTCCCCGGTTTCTACGACCACTACGACCAGCATGTGCTGATCCAGCTGAGCCAGGAGGACACCGAGGTCACCTCGCTGCTGCTGCGCGACCCGCTGGCCGGCCTGCGGCTGGCGGTGGGCGGCGCGGACCGGGTGGAGCCCGGCTACCTGGTGCTGACCCGGGGTCAGGCGGCCGAGTGCTACCTCACCGGGGTGCTGCCCGCGGACACCATGAACCGGCTGCAGACCGCCGTCGACCGGGCCCCGGGCTTCAGCGTGGTCTACCGCAACGCGGACGCGGTGGTCTACCGGTTCGTGCCGGTGGGGGCCGAGCGATGAACGGGCGGCCGATGCGGCGGATTCCCGGCGGACCTGTGGCCGTCGAGGTGCTGCTGGCCGGCTCCGGGTGGATCGCGCTGGCCTCGACGCTGCTGCCGGCGGCGAATCCGCTGCGGGTGCTGCTGGTCACGGCGTTCCTGGTGGTCTGTCCCGGTGCGGCGGCGGTGCGGTGGGCGGCCCCCGCCCCCGACTCCCGGCGCCGTGCCTCCACCGTGCTGGAGACCGGCTGCCTGGCCGTGGCGGTCAGCCTGGCGATCGCGGCGCTGGTCGCCGAGGCGTTCTTCCTCGGGCATGCCTTCACCGCGACGCGGGTGGTGGCGACGCTGGCGGGGCTCACCACACTGCTGGTGCTGGCCCGGTACCTGGGCCCGCGACTGCGCCGCCGGGCCCGGGCCGATCCGGATCCGCCCGGATCCGGACGCCCGGCGGACGCCGGGCCCCCGCTGCGGGTCGCCCGTGGGCTGCTGGCGGCAGCCGTGCTGGCGGCGACCGGCGCCGGCTGCGCCGACCGCCAGTCCGCCCCCTCGCTCTCACCGCTGCCCCCGACCGGCGCCACGTCCAGCGCCGCGCCCTCGTCCGGCCCCTCGACCGCAGGCACCGTCCCCGGGCCGAGCCCGGCCGCGCCCGGCCCGTGGCACGCGGTCTTCCAGGACGACTTCACCGGCTCCGCCCTGGACACGTCCCGCTGGACCACCTGCTACGACTGGAACGTGGCCGGCTGCACCAACGCCGGGAACCACGAGAGCGAGTGGTACCTGCCCAGCCAGGTCACCGTGGACCAGGGCTTGCTGAGCCTCACCGCCCAGCGCCAGGCCACCACCGGCTCGGACGGCCTGCACTACCCGTGGCGCTCGGGGATGGTCTCCACCGGACGCGACTCCTGGGACGCGACCCCCCGGCACACCTTCACCTACGGCTACTTCGCCGCCAGGCTCCGGATCCCCGCCGGCGCCGGGTTCTTCCCGGCGTTCTGGCTGATGCCGGCCTCCCGCACCACCCCGCCCGAGCTCGACGTGGTCGAGTTCATCGGCACCACCCTCAGCGCCACCATGACCGTGCACTGGACCGGCCCCGGCGGCGACGACCTGCACGAGGGCAGGCGCTTCACCGGTCCGTCCGACTTCTCCGCCGGCTACCACGTCTTCGCGCTGGACTGGGAGAAGACCTCGCTGACCTGGTACATCGACGGCGTCGCCCGGCTCACGCTGAAGGAGCACGTCCCGGACGTGCCGATGGAGGTGCTGCTCACCCTCGCCGTCGGCTACCCGCACCCGCCCGCCGCCGGGCAGGAATCGGCGGTGCTGCGGGCCGACTGGATCCGGGTCTGGCAGCACTGAGCCGCGACCCCGACCGCAGCCGCCGGCGCGCGGGTCAGTCGGTCGGCGGGCCGCCGACCGGGCGGCCGATCCCGGCCCGGACCCGGCGGTAGGCCCGCCAGCCCCTGGTCCGCAGCCGCTCGGGGTACGGCGCCACCGGGGCGCCGCTGCCCTCGGTCCAAGCCCGGAACTGCTCCGCCGGGGTGTCGGCGCGGACCATCAGCCGGGAGATCCGCAGCGCCTGGTCCGCGGGTGAGCTGAAGGCGTAGCCGACCGAGGCGGCCGAGGACCACCCGGCCCGCTGCACCTTGCGGCGCACCGACGGGCTGGAGTAGCCGTGCGGGTAGGCGAAGGCCTCCACCGGGTGCGACAGCAGTTCCTCCAGCTCCTGCTTGCAGCCCCCCACCTCGTCGCAGAGCTGCCGTCCCGGCAGCGTGTCCAGCTGCGGATGGGTGCGGGTGTGGCCGCCGATCTCGATGCCGCAGGCGTCCAGGGTGGTGATCTGACGCCAGTTCAGCATCGGTGCCGGCGGCAGCAGGCTGCCGCGGGCCGCGCCGCCCGGCGCGTGCACCGCGCCGGTGGTGACGTAGAGGGTGGCCGGCAGCTCACGGTCGGTCAGCAGCGGGGTGACGGTCCAGTAGAAGTCGGCGAAGCCGTCGTCGAAGGTGAGCACCGCCGAGCGCGGCGGCAGGGTCGGCCCGCCGCGGATCGCGGCCACCAGGCGGCGCAGCGGCACCACGGTGAGCCCGGCCTCGGCGATGCGGTCCAGCTGCTCGGCGAAGGTGCGCGGGCTGACCGTGAACGGCGCGATCCACGACGGCGGGTCCTCCGACACCGAGTGGTAGAGGAAGACCGGGACGGCGTACCCGGGTCCGGTCATGTCGCACCTCCGCCGATCCGGCCCGCGGCGTAGCCGAGCAGGGTGGCACCGGCCCCGGTGACCACGGCCGCTGCGGCGGTCGCCGGGGTGCCCGAGCCGGGCCGCAGCCCGCGGGCCAGCGCCCGGGGGAGCGTCGAGCGCAGGTAGGCCCGCTCGCTGGCCAGCCCGGGTCCGGACCCGGCGTGCCGGGCCACCGCGGCCTTGGACAGCCCCTCGGCGTAGCAGCGCGAGCGGAAGTAGGCCCAATCGGTGCGGGCCGGCGGGACGTGGTGGCGGACCACCGCGGCAGGTTCGTACAGCAGCACGCCCTGCGGGTCGCGGGCCGCCATCCGCAGGCACAGCTCGGTCTCCTCGCAGCCGAGCGGGCGGGTGCCGACCCGGCCGAGGTCGGTTCGGAAGCCGCCGGCGGCGAGCACCGCCGCGCGCCGGAAGGACATGTTGGCGCCGATGAAGTTGCGTACCGGCGCCCGCCGTTCGGTCATGCCGCGGTAGCTGCAGCCGACCACCCAGTCGAACTCCGGCGGGAACCAGGCCGGGCGGCCGGTCTCCCACCAGGGCAGCACCAGGCCGCCGACGCCGAGCACCCGCGGGTCGCGGTAGCCGTCCAGCAGGCGCCCGCTCCACTCGGGTTCGGCGACGGCGTCGTCGTCCAGGAAGGCGACCACCTCGCCGCGGGCGGCGGCCACCCCGGTGTTGCGGGCGCCGGAGAGCCCCTGCTGCTCCTGGTTGCTGACGATCCGTACGCCGTCCAGGGCGCCCCGGGCGCGGTCGGCCAGCTCCGGGCAGTGGTCCACCACCAGCAGCAGTTCGTCGACCGGGGTGCGCTGGGCCCGTACCGAGCGGACCGAGGCGGACAGGTCGTCCCAGCGCTCCAGGGTGTAGGCGCAGACCAGCACCGTGACCGAGGGTCCCGCGGGCGTTCCGGTGGGATCCATCACGGCCTCCTTTCCTGTTGCCGCGGCTCCTGCTCCCGCGGCTCCTGCTCCCGGGGCAGCCAGCGCGGCAGCGTCGCCAGCAGCGGCAGGCCCAGCGCGCATTCGGCAGCCAGCCAGGCGACACCGACGCCGGTCACGCCGAAGCGCGGGATCAGCAGCACGCTGAGGCCCAGGACCAGCACGCACAGCAGTGCCTGCAGCAGCACCACCCAGCCGAGCCGGCGGCGCGCCCTGGCCACGTCGATCGCCACGCTCAGCACCAGGTTGGGCAGCGCGGACAGGGCCAGCAGCCGCAGCAGGGCGGTCCCGTGCCGGGCGTACTGGGGGCCGAACAGGCCCAGCAGCCAGGGCGCGGCCAGCACCATCACCGTCGCGGCGGCGGCGATCAGCACCGCGTTGTGGCGCAGCACCCGTCGGGCGTGCTCGACCAGCCGCTCCGGGGCCCGCGCCGCCTCCACCAGCAGTGAGCTGCCCATGTTGTAGGCCACCAGGAAGAGCGTGTAGGCGATCACCCAGGCCAGCGAGAGGTAGGCACTGCCCTCCGGACCGAGCCGGTTCAGCACCAGCAGTGGCACCACGTTGTAGGCGGCCAGCCGGAACTGCGCGCCGACGTAGTCGGCGGCCGCGTAGCCGACCAGCCGCTGCGGCGCGGGGGCGTCCAACTGGGCCCGCCGGTGGGCCGGGACGGCGCTGCGGAACAGGAAGACATTGGTCACCACCAGCGCGGTGAGCAGCGCCGCGACCCAGGAGGCGAGGATCCCGGCGTCCAGCGCCAGCGTGCCGCAGAGCGCCAGCAGCGCCGCCTTCACCGCGGCGAACAGCGCGTTCTCGCCGAGCACCCATCCGGGCCTGCGCAGCCCGGTGAGGGCACCGTCCTGGAGCACGAAGATCGAGTATCCGGCGGCCCCCAGCGTGAAGCAGACCGCGACCAGCGGTCGGCGCAGGTAGTCCAGGCCCGGCGCGAGTTGGGGCACCAGCAGCAGGAAGGCCACCGCGACCACCGTGCTGAACACTCCGGCGGCCAGGTAGCAGCGCAGCGCCAGCCGTCCGGCGTGCGCCCCGGCGGCCGGGACGAAACGCACCAGCACGTCGGCCAGGTTGAGCTGGCCGATCCCGGACAGCAGCATCACCGCCGACAGCGCGGCGTAGCTGCGGCCCACGGTCGCGGTGTCGTACCAGGTGGTGGCGAGCACCCAGAAACCCGCGCCCAGGGCTGCGGCCAGCAGCGAACTCAGGGTCAGCACATGGCCGTTGCGCAGCAGCGGCTCGCCGTCCAGGGCCGTCCGCAGCCGGGCCGGCAGCAGTGCCGGGCGCCGGGCCGGCCGGGGCAGCGCGGCCGGGACCGGCGTGCCGGGGGTCTCCACGCGGGTGGTCATGGCAGGTCAGCCTCCGGCCCCGAGCCGTCGGGCGCTGCGCGAGGCGCGCAGGTAGCCCAGCGGCCCGTACAGCAGGCCCTGCACCTCCAGCAGCGAGAGCCGGCGGGACCAGCCGTCGTGCTGCGCGGTGGCGTCCCGGCGGCGGGTGGCGGCGTAGTGCACGCCGCGCGGCAGCCGGCGGGCCAGCGCCGGCAGCATGGCCGGCTCGTGGGCGACCGCGGCGGCCAGGAAGGCCCCGAAGCCGGCGCCGTAGCCGAACGCCTGCGCGGGCAGCGCGTCCGGGTCCTGGCTCGGGCGGTGCCAGACCACGGCGTCGGGCTGGTAGGCGAGGGTGGCCCCGGCGACCAGGGCGCGGAAGAAGCCGAGCAGGTCGTCGCCGCCGCGGGCGGCGGTGCCGGTGCCGGTGGCCGGGTCGAAGCCGCCCATGGTGTGCAGCAGCCCGGTCCTGAAGGCCATGTTGGCCCCGGAGCCGAACCGGCCCGCGGTGAACGGGAACAGCGGGTCGCCGGGCGGGTCGGCCAGCGACCAGGTGCGCATGGTGAAGCCCTTGTCGTAGCCGCCGTGCCGCTGCAGGTCGGCCTGCGCCCTGGTCTCCAGCTCGGCGGGCAGGATCAGCCCGGTGACGCAGCCGATCCGGTCCGAGGCGGCGAAGGTCTCGGCGATCGCGGCGGGCCAGTCCGGGTCGACCAGGGTGTCGTCGTCGGTGAAGGCGGTGATGGCGCCGGTGACCTCGGTCAGGGCCCGGTTGTGCGCCCGGGCCAGCCCGGCGACCGGCTCGCGCAGGTAGCGGATCCGTCCGCGGTAGCGGCCCTGGACCATGGCCCGGGCCTCGTCATCCTGCGGCGCGTTGTCCACCACCAGGACCTCCAGCCGCGGGTAGCCGGTGCGCAGCAGCGAGTCCAGGCACTGCCGCAGCGCGCGGACCCGGTTGTGGGTGGCGACCACCACGCTGATCGCGGGCGGGTCGCGCAGCACCAGGCTGCGGGAGAGCCGGCACGGGTGCGCCGCGGCCGCGTCCCCGCCGGGCAGCCGGCTGTGGACCGGTCGGCCGACGGCGGGTTCACGGGCGGCCAGCGCCCGGGCGTCGGCGGCGCGGTGCGCGGCGACGGCGCCGGACAGTTCCCGGCAGACGGCGCGGGCCAGCGCCCGGCGGGCGTAGCCGGGGTCGCCGGGCGGGCTGGTGACAGTGAGCACGCCCAGCGGGTGGCCGTGCAGCCGGGCCAGCACCAGCACCCGTCCGCGCGGATCGACCGGCCCGGCGCTCGCGGGGGAGTGCAGCCCGTCCGGGTCGTCCAGGTCGAGGTCGAGCACGCGGACCGGGGTGTAGGGGCAGTCCTGGGTGTCCGGTCCTGGCGGGACCGCGACGGTGCTGCGCTGCCGGCCGCCGGCCTGCCGGCCGTTCATCGCTGCGCCGCCGTGAGCGGGGCCGCCGGCCGGGCGCCGGGGCGCTCGGCGATCAGGGTGCGCAGCACCCGGCGGCCGTCCGAGACCGCGTGCAGGTGCGAACGCCCGTTGCGGCGCGGGAGTTCGAGGCTGGGGACCTCGGCGATGCGCAGGCCCGAGCGCAGTGCGTGGGCGATCATCTCGGCCTCGATCTCGAAGCCGGTGGACCGCAGGTCCAGCTCGTCCAGGAAGCTGCGCCGGAAGGCGCAGTAGCCGTAGCAGAGGTCGGTCAGCACGGTGTCGTAGAGCCGGTTGACGACCGCCAGCAGGGCCCGGTTGCCGAGCGAGCGGATGGCGGTGAGGTCCAGCGAGCCGCCGCCGGCGACGTACCGGGAGCCCTTGACGAAGTCGTAGCCGTTGTCCAGGAAGTGCAGGTAGTGCGGGATCTCGCCGGGCGACATGCTGCCGTCGGCGTCCAGCATCACCACGTACTCGCCGGTCGCGGCCGCGAAGCCGGTGCGCAGCGCGTTGCCCTTGCCGGAGCCGCGCTGCGGGACGCTGCGCACGTTCGGCAGGCAGTGCGCCGCCATCCGCAGGGTCGCGTCGCGGGAGTCCCCGTCGACCAGGATGACCTCGTCCACGCAGGACGGGATCTGTTCGAAGACCCAGGGGATGTTGCGGGCCTCGTTGCGGGCCGGCACCACCAGACTGACGGTGTGTCGGGGCGCGGGCGGGTCGTCCTGGCGCCTCAGCGGGTGCGGTGCGGGTGGGCGGTCGGCGACGCGGTCGGTGCTGCGGCGCCCCGCCCCGCGGTCACCGGCGCGCCGGTCGCTGTGGACGCCGACCCGGCGTTCGATTCTGGGCAGGGTGGTACTCATGGCGGACGACCTCTCCGTACGCAGGGCGCGAGGAGAGTTCGGACGGGCGGCCGGGTGCGGCCGCAGGAGCGGACTCGGCGGCCGTTGCGCCGGTGACGGGAATCGGGGACCGTGTCGGCGTTGACCGCTTCCTCGCGAGGAAGGTGCTCCAGCTCTCGACTGAAGCGGTCGACTGGGGCAGCGGGCCCGGAACGGGCGGTCTGCCACGGACGTCACGGGGACGCCGCTCGGCCTCGGACGCCGAAGCGCCAACTGAGACTGGCAAATGTGCTGTCCGCGGACGGCGGTGCCGGTGTGGCGGCCGGTCGATCGCGGTGCCAGGGGTTCATTCTCGGCGCGGAACCCCGTCGGAGTCAAGCGATATCGGCCAAAATCTTCTGATACATGCTGATTTGGGCGTTACTGCTACCGGGTCAGTCCGCTTTCCGCGATCCGGCGGGAGATCTCGCCCGGCCGGACCGGCCTGCCGTAGTGCCACCCCTGCGCCCAGTCGCAGCCCATCGCCCGCAGCCGCTGCGCATGGGCCTCGGTCTCGACCTCCTCGGCGGTGACGGTCAGCCCCAGCGTGTGCGCCAGCGAGACCACGCCGCCGACGATCCGCCAGCCCAGCGCCTCGTCCCGGTCCGGGTCGTTCAGGTCGCTGATGAAGGAGCCGGCGATCTTCAGCCCGGAGACCGGCAGGTCCCGCAGGTAGGACAGGTTGGACCAGCCGGTGCCGAAGTCGTCGATGGCCAGCGAGACGCCCATGCCGACCAGGTCGTGCAGGGTCTTCAGCGACTCGTCGTCGCGCCCGACCACGGCGCTCTCGGTGATCTCCAGCTGCAGCCGGCGCGGGTCCAGACCGGTGCTGCTCAGGATCCGGGCGACGTCGGTCACCAGGCCCGGGTTGCGGGTCTGCCGTCCGGCCACGTTGACGTTGACCTGCGGCGCGGCGGCGCCGAACCGGCGCACCCAGGAGGCGGCCTGGCCGCAGGCCTGCTCCAGCACCCAGCGGCCCAGCGGCATGATCACGCCGGTCTCCTCCGCCGTGGCCACGAACTCGTCCGGGCCCAGCACCCCGAACTGCGGGTGCCGCCAGCGCAGCAGGGCCTCGACCGCGACCAGCGAGCCGTCCGGCAGCGCGCACAGCGGCTGGTAGTCGACGAAGAACTCGCCCCGGTCCATGGCGGTCGGCATCCGGACCGAGACGGCGTAGCGGCTGACCGAGAGGGCGTTGCGGCCCGGGTCGAACACGGTCCAGCGGCCGCGGCCCTCCTCCTTGGCCCGGTACAGCGTCAGATCCGCCGCCCGCACGGCGGCCATCGGGGTGGTGGTGGCGACGGTCCGCTCCAGCACCCCGACGCTGGCCCCCACCGACAGCTGGTTGTCGCCGACCGCCATCGGCCGGCTGAGCGCGTCCAGCACCGTCTTGGCGACCGACACCGCCTGCTGCTCGCCGCGGCAGTTCTCCAGCAGCACCACGAACTCGTCGCCGCCCAGCCTGGCCAGCAGGTGGCCGGTGGGGGCGAGCGCCCCGGCCAGCCGCCCGGCCACCGCGGTCAGCAGCTGGTCCCCGGCCTCGTGGCCGAGGCTGTCGTTGATCACCTTGAAGCCGTCGAGGTCGATGTAGCACAGGCCGAGCCTGGCGCCCGGGGCCGGATCCTCGAACAGCGCCTCCAGCCGCTCGAAGAACGCCGCGCGGTTGGGCAGACCGGTCAGCCCGTCGTGGGTGGCCTGGTAGCGCAGCCGCTCCTGCAGCCGGTAGCGGTCGGTGATGTCCTCCAGCATCGCCACCTGGTACTGCGGCTTGCCGTCCTCGTCGCGGATCAGCGAGACCGTCAGGTTGGTCCAGACGACCTCGCCGTCCTGCCGGTAGTAGGGCTTGTCGACCTGGAACCGGTTGCGTTCGCCGCTGATCAGCTCCGCGTAGGCCTCCCACACGCCCGGGGTGTCCTCCGGGTGCACCAGGTCGTCGACCCGGCGCCCCTCCAGGTCCTCGGTGCGCGCGCCGAACAGCTCCACCAGGGACGGGTTGACCTCCAGGATCCGGCCCTCGATGTCGCCGATCCCGATGCCGATGGCGGCGCTCTCGAACAGCGCCCGGAACCGGGCCTCCGAGGCGTGCAGCGCGCGTTCCGCGTCCTGCCGGGCGGAGTCGGCGGCCAGCCGGATGCTCTCCTGCTCGTGCAGGGTCTGCTCGCGCAGCGTCACCGCCCAGCCGACCGCGAACGCCCCGGCCAGCTCGGGACCGCGGCCCTCGGCCAGCGGCGGCTCCTGCACCAGCTCCACCACCCTGGCCAGCATCCCCGGGTCGGTGTAGTGGGCGTGCACCAGCAGCGCGCCGACCTCCTCGGCCAGCACGGGGTCGAACGGGTCCTCGTTCCTGGCCCGGTGCAGCAGCGCGGTGGTCCTGGCCACCAGCCGGCGCTTGGTGCCCGGGGTGAGCGTGCCGCCGTGGTCGCCGTCGCGGCCGTGCAGCAGCGCGGCCCACGCCTCGGCGAAACGGTCGGTGGCGCTGGGAGCCTGCTGCGGTGCGGCGTTCACGATCGGCGTCCCACGCCCACCATGCCGACCATCCGCTCCGGATGGGCCTCCACCGCGCCCGGGTTCTCCGGGTGCCACTCGGAGAAGTAGACGACGCCCGGCTCGACCAGCTCGAAGCCGTTGAACAGGGCGGTGATCCGCTCGCGGCTGCGCATGGTCAGCGGGGTGGGCGTGCGGGCGTAGAGGTCCTGGTGCGGGCCGGCCTGGTCGGGACGGCCCTCCAGGCCGGCGTGCGAGAGCGCCAGCATGCTGCCGGGCGGCACCGCACTGTGCAGTCTGCGGACGATCCCTTCCGGGTCCTCCTCGTCGGTGATGAAGTGCAGCACCGCGACCAGCAGCACCGCGACCGGCTCGCCGGGCGCCAGCAGGTCGGCGACGGCGGGTTCGGCGAGCAGGCCCTCGACGTCGCGCATGTCGGCCTCGACGACCTCGCTGAGCGGGTCGTCCTTGAGCAGCAGGCGGCTGTGCGCCACCGCAACCGGGTCGCGGTCCACGTACACCACCCGGGCGTCGGGGGTCACCTCGCGGGCGATCTCGTGCACCGCGCCGAAGGTCGGGATCCCGGAGCCGATGTCCAGGAAGCGGGAGACGCCCTGCTCGGCCATGTACTGCACCGCGCGGCGCAGGAAGGCGCGGTTGGCCCTCATGATGTCGGGCAGTTCCGGCCACAGCTCGATCGCCTTGCGGGCCATCGCCCGGTCAACGGCGAAGTTGTGCGAGCCGCCGAGGTAGTAGTCGTACACCCGGGCAGCGTTCGGCTTGTCCAGGTCCGTGCCTGCGGGGACCCACTTCGGTCGCGACATGTGCTGGACCTCTCCGGCCTGGGCGGGTGGACGTGGACAGTAAAAGCCTCCTACTAGCCCATACGTGGTGCAACCCGCAGAATTCCTCGCCCTTGTCGGCGACGCGGTGAGGTCGGAGGGTTACCCGGCGTTCGAGGGGGCGGGTCGGTCGGGGGCGGCCAGGAGCGTCTGCAGGGTGAGGACCAGTCGGTCCGCGTCCCGGGCGGCGAGTGGGGCGAGGAACTGACGTTCCATCTCCTCGCGTGCGCGCTCGGCTCCGCGCAGGCAGTCCTGGCCAGCCGGGGTCAGCTGGACGGTGTTCTTCCGGCGGTCCTGCTCGCTGCGGCGGCGCTCGACGAGCCCCTTGCGCTCCAGGGCGTCGACGAGCGCCACCATCGTGGTGCGGTCGACGCCGAGCCGGCCCGCCGCCTCCAGCTGGGACAGCGGGTTCTGCGCCGTGAGCACCACCAGGACCGCGAGCTCGCGGCCGTCGATGCCGAACGGCGCCAGTGCCCGTGCGGACTGCTCCGCCAGCCGCAGCTGCACGTGCTTGAGCAGATAGCCGAGTCGGGAGGCGAGGGCCTCGGAGGTTGCGTCGCCCGTCATGGCTGCAGCGTATCCGAGACCTGATGGTCAGTAGTGCTGACGATCAGCTATGGTGACGGTAGTCCCCGAGCTGAAGGGCGCGTGACCACCCATGACCGTGACATTCGGAATCAAGACCACCCCGATGCGGGTGGAGTACGCGGACATCCTGCGGGTGTGGCAGGAGGCCGACGACCTGCCGGAGATCGCGGACGCCTGGCTGTGGGACCACCTGCTGCCGATCGCCGGTCCCAGGGACGGGCAGATCCTGGAGGGGTGGACACTGCTCAGCGCGCTGGCGGCGCAGACCCGACGGCTGCGGCTGGGGCTGCTGGTGACGAGCAACCGGATCCGCGAGCCCGCCGTCCTCGGCAAGATCGCCACGACCGTGGACGTGATCTCCGGGGGCCGCCTGGTGATGGGCCTCGGCGTCGGCGGGACCCACCAGCCGCCCGACGCCGGAGGCATCGCGGGGGAGAACCCCGCCACGGCGGAGTACGACGCCTACGGGCTGACCCTGGTGCCGCCGGCCGAGGGCATCGCCCGCCTGGCCGAGACCGTCGCCATCCTCAAGCGGATGTGGACCCAGGAGGTCTTCGACTTCCACGGGCGGTACTACACCCTCAAGGGCAACCGCAACGAGCCCAAGCCGGTCCAGCGCCCGGGCCCGCCACTGCTGATCGGCGGGTGGGGGACCCGGACCCTGCGCCTGGTCGCCGAACACGCGGACATCTGGAACATCCCCGGCCCGCCGCACAACACCCTCGACTACATCCGCGAACGCAGCGGCGTCCTGGACGCGCACTGTGCCGCGATCGGGCGGGATCCGCGGACGATCACCCGCTCGGTGCAGTACATCGTCAACTACGACGACCCCGCCGGTGACCGCGCGGCCGTCCGGGGCCTGATCGACGCCGGCCTGACCCACATCGTGCTGAGCCTGCGCAGCCCCTACCCGCCGCAGGTCGCGCAGTGGCTGGTCGAGGCGATCATCGCGCCCCTGGGCGGAGGTCGGCGGATCCGGACCAACGGACCCGTAACGGCCTCGTAAGGAGTCCCCGAACCTCTGCGTCAGCAGGGAACGGTGGTGCGCCGCAAGGGTGTTGGCGGAGACCTCGGCCACCGGGCCGATCAGGGGTTTCAGTGTTGCGGGGAGAGCCGCCGGGTCGGTCGGGTCGGCAGTGGCGGATGGGGAGGAGGTGGGAATTGGTCCGGCTATGCCCGGTATCTCCCGCGCTAGAACGGCGGACTCCGGTTCTGCAACTATCGGCCACCAAGGCAAGCACCCTCCGAAGGGAGCCGCCGTCCCCGAGTGCGGACCCCGCATGCAGCAGGGGGCGGCAGTCGGATAGGAGTTGGTTCGATGTCAGGCCACCGATCATCACCACCCAGGCGCTCGCGGCCCCTGCCGATGGAGCCCCTGCCCACGCGCCGGTCGTTGGACCAGCGAAGCAAGCAACGCAAGAGGCGGTCGCTGTGGGCCGTCCTGACGGTGGTGCTCACCGTGGTCGCCGGTGGACTGGCCACCGCCCTCGCGGCGAACAACGCCGCGCCGGCCGCGCCCAACCCCAACTGCTCGCTGATCGTCCCGGCCGACCCGCTGACGGCGCAGGGCCTGGCCACGCCCTACCAGTTGGCCGCGACGGACGCGGGCGGCGGGCCCTGCAACGAGGCCAACGCCAACCAGTCGGCCTTCGTCGAGGCGGCGATCCTCACCAACAACGGTCAGTTGACGCTCTACGACCCGCTGGTGGTCGACCAGGGCACCCAGCCCGCGGCCGCCCCGGTCACCCCGCAGGTGCCCGCGGGATCCACCGTGGGCCTCTGGTTCGGCTTCAACGGCACCAACCTCACCCTGCAGTCGGCCAACGGCACGACCGCGCTGCAGCAGGGCAACTGCGTCAACGGAACCCAGGGCTCCATCTTCGGCCAGTTCTCCTACTGCAACGCGCCGGCGTTCTTCCAGAGCGCCAACCAGGAGATACAGGCGAACATGCTGCAGGTCCCGGCTGCCGGGACGGCCAACGACGGCCAACCCTGCCCCACCGTGCGTGACTTCTCCGTGGTCGACCAGGACCAGAGCGACAACGTGGTGACCCACTACATCGCCACCGGCAACGGCACCATCGCGCAGAACAACGCGGCGAGCAAGGCCGCCCTGCAGAACCAGAACCCCGTCGACCTGGCGAACGGCAGCGACAACCTGCTGCTCACCCAGTTCATCGACCCGGCCCTGGGCTGCACCCCGTGGACCCGCCCCGACCAGTCCAGCGACGGCGCGCCCTCGGCGGCACTTCCGCTGGACGAACTCTCGGCCGCCGCCAACCAGCAGGCGCCGATCGCCCTCGTGCCGCAGAACGACCCGATGGTGCTGAACAACAACAACCAGGACGCCAACAAGACCAACCTCTACCGCCAGGGCGTGGACCAGGCCGCGATCGGCGGCGCCGACAGCGGCAGTGGCGCCACGTACTGCCAGAACTTCTTCGGCTCGGCCAACGGCATCCAGCGGGTCTTCAAGGACATGGCGACCTTCCAGAACGCCCCCTCGGTGGACGCGGCGATGGCCACCAACCTCTTCACCTTCCTGGCGATGCGGGCCAACCAGAGCTTCACCAACCTGAACTGCGGCGGGCTGCTCAACGTGGCCAACCCGATCACGCTGACCATGGACGGCAACGGCGTGGTGACCGCGGCCACCTACACCCCGCTCGGCCAGACCCCGGTCGCCGCCGCCACCTGCACGGCGACCCCGACGGCGGGCGCCGCGAGCACGCCTGCGGCAGCCGGCATGTCGGCGTCGGCTTCGGCGGCGCCGTCGGCGGCGGGCTCGGCCTCCGCGTCGGCAGCGGGTTCCGCGACCGCGTCGTCGGCCGTGGGCAACGCCTGGTCGGCGACGGGCCCAGCCTCCATGGCAGCGGGAGCCGGCTCCACCAGTGCGTCGGCAGCAGCGCCGAGTACGGCAGCAGCGGGTACGGCACCCACGTCGGCAGCCGCGGCCGCGCCTCCGTCGGCGTCCAGCACCTGCACCGCGGCCGCCTCGGCCCCGGCGGCCGGTAACAGCACCGGTGCCACCACCCCGGCATCCGCCATGCCGACCGCCACCTGGGGCGGCGGTCGCGGGATGAAGCACCATCACCACCACATGTGATTCCACCCGTACACAAAAGGGTGCCGCAGGCTCACGAAGCCTGCGGCACCCTTTTGTGCGCCCGCTGTGGGTTCAGCTCCGTATGCGTCTCTTCGGCGGAGCGACAGCACCATTTCACGTACTCATGTGCTGACGAACTATTGAAGCTGGGGGAAAGCAGCGGGTCCCCCGAGCGATTCGCTCGAGGGACCCGGTACCGGTACCACTCGATCAGCCGGACGTGGGTGCCGGTGTACTTACTGGCCGTTGCGGTAGGGGTCCTGGCACCGGTCAGGGCGACCGACTCGGTGGTCTCCAGCGGCTGCCGCTGCGGGAAGGCACCGGGCCCCTCGAGCGAATCGCTCGAGGGGCCCGGTGCCGGTACCGCTGGAGGCTCACCAGTGGGAGCCGGCGTTCACCGTGGCGGAGGACGTCGCGGTCGGCGCTGCGCTCATTCCCATCGTCATCGAGGGGGTGGGGGAGGGGGACATGCTCGGCGACGGCATCGGTGCCGAGGTCGGGCTGGAGGTCGACCCCGAGCCCGAACCCGAGAAGCTGACCCGGAGGCGGGCCAGGAAGAGGTGCGTGGTGGTCGGCCAGCTGCCGCCGCGGTGGTAGGACGCCGGGGTCTGCTGGACGAAGGCCCAGGCCAGATCCCCGTTGCGGAGCACCACGATGTTGCCGGAGACATGGATCGTCAGGACCAGGTCCGCCGTCAGGAACCGTCCCTGCAGGTCGATCAGCCGGAGGTGGGTGCCGGTGTACTGGCCGTTGCGGTACGAGTCCCAGCTGGCCAGCATCGCGTTCCGGCCGTACGGCGCGATGTGCACATTGATGTTCTGGACGGACTGGTCGCCGGTCAGGGCGACCGACTTGGCGGTCTTCCAGTGGCTGCCGCTGAGGAAGACGAGCACCACCTGGTCGGTCTTCCAGCGCGGGTTGACGCTCCAGGTGAGGCTGTTCTTCTTGTAGGTGACCGGACCGGGCGCGGACAGGGCGACCACCTGGCTGCCGTTGCCGGCCGTGATCTGGTCGGCGCTGCTGCTCTTGGAGGCGCCGGAGCCGCCGTCGTCGTAGCAGATCGCGTAGTTCGCGGAGCCGGTGGAGAGGGAGCGGCCGACGTCGCCGCGGCAGCCCCACTCCCAGCCGCCGGAGAGGACGCGCCCGGAGCTGCTGACGGGGACCATCTTGTCGCCCCACTGCCCGGACCTGGAGCCGCTGGTGCCGTGCACGGTGAAGTACGTGGTGTACTTGCTGCCGTTCCAGGCCAGTTGGCCGTTGAGCACCGGCGAGGTGTCACGGCTGGCCGTGCCGGTCAGCTTGACGACGAAGACCACGTGGTTGTTGGCGACGTGGATCAGTGCCGCGGCGGTCTCCCCGTTCCTGTTGTGGTCGGCGATCCGGGTGAGCAGGGTGAAGCCGTTGTTGAAGGCGACCAGGCCGCCGACCTCATGGGCCCCGTTGATCACCACGTCCGGTCCGCTCCGCTGCAGGAACCGGTTGACCGGGGTGACGTGGATCGAGTTGGACGCCTGCCAGGCCACCTCCAGCGTGCCGTTGGGCGCGACCGCGGTGACGGTGCGCGTCCAGGTCGGTATGCCGTTGGTGGATGGGGACAGGAAGCTGAAGGCGGAGGCGAGCCTGACCGTGGTGACCGAGAGGTTCGCGGTGAGGGTGCCGTTGCTCATCATGGTGGGCGCGGTGTTGGCCATGGAGAAGGGGGCCGCGGCCCCGTTGACCATGGCCGACGGGTTGGAACCGGCTCCGTTGACCGGAGTCGACGGCGGCGTGACATCCGCGAAGGCCAGCCCGCCGGCCGCGGCGACAGCCAGCGCCGCCGGGATGCCGATCATGAGCCGGCGCTTGCGCCGCGCCGTACGTTCCCTGACTTTGATTCGCATGCCGGGCATTTCTGCTCCCTTTCGCTTGGGCGAGATACAGACTGGCCCGCCCGAAGCCCGGGAGTACGGCTCGGAGCCTTTGTGTAAGACAGCGGTAATGGAGCCCCTTCCGCGTCAGGGAATTACCGCGTTTCGGGGGCGTCGTCCCGGAATGGGATATCACCCGTTCCCAGGGTATAGACCACTCCAGCATGGCGCAGACGACCTAACACCCGGATAACACGCCGACTTTGGTGGCGCCCCCGTGCCCAGGACCCGTCCAGGGTCGGAACTATGGGTGAACTGTGCTGCGCACGGGTGTCCTTGGCGGCGGCTGTGAGTCAGGATCGCGCCGACGCGCAGCCCGAAACACCCCGAGGAGTACCCGTGAATCGTCGTCACCTCCGCCTTGCCGCCGTCCTCGGCGCCACCGGCCTGATCGGCGGAGCCTTCCTCGCCACCCCCGCAGGCGCGGTACCGGCCGCCTCTGCGGCGCACCGCGCCGCGGCCAAGCATGTGCTGCTGATCTCGGTGGACGGCCTGCACCAGTCCGACCTGGCCTGGTACATCGCCAGGCACCCGCAGTCGGCGCTGGCCAAGCTGGTCCGCGGCGGTGTGCAGTACACCGACGCCAAGACCACCAACCCCTCGGACAGCTTCCCCGGCATGGTCGCCCAGGCCACCGGCGGCGGCCCGGGGACCACCGGTGTCTACTACGACGACACCTACAACGCGGCGCTGCTGCCGGCCGGGACCACCAGCTGCAAGGGCGTCAAGCCCGGGGTGGAGGTGGACTTCACCGAGGACCTGGACATCAACAAGGCCTCCATCGACGCCGGCCAGGGCCTGAAGAACCTCCCGGGCAGCATCCTGTCGATGACCGGCAACCCGACCAAGCTCATCGACCCGAGCAAGCTCCCGGTCGACCCCAAGACCTGCAAGCCGGTCTACCCGTACCAGTACCTCCAGGTGAACACCATCTTCGAGGTGGCCCGCCAGGCCGGGCTGCGCACCGCGTGGTCGGACAAGCACGCCGCCTACGACATCCTCGACGGACCGTCGGGAACCGGGATCCAGGACCTGTTCACCCCCGAGATCAACTCGGACGCGCTCGGCTACGCCTCGGGCAACGACTGGACCACCGACAACAAGGCCACCCAGCAGTACGACAGCTACAAGGTCAAGGCCGTCCTCAACGAGATCGACGGCTACGACCACTCGCGCTCGCAGAAGGTCGGCACCCCGGCCATCTTCGGCCTGAACTTCCAGTCCGTCTCCACCGCCGAGAAGCTGCCCAGCTCGGACGGGCTGGCCGGCGGCTACACCGCCAAGAACGTGCCGGGACCGTTGCTGCAGAACAACCTGGACTACATCAACGCCCAGATCGGCGCGCTCACCGCGGAGATCCACAAGCAGCACCTGGACGGCAGCACCACGGTCATCCTCTCGGCCAAGCACGGCCAGTCGCCCACCGACCCGACCGCGCTCACCCGGATCGACGACGGCCCGCTGCTGGACGGCCTGAACGCCGCCTGGAAGAAGCTCCACCCGGCCGCCGCCGACCTGGTGGCGCACGCGGTGGACGACGACGCCATGCTGATCTGGCTCTCGGACCGCTCCAAGGCCGCGACCGACTTCGCCAAGGCGTACCTGCTGGCGCAGAGCGGCACCGGCACCGACATCAACAAGAAGGCCAAGGCCTACACCCACGGCGGCCTGACCAAGGTCTACGCCGGTGCCGACGCCGCGCACTTCTTCGGGGTCAAGCCCGGTGACGCCCGGGTCCCGGACGTCTTCGGCGTCGCCCAGTACGGGGTCGTCTACACCGGCGGCACCGGCAAGGTCGCCGAGCACGGCGGCGGCCACGCCGACGACCTGGACGTGCCGCTGGTCGTCTCCGGGGCCGGCACCCCGGACCGGGTCACCGACGCGGCCACGGTCCACACCACCCAGATCGCGCCGACCATCCTGGCCCTGCTCGGCCTGGACCCGCAGCAGCTGAAGGCCGTCCGCGAGGAGGGCACCAAGGTCCTGCCGGTGCGCTGACACGCACGCTGTTCCCGGTTCGGCTCCGTCGGCGGCGATCGCCCGGCGGAGCCGTTCGCGTTGTGTCCGATCCGTGGTGCCGGGTCGGAGCAGGGGCGGTTTACTAAGGTGGGTTGATAAAGTAGCTTTAGCATATGGAGTACAAGTGGACGGCGCTGACCAACACCACCGCCGCAGTGTTCATGTCCGCCCTGGACGGCTCGATCGTGCTGATCGCGCTGCCGGCGATCTTCCGGGGGGTGCACCTGGACCCGCTGTCGCCGGGCAACATCGCCTACCTGCTGTGGATGATCATGGGGTACCGGCTGGTTCAGGCCGTCCTGGTGGTCACCGTGGGCCGGCTCGGCGACATGTACGGCCGGGTGCGGATCTACAACTCCGGCTTCGCGGTCTTCACCTTCGCCTCGGTCCTGCTCTCCTTCGACCCCTTCGACGGCGGCCACGGCGCCATGTGGCTGATCGGCTGGCGATTGCTGCAGGCCGTCGGCGGCTCGATGCTGACCGCCAACTCGGCCGCGATCCTGACCGACGCCTTCCCCAAGGAGCAGCGCGGCTTCGCCCTGGGCATCAACCAGGTCGCCGGACTGGGCGGGATGTTCATCGGCCTGGTCGCCGGGGGACTGCTCGCAGCGTGGGACTGGCGCGCGGTGTTCTGGGTGAACGTGCCGGTCGGCGTCTTCTTCACGGTGTGGGCGTACCGCACCCTGCGTGAGACCGGCAGGCGCGACGGCGGCCGGATCGACTGGTGGGGCAACATCACCTTCGCGGTGGGGCTCAGCGCGGTCCTGATCGCGGTGACCTTCGGCCTGCAGCCCTACGGCGGCCACACCATGGGCTGGACCAACCCGCTGGTCCAGACGCTGATCGTGGGCGGCCTGGTACTGCTGGCGGCGTTCGTGGCCATCGAGAACCGGGTCTCCGCACCGATGGTCCAGCTGAGCCTGTTCCGGCTGCGCGCCTTCACCTTCGGCAACCTGGCCGGCCTGGCCGTCTCGATCGGCCGCGGCGGAATGCAGTTCGTACTGATCATCTGGCTCCAGGGCATCTGGCTCCCGCTGCACGGCTGCGACTACGCCGCCACACCGCTGTGGGCCGGGATCTTCATGCTGCCGCTGACCGCCGGGTTCCTGGCCGCAGGCCCGGTGTCGGGCTACCTGTCCGACCGGATCGGCTCACGCGGCCTGGCCACCGGCGGCGCACTGCTGTTCGGCGCCAGCTTCCTGGGGCTGATGCTGCTGCCGATCGACTTCAGCTACTGGACCTTCGCGGTGCTGATCGCCCTCAACGGGATAGCCAGCGGCATGTTCGCCTCCCCCAACTCCTCGTCGATCATGGGCAGCGTGCCGGACCGGCTGCGCGGCGTCGCCTCCGGGATGCGCTCCACCTTCCAGAACTCGGGCACCGCCGTCTCCATCGGTGTCTTCTTCTCGCTCATGATCGCCGGACTGGCGAGCAGCCTGCCGCACGCCCTCACCAGCGGCCTGACCCAGCAGGGCGTCCCGGCCCACGTCGCCGCCCAGGTCGGCGACCTGCCCCCGGTGGCGTCGCTGTTCGCCGCACAGCTGGGCGTCAACCCGATCCAGCACCTGCTGCAACCCACCGGCGCGCTGTCCGGGCTGACCGCCGCCCAGCAACAGACCCTGACCGGACGCGAGTTCTTCCCACATCTGATCGCCGCCCCGTTCCACTCCGGGCTGGTGGTGGTGTTCGCCTTCGGCGCGGCCCTCGCCCTGCTCGCGGCCATCGCCTCGATGCTGCGCGGCACCGGCACCCAGGTCGGGACCCCGGAACCGCGGGCGGCCGGGACCGGTTCGCCCGCCGACACCGCGACGACCGGCCCGAAAGCCGGCTGAGCGACGGACCGCACCCGGATCTGTGACGCCGGTCGGCGAGATCGTCTCGTACAGCCCTGCCTGACAACGCATCACGGGCGCAGAATGGAGGGAGACCGCTCCACCGTCCACGCCGGCTCTGGCCGTGCCCGAGGAGGCGAGATCCATGGCAACGCCCGCAGCCGCCCCCACTCCCGCCCAGCCTGCGCCACGCCGCTCGCGCCTGGGGATCGCCCTGGCGCGGCGCCACAACCCGCTGTGGCGGCGCACCGACGCACTGCGCGCCAGGCTGCGGATGCTGCTGATCGCGGCCCTGATCGTGATCACCGCGCTGGCCGCGCTGCTGGCGCTGGGGCTGTACCGCAGTGACCGCGCCGCCGCCGGGCGCTACGCCGCGACCCTGCACCAGGTGCAGGCGGTGGCGCTGGCCGACGCCGACCAGCAGCACCCCGTCGACGGCGCGCGGTTCACCGCGGAGGTCCGCTGGACCGACGCCTCGGGCGCGCACCAGGCGCGTGCCGCAGCGGGCGCGACCACGCTCCGGGGCGACCCGGTCACGGTGTGGGTCGACGCCGCCGGCAGCCCCAGTTCCGCGCCGCGGTCCGAGGCTTACTCCACCGGGAAGGCCGCGATGGTCGGCTCGCTGGTCTGGATCAGCGTGACCTCCGGTGCGCTGGCCGTGGCCACGCTGCGGCGCCGCCGCCTCGGCCAGGTGGACCTGGAGCGCTGGACCCGGGAGTGGGAGGACGTCGAGCCGGTCTGGACCCGCCGGGGCCAGGGCGGGGCGGGCCGTTGACATCGGGCCGTTGACATCGGGCTGTTGACAACGGGCCGTTGACGGCGTGCTCAGTGGACGGTCAGCCGCAGGATCCGGTCGTCGCCGCTGCGGGCGGTGCCGCGGCCGTCGGTGTTGCTGGTGGTGAGCAGCAGGGTGCCGTCGGTGTCCGCGATCACGCTGCGGAGCCGGCCGTAACTGCCGTCGAGGAAGCTCTGCGGGGTGGCGGCGGTCGTGGTGCCGTCCAGCGGGATCCGCCACAGGCGCTCGCCCTTGAGCCCGGCCATCCAGATGCAGCCCGCCGCGTAGGCGATGCCGCTGGGTGAGTCCACCTCGGTGCCGAACTGGGCCACCGGGCTGGTGTACTCGGAGTTGGTGGTCTTCCCCTGGGTGGCCGGCCAGCCGTAGTTGTGGCCGGGCAGGATCAGGTTGAGCTCGTCCGCCTCCCGGTCGCCGAACTCCGAGGCCCACAGCCGTCCCTGCGGGTCCCAGGCCAGGCCCTGGACGTTGCGGTGGCCGTAGGTGTAGACGACCGAGCCGGGGAAGGGGTTGCCGGACGGCACCTCCCCGGCCGGGGTCATCCGCAGGATCTTGCCGCCGAGCGAACTCCGGTCCTGGGCAAGTGCGGTGTTCCCGGTCTCGCCGGTGCCCGCGTAGAGCAGGCCGTCCGGTCCGAAGCCGATCCGGCCACCGTTGTGGTGGACGCCCAACGGGATCGCCGTGAGGACCGGCTGCGGTGTGCCCAGCTGCTTCCCGGCGGGCTGGGTCGGGTCGTAGCTCAGGTGGGCGATGCGGTTGTCGTGGGCGGTGGAGTAGTACGCGTAGACCAGGTGGTCGGTCGCGTAGTGCGGGGACAGCGCGAGGCCGAGCAGGCCCGCCTCGCCGCCCGCGGCCTTGTTGGAGACGACGTCGGGCACGGTGCCGGCCAGCGTCTTGGCACCGGTCGCCGGGTCGACGCGGTGGATCTCGTAGGTGTCCCGGGAGGCCACCAGCAGGCTGCGGTCCGGCAGCAGCACCAGCCCCCAGGGCACGTTGATGCCGGTGGCGACGGTGGCCGTGACGGTCACCCCGCCCTTCGCGGCGCCGGCGCTCGCGGACGCCGTGGCGGCGGCCGAGGCCGAGGTTGCGGAGGCGGGCGGTGCCGTCGTCAGTGCCGGAGAGGTGGGGGCGGCGGACGACGGGGCGGGCGACGGTGAACCGCCCCCGCCGTTGGAGGAGCAGGCGGACAGCAGCAGGGCGGCCGTCCCCGTGACGAAGACGCGTCGGTGCATGGCGTTCCTTCCGTGGGAGCCGGACTCCCCTCACCATCGCACCTGTGGCCCCCTGAACGCCGTGCCTGCCGCCCGGGCGCGCCGGGCTGACAGTCGGTCACTTCCGGCCGTCGCGGTAGGACGGGACCCGGCTGGGGCTCGGGCGCTGTTCGGAGTCGAGCAGCGGGAGCCGGCGCGGGGCGACCACCTCGGACAGGGCGATGACGCTGGTGGACCGCACCACGGCGGGAATGCGGTTGATCCGGATCAGGATCTGCTGCAGGTGCTGGTGCGATCCGGCGGCGACGCGGCAGTGGATGTCGGCGGGTCCGGTGGCCCCGTAGGCCTCCAGGATCTCCGGCACCCGGGAGAGCTCCTCGGCGATCTGGTCCAGGCCGCCCTGGGCGATCTCCAGGCTGACGAACGCCAGCACCGGGTAGCCGGCCGCGGGGAGGTCGAGGTCCGGTCCGTAGCCGGTGATCACACCGCGGTCCTCCAGCCGCTGGATCCGGGCCTGGGCCGTGGCCCGGGACACCCCGGCCAGCCGGGAGAGTTCCAGGAAGCCGATGCGCGGGTGCTCGGTCAGGGCCCGGATGAGCAGGATGTCGAGCTGGTCGAGCCTGCTGCGCACTTCTTCCATCTCGATCCCGTTCGGCCGGACTCATCTTGGCAATCTGCCTAGCTGGTGAGCAGGATGTTGTCACAGCGCGCAGATGGGCGTCTACTGCCTGGCGACCCCTCCGCCTCTCCCTCAGGGAGTCCGCCATGACCCAGCCCCTGACCGACGTCGACCTGACCACCCTGATCGGCGCCGTTGCGCACGACGACACCGCCGACCCGTTCCCGGTGCTCGGTATGGACCACATCCGCTTCGCGGTGGGCAACGCCAAGCAGGCCGCGCACTACTACTCGACCGCGTTCGGAATGACCTGCGTGGCCTACCGCGGCCCGGAGACCGGCAGCCGTGACGTCGCCGAGTACGTGCTCACCTCCGGCAAGGCCCGCTTCGTGTTCACCGGCGAGGTCCACGCCGGGACCGCGGTGGGCGAGTCGGTGGCCGCCCACGGCGACGGCGTGGTGGACCTGGCGATCGAGGTCCCCGACGTCGACCGGGCCGTCGCGTTCGCGCGCTCCCAGGGCGCGACCGTGCTGGAGGAGCCGCACGACCTGGCGGACGAGCACGGCACGGTCCGGCTGGCCGCACTGGCGACCTACGGACAGACCCGGCACACCCTGGTGGACCGCTCCGGCTACAACGGCCCGTTCCTGCCCGGCTTCGCCGCCCACGCCCCGCTCTTCCACGCCAAGCCGCCCGCGCACCCCAAGCGCTACTTCCAGGCGGTGGACCACTGCGTGGGCAACGTCGAGCGGATGGACGAGTGGGTCGGCTTCTACAACCGCGTCATGGGCTTCACCAACATGAAGGAGTTCATCGGCGACGACATCGCCACCGAGTACTCGGCGCTGATGTCCAAGGTCGTGGCCAGCGGCAACCACCGGGTGAAGTTCCCCATCAACGAGCCGGCCGCGGGCAAGCGCAAGTCCCAGATCGACGAGTACCTGGAGTTCTACGGCGGCCCCGGAGTCCAGCACCTGGCCCTGGCCACCGGCGACATCGTCGGCAGCGTCCGGGCCATGCGGGAGATGGGCGTGGAGTTCCTGGACACCCCGGACAGCTACTACGACACCCTGGGCGAATGGGTCGGTGACACCCGCGTCCCGGTCGAGACACTGCGCGAGCTGAAGATCCTGGCCGACCGGGACGAGGACGGCTACCTGCTGCAGATCTTCACCAAGCCGCTGCAGGACCGTCCGACCGTGTTCTTCGAACTGATCGAGCGTCACGGCTCGCTGGGCTTCGGCAAGGGCAACTTCAAGGCCCTGTTCGAGGCCATCGAGCGCGAGCAGGCCCGCCGCGGCAACCTGTAGAGGAGACGTCCATGGCCCACTACCGTCGGCTGGGCGCCGTCCCGCCCAAGCGGCACACCCAGCACCGGAACCCCGAAGGCGGCCTGTACTACGAGGAGCTGATGGGGGAGGAGGGCTTCTCCTCCGACTCCTCGCTGCTCTACCACCGCAACATCCCGTCGGCCATCGTCGACGCCGCGGTCTGGGAGCTCCCGGACCAGTCGCTGACCGCCAACCACCCACTGACGCCACGCCATCTGAGGCTGCACCAGCTGACCGCGGGGGAGGAGTGGAAGAACACCGACGCCGTCACCGGACGGCGCCTGGTGCTCGGCAACGGTGACGTGCGCATCGGCTACGTGGCCGCGGGTGCCCCGTCGCCGCTGTACCGCAACGCCGTCGGCGACGAGTGCGTCTACGTCGAAGCCGGCGAGGGCCGCGTCGAGACGGTCTTCGGGGAGCTGACGGTGCGCCAGGGCGACTACGTCCTGCTGCCGCGCGCGACCACCCATCGTTGGGTGCCCGGCGGTGACGGGCCGCTGCGGCTCTACACCGTCGAGGCCAACTCCCATATCGCGCCCGCCAAGCGGTACCTGTCCAAGTACGGGCAGCTGCTGGAGCACGCGCCCTTCTGCGAGCGGGACCTGCACGGCCCCGACGAACCGCTGTCGGTCCAGGGCACGGACGTGGAGGTGCTGGTCAAGCACCGCACGGCCGGTGGTATCGGTGGCACGCGCTACGTCTACCCGCAGCACCCCTTCGACGTGGTCGGCTGGGACGGCTGCCTCTACCCCTACACCTTCAACATCGCCGACTACGAGCCGATCACCGGCCGGGTCCACCAGCCGCCGCCGGCGCACCAGGTCTTCGAGGGCAACGGCTTCGTGATCTGCAACTTCGTCCCGCGCAAGGTGGACTACCACCCGCTGTCCATCCCGGTGCCGTACTACCACTCCAACGTGGACAGCGACGAGGTGATGTTCTACTGCGGCGGCGACTACGAGGCCCGCAGGGGCTCCGGCATCGGCCAGGGCTCGATCTCACTGCACCCCGGCGGGCACGCGCACGGACCGCAGCCGGGAGCCTACGAGCGCTCCATCGGCGCCGAGTTCTTCGACGAACTCGCGGTGATGGTGGACACCTTCCGCCCGCTGCAGCTCGGCGAGGCCGGCCTGGACTGCGCCGATCCGGGCTACGCCTGGACCTGGTCCGGACGGGGGCCGAGCCGGTGAACGCCATCCCCGAGCTCTTCGTCGGCCTGTGCGACGACGCGGCCATGTTCCCGCCCGGCAACGCCCCGGCGGCACGGGCCGTCACCGCCCACCGTGAGCACCGCGCCGCCTGGTACGCGCCGCTGGTCGGCCCGTTCCTGGTCGGGGCCGCCCACCTGGAGGACGTGGTCCGGGCCGGCGACCCCGGCCCCGCGGTGCTGGTCGTCCCCGCGGGCCCGGACGGGCTGGCGGCGGCTCTGGCCGCGGCGCGGGACGCCGGACTGCTGGTCGCCGGGGCCGAACTGCCCTACCGGCCCGGCGGTACGGCGGCCGACGCGGTGCGGGCCCTGGACTCCGTGCTGCCCGCCGGCGGAGTGGTGGAGATCCCGCCCGGCCAGGGCCTGGACGAGGCCCTGGACACCGTCGCCGGCTCCGGCCACCGGGCCAAGCTGCGCACCGGCGGCACCGTGGCGCAGGCCTTCCCCGACGCGGCGCAGGTGGCGGCGTTCATCCTCGGCTGCGTGGCCCGCGGGCTGCCGTTCAAGTGCACCGCCGGCCTGCACCGGGCGGTGCGCCACACCGATCCGGTCACCCGGTTCGAGCACCACGGTTTCCTGAACATCCTGGCCGCCACCGAAGCGGCCCTGACCGGGGCCGGGGCGGACGAGGTGGCGGCGGTGCTGGAGCAGCGCGACGGCCGCCGGATCGCCTCCCGGCTGAGCGATCTGACGCCCCAGCAGGTCTCCGCCGTACGCGCCGCCTTCACCGGCTACGGCACCTGCAGCATCACCGAGCCGCTGGCCGAGCTGGCCGCGCTCGCTCTCCTCCCCGTACCGCACCCGCAGATCCCGGAGCACGCATGACCTCGACCACCTGGGTGGACCTGCCCGAAGGCACCCTGTTCGGCCTGGCCAACCTGCCCTACGGGGTCTTCAGCCGCGAGGACGGGCGGCGCCGAGTGGGCGTGCGCGTCGGCGACCTGGTGCTGGACCTGGCCGCTGCGGCCCGGGCCACCGGGGCCGACGCGGCGCTGCTGGAGGGGCCCACGCTCAACCCGCTGCTGGCGGCCGGACGGGCGCACTGGTCGGCGCTGCGCTCCGCGCTCACCGGATGGCTGACCGACACCGCCCACCGGGCCGCGGTGGAGCCGCAGTTGCACCCGCTGGCCTCGGTGACGCTGCACCTGCCCTTCGAGCCGGGCGACTACGTCGACTTCTACGCCTCCGAGCACCACGCGGCCAACCTCGGCGCCCTGTTCCGTCCGGGCACCGAACCGCTGACGCCCAACTGGAAGCACCTGCCCATCGGTTACCACGGCCGGGCGGGCTCGCTGGTGGTCTCCGGCACCCCGGTGGTCCGACCCTGCGGGCAGCGCCGGGCCCCCGGTGAACCGGCGCCCCGGTTCGGGCCCTCGCTGCGCCTGGACATCGAGGCCGAGGTCGGCTTCCTGGTCGGCACCCCCTCGCCGCAGGGCAGCCGGGTGGGCCTGTCGGGCTTCGCCGACCACGTCTTCGGGGTGTGCCTGGTCAACGACTGGTCCGCGCGCGACCTGCAGGCCTGGGAGTACGTGCCGCTCGGCCCCTTCCTCGGGAAGTCCTTCGCCACCTCGCTGTCTCCGTGGATCGTGCCGTTGGAGGCCCTGGAGCAGGCCCGTACCGCGCCGCCGGTCCGGGACGTGCCGCTGGTCCCGTACCTGGACGACGGCGCCGCGCCGCAGTGGGGGCTGGACCTGTCGCTGGAGGTGGCCCTCAACGGCAGCACCGTCTCGCGGCCCCCGTTCGCCGGCCTGTACTGGACGGCGGCGCAGCAGTTGGCCCACATGACCGTCAACGGCGCCCCGCTGCGGACCGGTGACTTCTACGCCTCGGGCACGGTGAGCGGCCCCGACCCGGAGACCCGGGGTTCGCTGATCGAGCTGGCCTGGAACGGCGAGCGGCCGCTGGAACTGCCCGACGGGAGCACCCGGGCTTTCCTGGAGGACGGCGACGAAGTCGTGATCACGGCCACCGCACCGGGCGCTGACGGTTCGCGCATCGGCTTCGGCGAGGTCCGCGGGCGCATCCTGCCGGCGACCGCCGGGGAGGGCTGAGCCATGGACAAGACCGCTGGTTCGGCGGCCGAGGCGGTCGCCGACGTCCAGGACGGCGCCAGCCTGGCCGTGGGCGGGTTCGGGCTGTGCGGGATACCCGCGGTGCTCATCGGGGCGCTGCTGGAGCAGGGGGCCACGGGTCTGCACGTGGTGTCCAACAACTGCGGCGTCGACGACGGCGGTCTCGGGCTGCTGCTGGGGGCCGGCCGGATCGCCCGGGCGACCGGCAGCTACGTCGGGGAGAACAAGGAGTTCGCGCGGCAGTACCTCTCCGGGGAGCTGGCGCTGGAGCTGGTGCCCCAGGGGACGCTGGCCGAGCGGCTGCGGGCCGGGGGCTGCGGCATCCCCGCCTTCTACACCCCCGCCGGAGTGGGCACCCAGGTCGCCGACGGCGGGCTGCCCTGGCGCTACGGGAGCCGGGGCGAGGTCGTGGAGGCGTCACCGCCCAAGGAGACCCGCCGCTTCGACGGCACGGAGTACGTGCTGGAGCGGGCCATCACCGCGGACTTCGCACTGGTCCGGGCGGCCCGCGGGGACCGGCACGGCAATCTGGTCTTCCACGCCTCGGCCCGCAACTTCAACCCGCTGGCCGCGATGGCCGGCCGGCTCACCGTCGCCGAGGTGGAGGAACTGGTCGAGCCCGGGGAACTGGACCCTGACGAGGTCCACCTGCCGGGCGTCTTCGTGCAGCGCGTGCTGGCACTGACCCCGGAGCAGGCGGCGGACCGCCGGATCGAGAAGAGGACGGTGCAGGCCTGATGGCGTGGACCCGTGACCAGATGGCCGCCCGGGCCGCCCGCGAACTGACTGACGGCATGTACGTCAACCTGGGCATCGGCCTGCCCACCCAGGTGCCCGACCACGTCCCCGAGGACGTGCACGTGGTGCTCCAGTCCGAGAACGGCGTGCTCGGCACCGGACCGTACCCCCGGCCCGAGCAGGTGGACCCCGACCTGATCAATGCCGGCAAGGAGACGGTGACGGTCCGTCCGGGCGCGTCCTACTTCGACTCGGCGCTGTCCTTCGGCATGATCCGGGGCGGCCACATCGACCTGGCCGTGCTGGGGGCGCTGGAGGTGTCGGCCTCCGGGGACCTGGCCAACTGGACCGTCCCCGGGAAGATGATCAAGGGGATGGGCGGTGCCATGGACCTGGTCCACGGGGCGCGCCGGGTGGTCGTCCTGATGGAGCACACGGCCCGGGACGGCAGCCCGAAACTGGTCGACCGCTGCACCCTGCCGCTGACCGGACGCGGATGCGTGCACCGGGTCATCACCGACCTGGGGGTGTTCGACCTGGACGGTGACGGGGTCGTGCTGGTGGAGTCCGCCCCGGGGGTGCCGCTGGCGCAGATCCTGGGGCAGACCGGCACCCGGGTCCGGGTGCCGGCCGGGGCGGCCTGAGCCGACCCTGCGTCAACTCCCAGGTGGGGCCGGCCGTCCGCCGTGACGGTCGGCCCCGCCTGCGTGGTCAGCCGCGCGAGGCGCGCCGCGGCACGCCGAAGACCTGGACCAGGGCCTGGTGGGTCGAGCGCAGGTGGTCGCGCATGGCGCGGGCGGCGTCCCGACGGTTGCCGGCGGTGATGGCGGCCGCGATGCGCTCGTGCGCGTCCAGCTCCTCGCGTGACCAGATGTGCGGCTCCAGGCTGGGGATGAGGTGGTGCAGCCGGGTGACCTCGTCGGCCAGGGAGGCGATCATGCGGGCCGCGCGGGCGTTGCCGGCGACCTCGGCGATGCCGATGTGGAAGTCGGCGGCGCTGGACAGCGCCAGTTCCAGATCGTCCGCGGCGCCGCGGTGGGCGTTCAGGGCGTCGGTCACCCCGGCCGCGCCGCCGCGCAGTTGGGCGAAGCGCGCGGCGGCCTGGCCGGCGAACTCCGGTTCCAGCAGCTCGCGCAGCTGGAAGACGTCGCGCAGGTCCTCCAGGCCCAGCGAGCGCACCACATAGCCCTTGCGGGGCAGCACGGTCACCCAGCCGTCCTGGACCAGCAGCCGCAGTGCCTCGCGCACGGGCGTCTTGGAGACCCCGAAACGCGCGGCGAGGTCCGCCTCCAGCACCGTCGCTCCGGGAGCCAGACGAGCGTGCAGGATGTCGTCCTTCAGCAGCAGGTAGACCCGCTCGGTCAACGGCTGCTTGGACTCGCTCATGCTGGCGACGGTTGTCACTGCACCCCTCCGCGTCGGACACCGGGGACAAGAAATATCTGGCGTCAGCCTACCCCCCGATCTGAGGCCCGATGTGCCGGTCAGTTGTGCTGAATCTCTTGACGCTGAAACACCAGTGATATATCTCTGAGATCCCACTGACGATCGCTCAACGAAGACGATCAGGAGAGCCGCGCATGCGTCCCACCGCTCACGCCCCTCTGCGCCGCAGACCCCGCCTCGCCCTGTGCCTGGGAGTCCCCCTGCTGCTGGCCGCCGCCGGCTGCGGGGCGAGCTCGACCAGCCACGCCGGCTCCGGCTCGGGGACCATCACCATCGGCATGTCCCTGCCGCTCAGCGGCGCCGTCGCCGACAACTCCAAGAGCGGCTACCAGGGCTACCAGCTCTGGGCCGACCAGCTCAACGCCCACGGCGGACTGCTCGGCCGCAAGGTCAAGCTGGTGGTCCTGGACGACGGGTTCACCCAGAGCACCGCCATCTCCGACTACAACAAGCTGATCGGCCAGCAGCACGTGGACCTGCTGCTGGGCACCTTCTCGTCGTTCCTGAACCTGCCGGTGGCCGAGGTCGCCGAGCGCAACAAGTACGTCTACATCGAGCCCTCCGGCGGCGCCGACTCGATCTTCGCGCGGAACTTCAACTACCTGTTCTTCGCCCAGCCGGCCACCACCCAGAACCTGCCGGACCAGTTCGTGGCCCAGATCGCCGCCCTGCCCGCGGCCCAGCGCCCCCGCACCGCCGCCTTCGTCACCCAGGACGACCCCAACACCTCCGAGGCCACCAAGCTGTTCAAGGACCAGCTGGCCAAGCTGGGCGTGAAGTCGGTCTACGACTCCACCTACGCGCCGGACACCTCCAACTTCGACGCCATCGCCAACGCCATCAAGCAGGCCGCCCCGGACCTGGTGGTCCAGGGCGCGCTGGCCGAGGACGGGGTCTCGCTGATCCGCTCGTTCCAGAAGGTGGGCTTCACCCCCAAGACCCTGTTCCAGACCAACTCGCCGTCCGACACCAGCTACCCGGACGCGGTGGGGACCAGGAACACCGAGGGCGTGCTCACCGCCCTCGCCTACAGCCCGGACGCCCCCACCCCGGGCAACGCCGCCTTCGTGTCCGCCTACAAGGCGAAGTACAGCACCGTCCCCTCCGACGACGCCGCCAACTCCTACACCGCCGGACAGGTCCTGGCCGCCGCGGTGACCGCGGTCGGCAGACTCGACCAGAGCGCGATCGCCGACTGGCTGCACAAGAACTCCGTGTCCACCATCGTCGGCCCGCTGTCCTGGGACGCCGCCGGCAAGCCCAAGGGCTCGCTGCTGCTCGCGCAGTGGCAGAACGGCAAGCTGCAGATCGTCGCCCCGGCCGCCGAGGCCACCAGCAAGCAGATCGAGTGGGCCAAGCCCGGGTGGTCCCAGTGACCCTGCTGCTGCAGACCCTGATCTTCGGCTGCCTGATCGGCGGCGTCTACGCCCTGATGTCCTCCGGCTTCACGCTGATCTTCGGCGTGATGGACGTGATCAACCTGGCCCAGGGCTGCCTGCTGATCACCGGCGCCTACCTGTCCTGGTGGATGTGGCAGCGGACCGGCCTGGACCCGCTGCTGCTCGGCGTCCTGTCCTCGGCCGCCCTGTACGGCATCGGCTGGCTGCTCTACAAGGGCGTGGTCGCCCGGGTGCAGCGGGTGGACCCGGGGCTGACCCTGGTCGCCACCTTCGCCGTCGCGGTCGCCGGGGAGGGCGTCATCGCGCTGGTCTTCGGCACCTCCGACCGCAGCGCCACCCCCTCCTACTTCAACACCTCCTTCCACCTCGGCTCCCTGAGCGTCCCCAAGGCACAGCTGTACGCGTGCATCGGCGCACTGGTCGTCCTCGGCGGCCTGTACGCGCTGCTGCGCGGCACCTTCCTGGGACGCGCGATCCGGGCCTGCGCCTCCAGCCGCGGCGGGGCGGAACTGGTCGGCATCGACGTGGAGCGGGCCATGGCGCAGATGTTCGCGCTGGGCGCGGCCACCACCGGCTTCGGCGGCGCGGCCCTGTCCGTCCTCTACCAGTTCCTGCCCGACTCGCAGGACATCTGGATCGGCCGGGTGCTGTGCGTGGTCGTCCTCGGCGGCCTGGGCAGCCTGCCCGGAGCGCTCGCCGGAGCCGTGGTCCTGGGCCTCGGCGAGGCTCTGACCTCCACCTACTGGGACGTACGCTGGACCACCGCCGTGCCCTACATGCTCATCCTGGCCATCCTGCTGCTGCGCCCCCAGGGCCTGTTCGGCATCACCCTGCGACGCGAAGGAGCCCGGGCATGACCGCGCGCAACCGCCGCCTGCTGCGCCGGGGCGCACCCGCCCTGGGCGTGCTGCTGCTGGCCCTGGTGCCGCTGACCGGCGACATCTACTACCAGAACATGCTGATCATGACGTTCGTGCTGGCGGTGCTGGCCAGCGGCTGGAACACGATGGCCGGGTACACCGGCTACGTCTCCCTGGGCCACAGCGCCTTCATCGGCATCGGCGCCTACACCGCCGGGGTCGCCTCGGCCCACTGGGGCGTCTCCCCGTTCCTGGTCGCCCCGCTCGGCGGCGTGGCAGCGGCCCTGGTCGCCCTGCTGCTGTCGGTGGTGACCCGGCGCACCCGCGGGCCGGCCTTCGTGATCGTCACCTTCGCCCTGCTGGAACTGCTCGGCCTGACCGTCCGCAACTGGACCTCGGTCACCGGCGGCAGCAAGGGACTGCTGATGCCACTGCCCACCTGGGGCGTGGACATCCAGGACTGGCCCTTCTACTACACCCTGCTCGGACTGCTGGTGCTGGCCGTCGCCCTGGCCGCCGGCATCGCCCGCACCAAGCTCGGCATCGGCCTGGTGGCCATCCGCGACGACGAGGACAAGGCCGCCGGCATCGGCATCAGCACCCCCGCCTACAAGTCCCTGGCGTTCATGGCCAGCGCGGTGCTGGTCGGCGTGGCCGGTGCGGTCTACGGCTACTACGTCTCCTTCCTGGACCCCGGGGCGATGTTCGACATCGTGCTCAGCGTCGAGGCGGTGCTGGCCGCGCTGATGGGCGGCCGCGGCACGGTGTGGGGACCGGTCCTGGGGGCGTTCATCCTGGAACCGCTGTCCGAGGTCACCAACTCGCACCTGGGCGGCTCGGACGCGGGCGCGCTGCGGCTGGTCTTCTTCGGCGGCCTGCTGCTGGCCGTCACCCTGCTGCTGCCGCGCGGCATCCTGCCGCAGGCCGCCGAATGGCTGCGCCGACGCCGCACCCGCGGCGCCACCAGCCCGGTCGGGCGACGGCTGGCCGACGCCGAACTGCCGGCCACCCCGGTGATGCGACCCCGGGCGCAGACGGAGGACACCGCCCTGCTGCGGCTGACCGGGGTGAGCCGGCGCTTCGGCGGACTGGTCGCCGTGGACGACTGCGGCTTCGAGGTCACCCGCGGCTCGATCACCGCGCTGATCGGCCCCAACGGCTCCGGCAAGACCACCGTGTTCAACCTGGTCGACGGCACCTACCCGGTCACCGCGGGCCGGATCGACTTCGACGGACGGCGCATCGACCAGCTCGGGCCCACCCAACGGACCTTCGCCGGCATCGGCCGCACCTACCAACTGCCGCGGTTGTTCCCCAGCCTGACGGTGCTGCAGAACGTCGCCGCGGCCTGCGGCGGGTTCCGCCCCGGCAACCTGCTGCGCAGCGCCGTCTCCGGCGCCGAGGCCGCCCGCGCCACCGAACTGCTGGAGTTCGTCGGCCTGGGCGACTACCTCACCGCCCGCGCCACCGACCTGTCCTACGGGCAGCGCAAACTCGTCGAACTGGCCCAGGTCCTGATGCTGGAACCGCAGCTGATCCTGCTGGACGAACCCTGCGCCGGCATCAACCCCACCCTGATCCGGCGCATGGCCGCGCTGATCCAGGCGCTCAACCGGGCCGGGCAGACCTTCCTCATCGTCGAGCACGACATGAACTTCGTGCTCTCCCTGTCCGACCCGGTCGTCGTGCTGTCCCGCGGCACCGTCATCGCCTACGGCGCCCCCGACGACATCAGCGCCGACGAGCAGGTCCGCGAGGCCTACCTCGGCGCGGACTTCGCCCTGGACGCCGCCACCGCCGGAGGCACAGCATGATCGAGATGCATTCCGTCGTCGCCGGATACGGCGGCGGGGACGTCCTGCAGGGGCTGGACCTCTCGGTCCGACCCGGCACCATCACCTGCATCGTGGGCCCCAACGGAGCCGGCAAATCCACCGTGCTGCGCGCCATCAGCGGCCAGATCCACCCCCGCGAGGGCGAGATCAGGCTGGCCGGCGCCGCCATCCACGGGCACAGCCCGGCCGCCGTCATCAGCGCCGGCATCGTCCAGGTGCCCCAGCACAACGGCCTCTTCGCCGACCTGACGGTGCGTGACAACATGCTGCTGGGCGGCTACCTGATCCGCCGCGACAAGGCCCGGCTGCGCCGCCGCATCGCCGAACTCGAAGAGGTCTTCCCGATCGTGCGCGAGCGCGCGGACGAGAAGGCCGCCAACCTCTCCGGCGGCCAGCGCCGCATCGTCGAGTTCGCCAGGGCGCTGGTGCTGGAACCGCGGATGGTGCTGCTGGACGAACCCACCCTGGGCCTGGATCCCAAGGCCAGCGCGCTGGTCTTCGACAGCACCCGGATGATGCGCGACCTGGGTACCACCGTGCTGATGGTGGAACAGAACGTGCGGTTCGGACTCAGGCTCGCCTCGCACGGAGTGGTCATGGAGCGCGGCCGGGTGCTGCTCGCCGACAGCTCCGAGGCGCTGCTGGCCCGCCCGGACATGGCCGCCATGTTCTTCGGATCCTCCGCACCCCCGGCGGACCCGGCCGAACCCGAACCCGAACCCGGGTCCGGTACCGGACCCGGCACCGACCCGCAGCGAGAGGACGCCCACCTGTGACCGCGACCCACCCCCCAGTCGCCATCGTCGGCGCCGGACCGGTCGGCCTCAGCGCGGCCATCGCCCTGGCCCGGTTCGGGGTGCGCAGCACCGTCGTCGAGCGCTCCACCGGCACCTTCGAGCACCCCAAGGCCCGCGGCGTGCGGGTCCGCACCATGGAGCTGTTCCGCCAGTGGGGCCTGGAGGACGAACTGCGCGCCCACGCCCTGCCGCCCGAGGCGCTGCGCTTCATCTACTGCGACACCCTGGCCGGACACGAGCTCGCCCGCACCCCCGAACTGGAACCCCGCACGTTCGACGGCAGCCCCACCACCAGCTGCCGGGTGGCCCAGGACGCGGTCCACGACGCCCTGCTGCGCCGCGCCCGCGCCGAACCCCTGATCGAGCTGCGCACCGGAGTCACCGCAGGACCGGTCACGCAGACCGCGCAGCAGGTCCGGGTCGCCCTGGACGACGGGACCACGCTGACCGCCCGGTACCTGGTCGCCGCCGACGGCGTCGGCTCCCGGATCCGCGCCGACCTGGGCATCCCGATGACCGGGGAGCCGGTCGTGTCCTGGTGGCAGAGCGTCTACTGGCACGGCGACCTGGACCGCTACGCCGCGCACCGGCCCTGCATCCAGTTCGTCACCGGCGCCGACACCGGGCAGCACGTCCAGATCGCCTCCGTCGACGGCCACCGCCGCTGGATCACCCTGATCGCCCTGCCCCCCGGCCAGGACCGGCCCGCCGACCAGACGGCCGAACAGGCCCTGGCTGCCATCCGCGGTGCGGTCGGGGACCCCGACCTGGCCGTGGAGATCCGCGACATCGCGACCTTCCGGGTCAGCGCCATGAACGCCGACCGCTACCGCGAGGGACGGGTCTTCCTCGCCGGGGACGCCGCCCACGTCCTGCCGCCCACCGGCGGCATGGGCATGAACAGCGGCATCCAGGACGTCCACAACCTGGCCTGGAAACTCGCCTTCGTGCTGGCCGGACACGCCGATGCCGCACTGCTGGACAGTTACGACGCAGAGCGCCGGCCCGTCGCCGAGGCGAACCTCGCCTGGAGCCTGGACAACGGCAAGCGGTTCCCGGCGATCCGCCGGGCCCTGGCCGAGGGGGACACCGTCCGCAGCCGCGAACTCCTGGACGCCCAGGGCGGCCACGTCAGCGCGCTGGGCCAGGACCTCGGCTTCGGCTACCGGCACGGCGCCCTGGTCCCCGAACCCGACCCGGCCCCGGCGTTCGTCCCCGAGCACTACACCCCCACCGCCCGGCCCGGGCACCGCGCCCCGGCCGTGCCGCTGCGGGACGGAGGCTCCACGCTGGACCTGTTCGACGACGCCTTCACCCTGCTGACGGGGGGTCACGGCGGAGCCTGGCGGGACGCTGCGGAGCAACTGTCCGCCGGGCCCTGGCTGCGGACCCTGGCCGTCGACCACGGCCGGCTCCGCGATGCCGCGGCCGACCTGCACGCCGCCTACGGGATCAGCGCCACCGGCGCCGTGCTGGTCCGCCCGGACGGCCATGTCGCCTGGCGCGCGACCACGCTGCCCGAGGACCCCGTCGACACCCTGCACTCCGCCCTCACCGCGCTCCACCTGAACGCCGCCCGCCCCGCAGCCGCCGGCGGGCGGCGATGACCCTGCGCTACAGCGCCCACCTGAACACCCTGTACGGGGCGGTGCCCTGGCCGAGCCGTCCGGCCCGGGCCGCCGGGGACGGATTCGGCTGCGTGGAGCTCTGGGCCCCGCCGGCCGACCAGCGCGAGGTCCTGGCCCTGGAGTTGGACCGGCTGGCCCTGGAGGTCGCCTGCGTCAACACCGCCGAGGGCCCCTACGCGGACGACTTCGGACAGTTGGGCAACCCCGCCGCCGCGGCCTGGTGGCGCGAGGACTTCCGGCAGACGCTGGCCTTCGCCCGCCGCATCCGTGCCGGGGCGATCAACGTCCTGGCCGGGGGCCGCCTGGCCGGTTCCTCGCGCGGGAACCAGCTGGCCACCGCCCACGCCAACCTGGCCTGGGCGCTGACCACCCTGCGCGAGGGCGACCCGCAGCTGCTGCTGGAACCGCTCAACGCGGCCGACCGCCGCTCGCCGCTGCTGCGCGGGGTGGACGACGCCCGCGCGCTGATCGACCGCCTGGACCGGCCCGGGTCGCTGCGGCTGCTGTTCGACGCGTACCACCTGTTCCAGGAGGAGAGCGACCTGCTCGCCGTGCTGCGCGACGCCGAGGACTGCATCGGGCACATCCAGATCGCCGACTGGCCCGGCCGCGGCCGCCCCGGCACCGGCCGCATCCCCTTCCCCGAACTCCTCGACGCGATCGAACGCCTCGGCTACGACGGCTGGATCGGCCTGGAGCACTTCCCCCACCCCGCCGAGGAGCCGACCGTGCCACCCGCACCGCACCGCCGCACCGCCGCCACCGGGGGCCCGGCATGACCCAGGACCAGGTGATCCAGGATCAGACCGACAGCTCCGCGCTCGACGGCGACGCGGGGTTCGCCGCCCGGTCCTTCCTCCGCTCCGGCGGCCTGACCAGCGACCAGGTCCGCAGGCGCCCGGTGATCGGCATCGCGACCAGCTGGAGCGAGCTGAACCCCTGCAACCTGCCCACCCGGCCGATGGCCGAGGCGGTCAAGCGCGGCGTCGCGGCGGCCGGCGGCATCGCGCTGGAGTTCCCCACCATCTCGCTGGCCGAGTCGCTGGTCCACCCCACCACGATGCTGCTGCGCAACCTGATGGCGATGGACGTCGAGGAGATGATCAGCGCCAGCCCGATCGACGCCGTGGTCCTGCTCGGCGGCTGCGACAAGACCGTCGCCGCCCAGCTCATGGGGGCGCTCAGCGCCGACAAGCCCGCCCTCTCGCTGACCACCGGCCCCCGGCCGGCCGGCCGCTGGCGGGGCGGCGAGCTGACCATCGACGACTCCTGGCGGATCGCCGACGAACGCCGCAGCGGCCTTCTCGACGACCGGGCCTGGCGCGAGGTCGAGGGCTGCATCAGCCCCGGCCCGGGCGTCTGCAACGTCATGGGCACCGCGGTCACCCTGGCGATGATCGCGGAGATCCTGGGCTTCGCCCCACCCGGCAGCAGCCTGCTGCCGGCCGGCAGCCCGCAGCGGCTGGCCTCCGCCGAGCAGGCCGGGGCGCGAGCCGTGGAACTCGCCCGCGACCCGGTCCTGCCCAGCCGGCTGGTCACCCGCGAGGCGCTGACCGACGCCTGGCGGCTGGTCTGCGCCACCGGCGGATCCACCAACGCCGTCATCCACCTGCAGGCCCTGGCCGGCCGCGCCGGAGTGCGGCTGAGCACCCGTCATCTGCGGGAAGCCAGCCGGACCACCCCCACCCTGGGCCAGGCCCGCCCCAACGGCCCGCACACCCTGGCCGATCTGCACGACGAGGGCGGAGTGCCGGCCGTGGTCCGCGAACTGGGCCCCCTGCTGCACCTGGACCGCCCCACCGCCGACGGCAGCAACTGGCGCGAGGTCGCCGCCGGGACCGCACCAGGACCCGGCCGCGCGCTGCGTCCCGCAGCCGACCCGGTGCACCCGCACGGGGCGATCGCCGTGCTGCACGGCAGCCTGGCCCCCCGCAGCGCCGTCATCAAGCGCAGCGCCGCCTCGCCCCGGCTGCTGCGGCACACCGGACCCGCCCTGGTCTTCGACGGCCTGGCCGACCTGCGGGCCCGCATCGACGACCCCGACCTCCCGGTCACCGCCGACACCGTGCTGGTGCTGCGCGGGGCCGGCCCGATCGGCGGACCCGGCATGGCCGAGGTCGGCGGACTGCCCATCCCCGCCAAGCTCTACCGGGCCGGGGTCCGCGACATGGTGCGGGTCTCCGACGCCCGGATGAGCGGAACCGCCGCCGGCACCGTGGTCCTCCACGTCACCCCGGAGGCCGCGGTCGGCGGCCCGCTCGCCCTGGTGCGCGACGGCGACCCGATCCGCCTGGACGTCCCCGCCGGGACCCTGGACCTGCTGGTGGACCCCGACACCCTGGACCGGCGGGCCCGCGACACCCCGCCGGCCACCGCCCCCCGCCCCGCCCGCGGCTACCGCCGGCTGTACGCCGACCACGTCGGCCAGGCCGACGAGGGCTGCGACTTCGACTTCCTGCACGCCACCCCGGAGGAGACCCCATGAAACTCGTCAGCTTCGGCCCCGCCCGCGCCGAGCAGCCCGGTGTCCTGGACGGTGACGCCGTCGTCCCGCTGGCACCGCTGCTGGCCGACCTCGGCATCCCCGGCGCCGGCATGAACGCCGTCCTCGGCCTGCTGCCGCAGCTGCGCCCGCTGATCGCCGAACTGCTCGCCGACCCGACGGCCGACCGGATCGCGCTGGACGCGGTGCGGCTCGGACCGCCGGTGCCCGAACCGCCCACCCTGGTGGTCATCGGCGGCAACTTCCACGCCCATGTCGCCGAGATGGCGGGGATGAACGGCGGCAAGCCGCCGCAGCAGCCGATCATCGTGCCCAAGCCCACCAGCAACGTCATCGGCCCGCACGACCCAGTCGTCAGGCCCGCCGTCACCGCCGAACTGGACTACGAGGCCGAGATGGGCGTGGTCATCGGCCGTGCCGGACGGCACATCCCGCGCGAGCGGGCCCTGGAGCACGTCGCCGGCTACATGAACATCCAGGACATGACGGCCCGTGACCAGATCCTGCCGCCCGGCGAACCGTGGATGCACGTCCAGATGGGCCGGGCCAAGGGCTTCGACGGCTCCAGCCCCTGCGGACCCTGGCTGCTGACCGCCGACGAGGTCGCCGACCCGCAGGACCTGCGGGTCCGGATGTGGGTCAACGACGAGCTGCGCCAGGACGGCAACACCGACGACATGGTCGTGGACGTGGCCGGACTGGTCGAGAGCGTCAGCGCGGTGTTCCGGCTGCGCCCCGGCGACATCCTGATCACCGGCACCCCGGCCGGCGTGGGCGCGAAGATGGAGCCCCCGCGCTTCCTGCAGCCCGGCGACCGGATCAGCATGTCGGTGGAGGGGCTGGGCCGCACCGACAACCCGATCGTGGCACCATGACGGCCGGCGCACCCCGCACCGTCGCCTTCCTGGGGCTGGGCGCGATGGGGGCACCCATGGCCGGCAGGCTGCTGACGGCAGGTCACCGCGTCGTGGTCTGGAACCGCACCCCGGCCCGCGCGCAGGCGCTGCGCGCGGCCAGCGCACAGGTCGCCGCGACCCCGGCCGAAGCCGCCGGTGCCGCGGACCTGGTACTGGGCTGCCTCCTCGACGGGGCCGCCGTCGAGGAGACCTACCTGGGACCGGACGGCGCCGCCGAGGCGGCCCGGCCCGGCCAGGTCTTCGTCGAGCACGGCACCTTCGCACCGAAGCTGGCGCGGGACCTCGGCGCGTTCCTGGAGGCGCGCGGCGCCGACTTCCTGGATGCGCCGGTCACCGGAGGCCCGGAGGGCGCCGCCGCCGGGACCCTGACCACCATGGTCGGCGGCTCTGCCGCGGCGCTGGCCGAGGCCGCCGCGGTGCTGTCGGGGTATGCGTCGAGGATCCGTCACGTCGGCGGCCAGGGCGCCGGCTTGGAGCTGAAGCTGGTCAACCAGATGCTGGTCAGCTGCCATGTGGCGGCCGCCGCCGAGGCGGTGGCGCTGCTACAGCGAAGGGAGGTGGACCTGGAGGTCGCCCGCGAGGTCCTGGGCTCGGGCTGGGCCGCCAGCACCATGCTGGAGCGAACACTGACCCGGCTGACCCGGGCCCCGCACGAACCCTCCGGGGCCACCCTCGCCGGACTGCTCGAACCCCAGCGCCTGGCCGCCGAACTGGCGGCCCAGGCCGGAATGCCGCTGGCGCTGCTCCCCGAGGCACAGGCGCTGTTCGTCCGAGCCCGAGACCTCGGCCTGGGCGGCCACGACCTGTCCGGACTGGCCGCCGCGGTCGGCGGCTGACCTCCTTCGAACCACCGCAGCAGCGGTCCCCTGCCGGGGGATGCCGGGCTCGGGACCGCTGCCGCTGCCGGTTCAGGAGGTCTGACTGAAGGCGGCGTCGAAGGAGGCTGCCGGGGGCTCGATCCTGCTGAGCTCGCGGACCAGGGCGAGTGCGGCGGGGGCGCCGACCAGGCGGTCCATGCCGGCGTCCTCCCACTCGACCGAGATCGGCCCGTCGTAGCCGATGGAGTTGAGCATCCGGAAGCAGGCCTCCCACGGCACGTCGCCGTGGCCGGTGGAGACGAAGTCCCAGCCGCGCCGCGGGTCGCCCCAGGGCAGGTGCGAGCCCAGGCGGCCGTTGCGGCCGTTGAACTGCTTGACGGACTCCTTGCAGTCGACGTGGTAGATGCGGTCCCGGAAGTCGTAGAGGAAGCCGACCGGGTCGAGGTCCTGCCAGACGAAGTGGCTCGGGTCGAAGTTGAGCCCGAAGGCGGGCCGGTGGCCGATCGCGTCCAGGGCGCGCTGGGTGGTCCAGTAGTCGTAGGCGATCTCGCTGGGGTGCACCTCGTGCGCGTAGCGGACGCCGACCTCGTCGAAGACGTCCAGGATCGGGTTCCAGCGCTCGGCGAAGTCGGCGAACCCGCGCTCGATCATCTCCGGCGGCACCGGGGGGAACATGGCGACGGTGTGCCAGATGGACGAGCCGGTGAAGCCGACCACGGTGTCGACGCCGAACCTGGCGGCGGCCCGCGCGGTGTCCTTGATCTCCTCGGCGGCCCGCTGCCGCACGCCCTCGGGCTCGCCGTCGCCCCAGATGCGGTCGGGCAGGATGCCGCGGTGGCGCTCGTCGATCGGGTGGTCGCAGACGGCCTGGCTGGTCAGATGGCAGGAGACGGTCCAGACCTGGAGGCCGTAGCCGTCCAGGGTGGCGCGCAGCGACGGCAGGTAGGCGTCGTCGGTCAGTGCCCGGCGGACGTCGAAGTGGTCGCCCCAGCAGGCGAGTTCCAGGCCGTCGTAGCCCCACTCGGAGGCCAGTCGGCAGACTTCTTCGAGGGGGAGGTCGGCCCACTGGCCGGTGAAGAGGGTGACGGGTCGGGGCATGGTCGCGATGCCTTTCCGTTGCGGGTGGGGGTCGGTCGGTTCAACTGCCGTCCGGGACGGCCGTCCAGACGCTGTCGGCGGCGGCGCTGTCGGTGACGGCGGCGAGCACCCGCTGCACCTGGAGCCCGTCGGCGAACGACGGCGCCGGGTCGGTGCCGGTGGCGACGGCCTCGACGAAGTCCTTCACCTGGTGGGTGAAGCTGTGCTCGTAGCCGATCAGGTGGCCCGGCGGCCACCAGGCGTCCATGTAGGGGTGGGTCGGTTCGGTGACCAGGATCCGGCGGAAGCCGGCCGTGCGCGGGTCCTCGCCCCGGTCGTGGAAGGCGAGTTCGTTCAGCGACTCGCAGTCGAAGGACAGGCTGCCCTGGGAGCCGCTGACCTCGATCCGCATGGCGTTCTTGTGCCCGGTGGCGAAGCGGGTGGCCTCGAAGACGCCGATCGCGCCGCCCTCGAAGCGCGCGGTGAACAGGGCCGCGTCGTCCACGGTGACCGCGCCGCGCCCGCTGCCGCCGGAGGCGGACAGGCCGCTGGACGCCTCCGGCAGCGGCCGCTCGGGCACGATGGTCTCCAGCAGCCCGCTGACGCCCACGATCTGTCGACCGGTCAGGTACTGGGCCAGGTCGATGCTGTGCGCGCCCAGGTCGCCGAGGGCGCCGGATCCGGCGCGGTCTGCCTGCAGCCGCCAGACCAGCGGGAAGTCCGGGTCGACGATCCAGTCCTGCAGGTACTGGGCGCGCACCTGGTGCACGGTGCCCAGCCGGCCGTCCGCGATCAGCTGCCGGGCCAGCGCCAGGGCGGGGACGCGCCGGTAGTTGAAGCCCACCATGGAGCGCTGTCCGCGCCGGGACGCCTCGGCGGCGGCGGCCGTCATGGTCCGGGCCTGCTCGGTGGTGTTGGCGAGCGGCTTCTCGCAGAGCACGTGCTTGCCGGCCGCCAGCGCCGCGAGGGCGATCTCCGCATGGCTGTCGCCCGGGGTGCAGATGTCCACGACGTCGATGTCGTCGCGGGCGACCAGGCGCTTCCAGTCGGTCTCCCAGTCGGACCAGCCCTGGGTCTGCGCGGCAGCCCGTACCGCCGGTTCGGAGCGGCCGCAGAGCACGGCGAGTTCGGGCCGCAGCGGGAGGTCGAAGAAGCGGGGTGCGTTGCGCCAGGCCTGCGAGTGGGCGGTGCCCATGAAGGCGTAGCCGACCATGCCGACGCGCAGGGGGGCTTTCTGACCGTCCGTCGGACTCACTGCTCCTCCGGCCGGGCGTCCAGCGGCACGGCCGCGGGTCGGGCGCAGCTGCTGCCGACCTCCACCGCCTGTCCCGACTCGGCCGCCGCGAGCAGCGACTCCATCACGTCCAGCACGTGGTAGGCGAGTTCGCCGTCGGCCCGGTGCGGGCCGCCGGTGGCGATGGCGCGGGCCAGGTCGGAGACGCCGTAGCCGCGCGAGGCGCCGCGGTAGCCGCCCGACTCGGGCACCGGGGTCCACTCCTGCCGGCTCGCGTGGAAGCGGCTCACCTGGCCGTCGAAGCCGTTGGGGTCGGGGACCCAGAGGGAGCCCTCCAGACCGTAGACCTCGATCCTGGGCAGCTGTCCGGCCCAGATGTCGAAGCTCATCATCAGCGTGGACAGCACGCCGTCGGCGTGCTCCAGGACGCCGGTGACATGGGTGGCGACCTGGACCGGGAAGCTCGTCCCGGCGTTGGGGCCGCTGCCGACGGTGCGGGTCGGCTGCGGGGTGGCGGACATGCCGACCACCCGCCGCACCGGGCCGAGCATGGTGACCAGCGCGGTCAGGTAGTAGGGGCCCATGTCCAGCAGCGGGCCGCCGCCGGGCCGGTAGTAGAACTCCGGTGCCGGGTGCCAGCGTTCGTGGCCGGGGGTGACCATGAAGGCGGTGGCGGCGACCGGTCGGCCGATGGCGCCGGCGTCCAGCTGGGCCCGGGCGGTCTGTACGCCGGTGCCGAGCACGGTGTCCGGGGCGCAGCCGACGCGGACGCCGGCCCGGGCCGCGGCGTCCAGTACCTGGCGGGCCTCGGTGGTGTCGGCGGCCAGCGGCTTCTCGCCGTAGACGTGCTTGCCGGCGGCGACGGCGGCCAGGGCGATCTCGGCGTGAGCGGCCGGGATGGTCAGGTTGAGGACCAGGTCCACGTCGGGCGCCGCGAGCAGTTCCGCGGGGGTCAGCGCGCGGGCGCCGGGGACGGTGTCGGCGGTCGCCTCGGCCCGGGCGGGGTCCAGGTCGGCGACGGCCGTCACCCGGACGTTGTCCAGCTGGGGGAAGGTCTTCAGGTATGCGCCGCTGATCTGGCCTGCTCCCACCAGACCGATGCGCAGCGGGTTCACCGGGTCGCCCATGCCATGCCCTCCTTGATCATCGTGTCGACCTGGGGTGTCTCGAGGTCGGCCAGGTTGTGGCCGAGGGTGGTGACGAAGACCCGGCCCGCGCCCCAGCGGCGGGTCCAGGTGACGGGCATGACGGTGCCCGCGAGTTCGGGGTTGTCCGGGTCGTCCTCGAAGTCGGTGACGGCCAGTACGTCGTTGGCGGGATCCAGGTGCAGGTAGTACTGCTCGGTGGTGATGGTGAAGGCGGTGATGCCGCCCAGCGCCGGGTGGTGCGCGCGCTCGGGGACCGGTCGCACCCGGTAGGTGACGAACCCGCTGGGGTGGTGCACGAACTGACCGCCCGTCATCAGCTGGTAGGCGGTCTCGCCGCGGAAGGAGTCGACGATGCCGCCGTGCCAGCCGGCGAAGCCGGTGCCGGCCCGCACCGCGCGGGACAGGCCGGCCGCCTGCGGGCCGGTGATCTCGCCCATGGTCCAGCACTGCACCACCAGGTCGGTGCCGGCCAGCAGTTCCTGGTCGAGGTAGGAGTCGAGCGTGTCCGAGACGGTGACCTGGTAGTCCGCCTCCTTGAGTGCCTGTGCGTAGCGGTCGGAGGCGGCGACGGGCACATGGCCCTCCCAGCCGCCGCGTACGACCAGGGCCTGTTTCCGTGGCGTTGTCGTCATGCCTTCTCCTCCTGGCGGGCGGCGTCCTGCCGCCAGCCGTGAATGGTGGTGAATCCGAGCAACTGCGTGGCCAGATGGGTGGCGTAGGGGGTGCCGTACCCGTCCGGGGCGCGGTCCAGCGGGGCCGACGGGTGGTAGCGGGTGAGCAGTTCGCGGGTGGGCCGGGTCGCGGTGGTGTCCGGGGCCACCAGGTTGATCAGGTGATGGCCGGTCAGCGGCCGGACCAGCGCCGCCTCGATGCCCCGTGCGGCGTCGCGGGTGTCCAGCCAGGACCACAGCGCGCCCCGGTCCAAGGCGGGGTCGGCCTGGACGTAGCGCAGGTGGTCGCGCAGCCGGTCGCCGCTGCCCAGGAAGGGGAAGCGCAGGCTGACCACGGTGCTGCCCCAGCGCCTGGCGGTGGTCTCGGCGATCAGTTCGCCGAGGTGCTTGGAGAGGCCGTAGACGTCCTCGGCGAGATAGGGGTGACGCTCCGTCACCGGGATCTCGGTGGGCGGGCGGTGCCGGGCGGACCAGGCCATGCCCAGGGCGGACAGGCTGGAGACGTAGACGATCCGCGGGACCCCGGCCCGCCCGGCCGCGTCGAGCACCTGGTAGGCGGCCATGACGTTGTTGGAGAACACCTCCTGCTCGGTGCCGGACGTCGGCGAGGGCAGCGCGGCGGCGTGCACCACCGCGTCCATGCCGGTGACGACGGAGCGTGCGTGCTCGGGGTCGAGCAGGTCGCCGCAGGCGGTCTCGGCGGCTTCGGCGGCCGGGTCGGCCCCGGCGTCCTGCGGCGGGGTTCGGTCGTGGGCGCGGACGCTCCAGCCGCGGGCGGTCAGGTGGGCGACCACCTCGCGGCCCAGCGTTCCGCGGGCTCCGGTGACCAGGACTCTCACGTTTCTGCGTTCCTTTCGGGGCCCGGGTGTCGGGGCCGGGTCAGCCCTTGACCGCGCCGGCCAGGCCGTTGACGAAGTAGCGCTGCAGCAGCAGGAAGAGGACGACCACCGGCACCACGATGATCAGTGAGGCGGCCATCAGCACGTTCTGCTGGGGGGACGCCGAGGAGCTGAGGTTCTGCAGGCCCAGCGGCAGGGTGTAGCTGGAGGGGTCGTTGAGCGAGACCCGGGACAGCACGTACTCGTTCCAGGTGGGGATGGCGGTGAGCAGGGCGATGGTGACCAGCGCGGGTCGTACCGCGGGCAGGTGGATCGACCAGAAGGTGCGCAGCTCGCCGGCGCCGTCGCAGCGTGCGGACTCCCGCAGTTCGCCGGGCACCGCGCGGAAGCTGTTGGTGAGCAGCATGATCGACAGTGGCGCGGTGCCGTTGATGAACGGCAGGATCAGGCCGATCCGGCTGCCCAGGATGCCCAGGTCGCTCTGCAGGATGACCAGCGGCAGCAGCACGGTGATGCCGGGGACGAACAGCAGTGAGACGAAGGCGCCGTAGAGCAGTCGGCGGCCGGGGAAGCGCAGTACGGCGAAGGCGTATCCGGCCATGGAGTAGAACAGCAGCACGCCGGCGGTGGTGCAGACGGTGATGATCAGGCTGTTGCCGAAGTAGCGCAGGAAGTGCAGCTGGTTCCAGGTCTGGACGAGGGTGGACAGGGTGGGGCGGTGCGGGATCAGGTGGCCGCCGGAGAGGATCTCCTTGCTGTCCTTGAAGGCGCCGGAGACCATCCAGGCGAAGGGGTAGGCGCTGACCACGGCGTAGAGCAGCAGCAGGACGTAGGCGACGGTGCGGCCCAGGTTGCGCTGCACCGGGTGGCTGCCGGGGGCCCGGGAGGGGCGGTCGGCACGGTCGGGGTCGGGGGTGGGCTTGGTGGGCGCGGCGACGGCGGCCGGGGCGGTCATGTGCGGCTCCGCAGGACTCGGACGTTGATCGCGGCCAGGATCAGCGCGACCACGAAGAGCAGCCAGCCAAGGGCGCTGGCCAGGCCGAGGGTGGGTCGCAGGCCGGAGAAGAAGGCCAGGTTGTAGGACTCCAGGCCGAGGACGGTGGTGTGGCCGCCGGGGCCGCCGTTGGTCATCACCAGGAAGATCTGGAAGCCCTGGAGCGCGTCGCGCATGTTGAGCATCACCACGGCGGCGGTGATCGGGCGCAGCAGCGGCCAGACCACCGCGGTCATGGTGCGCAGGGTGCCGGCGCCGTCGGTCCTGGCCGCGTCCAGCACCGAGGAGTCGATGCTCTGCAGGCCGGTGAGGTAGAGCAGCATGGCGACCGGGATGGCCGACCAGGCCATCACCACGATCAGGGTGGGCAGTGCGGTGCTGGGGTTGCCCAGGAAGCCCTGGGGTTGGGCCAGGGTGCCCAGGCCCAGGTGGCGCAGTACGTAGTTGAGCGAGCCGTCGGGCTGCAGGACGTAGGTCCAGGCGTAGAAGACGGCGATGCCGGCGGTGACGTAGGGCAGGAAGAAGACGGTGCGGAAGAAGCCGCGCAGCCGGGTGATGCTGTTGAGCAGCACCGCCAGCGGGAAGCCGACGGCGACGGCGAGCGCGGGTACGGCGACCATCACCACGACGGTGCGCAGGGCGGCGCTCTGCACCACCGGTGCGATGACCGGGTCGCGGTAGAGCAGGTCCAGGTAGTTGCCGACGCCGACCCAGGTCCAGTGCGGGGTGAAGCCGTTCCAGCGGGCGAAGCTGAGCAGCAGCCCGTAGATGATGGTGTAGACGCCCATCAGGGCGAACAGGGCCACGGCGGGCAGGACGAAGCCGTAGCCGGTCAGGGCTTCCTTGACGCGTTGCGAGCGCAGGGTGGCGGGGCGGCGCGGTCGGGCGGTGGTGTCGAGGTTCTCGGGGGTGGCCAAGGCGCCGTCACTTCCAGGTGCTGGCGATCAGGACGCCCAGGCGGGCGGCGGCGGAGGCGGGGGTCTGGCCCTTCAGTGGTGACATCTGCACCAGGACGTTGCCGGTCTGCGCGGGGTCGTAGGTGGGGCCCATGAACGTGGTGTCCAGGGGGTTGTAGGTGTCCGGTCCCGCTGCTCCGAAGACGCTCTCCAGGCTGGCCAGGTGCGGTCCCACGGCGGCTGCGGCGCCGGCGCCGAGGTCGGTTCCGGGCAGGTCCAGTGCGGCCTTGGCGAAGTCGCCGGCCTGCTGACGGGAGGTCAGGAACTGGAGCCACTTCAGGTCGGCGTCCTGGTGCTTGCTCTGCGCGGAGATCGCCAGGCCGGTCAGGGCCACCGGGGCGAGCTTGAGGTCGCTGACCGCTCCGCCCTGCACCGGCGGAAGCCCGAAGGCCACCACGTTGGCGGGGTCCATGCCGTCCTGCTGGATCGAGGAGAGGGTGAAGGTGCCGCCGACGTCGAAGGCGGACTTGCCCTGCGCGAAGGCGCGGTCGGCGTCGTCGATGCCGAGGGTCTGGCTGCCGGCGGTCCAGTACGGGGTGAGCTGGTCGTACTGGGTGAGCACCTGCTTGCCAGCCGGGCTGGACCAGTTGGCCGCCGGGTCCTTGCCGAACAGCGCCTGGTACTTGGCCTTGCCGAGGTCGGCGTAGGCCATCGGCTGCAGCAGCCAGTCGAAGGCGGTGGAGGGGTCCTTGAGACCCATGGTGATGCCGCCGGTCTGCGGGGCGGCGTGGTTGGTGGCCTTGAGCCAGGTGATCAGCTGCTGCCAGGTGGTCGGCGGCTTGGCCGGGTTCAGTCCGGCGGCGGTGAGCATCTTCTTGTTGGCGAAGACGATGCCGAAGGTGCCGGCCGTGAAGGGGACGCTGAACAGCTGTCCCTTCTGCACGCCCTGCCAGGTGGACTTCGGCTGCTGGGAGGACGCGTACACGCTGTCGGTGACCAGGCCGGTGTCGGCGGTGCCCTTGAGGAAGGTGTCCTTCCAGCCGGCGTCCACGCTGGGGGCCAGGTCGGCCAGGACGCCCGCGCCGCCGAAGACGAAGTCCTCGCCGCCGGCGTGGACCTCCAGTACGTCGGCGACGCTCCTGGTGGCGGCGGCGCTCTGGATCTTGCTGCTGTAGGTGTCGTCGGGGGTGTAGGCGGTGATCTGCACGGTGATGCCGGTCTGCTGCTTGAACGCGGCGGCGGCCGCTTCCAGGGCCTTGACGTGGGTCTGTTTGAACGTCCACATCTGGATGGTGCTGCCGGCACCGCTGCTGCTGCCGGCCGAGCCGCTGCCACAGGCCGCGGTACCGAACAGCAGTCCGGCGGCCATCGCGCAGGAACCCCATATTCGGGTTCTGCCAAGGCTGTTGGCCATATTCTCCTCCAAATGCACCGGTCCGGCGGTGACGCCGGTCGGGCTCCGGGCCTCCCGGCGAGGTCGAGTGCCCCAGACCCTAGGTGCGTCAGATTTAACATGTCAATAGCCTGATCAAGAAGAGCTTGTGCTACCAAGTGACTGTCAATTAAGGTTTTGACCGGTTAACTTGGCACTGTTGGAGCCGGGGGCGATCGAGCCGAACCGGACACCGAGGAGGTCGATCGTGGATGGCAGCGGAAGACGGTAGCTCCCGCGTCCCCCTGTACGAGCAGGTCAAGCGCAAGCTCCTGGACGCGATCGCGTCCGGCGAGTACTCGCCCGGCGTGCCCTTCGTGACCCAGCGGGAGATCTGCGAGCGCTTCGGGGTCAGCCATGCCACCGCCGTGCGCGCACTCAACGACCTGGCCACCGAGGGCTACGTGGTGCGCCGGCGCGGCAGCGGCACCTTCGTCGCCGACCGCCCGGTGCGCCGGTCCCAGGACACCGGGCGGTCGATCTCCTGCGTGCTGCAGTTCCAGGGTCCGCACGTCTCGCAGCTGCTCGCCGGCATCGAGGCGACCTGCGCGGAACTGGGCTACCGGCTCTACCTCACGCACTGCGAGGGCGATCCCCGGCGCGAGGAGCGGGCCCTGCTCGACGCCCTCGACCACGGGGCCGACGGCATCATCGTCTACCCCGCCCAGGACAGCGCGCCCGACTCGGCCTACACCGAGGTCCTCGGCCGCGACGTCCCGCTGGTGCTGCTCGACCGCTACCGCCCCGACCTCGCCACCGACGCCGTCGTCGCCGACAACGTCGGCGCAGGTCGCCAGCTCACCGAGGCGCTGATCGGCTCCGGCCACCGCACCATGGCCACACTGTGGGACGAGACCACCGTCACCAGCGTCCGGGACCGCCTGGCCGGGCACATCGACGCCCTGCGCCGCCACGACATCACCGTGCGGCCCGACCTGACGGTGCTCCGCCCCTTCCTGAGCCTGTCCGCCCAACAGCGCCAGGCGCTGCTGACCGATCTGCTGCGCGGACCCCAGCCGCCGAGCGTGCTGCTCTGCGCCAACGGGTACGTGCTGGCCAGCGCCGCCCAGGACCTGCTGGCGCTGGGCTTCGAGATCCCCGGCGACGTCGACCTGGCCGGCATGGACGACGCCGGCCCCTTCGACGTGCTCCCGCTGACCGCCGCGGCCGTCTCGCTGCCCTCCCGGGAGATGGGCCGGCGGGCCATGGAGCTGCTGCACCGGCGCATCAGCGCGGACACCCCCGCCACCGGCCCCGAACTGGTGGTGGTCCCGGTCACCGTGCAGACCCGCCAGGCCGCCCAGGCCCATCTGCGGATCTTCAGCGCCGACAGCCCCGGCCCCGCCCTGCCCGCCCTGCCGACGGCGCCCTGACGCGCCCGCCCCACCAACTCTGACGCCGCCTCACCACCCGGAGGACACCACCATGTCCATATCCCACGCCGACCAACTGCTCGACGCCACCGGCGGCCTCCCGCAGGCCCAGCCGCCGTGGCCGTCCCGCGACGCCCTGCGGGTCACCGCGGTACGCGCCGTCGTCACCGCGCCCGAGGGCACCCCGCTGGTGGTGGTCCGCGTCGACACCAGCGACCCCGGCCTGTACGGGCTCGGCTGCGCCACCTTCACCCAGCGCTACGCGGCCGTGGTGGCCGCGGTCGAGGAGCACGTCGGACCGCTGGTCGTCGGGCGCCACCCGGCCGACATCGAGGACATCACCCGGATGATCCACTACTCCTCGTACTGGCGCGGCGGACCGGTGCTCAACAACGCGCTGTCCGGCGTCGACCAGGCGCTGTGGGACATCGCCGGCAAGCGCGCCGGCATGCCGGTGCACGAGCTGCTCGGCGGACGCAGCCGGGCCGCGGTGGAGGTCTACTCCCACGCCGCCGGCGCCACCGTTGCCGAGACCCTGGCGCAGGCCGAGGCGCTGCTCGCCGAGGGCTACCGGCACATCCGGCTCCAGGTGGGCGGTCCGGGCCTGGGCACCTACGGCGCCCCCGGCACCCCGAACGGCTACCCGCGCTCGCCGCACCCGGACGGCTGGGACGTGAACCACTACCTGGCCGCCACCCCCGCGCTGTTCGCCGCGGCCAGGGAGCGCCTGGGCGACGAGGTGAGCCTGATGCACGACGTGCACAGCCGGCTGACGCCCAAGCAGGCGGTGGTACTGGCCCGGGCGCTGGAGCCGTACCGGCTGTCCTTCCTGGAGGACGTGGTGCCGCCGGAGTACTACGACCGGCTGCCCGAGGTGCGCGCGGCCTCCCCGGTGCCGATCGCGGTCGGCGAGCAGCTCGGCTCGGCGGCCGACGCGGCGCGGCTGGTCCGCGACGGGGGAGTGGACCTGCTGCGGCTGCACACCTCCTCGGTGGGCGGTCTCACCCCCACCCGCAAACTGGTCGCCCTGGCCGAACTCCTGGGCGTGCGCACGGCGTTCCACTCGCCCGGGGACATCTCGCCGGTGGGCGTGGCGGCCAACCTCGCCGTCGACGTCAACACCCCGGCCTTCGGCTACCAGGAGTCGCACAGCTACAACGAGGCCACCCACGAGGTCTTCCCCGGCACCCCGGTGGTCCGCGACGGCTACCTGACGCCCTCGGAACAGCCCGGCTGGGGGGTCGACCTGGACGAGAAGGCGGCGCTGCGCCACCCGCCGGTCAAGTTCCTGCACGAGCGCTGGTCCACCCAGGTGCGCCGCCCTGACGGCGGTCTCGAGGCGCCCTGAGGCGCCGTGCGGCGCTTTCCGAATTCGGCGGCGACTTCAATCGTCCTTGGACCAACAGATGAAGCGGATTAACTTACACCGGCAGCCGACACGGGCCCTCACGGTCAATAAAGTGGTGCCGTTTGCCCAGGTCAGCGACTAGATCCGGAAACATCTGCCGGCCGTATTGCGTCGATAACACAGCGGGTTGTAGACACACCTCCCGGGAAGAGATCCGCACACGACGTCGGAGGAGCCAACCTTGAAGGTGCTCGGATGCCCACTTCCACGACTCATGGCCACCGTATGCGCGGTGAGCCTGGTCGCGGTCCTCCCGGCCGTCGCGCAGGCCAGCCCTGCGGTCCACGCCCCGGCGGCGCAGTCCGCCGCCGGGGCGCCGGTCTACCTGAACACCCGCTACTCCTTCGCCGAGCGGGCCGCCGACCTGGTGTCGCGGATGACGCTGCCGGAGAAGGTCGCCCAGCTGCAGACCAACAGCGCCCCGGCGATACCGCGGCTCGGCGTGCAGGAGTACACGTACTGGAGCGAGGGCCAGCACGGCATCAACACGCTGGGCGCGGACAGCAACCGCGGCGGCGTGGCCGGCGGGGTGCACGCGACGAGCTTCCCGGTGAACTTCGCCTCGACGATGACCTGGGACCCGCAGCTCACCTACCAGGAGACCACCGCGATCTCGGACGAGGCCCGCGGCTTCCTGGACAAGTCGCTGTGGGGGACCGGACAGAACAACCTGGGCCCGTCGGCGTCCGACTACGGGGCGCTGACCTTCTGGGCGCCCAACGTCAACATGGACCGGGACCCGCGCTGGGGCCGGACCAACGAGTCCTTCGGTGAGGACCCATACCTGACCTCCTCGATGGCGGGCGCCTTCGTCGACGGCTACCAGGGCGAGACCATCACCGGCAAGCAGCAGACCCCGTACCTCAAGGTCGCCGCCACCGCCAAGCACTACGCGCTGAACAACGTCGAGGACTCCCGGCACACCGGCAGCTCCGACACCACCGACGCCAACCTCCGGGACTACTACACCAAGCAGTTCGCCGGCCTGGTCCAGAACGCGCACGTGTCCGGCATCATGACCTCCTACAACGCGGTCAACGGGACGCCGTCCCCGGCGGACACCTACACCGTCGACGAACTGCTGCAGGCGACCTACGGGTTCGCCGGCTACACCACCTCGGACTGCGGGGCGATCGGCGACGTCTACCAGTCCTCCTCGCACGACTGGGCCCCGCCCGGCTGGACCACCAACGGCACCTCGTGGACCAACACCACCACCGGGAAGCAGATCTCCGCCGCGGCCGGCGGACAGGCCTACGCGATTCGCGCCGGCACCCAACTCAACTGCGCCGGAGGTGAACTGACCACACAGAACGTCCAGGCCGCGCTGGACCTCGGGCTGCTGTCGACCGGCGTCGTCGACTCCGCGCTGACCAGGCTGTTCACCGTGCGGATGGAGACCGGCGAGTTCGACCCGGCGAGCAAGGTCGGCTACACCTCGATCACCAAGTCGCAGATCGAGAGCCCGGCCCACCAGGCCCTGGCCGAGCAGGTCGCCGCCAACGACATCACCCTGCTGCAGAACAACGACGTGACCGGCACCTCGTCCACGCTGCTGCCGGCCGATCCGGCGAAGCTGTCGAACGTGGTCGTGGTCGGCGACCTGGCCGGCAAGGTGACCCTCGGCGGCTACTCCGGCGAGCCAAGCCTGCAGGTCAGCGCGGTACAGGGGATCACCGCCGCGGTGAAGAAGGCCAACCCGGCGGCGACCGTCAGCTTCGACGCCTGCTCCACCTCCACCACGGCCACCGCGGCGGCCTCCTGCTCGGCCGCGACCCAGGCCGCCATCAAGTCCGCCTCGCTGGTGGTCGTCTTCGCCGGGTCCGACCTCCAGGTGGCCGACGAGAGCCACGACCGGTCCACCCTGGCCCTGCCGGGCAACTACCAGTCGCTGATCGACCAGGTCGCCGCCGAGGGCAACCCGCGCACCGCGCTGGTGCTGCAGGCCGACGGACCCTACGACATCCAGCAGGCCCAGAAGGACTTCCCGTCGATCGTCTTCAGCGGGTACAACGGCGAGAGCCAGGGCACCGCGCTGGCGCAGGTGCTGTTCGGACAGCAGAACCCGGCCGGGCACCTGGACTTCACCTGGTACGCCGGTGACTCCCAGCTCCCGGCGATGACCAACTACGGGCTGACCCCGTCCCAGACCAGCGGACTCGGCCGCACCTACATGTACTTCACCGGCAAGCCCACCTACCCCTTCGGCTACGGCCTGTCCTACTCCACCTTCAAGTACTCCGGCATCGAGGTCGGCCCGGCGTCCACCTCGGCGGACGGAACGGTGCGGGTCGGCTTCGACGTCACCAACACCGGCTCGGCGGCCGGGACCACGGTCGCGCAGCTGTACGCCGCACTCCCGGGAGCCGGCAGCGGCGACACCGCCCGCGAGCAGCTCGCCGGATTCCAGAAGACGCGGCTGCTGCAGCCCGGCCAGACCCAGCACATCACCCTGTCGGTCAAGGTCTCCAGCCTCAGCACCTGGGACGAGAGCAGCCTGAAGCAGGTCGTCGCCGACGGCGCCTACCAGTTCCGGGTCGCCACCGACGCCTCCGACACCGTCGGCTCCGGCAGCGTCAGCGTGCACGGCGCGATCACGCCCCGGGTGCAGACCGTCACCGTCCAGCCCGACCAGGTGGTCTTCGACTCCGGCCAGACCCTGGACCTGACCGCCGCCAACCCGTGGATCGCCCCGGACACCGACGCCACGCTGGAGCAGGACCACGCCGCTGCCGCCAACGTCGTCGAGGCGGTCGACAACGACCAGTCCTTCGCCGACCTCGCGCACGCACACGTCGGCTACGCCAGCAGCGACCCGCGGGTCGCCACGGTCAGCGGCGACGGCACCGTCACCATGCACGCACCCGGTGCGGCGACCATCCGGGTGACCGTGAACGGCGTCACCGGCAGCACCCCGATCGTGGTGCGGGACCCGCTGACCCTGCACGCGCCGACCGTGGTGAAGCCGGCCACCACCGTCACCGCGACCGAGACCTTCACCAACAGCGGCGACAAGGCCGTCCACGACCTGCACCTCGGCCTGGACACCCCCAGCGGCTGGACCGCGACCGCGACCTCGCCGGTGGAGATCGGCAGCGTCGCCCCCGGGCAGCAGGTGACGGCCAGTTGGAACGTGGCCGTGCCCAGCAGCACGACACCCGGTACCCAGACCGAACTTGACGCGACGACGACCCTCACCGGCGCGGCCGGACCGTACACCGAGAGCGCGGTCGACCCGCTGTCGGTCACCTCGGGCGCCACCCCGGAGCAGGCCACCCCGGTGATCACCGGGACCAGCCCGGCGGCCGGTGAGCTGAAGGTGCTGCTGGACAACCCGTCGGACACCCCGACCACGGTGACGGCGATCAACTGGAAGCTCGGCAGCCTGTCCGGCACCCAGCCGGTCGACGCGACCATCGCCGCGGGCTCCACCGCCACCGTGACCGCGCCGGTGCCCGGCATCGCCTTCGCCACCCAGTACCCGCTGACGGTCACCAGCACCGTCTCCGGCGGACTGTCCTCCGAGGCGCTGTCCGGGCACGCCACCTTCCTGCCCGTGGTCAACAAGAGCCTGGGCAGCTCATGGACGCTGGCCGACGTCCAGGACGGCCCGTCCATCGACATGGCCACCACGGCGAACGGAGTCTGGCAGTCGCTGGACGGCTCGCTGCCGTACGGCGGCCCGTCCTACCTGTCCGGGAAGATGTGGTTCGACTGGGACTCCCAGTACCTCTACATCACCGCCGACATGACCGAGCAGTCCTTCGCCAACTCCGCCACCGGGGGCGACATCTGGCAGGGCGACAGCCTGCAGTTCGCGGCCACCTCGGGGGTGCCCGGCGCCTCGACCAGTACCAGTTCCGCCTCCTCCGACGGCCACTACGAGTACGGCGCCGCGCTCACCCCGGACGGCTCCCAGCTCTACCGCTGGACCAGCCCCGCCCAGGGCGCCGGCCAGGTCACCGACGCGTCCGTCCACGTCACCAGGGACGACGCCAACCACACCACGCTCTACCAGGTCGCCCTGCCCTGGAGCGACCTCACCTCGGTGCAGCCCACGGCGGACAACGTCTTCTCGCTGTCCACGATGTTCAACAACGTGGACACCGGGGTGCGCAACGGCTACCTGGAGTGGGGCGGGGGCATCGGCGACAACAAGAACGTGGCCGAGTTCGACATGGCCCAGCTGATGCCCGCCGGCAGCGGGTCCTGACGAAGTGCCCTGAGGAGCGAGGTGGGCTGCCGTCCGTTATCGATTTACTCCATCGAATGGGGATAATCGGTACGGGCGGCAGCCCGCCGTGGCCTTCCTCGGTGGCTGACTGATAGACAGACAGGCTGTTCAGCAAGGCTTTTTGCCCGTTGGGTTGCCCACGCCGTCAGACCCTTGCCCCGTAGTTCATCCAGCGTATTGACTAACCAGGACGCCGATTCGTAGGCTCGCCGAGCAGGCGACTCTCCCCGACCGGTCCGTACCCGCTCGCAGCAACAGGAGACCCCATCCCATGCACGACGACCGAGAACTGGTCGAAGCCCGACTGGAGCGCGTCCTGCGGGAGCGCATCCGCCCGGCCGTCCACCCGCTGACGGCGCCGCTGGACGTCGAGATCTGGTCCACCCCGGGGGAGCCCGTGCCGGTGGCCGAGGGACTGGCGGCGGCGACCCGTCCCATCGCCGAGGGGACTCCCTGGGGCACTCCCTGGGGGACCAGCTGGTTCAAGGTCACCGGAACGGTGCCCGCCGAGTGGGCCGGCTCCACCGTCGAGGCCGTGCTCGACCTCGGCTTCACCCCGCGCACCCCGGGCTTCCAGTGCGAGGGCCTGGTCTACCGCCCCGACGGCTCCCCGGTGAAGGGCCTGCATCCGCGCAACTCCTATGTGCGGCTGGACTCCCCGGTGGCCGGCGGGGAGCAGGTGCACTGGCGGATCGAGGCGGCCTCCAATCCGGACCTGGACGCGAGCGGCGTGCCCTTCCAGCCCACGCCGATGGGGGACCGCAGCACCGCCGGCGACGCGCCGCAGTACGTGCTCGGCGCCATGCGGCTGGCCGTCTTCGACGAGACGGTGTGGAACCTGGTCATGGACCTGGAGGTGCTCGGCGAGCTGATGGCCGAGCTGCCCGTGGACGGCGCCCGCCGCTGGGAGATCCTGCGCGCGGTCGGCCGGGCCCTGGACGCCGTCGACCTCCGGGACGTCAACGGCACCGCGCAGGCGGCCCGGGACGAACTGGCCGGTGCGCTGGCCGCCCCCGCCGGCCCCGCCGCGCACCGGATCAGCGCGGTCGGCCACGCCCACATCGACTCCGCCTGGCTGTGGCCGCTGCGCGAGACCGTGCGCAAGGTGGCCAGGACCGCCTCCAACATGACCGCGCTGATCGAGGCGGAGCCCGAGTTCGTCTTCGCCATGTCCCAGGCCCAGCAGTTCGCCTGGCTCAAGGAGCACCGGCCCGAGGTCTGGGCCCGGGTCAAGAAGGCCGTGGCGGACGGCCGCTTCGTCCCGGTCGGCGGCATGTGGGTGGAGTCCGACACCAACATGCCAGGATCCGAGGCGATGGTCCGTCAGTTCGTGCACGGCAAGCGCTTCTTCATCGAGGAGTTCGGCATCGACAGCGAGGAGGCGTGGCTGCCGGACACCTTCGGCTTCGCCGCCGGACTGCCGCAGATCATCAAGGCGGCCGGGGCCCGGCGGCTGCTCACCCAGAAGATCTCCTGGAGCCGGACCAACAGCTTCCCGCACCACACCTTCCTCTGGGAGGGCATCGACGGCAGCCGGGTCTTCACCCACTTCCCGCCGGTCGACACCTACAACTGCGAGATGAAGGGGCGTCAGATCGCGCACGCGGCGCGCAACTTCAAGGAGAAGGGGGTGGCCACCCGCTCGCTGGCACCGACCGGCTACGGCGACGGCGGCGGTGGCACCACCCGCGAGATGGTCGCCAGGGCAGCCAGGCTGCGCGACCTGGAGGGCTCGGCCACGGTGCGCTGGGAGGCGCCCGCGGAGTTCTTCGACAAGGCCGAGGCCGAGTACCCCAACCCGCCGGTCTGGGTCGGCGAACTCTACCTGGAACTGCACCGGGCCACGCTGACCAGCCAGGCGCAGACCAAGCGCGGCAACCGGCACAGCGAGTCGCTGCTGCGGGAGGCCGAGCTGTGGGCCGCCACCGCCGCGGTCCGCACCGGATTCCCGTACCCGTACCAGGAGTTGGACCGGATCTGGAAGACCGTGCTGCTGCACCAGTTCCATGACATCCTGCCCGGCTCCTCCATCGCCTGGGTGCACCGCGAGGCCCGGGAGACCTACGCCCGGGTGGGCCGGGAGCTGGACGGCATCATCGCGGCCGCCCAGCAGGCGCTGGCCGGCCAGGGGTCGGTCGAGCTGCTGTTCAACGGCGCACCGCACGCCCGCACCGGGGTGCCCTCGGGCGGCGCCGGACCCGAGTCCGGGGCGGGCGGCGCGGCGACGCCGGTGCCGCGCGAGGGCGGCGGCTATGTGCTGGACAACGGCCTGCTGCGGGTCGAGATCGACGCACGCGGGCTGGTGGTGTCGGCCTACGACATCGCCGCCGGCCGCGAGGCGGTGGCCCCCGGGCAGGCGGCCAACCTGCTGCAGCTGCACCCCGACTTCCCCAACCAGTGGGACGCCTGGGACGTCGACGCCTTCTACCGCAACACCGGCTGCGACCTGGTCGAGGTGGAGTCCCTGGGCGTCGAGGGCGCCGCGGTGCGCATCGAGCGGGTCTTCGGCGAGTCCAGAGTCACCCAACTGCTGTCGGTGCCCGACGGCGTGCAGCGGCTGGACATCGACACCGAGGTCGACTGGCACGAGCGGGAGCGGTTCCTCAAGCTGGCCTTCCCGCTGGACGTGAAGGCGGACCGGTACGCCTCGGAGACCCAGTTCGGGCACGTCTACCGGCCCACCCACCAGAACACCAGCTGGGAGTGGGCCAAGTTCGAGGCCTGCAACCACCGCTTCGTCCACGTCGACGAGCCGGGCTGGGGCGTGGCGGTGGTCAACGACGCGACCTACGGCCATGACGTCACCCGCTCGATCCGCACCGCCGACGGCGGCGCGACCACGACGGTGCGGGCCTCGCTGCTGCGCGCACCGCGCTATCCCGACCCGGAGACCGACCAGGGTGTGCACCGTTTCCGGCACGCGCTGGTGCCCGGCGCGACCATCGGGGACGCGGTGCGCGAGGGCTACCGCGCCAACCTGCCCGAACGCCGGGTCACCGGCGCGGCGCAGGCGGTGGCACCGCTGGTCTCCGTGGACGGGGACGGGGTGGTGGTGAGCGCGGTGAAGCTGGCCGACGACCGCAGCGGCGACCTGGTGGTCCGCCTCTACGAGGCCCACGGCGGACGCGCCCGGGCCGCCGTGTCGGTCGCCGACGGCTTCGCCGCCGACCGCGCGGTGCTGACCGACCTGCTGGAACGGCCCGTCACGGACGCGGAACCGTCGGCGGTTGCTGACGGGACCGCCGTCCTGGACCTGCGGCCCTTCCAGCTGGTGACCCTGCGCATCCCCCGAGCCTGACCCGCCCGTCACCGGTCCTGCGCCGAGCGCCTCGTCGCCCCGCGCAGGACCCCGGAAGGAGCAGTCCCCGTGCACGACGACCGCCGGATCACCGAGACCCGGATCCGCAAGCTGCTGGACCGGGTGGTCCGGCCCGCCCTGTACAGCGACGTCCACCCGTTCACGCTGAGCGCCTGGCAGGTCGACGGCGAGCCCGTGCCGGTCGCCGAGGCGCTGAACGCCGACTACCGGCCCTTCGCGCTCGGCTCCAGCTGGGGCGGCCCCTGGTCGACCACCTGGCTGCGGGCCCGCGCGCAGATCCCGCAGGGGTGGGCGGGCCGTCGCGTGGAGGCCGTCTTCGACCTCGGCTTCGACCTCACCCGCGGGCCCGGCGGCCAGGCCGAGGGCCTGGTCCACGACGCCCACGGCGCCCCGCTGCAGGGCCTGCACCCGTACCACCGCAGTGTGCTGCTGACCCCGTCCGCCACCGCCGGCGAGCAGGTCGACCTGCTCGTGGAGCTCGCCGCCAACCCCTGGATCGTGGGCAGCGCCGGACACAACACCCACCTCGGCTCGCTGGAGACCGCCGGTACCGAACACCTCTACCGGCTCGGGCAGGCCGAGATCGCCGTGCGCGAGGAGGACGTCTGGCAGCTGATCCACGACATCGAGGTGCTCGACGAGCTGATGCACCAGCTGCCCGAGGGCTCCTCCCGGCGGCACGGGATCCTGCACGCGCTGCGGCAGGCGGCCGACGCCGTCGACCCCACCGATGTGCCGGGCACCGCGGCGCGGGCCCGGCAGCGGTTGGCCGATGTGCTGGCCCGGCCGGCGAACGCCTCCGCGCACACCGTCTCGGCGGTCGGGCACGCCCACATCGACTCCGCCTGGCTGTGGCCGGTCCGCGAGACGGTGCGCAAGTGCGCCCGTACCTTCACCAATATGACCACCCTCGCCCAGGAGTACCCCGAGCTGGTCTTCGCCTGCTCCTCGGCGCAGCAGTACGCCTGGATGAAGGAGCAGTACCCGGAGGTCTTCGCGCGGATCAAGAAGGCCGTGGCCGAGGGAAGTTGGGCGCCGGTCGGCGGCATGTGGGTCGAGGCCGACGGCAACCTGCCCGGCGGGGAGGCGCTGGCCCGCCAACTCGTCCACGGCAGGCGGTTCTTCGCCGAGGAGTTCGGCATCGAGCAGCACGGCGTCTGGCTGCCCGACTCCTTCGGCTACACCGCCGCCTACCCGCAGCTCGCCAGGCTGGCCGGGGCCCGCTGGTTCCTCACCCAGAAACTGTCCTGGAACGAGACCAACCGGCTGCCGCACCACACCTTCGCCTGGGAGGGCATCGACGGCTCGCGGATCTTCACCCACTTCCCGCCCGTCGACAGCTACAACGCCGAGCTCACCGGGGCCGAACTCGCCCACGCCGAAAACAACTTCGCGGAGAAGGGGGTGGCCACCCGGTCGCTGGTGCCGTTCGGCCACGGCGACGGCGGGGGCGGTCCCACCCCCTCGATGCTGGAAAAGGCGCGCCGGCTCCGGGACCTGGAGGGCTCGCCCCGGGTGGTGGTCGAGGCGCCGGACGCCTTCTTCGCCGCCGCGGCGGCCGAGCACGAACAGCTCCCGGTCTGGCGCGGCGAGCTCTACCTGGAGAACCACCGCGGCACCTACACCAGCCAGGCGCGCACCAAGCGGGGCAACCGCCGCGCCGAGGCCCTGCTGCGCGAGGCCGAGCTGTGGGCCGCCACCGCGGCCGTCCGGGCCGGCGCGGACTACCCGCACCAGCGGCTGGAGCGGATCTGGCAGCGGGTGCTGCTCAACCAGTTCCACGACATCCTCCCCGGCTCGTCGATCGCCTGGGTGCACCGGCAGGCCGAACGCGAGTACGGCGAGATCCACCGGGAGTTGGAGGAGATCATCGGCGCGGCGGTGGCCGAGCTTCCCGGCGCGCCCGCCTTCCTGAACAGCGGCCCGCTGGCGCGCCGCGAGATCGCCTTCCTGACGCCGGATCAGGAGCATTCCGCAGCCTCGACGCAGGGCCAGCTGCTCTCGGACGGCCGCCTCGCCCTGCTGGCCGAGGCGCCCGCCCTCGGCTCCGGCACCGCGACCGCCCCGGCGCAACCGGTCACCGCCCGCGCCGAGGATGGCGGCTACGTCCTGGACAACGGCCGGCTGCGGGTCGTGGTCGACCGCCGGGGCCTGGTGACCTCCGCCTACGACCACATGGCGCGGCGCGAGGCCATCGCCCCCGGCGCGGCCGGCAACCTGCTCCAGGTGCACCCGGACGACCCCAACCTGTGGTCGGCCTGGAACCTGGACCCCTACTACCGCGACACCGTCCGCGACCTCGACCAGGCCGACTCGGTCACCCTGGTCGACGCAGGCCCGCTGCTGGCGTCCGTGCGCGTCGAGCGCACCCACGGCGCCTCGCGCTTCGTCCAGCACATCGAACTGGCCGCGGAGAGCGCCTGGCTGACGGTCCGTAACGACATCGACTGGCAGGAGCGCGACACCGTGCTCAAGGCGGCCTGGCCGATCGACGTGCACGCCGAGCACGAGAGCGCCGAGATCCAGTTCGGCCATGTGCGCCGGCCCACCCACGAGAACACCAGCTGGGACGCCGCCCGCTTCGAGCTGTGGGCGCACCGCTGGATCCACGTGGGCGAGCACGGCTGGGGGGCCGCGCTGCTGACCGACTCCACGTACGGACACGACGTGCACCGCGACACCCGCGCGGACGGCGGCAGCACGACCACCGTGCGGCTGTCGCTGCTGCGCGCGCCGCACAGCCCGGACCCGCAGGCCGACCGCGGCCGGCACCGGTTCAGCTACGCCCTGGCTCCGGGCGCGGGTGTCGAGCAGGCCGTCGCGGGCGGCTACGCGCTGTCGCTGCCGCTCCGCCCCGCGGCCGCGCAGGCCGCTCCGCTGATCGCGCTGGACAACGACCGGGTCGTGGTGGAGTCGGTCAAGCTGGCGGACGACCGCAGCGGCGACGTGGTGGTGCGGCTCTACGAGTCGGGCGGCGGTACCGCCGAGGCCCGCCTGACGGCCGGGTTCCCGCTGGCCGGCGCCCGGGACTGCGACCTGCTGGAGCGGCCCTGGCCGCAGCCCGCCCCGGGCGAGCCGGAGCACAGGCCGGCCCTACTGACGCAGGGGCCGGACGGGATCCGGCTGCGGCTGCGGCCCTTCCAGATCCTGACCCTGCGGCTGCGCCCGCAGGCCGCCGAGCACAGTGGGCAGGGGTGAACCGGTCGCGGTGGCATAGCATGCCAGCGACCGGACACCAGTCCACGGAGGCGAAGAGGCGCAGGTTGGCGAGCATGAGGACGGGTTCGGACACGCAGTCGCCGATCAGACGCGGAACCAACCTGCCGCGGGTGGGGGACTTCAACGAGTCCGTGGTCCTGGACGCGATCCGCCGGCAGCGCTCCGGCCTGAGCCGGGTCGAGCTGGCCCGGGCCACCGGACTGTCGTCGCAGACGGTCTCCAACATCACCCGGCGGCTGCTGGACCAGGGCGTGGTGCGCGAGTCAGGCCGGCAGAGCAGCGGCAGCGGCAAGCCGCGGACCCTGCTGGAGATCGTCCCGGCCTCGCTCTACGCGGTGGGCGTCCACCTGGACCCGGCCGTGATCACCTGCGTGGTGGTGGACCTGCTGGGCACGGTCGTGGCCGAGCACAGCCACACCACGCCCAGCGGCGGTGACACCGACCGGATCGCCGCGGACATGGCCGCCTCGGTCACCGCGCTGGTCGCGGACTCGGTCACGGACCGGGACCGGGTGCTGGGCCTGGGCATCGCCGCGCCCGGGCCGATCGACGCCGTCGCCGGCTGGGTGGTGGACCCGCCCGAGCTGCCCGGCTGGGGCCGCTACCCGCTGCGGGACCGGTTGAGCGAGGCCACCGGCCTGCCCGCGGTGCTGGACAAGGACGTGACGGCGGCGGTGGTCGCGGAGCGCTGGACCGGCGCCGCGACCGCCAGCCGCAATCTGCTCTTCTTCTACTTCGGCACGGGCACGGGCATGGGTCTGGTGGTGAACGACACCGTGCTGCGTGGGACCTCGGGCAACGCCGGCGAGGTCGGCGGCCTGGGCGCGGCCGGCTCCACCCGCACCCTGGTCGAGGAGGCGGTGACCCTGGGCGTGCTGGGAACCGAGTACACCGTGGTGAGCCCGGCCGACGCGCAGCGGGGCCTGGAGCGCCTGGCGGAGCTGTCGGCCGCCGGGGACGCGGCGGCCGACGGCGTCCTGGAGCGGCTGGCGGTCCGGATCGGCCGCGGCGTCTGCGCCGCGGCCACGCTGCTGGACGTGGACACGGTGGTCTTCGGCGGCCCCGCCTGGCAGGTGCTGGGGGACCGGCTGCTGAAGACCGTGGAGCCGATGGTGGCCGGCAGCCCCTTCATCCGGGCCACGCATCCGACCGCGGTCCTCTCGACCACCCTCGGCGCCAACGTCGCCGCCGTGGGCGCGGCCTCCCTGGTACTCGACAGCGCGCTGTCCGCCCAACCGGGCACGCTGCTGCTGACGTAGTCCGGACTGTTGCGGCCCGTCGCCTTCACGGCCGGCGCAGGCGGGGGGTGAAGGAGGCGTGGAAGAGGGTGGAGGCGGCGCCTACGGCGGCGGCCTCATGGGTGCTGACGGAGCGTTCGACGTGGACCCGGCGCAGTCGGCGGGCGGTGGGGAAGTCGTTGACGGCGCGTTCGATCTCGGTGAGGTAGACCTCGGCGGCGGGGCCGGTGCAGAACGGGCCGCCGACCACCACCAGGCCCACGTCCAGCATGTCGATCACGGCCAGCGTGCCGCGGCCGATGGCGCGGGCGGCCTGGCGGACCGTCAGCTGCGGTCGCTGGGCGGCCGGGTCGGGCACCAGGACGTGGCAGGCCGGGTTGCACTCGGGCAGTACCTCCGGGCGCCCCGAGGGCTCGACCCGGCCCAGCACCACCGCGCACAGCTGGCCGAACTCGCCCGCGTTGGCGGTGAGCCCGCGGTAGATGTCGCCGTTGAGGATCAGTCCGGCGCCCACCCCGGTGCCGAGGTAGAGGTAGACGAAGTCGCGGGAGCGCCGGTCGCGGCCGATCCAGCGTTCGCCGACGGCAGCGGCTATCGAGTCCTTCTCGATCAGGATCGGGCAGGAGAAGCGGCGCTCCAGCAGGGTGCGCAGCGGCACGTCACGCAGCACGCCCATCAGCGGCGGGTCCAGCACGGTCCCCGACACCGTGTCGACCGGGCCCGGCACGGCGACGCCCAGGCCCAGGAAGCTGCTCTCGCGCACCTGCCGGCCGGCGCCCGCGAGCACCGCCTCGCCGAGCGCGGCGATCTGCGCGACCACCGCTCCCGGGCGCGGCTCGGGGGTGATCCGTTCCACCCGCCGGGCGACGATCCGCCCGGACAGGTCGACCACCACCGCGGTCAGCACCTCGGGGTCGATGTGGATGCCCATGGCGTGCGCCGCGTCGTCGCGCAGCCGGACCAGGCCGCGCGGTTTGCCGTCCGCGGACGGGCGTTTGCGGTCCTCCACCAGCAGCCCGCGCTCCAGCAGCGAGCGCGCGATCCGGGAGACCGACTGCTGGGTGAGCCGGGTCCGGGTGGCGATGTCGCCGCGGGTGATCGCGCCGGCCAGCCGCACCGTCTCGATGACCACGCATTCGTTGAAGGAGCCCAGGTCGATCTGGTTGGCGCCGGCGCCGCTGGCGGTCCCGGCGGCGTGCAGCGGACCGGCGGCGCCGGACGGGCGCTCGCCCGGGGCGGCGGGCAGCGGTTCGCGGATCCAGCGCAGCGGGGCGGGGCCCTGCAGCGCCGCCGCGAGGTCGAGCAGCACCCGGGCCGAGGAGGACGGGTGCTGGGCGGCGTCCAGGGCCAGCGCGGCGCGCAGGAAGGACACCGTGCCGGTGTGTTCCGGCGGCTGATGGGGGGTCACCTTGGCCCGGGCGCACTGCTCGGTGAAGTCCGTGGCGGCGGGACCGCGCAGGACCACCAGGTGCAGTGCGGCCCTGGGGTGGACCCGGCGGGCGGCGGCCAGGAAGGCGCCGACCGCGGCATGGCCCGCGGTCTGGCCCGTGCCCGGTCCCGCGGGCGGCGCCGCCGGGGCGGCCAGGGCGCGGGTGAAGGCGGTGGTGACCGCGGCCAGTGCGTCGGCGGGGGGCTGGATGTCGGCGGGCGCGGGTTCGGCCCGGGTGCCGGTGCGCTGGGCGAGCAGCACCAGGGTGTGGCCCGGCTCGTGCAGCAGGCCCACCACCCAGATCCCGCCCTCGCCCAGCGGCGGTGTCAACGGCGGTGCGGGGGTGGAGAGTTCGTCGCGACCCAGGTTCCAGTGGCGGCGGGCGGCGGCGACCGCGGTGTGCGAGCAGCCGAGCCGGCGGCCCAGGCTGCGCGAGGAGCGCTGGTCCGGCGGGGCCAGCAGGCTCTCGGCGACCACCTCGCCCTCGTCCACCACGCTGGGGCGGCCGCTCTGCGAGCGGCTGTCGAGGCCGGTCGCGCCCTCGGCGGCGTAGCGCTGCCGCCAGGTGGCCACGGTCTGCCGGGAGACCCCGAGCCGGCGGGCGATCTCGGCGTTGTGCCGCCCGAGCGCGGCCTCCAGCACGATCGCCGCACGCAGCGCGCGGGGTTGCGGCCCGGCCGCCCACCGGCGGAGGACGTCGAGCTCGTCCTCCACCGGTGCGCGGGTGGCAGTGTGCTCAAGCACCGGCAGTCGTCCCTCCTGCCGGCCCGCCCGGCGGATCTCATGCTAGTTGCGGACGGCGCCGTTGCAGCTCACTGGGCGCCGGTGGACAGCTGGACGCTGTGGATGTACAGCGGCAGGCCGGGGTCGGTCGCGGCCAGGCGCAGGTCGGCCTGGAGGTTCTGGGCCTCGTCGAACTGCGCGCCGGTGAGGGTCACCGTCGCGGTCTGCCAGCTGCCGGTGCCGCTGCCGGTGACCGTGGGCCCGTTCTGGTACGGGCTGCCGGTGGCGTCGTACTGGGCGGTGAAGCCCTGTCCGGCCTGCGACCAGTAGGTCACCGTGAGGGTGACCGTGGACGCGCGGGCCACCGCGCTGCCCGGGTCCAGCTGGAGGTAGGCGTTGGCGGAGCCGACCCCGGTCTGGGCGGTGGTCCAGGTCTGGTACGCGCTCTGGCCGCCGATACTGGTGACCGTCAGGTTGCCGTCCGCGCCCGCGCCGGTCGCGCCGACGCTCTGGAAGATGACCCCTGACGAACCGTCGTTGCTGCCCACGGTGGCGCCGATGGTGGTGGCGCCGCCCGCGCTGGTGGAGCAGCCGGCGGGCACCGGGGTGCCGGCCGGGGCGGGGCCCGGCACCAGCTTCCACTCGCCGAGCGTGGCCGTGCCGAGGGTCAGCGGCACGCAGGCGCCGCCGTCCTGCTGCGGGACCTGCGGCAGCGCCTTGCCAGTGACCGCGTCCACCGCGTGGTAGCGGCCGGAGGCGAGGTTCAGCCCGGCCGGGTGCAGCACCACCGCGCCGTCGTAGCCGAAGTAGGGGTTGATCTCGGCCAGCACCAGCTGCGCGCTGCGGTGGTCGGCCGCGGTGGTGGGCACGATCTGCAGGGCGTGCGCGCTGCTCAGGTCGGCGTAAGCCGGGGCGTAGCTGGTGAGCTGGTCGCCGCTGGTCAGCACGGTGCCGCCGGAGTTCTGGTAGGCGGTCACATTGGCGTCGGTGCCGTTGAGCGGGAGCACCGCGCGGAACTTCCGCAGGTCCACCGCGTGGTTCTTGACCTCGTCGCTGGTGACCACGGCGAAGCCGCTCTGGTGGCGCGACCACAGCGCGGTGATCTCGTTCTCCACGCTGTTGAGGCTGCCGCCGGCCGGGTTGCCCCAGGCCTTGGAGTAGTCGAAGTAGACGGCGACCGGCTGCTGCGGGTAGGAGCCCTTGAGGCTCTGCAGCTGCGCCAGCGCGGCGGTGTAGATCGGGTAGGCGATGACGTCCTTGGAGGTGCCGTCGTGGATGAAGAAGTCCTCGCCGCCGCCGTAGGGCAGCCCCATGCCGTAGTTGGAGATCCACTGCACGGCCTGGGCGGGCATCTCGGTCTCGTCCGGCGCGGTCCACTCCTGGGCCAGCTTGACGTGGTAGGCGTTGGCCAGGCTGCCGAAGGTCAGGGTGAGGCCGGGTGACTGGGCGGCGTCCTCGACGACGGTGACGTCGTACTTGCGGGCCAGGTCGAAGAAGATGTCGGGCAGGTTGCCGATGTCGGGCGCGTTGGAGATGTGGCCGCCGAAGTAGTAGTACAGCGTCCCGGAGCTGACCTTGCGCACGGCGGCGGTGAGCCGGTCGTAGGTGTCCAGCACGCTCCACTGGCGGAAGTCCTGGTAGACGCCGGCCAGCGGCTGCCCGGGGGTGGCGGCCGGCACCTGGTCGAAGGAGGTGTAGGCGGTGCCGTTGGCGGTGTTGAAGCGCGCGACGGTGCGGTACGTCTGCGGCAGCCAGTGCTGGTGGAAGTAGTCGATGTCGGCCTGGGCCCAGCCGCCGTCGCCGTTGTCGCTCCACTGGGCGTCCAGGCGGCCGTAGTTGAGGATGGCGCCGCCGTAGCCGGGGTTGGCGGTGATGTGCGCGACGGTGCTGGTGACGTAGTCGAAGTAGTCCTGCTGCTGGGTCAGGTCCCACCAGGGCGGGGCGATGCCGGTGCCGCCGGTGCTGGTGGTCTCGGTGCCGGTGATCCAGGCCGCGGGGCTGCCGCCCCAGCCGGCCTGCCAGAAGATCGGGACGATCCGGATGCCGGCCGCGGCCGCGTTGGCGAGCTCGGTGTCCAGCTCGCTGAAGTCGAAGGTGCCGCGGCTGGGCTCGATCTGGTTCCACGGCATGTTGATCTCGACGCTGTTCATCCCCTTGGCCCTGATGGCCTGGAACTGCGCCACCGACCAGGGCGTGCCGTGGTCGTCGAACTGGAGCTGGGTGGACCACAGTTTGGCCGCGCCGGCGGCGGATCCGGCCGTTGCGCCGGTCGCCGAGCCGGTTGCAGCGCCGGCCGGGGAGACCATGCAGGCCGTCGCGGCGGCGAAGGCCGCGGTCGCGGCGAGGAATGGGACCGTTCTGCGTTTCGAGGGTTTCGATGTGCGCAGCATCGGCAGAGCCCTTCCGGGTGGGTGGACGGGTGGGGTTCGACGGGCCGTGCTTCTCCAGGGCGCCCCGTCGGCGGCAAGGGCTATGGAAAACCAAGAGTGTTACGAAGGCAACAGTTCGGCCGGAAAACCTGCCGCCGTCCCGTTTCTCCATGAGGCGACCTGCGCAGATGCCACCGTCGATGTGCGGGTAACGGGGTTTCCACCACTCTTCCGTAAGAAAAGTCTCTTGGCGAACCGTCAGAATTCTCCGTGCAGACGGTCTTGACGCGGCAAACAATCGGTCACATGCTTCGGATCAATCTCCGGGGCTTCCCCGTCGGCCACATCGCGTCCCTCGTCTCTCTCGCAGAGGAACCAGACATGGCCGACAGAAACCGCACCATCCGCCCGTCCCGCGTGCTGGCCGCGACCGCAGCCGCGGCTCTCGCCGCCACCGGGCTCACCGCCTGCGGAGGCGGCAGCGGCAGCAGCAGCTCGTCCACCACCCTGGTGGTCGCCGAATGGACCAACGCCGCCGCCGTACAGGAAACCCAGGCCATCGACGCCGCCTTCGAGAAGGCCAACCCCGGCGTCAAGATCAAGCTGGAGACCGCGCCGACCACCGCGGGAGCCTGGCCCGCCCTGCAGTCCTCGCTGGAGGCCTCCAAGGGCGTGGACGTGCTGGCCCAGTTCGCGCAGTCGCCGGAGAAGTACGCGCCGGCCGGCTCCGGCGTCACCGTCGGCGGCACCCCGGCGCTGATCTCCAGCGGCCAGCTGCTCGACCTGAGCAAGCAGTCCTTCATGTCGCGCTTCGACAGCACCACGCAGAAGTTCGCGATGGGCTACAAGGACGGCATCTACGGCGTCACCATGGCCGAGTACGTCAACAACTCCGGCATGTTCTACAAGAAGGACCTGCTGGCCAAGTACGGCCTGTCGGTGCCGACCACCTTCGACGAGTTCATCAGCGACCTGAAGACGCTCAAGTCCAAGGGCCTGACCCCGCTCTACGTGGCGGGCAAGGACGGCATCCAGAACATCGTCTGGATGGGCATCTACAACCAGCTGATGATGCAGGACAAGCCGGCCTCCGAGGCCACCAGCGTCTTCATGGCCAAGGACAACGCCTTCCTGAACGGCACCCAGAACTGGAACAGCGCGCTGTACCAGGACGCCGCCAACCGCTACGAGCAGATCATGCAGTACATCGAGCCGAACGCGGGCGGTGTCTCCTTCGCCAGCGCCCCCGGCACCTGGTCGGCCAAGACCGACGACTACCCCTTCTTCGTGGACGGCTCCTTCGACGGCAACACCATCGCCGCCGACAACCCGGCGCTGAACTTCGGCATGATGGCCATCCCCGGCACCGACAACGCCGCCTGGAACCGCGCCGACCTGGCCCCCGACCTCGCCTGGACGGTGCCGACCTGGTCCAAGCACCAGGACCTGGCGCTGAAGTACCTGGACTTCTTCACCCAGCAGACCAACTACGAGGCCTGGGTGAAGGCCACCGGTTCGCTGTCCACCCAGACCGCTGTGCCCACCCCCACGCTCAAGTGGACCGACTGGCTGCAGACCAACGCGTCCAAGGGCTTCCCGGGCACCACGCTGCCCTGGCTGCCGGCGAACGTCGGCACCGGCAACCCGGCCGGCGGCCCGACGCTGACCGAGACCAAGCCCTTCGGCTCCAAGGACCTGCTCGCGGCACTGGACGACTCCGCCAAGGCGTACACCGCCGCCGTCAAGAAGTAGGGGCGTGCCGTGTCCACCAGTCCCTTCGGCACCAGGAGGACCAGGCGCTGGATCCCCTGGCTCTCCATCCTGGTGCCCTCCGTCGGCTGGCTCACCTTCGGGCTCTACCCGTCGCTGGCCACCGTCTACTACTCGCTCACCGAGTACTCCGGAGTGCCCGGCACCCCGATGAACTACTGCGGGCTGTGCAACTACCGCAACCTGTTCACCAGCAACTACTCGCAGGTCTCCGACGCCGTCGTGGCGACGCTGAAGTACACCGCCGGGGTGACGGTGCTGCAGATCGGGGTCGGCCTCGGCCTGGCCCTGCTGCTGCAGCGCCGCCGCTTCGGCTACGGGCTGTACCGGGCGCTGATCTTCATGCCGCAGATCTTCTCGGTGACCATCGTCGGCGTGCTCTTCTCGCTGCTGCTCGACCCGAGCAGCGGTCCGGCGGAGCAGATCCTGCACTCGCTCACCGGCGGCTCCAGCGCCTTCCTCGGTGACGCCTCCGTCTCGATCTGGCTGATCGTGCTGGTCAACGTGTGGATGTTCTCCGGCTACACGATGCTGGTCTACATCGCCGGACTGAGGCGCATCCCGCTGGAGCTGTACGAGGCCGCGTCGCTGGACGGCTGCGGTCCGATCCGCCGCTTCACCAAGATCACCTGGCCCATGCTGGCCCCCGCCACCACGGTGAACGTCTTCCTCACCGCGATCGGCAGCCTGGGCGAGTACGCGCTGATCCTGGTGATGACCCAGGGCCAGTACAAGACCCAGACCATCGGGATGTTCATGTTCAACTCGGCCTTCGGCGTCAACCCCGACCTCGGGCTCGGCTCCACGCTCGCCATGGTGCAGTTCGTCTTCACCGCGGCCATCGGCGGCGTGCTGCTGTGGCGCCTGCGCCGACGGGAGGTGGCGCTGTGAGTGCCCTCAGCACACGGCTGCACCGGCAGACCGATCCGGCCGTGGCAGTCGACCCGCAACGCGCCTCCCGCCGCCGCGGGGTGGTCCGGGGCCTGCGGCTGACCGGCGTCCAGCTGTTCTGCTTCGTGGTCTCGGCGGGCTTCTTCGCCCTGCCGTTGGTGTACCTGCTGCTGCAGTCGTTCAAGGACAACCTGGACTTCCTGCAGGACCCGACCGGGCTGCCCAAGCACTGGACGCTGAGCAACTTCTCCGCCGCCTGGACGCAGGGCGACTTCGCCACCGAGATGGTCAACTCGCTGATCTACGCGGTGGTCCCGGACGTCATCACGCTGGTCCTCGGGGTGTTCCTGGCCTTCCCGATCTCCCGGGGCTGGTTCCGGCACTCCAACGTGCTGTACGCGTTCTTCGTCTTCTCCGGCTTCCTGCCGGCGGGGCTGATCCCGCTGTTCATCGAGGCACAGAAGCTCGGCCTGTACGACAACCGGCTGGGCTATCTGACCCTCACCTCGCTGGCAGGCGCCGGGTTCTTCTTCTTCGTGGGCTACATCAAGACCATCCCACGGGAGTTGGACGAGGCGGCGGCGATGGACGGCTGCGGCTACGTCCGCTTCATCTTCACCATCATCATCCCGCAGATGAAGCCGGCGCTGGCGACCTTCGCCGTGTTCGGGTTCGTGGCCTCCTGGAACAACCTGATCCTGCCGCTGATCATGCTCACCGACTCCGATCTGTGGCCGGTGACCCGCGGCCTGTACAGCTTCTTCGGCGAGCACGGCAGCCAGTGGCCGCTGATCGCCGCGGCCACGATGATCGTGGCCGCGCCGATCCTGGTGGTCTTCGCCCTGCTGCAGCGCTACCTGGTGGAGGGCGTCGCCGGCGGCGCGGCCACCGGTACGGCCGGGGTGGGCAATGCGCCCGCCACGGTGGTGGCGGCGGAGGAGTGAGATCCGGCTGCTTCGCCCCGCCGACCGGTGTGTCGGCGGGGCGAAGTGCTTCCCCCGACAGGGCCTGATGATTCATCGGACCTTTGCGTCGGCTGAGTGGGGGATCGGGCGCCGGGTTCGCCCGACCGGGCGTTGTCGGAGCGTCGAGCGGCGCGCCGTGCCGGATGCCACCGGTGTCGCTGGAGCATCCCGCGCACGGTGGTCCGGTGACCGGAACATCTGCTGAGTCAGTTACGAAACCGGAGGTCAGCAGCGCTGATCTGGGCAGCATCCGGTCCCTTGCGGCGCAGATCATGACGTCGGGTCAGGCCTGGTGCGCCGCAACGGCCGTACTCCCGGTGGAGTCGTTGTGTCGAGGCCTTGACAAGCCGTCAGAAGAGCCCGAGTCTCATGTCTTGTCCTCCGATGTTTCGCCGCTGTTGCGCGTAGCGGAGGGTGCCGCCCGTCGTTGCTGTGTGCGCCGCACCGGCGCGCCGAAGGAGGATCGAATGTCCCCAGCGCGATCACCGCGCCGTCCACGCGCCCGCGTGCTGACGGCGCTGCTGCTCTCCCTGGTCCTACCGGGGCTCGGGCTGCTGTTCCCGGGCGCGGCCGCCAGGGCTGCCACCAGCACGACCGCGTGGCAGAACGGGGGGTTCTCCCTCGACACCGCCAATGTCGTCCGCCGCTCGGACATCGTGCTGGGCAAGGCGAACACCAGCCCCACCCAGTTCGTCCCGCTGGGCAACGGCACCCTGGGGGCAGCGGTGTGGGCGGCCAACGGCTTCACCGCCCAGCTGAACCGCTCCGACACCTTCCCCGACCGCAAGTCCCCAGGGCAGCTGGTCATCCCCGGACTGTCCAGGCTCACCGGCGCCACCGACTTCAGCGGCTACCTCGACCCCTACGACGGGATGCTGCACGAGTCCGGCGGCGGCATGACGCTGACCGCCTACGTCCGCGCCGACACCGCGCAGTTGGTGGTCGACGTCACCGGCGCCGACCCGAACAGCACGCAGACCGCGCAGGTCAAGCTGTGGAGCGGCCGTTCCCCCTCGGCCCAGGCCTCCGGCGCCACGGCCACCCTCGCCGAGACCTGGGTCGACAACAGCGGCCAGGGTGCGTCCGGACAGACCTTCGGCTCGCTGGCCGGTGTGAGCGCCGGCGGCCGCAATGTCTCGGCCTCCGACCCCGACTCGCTGACCGCGCAGGTCTCCTTCAACCCCAACACCGACGGCAGCTTCCGGGTGATCGTCGCCGCCCCGGCCTGGACCGGGGGCGACGCCCTCGGCACCGCCAACTCGGTGATCAACGGTGACACCACCAAGGCGGCCTCCGCCCTGACCACGCCTCACCTGTCCTGGTGGCACACCTACTGGAGCACCGCCGGGCTGATCAAGATCTCCTCGGCCGACGGCTCCGGCGAGTACGTGGAGAACCTGCGCACCCTCTACCTCTACGACGCCGCGGCCGAACGCGGCGGGTCCGTGCCCGGATCCCAGGCCGGCGTCGCCGACCTGTTCAACTTCTCCCAGGACCACCAGGACTGGTTCCCGGCCGGCTACTGGTTCTGGAACCTGAGGATGCAGGTCCAGGCCAACCTGTCGGCCGGCGAGTCGAGCCTCAACGATCCGGTGCTGAACCTCTACGAGAGCAACGTCAACGCCATCACCTCCTGGACGTCGTCCAAGGTGCCCGGCAAGCAGGGGCTCTGCGTCCCCGAGACGATGCGCTTCAACGGCAACGGCTACTACAGCGGCGGCGAGAGCAACGCGTCCTGCGACTCCACCATCGCCCCCAGCTACAACTCGCTGACCTTCACCAGCGGCGCCGAGATCGCGCTCTGGGTCTGGCAGGAGTACCTGGCCACCGACAACCTCTCGCTGCTCAGCAACGACTATCCGCTGATCAGCGGCTCGGCCCGGTTCCTGCTCTCGGCCGCCACCACCGGCTCGGACGGACTGCTGCACACCCAGGCCAACGCCCACGAGACCCAGTGGAACGTCACCGACCCGACCACGGACATCGTCGCCATGCAGGCGCTGTTCCCGGTGGCGGTGAAGGCGGCGCAGACCCTCGGCGTCGACTCCGCCCTGGTCACCCAGCTCAACGCGGCCATCCCGAAGATCCCGCAGCTGCCGCGCACCGACACCGGCACCCAGACCCAGCTGCTCACCGCGTCGTCCGACGCTGGCGGCAGCGACATGATCGGCCTGTCCACCCAGCCCACCGCGACCCGGCACAACAGCGAGAACCTGGGCCTGGAGGCGGTCTGGCCCTACAACCTGATCGGCGACAACGGGACGCTCACCGCCCTGGCCAAGCGGACCTACACCTCGCGCAGCTACGTCAACGGCAACGACTGGTCCAACGACGCGCTCGACGCCGCCCGCCTCGGCCTCGCCAGTGAGGTCAAGAACGACCTGCTGGCCGCGACCAAGTCCTACCAGGCCTACCCGTCCGGCCTGGCCAGCTTCACCGGCAGCGCCGCCTCGGAGCCCTACATCGAGCAGTCAGGAGTGCTGGCGGCGGCGGTCAGCGAGGCCCTGGTCCAGGACTACGACGGGCTGCTGCGCATCGCCCCGGCCTGGCCGACGGACTGGACCGGCGAAGGCACCGTCTACATCCAGCACAAAACCAAGGTCGACGTACAGGTGAGCAACGGCACCGCGAGCACCGTCGCGATCGTCTCCGGCGGCAACGCGCCGGTCACCATGCGCAGCCCGTGGCCGGGCCAGGCCGTCACCGTGGTGGACGGCGCCACCGGTGCGACCGTGCTGGCCTCGCAGACCAACGTGACCTTCACCTTCCAGACCCAGAGCGGCAAGTCCTACCTGGTCGAGCCGACCGCGTCGCCGACCACCTCGCTCCCGTTCGCCTCGGTCAGCGGCAGCCCGGCCACGGCCGCCAAGCACCTGGGCAACGTCAGCATCGGCCTCGACCGGGCGACCACCACCAGCCCTGTGATCAGCCTGCGGGCGCACGCCAACGGACTGATCGTCACCGCCGACAACGCCGGCGCCGCACCGCTCCTCGCCAAGAACACCGCGATCGGCACCTGGGAGCAGTTCGACGAGATCGACGAGGGCAACGGCAACATCGCGCTGCGCTCCCACGTGAACAACGAGTACGTGTGCGCGGACAACGCCGGCGCCTCCCCGCTGATCGCCAACCGCACGGCCGTCGGAACCTGGGAGACGTTCAATCTCATCCACAACTCCGACGGCAGCATCAGCCTGCGCTCCCTGGCCAACAACGAAATCGTCACCGCCGAGAACGCCGGCGCCTCCCCGCTGATCGCCAACCGCACCGCCATCGGCCCCTGGGAGGAGTTCGACCTGATCCTCGACTGACGGTGCGACTTCGGCCGGATCGAGAAATTCCGCGAGTCGCGATGAGTCCTGCGACGGTCGGCAGTCGTAGTGTCGGAACCGTTACCTAGGAGGACTTCTGATGCGCAGTGTGACCTACTCGATGGGCGTCTCACTGGACGGCTACATCATCGGGCCGGACGGCCGGTTCGACTGGTCGGCGCCGGACGAGGAGGTCTTCCGCTTCGTCACCGACGAGATCCGTGGGGTCGGCGTCCACCTGATGGGGCGTCGGCTCTACGAGACGATGCTCTACTGGGAGACCGCGGACCAGGATCCGGCGGCGGACGAGTCGATGCTCACCTGGGCGGCGATCTGGAATCCGCTGCCCAAGGTGGTGTTCTCCACCACGCTGACGGAGGTGCAGGGCAACGCCCGGCTGCTCTCCGGCGGCCTGGCGGAGGAGATCGAGCGGCTGCGCGCCGAGCCGGGGGAGGGCAACATCGCGATCGGCGGTGCGGCCCTCGCCGCCGAGGCCGCCGAGGCGGGGCTGATCGACGAGTACCGGGCCAGGGTCTACCCGGTGCTCGTCGGCGGCGGGGTTCCGTACTTCCCACAGAGCGAGCGCCGGGTCGACCTGGAACTGGTGGAGAGCCGCACCGTCTCCGACCTCGTCTACCTCCGCTACCGCGTAAGGCACGGCGCCCGGAGCTGACCCTCCGGCCCGCCGGTCCGGGTCAGTTGGCGAAGTCCTGGGTGAGCCAGACCGTGCCGTTGGCGTCACGCAGGACGGCTATGCCCACCCGGGTGAAGCTGCTGCTCAGGATGTTCTTGCGGTGCCCGTCGTCCGGCGGCTGCTCGTCCAGCATCATCTGGGTGAGGCCGACCGCGCTGGTGGCCTCGGCCGCTGCGGTGTCCGCCACGCCGCCGCCCTCGCCGATGTTCTCGCCGGCCGAGGTCCAGTGCACCCCGGCGGCGATCTCGCGGTCGCCGAAGGCCGCCTCGCCGGGGCACTGGTGGGAGAGGCCGCAGCCGGACGCCATCACCGAGTTGTGCGCGGCGGCGCTCGCGTTCAGCCCGGAGTCCAGGGTGTACGGGGCCAGGCCCTGCGCCGCACGGCTCTTGTTGATCAGGGCGAGCACCTGCTGGACGGCGTCGCTGCTGGTCGTCCCGGTTGCGGAGGCCGTCGTCGCCGGCGCGGACGCGGAGGCCGGTGCGGAGGAGGGTGCGGAGGACGCCGGGGCGGTCGGATGCGCGTCCGGGCTCGGCTTGGGCTTGGGGGTCGCGCTGCGGCTCGGTACGGGCTTGCCCCGGCGGGCCGCGGCCGAGACGGTGGACCGGGCGCTGCTGTTCCGGGTCGGACCTGCGGTGGCCGTGACCGCCTGGCCCTTGGCGCCCAGGTGGTCCAGTGCCCGCGCCGTGGTGCTGGCCGCCGGTGACGCATGCGGCACACCCAGGCAGGCGAAGGCGGTGCCGCCGCCGACCACGGCGAGAGCCGCCGCACCCGTCACCGCCAGCCGCAGTCGCGGCCGGCGCTTGGCCCGGTGCTGCCCCGAGGCGGCATGGCGGGAGGACGAATGGCGGGACGGGCTCATCAGCGGCACCTCGTGGTCGGGGTCGTTCGCCGGAGCGGTCCGGCGGCACGACCCTAGGCGGCTCCCGGCGCCCGTAGCAGGGGTGAGCGGCAACTTCATGTTGCGCTAAGGAAGGCCCCATGCTGCCCTCAGCCCCGCCGCCGTCGTGATCGCCGTCGTGATCGTCACCAGGACACCTCGCGGGTGACCTCCTGCGCCTGGGGCTGCAGACTGGCGGTGAGCTCGGAACGGTGGTGCCCGCCGCTGAAGGTGACGGTCAGGGTGCCGGGCGAGGACTGCGCGGTGCTGGTGGTGAAGCCCAGCGCCGGTACGGCGGAGACCAGGCAGACCGCGTCCGCCCCGAACCGGACCACCACCTGCCCCCCGGCGGAGGAGAAACCGTGCGTCCCGGCTCCACCGCCGCAGTCCGCGGAGGACGGATGCCCGGGCGGTGGCGCCGAGGAGTGCCGCGGCTGCGGTGTCGGCTGCGAGGCGGTCGTGGCCGAGGGAGAGGGCTTGGGTCGTGGGACCGAGGGCGAGGCGTCCGGAGTGGATGACGGCGTACCCGTCCCGGTTGCGCCGGGTGACACCGGGATCGGCGTGGCCAGCGCCAGCACGGTGGTCACCCCGGCGGTGCTGGGCGGCAGCGGCGCGGTGGATCCGAGGACGAAACGCACCGTCAGGAAGACGGCGGTGGCGGTGAGCGCGGTGCAGCACAGCCAGACGACGAAGAAGCGAAGGAGCCGGGACACGGCCCCATCATGCCGCTCCCCGCCGGCTTCCTGTCCCGTCACTGTCGATCGGCTACGGTGTCCGCCATGGCCAGTGTCCTCGTCGTGGAAGACGACCCCGGTATACGTGCCGAGCTGATCGACGTCCTGGCCGGTGGCGGGCACGCGGTGCGCAGCGCGGCCGACGGGTTCGGCGGGCTGCGCGAGGTGACCCGGGGTCCGCTGGACGCGGTGATCCTGGACCTGGGCCTGCCCGACCTCGACGGCAGCGACGCGCTCCGCATGATCCGCGGCATCTCCCAGGTGCCGGTGCTGATCGTGACGGCCAGGGACGACGACGCCGAGATCATCCGGCTGCTCGACGCCGGCGCCGACGACTACCTGGTCAAACCCTTCTCGGCAGGCCAACTGCTGGCCCGGCTGGCCGCGGTGCTGCGGCGCTCCGGCCGGGGCCCCGACCCGGAGGCGCGCTCCGGCGCGCTCCAGGACGCCCCGGGCCTGCTCCGCGAACCCGTCGCCATCGGCCCGCTGCACATCGACCCCGGCTCCCGCGCCGTCCACCTGCATGGACACGAAGTCCCGCTGACCCGGCGGGAGTTCGATCTGCTCTCGTTCCTCGCCGCCAACGCCGACCTGGTGGTCTCCAAGCGGCGCATCCTGGCTGAGGTGTGGCGTGAGCCCTATGTCGAGGACCAGACCATCGACGTGCACCTGTCCTCGCTGCGGCGCAAGCTCGGCGAGAGCGCCGCGGCCCCGGGCCTGCTGCGCACCCTGCGCGGGGTCGGCATCAAGCTGGTGACGCCCAGGTGAGGCGCACGCTCGCCGGGGTCGCCCTGGCCGTCACCTCGATGGTGGCGCTGTCCTTCCTGATACCGCTGGCCCTGCTGGTGCGCACCGAGGCACGGAACCGGGCGGTCACCGCCGCCGAGCAGCGCGCCGCCGCGCTCGCTCCGGTGCTGGCGCTGACCGCCGACCCGAACCAGCTGCGCCAGGTCGTCCTCGGGATCGACCCGACCGGGCGGCTGAGCGTCCAACTGCCCGGCGGCCAGGCGATCGGCACCGGTCACGCGCCCGCCGCCCTGCTGCAGCAGGCGCAGCAGCAGGGCGAGACGCTGGCGCAGAACCTCCCCGACGGTGGCTGGGTCTACCTGCAGCCGGTGCTGCTGGGGCAGCGACGGGTGGCGGTGGTGCAGGAGTTCGTCCCCAAGGACGCCCTGGACCGGGGGGTCACCGCCTCGCTGTCGGTGATGGCGGTGCTCGCGCTGGGACTGGTACTGGGCTCGGTGGTGGTCTCCGACCGGCTGGCCTCCCGGGTGGTGAAGTCCTCGCGCGGGCTGTCCCGCGCCGCCCACGCCCTGGGCCGGGGCGACCTGGAGACCCGGGTGGACCCGATGGGACCGCCCGAACTCTACGAGGCCGGTCAGGCGTTCAACGCCATGGTCGAGCGGATCGGCGAACTGCTGGCAGTGGAGCGGGAGTTGGTCGCCGACCTGTCGCACCGGATGCGGACCCCGCTGACCGCCTTGCACCTGGCGACCGAGCGGATGGCGCCCACCCCGGACTCGGCCAGGATCACCGCGGCCGTCGCCCAGCTGGAGTCGGAGCTGCATGTCGTCATCACCACCGCGCGGACCCCGCTGGCGCTGGGACGGGGGACGGGCGCCGGCCGGCCCGAGCAGGATGCGGCGGTCAGCTGCCCGGCCCCGGAGGTGGTCCGCCGCCGGGGCGGGTTCTGGGCCACGCTGGCCGAGCAGCAGGACCGCCGCTGCCTGGTCGAGGTGACTGCCGAGCAGGCCCCGATCGACCTGCCCGAGGACGAGTTCGCAGCCGTGGTGGACGCACTGGTCGGCAATGTGTTCCGGCACACGGACCCGGGCACGGACTTCGCGGTGCGGCTGGTCCGCGCGGCCCAGGTGGTTCAGCTCACCGTCGAGGACGCCGGCCCTGGCATCCCGGACCCCGACGACGCGCTGGTGCGCGGCGTGAGCGCGGCCGCCACCGGCCCGGCCTCCACCGGCCTCGGCCTGGACATCGCCCGCAGGGCCGCCGCGGCGACGCGCGGGACGGTCGAGATCGGGCGCAGCCCGATGGGCGGCGCGCAGGTCTCGGTCACCTTCGGACTCGCGGCGCCGCCGGGCCGCGGATCACTGAACCGGCGACGCGGCCGGGCCCGCCGGTCACACGCCTGAGCAGCAGACCCGTCACCGCACCGGCGCCCGCACCATCGGACGGCAAAGAGGGGGTGCGCACAGCCGGTTCGGCCGTGCACACCCCCTCCTGGCGGGGCGTCAGCCCGCGTGGGCGCCACCGCGCTGCCTGCGCAGGAAGAACACCACGCCGCCGCCCAGGACCAGGAGCGCCGCGCCGACACCGGCGATCACCGGGGTGCTGCTGCTGGCACCGGTCTCGGCCAGGCCGCCGCTGGCGGAGGGCGACGGGGCCGCCGCACCCGAGGCGGGGGTGGAGCCGGACGCCGAGGCCGAAGCCCCGGCCGACGGGGTCGAGCTGCTGCTCGCCGTCCCGCCACCGGTGGGCCGGCACTTCAGCGCGCCGGTGAAGGTCTTGCTGAAGCCGTTCGGACCGGTGACCGTGATGCTGTAGGTGTCACCCTCCTTGACCGGGACGAACACGCTCTGGCCGGCGCCGGCCGCGACGGTGACCGACTTGCCGTTGACCTGCGCGGTCCACGGCTGGTCGCCGCCGTTGGTCACGGTGACGTCGACGCCGCCCTGCTTGCAGTCCTCGGTGGCGTTCGCCGCCGGAACCGCGCCCTGGGGCGCCCACTGCGCCGCGGCCGAGGCGTTGACCTGCACCGGGGCGGTCCCGGCGAGGATCATCGTCTGGCTGTCGCCGCGCAGCGCCTTGAACGCGCGACCGACCGGAAGGCTGGTCGTGGCCGAGGCGCTGAGCTGCGCGGTGCCGGCGTCGGTGCCCGCCGGCACCTTCACGTAGAGCTTGTCGTTGTTGCCCGCGCTGGTCACGGCCTGGCCGTTGCCGTCGACGAGCTGCACACCGCTGGGCGCGGTGAGCTTGAGGCCGACCGACTTGGCGTTGGTGGTCACCGTGATCGGTCCCAGCTTGTCTCCGCTCTTCCCGGCGACCGAGGCCGGCGAGAGGGCCAGCGAGGGGGCCGGCTCGGAGACGTCGGTGGCGTTCTGCTCCAGCCAGCCGGCGACCGCCGTGGTGGTGGCGTCGTTGCTGGTCGCGTCGGTCTTGTCGGAGAAGTGCCAGATCGCGATCTGGGTCGCGGCCGCCGCCTCGTCCTGGCTCAGGCTGCCGACACCGGCCTCCTGCGCCAGGGCCGACGCGGAGAGCACCGGGTAGCTGTGCTGCAGGATCCACTGGATCTTGCCCCGGTCCGGGTTGTCGGAGAGCACGGACTGGTCCCAGCCGGTCTCCTGGTACTTCACCCCGGCACTGGTGCCGTGGTAGAGGTCGATGCAGTAGACCTCAAGGTCCTGCCCGTCCTCCGTGAGCGCCACCGTTCCTGCGGCGCCCTGCCCTTCACCGGGGATGTGCACGCTCTGGCCGTGCAGCACGTTGCCGAGCGTGGCGACCGCGCTGCCGTTCTGGTCCGCTGCCGCACTTGTCGCCGTGGTCAGCGCGCCCGCGGCGAACGCCCCCGTCGCCAGCAGGGCGGCGCCTATCCGCACCGCTCCCCGCTGTGGTATTCCGAACATGCCTCGCCCTTTCGATGGTTCCAGGGGCACCGTGGCATCGACTTCCGGCCAGCCCGCTGACGCAGCAGCAGATCGGCTACCCCCCTTGGCATGTGCATACTAGTGGGATTCATCCGCTTTGATGACCAAGGGGTGGCATTTCCGGCTGTGGGCTGTCCCAGAGTCTACTGAGGGGTATGTCAGAGCCCGCTGAGGGCTGCCTCTGCGGCGGCGAAGGCGGAGTCCCGTCCCTGCGCGAACTCGGCCGGGGTGAAGACCGGTTCGGTGAGCTGCGGCGGAATGCCGCGGCCGTCGAACGTGGTCCCCGCGGCGGTGAGGAACTCCTCGTTGGGCAGGCCGAAGGACCAGCCGTTGGGAAGCTGCCGGTCCAGTACGTCGGAGAACACGCCCTGGGTCGGCTGTCCGACGCGCAGGGCCCCGCCGGGACGTCCCATCAGGGCCTGGGTGAAGGTCTCGCCGGCGCTGACGGTGGAACCGCCGGTGAGCACCGCGACCGGTCCGGTGTAGTGGGTGACGGAGTCGGCCGGCCGGACCTCGATCGGCTGGGGCGTGGTGAACCGGGTCGGGTCCTGCGGCTGGTTGCGGGCCCGCTTGGCGTAGGCGAGGTACGGACGGTCGGTCAGCCGGGCGGCGATCTGCAGCCCCAGGGCGTCCGAACCGCCGCCGTTGACGCGCAGGTCGATGATCAGTCCGTGCAGCCGCCGGGTCCGGGCCGGGGTGAGCACGGTGTCCAGTGCGCTCTCGAGGACGGCGCTGTTGCCGGCGTAGGGGTCGTCGGGGTCCGGGGTGTAGCCGCCGAATCCGGAGATCCGCAGGTAGCCCTGACCGTTCGGCAGGTCGGCCCAGCTGATCCGGCCGCGGGCGTACTCGTGGAACGGCAGGCCGCCGAGGTCGGTGCGCCGGATGTAGTCCTTGACCTGCTGGTCGAGCTCGGGTCCGGGCGGCACGGTCCCGGGTCGGCCCGCCGCGAAACGGCCGACCCTGCCCGCGTCCAGGGAGACATGGGCGTCATGGAGCGGCGCCACCATGTCCCGTAGCACCGCGAACAGTGCCGCGTCGCCCATGCCTGCGTGCACCAGGGGACGGTAGTGCGCCCTGACGGACTGCCAGTCGATCCCCTTGGCGGCGAAGAAGGGGTAGTTCTCCGCGAAGGTCGCCCAGAACACGTCGAAGACCCGCACCGGGTCCGCTGCCGCGGCGGCGCCGCAGCCGGGCGGCAGCGCGGCGATCCGCCGCAGCCGCAGGTCCCCGGCCGAGCCGTCAAGGTGCAGCACGGCACGGTCCGGTGCCGACCCGGGCCGGAACCGGTAGACCTGGCCTTCGTCGTCGGTCCAGACCGTCGAGCCGGCCGCGGGCCGCCCGGTTGGCCGGGCCGAGACTCCCGGCAGGCAGCTGACGGCAGTGGTCTGGTACTCCAGCAGCAGGCCGGCGCCGATCACCACGTCGGTGCCGTACCCGTCCACCTGCCAGACCCCCGAGGCGGCGGGCGGCGCTCCGGTCCCGGCCGAGGCGTTCGCCGCGGGCAGGAAGGCACCGGCGATCAGCAGTGCCAACGCGGCCGTGACGGTCCGGGCGCAGGTCAGCTGTGGCATGGCGGAACGGTCCCCTCGTACGGTCCCCGCAACTGCGGGGACGACGGTCTCCTGGGTTCCATCCTTGCGATCACCGGGCCGGACCGGCCATCGGGCTGTCCCGCCGGTCCGCCGGGGGGTTAACCCGACCGGTCGTGGCAGGGGTGCCTGCGGATGCGCTCCCGCCGATGGCCTGTTCGGATGGCAGCAGCGTCATTGTCGCCCCATGCGAGGAGCAGGTTGATGAGACCGGTTGCGTTGTCGCCGCAGGCCCGCGAGGACGCGTTGGGCGCGATGGCGGATACCAGCGAGTTCGACGTCCTGGTGGTGGGCGGCGGCGTGGTGGGGGCCGGGTGCGCACTGGACGCCGTCACCCGCGGGCTCAGCGTGGCGCTGGTGGAGGCCCGGGACTGGGCCAGCGGCACCTCCAGCCGTTCCAGCAAGCTGATCCACGGGGGGCTGCGCTACCTGGAGATGCTCGACTTCCGGCTGGTCCAGGAGGCGCTGAAGGAACGGGGCCTGCTGCTCCAGCGGCTCGCCCCGCACCTGGTGCACCCGGTGAAGTTCCTGTACCCGCTCAAGCACCGGGTGTGGGAGCGGCCCTACGTGGGCGCCGGAGTGCTGCTGTACGACACCCTGGGGACCACCTCCGGCAACGCCCGCGGCCTTCCGCACCACCGGCACCTGACCCGGCACGGGGCGCTGCGCGAGGTCCCGGCGCTGAAGTCGGATTCGCTGGTGGGGGCGATCCAGTACTGGGACGCCCAGGTCGACGACGCCAGGCACACCATGACGATCATTCGGACGGCGGCCTCCTACGGGGCGAAGGTGGCCAACCGGACCCGGGTCGAGGGCTTCCTGCGCCAGGGCGAACGGGTGACCGGGGCGCTGGTGCACGACCTGGAGTCGGACCGGAGGTTCGAGATCCGGGCCAAGCAGGTCATCAACGCGACCGGGGTGTGGACCGACGACACCCAGGCGCTGGCGGACACCCGCGGCCAGTTCCACGTCCGCGCCTCCAAGGGCGTGCACATCCTGGTGCCCCGGGACCGGGTCAACTCCAAGTCCGGCCTGATCCTGCGCACCGAGAAGAGCGTGCTGTTCGTCATCCCCTGGGGACGGCACTGGCTGATCGGCACCACCGACACCGACTGGGACCTGGACAAGCAGCACCCCGCGGTCAGCTCCCGCGACATCGACTACCTGCTGGGCCACGTCAACGAGGTGCTGGCCACCCCGCTGACGCACGACGACGTCGAGGGCGTCTACGCCGGGCTGCGGCCGCTGCTGTCCGGGGACGCGGCCGAGACCAGCAAGCTCTCCCGCGAGCACCTGGTCGGGCACCCGGTGCCCGGTCTGGTGGTGGTGGCCGGCGGCAAGTACACCACCTACCGGGTGATGGCCAAGGACGCGGTCGACGAGGCCGTGCGCACCCTGGACCGTGCCGCCCCCGCGTCGGTCACCGAGGACGTGCCGCTGGTCGGCGCGGACGGCTACCGCGCGCTGTGGAACCGCCGCCAGGGCCTGGCCGACGAGGCCGGGCTGCACGTCGCCCGCATCGAGCACCTGCTCAACCGCTACGGCTCGATGGTCGGCGAGGTGCTGGACATCCTCCGCCAGGACCCGTCGCTGGGAACGCCGCTGGCGGGCGCGGACGACTACCTGGAGGCCGAAGCGGTCTACGCGGCCACCCACGAGGGCGCACGCCACCTGGACGACCTGCTCACCCGGCGGACCCGGGCCTCGGTCGAGTCCTGGGACCGCGGCCTGGCCGCCGCAGAGCGGGCCGCGCAGCTGATGGCGGGCCCCCTGGGCTGGAGCGACGAGCAGGTCCGCGACGAGATCGAGCACTACCGCGAGCGGGTGGCGGCCGAGCGCGACGCCCAGCAGCAGCCCGACGACCGCACGGCCGACGCGGCCCGTCTCGGCGCCCCCGACATCGCCCCCCTGCACTGAGGCACCTCCGCCCTGAACCAAGGAGTCGACCATGGCCTCAGCGGCCCAGTCCGGCAGCCGGCCCGTAGCCGGTGCGTCCCGCCGAATGCCCCGACAACTGCTCGGTGAACTCCTGGCCGAATTCGTCGGGACGATGATCCTGATCCTCTTCGGCGTGGGCGTGGTGGCCCAGGTCGTCGCGGCCGGCCTGGGCGGGCACGACAGCATCGCCTGGGCCTGGGGCCTGGGGGTGACCCTGGGCGTGTACGTCGCCGCTCGGCTGTCCGGCGCGCACCTCAACCCGGCCGTCACCGTCGCCCTGGCCGCGTTCCGCGGCTTCTCCTGGGCCAAGGTCGCCCCCTACGCCCTGGCCCAGACCGCGGGCGCGTTCACCGCCGCGCTGCTGGTGCGCTGGAACTACACCGAGGTCCTGGCCAAGGCCGACCCCGGCCACACGCTGAAGACCCAGGGGGTGTTCTCCACCCTCCCCGGCAACGGGACCTTCCCGGTCAGCCAGTGGGGCGCGCTGCGCGACCAGATCATCGGCACCGCCATCCTGCTGCTGGTCATCATGGCGCTGACGGACGTGCTCAACACCGCCCCCAAGGCCAACATGGGGGCCTTCATCACCGGACTGCTGGTCGTGGCCATCGGCCTGGCCTTCGGCACCGACGCCGGATACGCCATCAACCCGGCCCGCGACTTCGGCCCGCGGCTGGCCAGTTTCATCACCGGCTACGGAGGGGCCTGGCGCGACCAGTACGGGGACCTGTACTTCTGGGTCCCCATCGTCGGACCGTTGATCGGCGGCCTGCTGGGGGCCGGCCTGTACCGGTTCCTGATCACCCCCTTCCTGCCCAGCCAGGAGCTGCAGGCCGGACGGGTCCTGGCCGACGAGGAAGCATAACCGCACCGCACCCAACTTGCCGTCACCTGTGGAGGGTTGCCGCCATGGCGGACTACGTCGCCGCGATCGACCAGGGCACGACCAGCACCCGGTTCATGATCTTCGATCATTCCGGGAACGAGGTCGCCCGCCAGCAGATGGAACACGAGCAGATCCTGCCCAGGTCGGGCTGGGTCGAGCACAACCCGGTCGAGATCTGGGAACGCACCCGGTCGGTCGTCGCCACCGGGCTGAACCGCTCCCACCTGGCCGCGGGCGACATCGCAGCGCTGGGCATCACCAACCAGCGGGAGACCACGGTGGTGTGGAACCGCCGCACCGGCCGCCCCTACTACAACGCCATCGTCTGGCAGGACACCCGCACCGACCGCATCGCCAGCGCCCTGGAGCGCGAGGGCAAGGGCGAGGTGATCCGCGCCAAGGCCGGACTGCCGCCGGCCACCTACTTCGCCGCCGGGAAGATCCAGTGGATCCTGGAGAACGTCGACGGCGTCCGCCAGGACGCCGAACGCGGCGACGCCGTCTTCGGCACGGTGGACACCTGGGTCCTGTGGAACCTCACCGGAGGCGTCCGCGGCGGCGTGCACATCACCGACGTGACCAACGCCTCGCGCACCATGCTGATGGACCTGCGCACCCTGGACTGGGACGACGAACTGCTGTCGTTCTTCGGCATCCCGCGCGCCATGCTCCCCGCCATCCAGGCGTCCAACGCCCCCGACGGCTACGGACAGTCGCCGGACGTCAGCCCGCTGGCCGGCATCCCGATCAGCGGCATCCTCGGCGACCAGCACGCCGCCACCGTAGGACAGGTCTGCTTCGCCCCGGGCGAGGCCAAGAACACCTACGGCACCGGCAACTTCATGCTGCTGAACACCGGGAGCGAGCCGGTGCGCTCCCAGCACGGCCTGCTCACCACGCTGGCCTACCAGTTCGCCGGACAGCCCCCGGTCTACGCCCTGGAGGGGTCCATCGCGGTGACCGGATCGGCCGTGCAGTGGCTGCGCGACCAGCTGCACATCATCGGCAACGCCGCCGAGAGCGAGACCCTGGCCCGCCGCGTCGCCGACTCGGCCGGGGTGTACTTCGTGCCCGCCTTCTCCGGGCTCTTCGCCCCCTACTGGCGCTCGGACGCGCGCGGCGCCATCGTCGGCCTGGCCCGCTTCCACAACGACGCGCACATCGCCCGGGCCACCCTGGAGGCCATCTGCTACCAGAGCCGGGACGTGGTCGAGGCCATGACCAACGACTCCGGAGTGCGGCTGGAGGTGCTCAAGGTCGACGGCGGGGTGACCGAGAACAAGCTGTGCATGCAGACCCAGGCCGACGTGCTGGGGGTCCCGGTGATCCGGCCCAAGGTCGCCGAGACCACCGCACTGGGCGCCGCCTACGCCGCCGGCCTGGCCGTCGGCTTCTGGCGGGACACCGAGGAGCTGAAGGCCAACTGGAACCAGGACCAGCGCTGGGACCCGCAGTGGGACCAGGCCACCCGCGAGGCCGGCTACACCGGCTGGAAGCGCGCCATCGAACGCACCCTCAACTGGGTCGACGTCAGCTGACACAGCGTCACCATGCTTCCGGAGTCCGGCCCTTGCCGCCCAGCGGTGGCAGGGGCCACGGCCTGCCGGCAGCGCTGCGCCGCGTCTTTACGCCCCAGTGGCTGCGGAGTAGCTTCAGGTGTTTCGCACCACTCCCTGCAAGGCGAGCCTCGGGGGAACCATGACCGGATCCACGCGCAGGCTGGCCGCCGCTGTCACGGCCGCCGCCCTCGCCCTGCTCGGCACCGGAACCGGAACCGCCGCCGCGACCGTCGGCGCCGCCGACACCGCCCAGGCTCCGGCCCACGGCACCGCGTCCACCTTCGACCTGGCCCGCAAGGACTGCCTGGGCACCGCACGGAACAGCGGGTCCAAGGTCTGGTACACCGTGGCCGACGGCGTCCTGTCGGACGTCTACGAGCCCACCGTGGACAACACGAACGTCGGCACGCTGCAGTACGCGGTCACCGACGGGTCGACCTTCACCGACCTGCAGACCCGCGACATGACCTACACCGTGCAGGCCGACCCCACCGGCATGGCCTGCACCGTCACCTCCACCGACGCCGGGCACGGCTTCCGGCTGACCACCACCTACGTCACCGACCCGGCCCGCGACAGCGTGGTCATGCGCACCCGGCTGTCCGCCGTCCCCGGCAGCCGCACCGACCTGGGCCGGCTGCACGTCTACGCCCGGCTGGACGCGCACGTCAACGGCAACGGCGGCGGCGGAACCCAGAACGCGGGAGCGGACACCGGCGTGGTGGACGCGGCCACCGGCACCCCGGTCGTCTACGACACCGGCACCGTCAGCCAGGCCGCCAACCGCGACTACGCCGTGCCCACCTACCTGGACCTGGCCGCCACCGGCGGCGGCGGCGCCGAGGTCGGCTACGCCGGCACCGCGAGCGACGGACTGACCCAGCTCGACACGGACCACCGGCTGACCTCCGCCGACAGTTCCGCGCCCGACGGCCACATCACCAGCACCCAGGAGGTGACCCCCCGTCACGGCGGCGAGGTCACCCTAGCGCTGGGCTTCGGCCGCACCCTGGCCCAGGCCACCGGCACCGCCGCCGCGTCGCTGCGGGCCCCCTTCGCGCAGACCGAGGCCGGCTACACCCGCGGTTGGCAGGCCTACGACCGGACCCTGAAGCAGCCCCCGGCCTCGCTGCCCGGTCTGCCCGCCGCCCAGGTGCGCTCCAGCTACTACCTGGACGCCAATGTGCTGAAGGCGAGCGAGGACAAGACCTTCCCCGGCGCGGTCGTCGCCTCGCTGGCCTCGCCCTGGGGCCAGTCCGTGGACGGCAGCGCCCTGGTCGGCGGCAAGCCGGTCTACTTCGGCTCCTACCGCGAGGTCTTCGGCCGCGACCTCTACGAGGCGTTCACCGGGCTGATGGCCGACGGCGACACCGCCACCGCCCGCGACGCCACCACCTTCCTGTTCGACCGCCAGCAGCTGGCCGGCGGCGAGATCCCGCGCAACTCCCTGGTCAACGGCAAGGCCGCGCCCGACACCGGCGGCGACCAGCTGGACGAGACCGCCTACCCGATCCTGATGGCCTACCTCTCCGGCCTGGGCGGCGACACCGCCCTGTGGCAGCAGCACATCAAGCCCGCCGCCGACTACCTGGTCGCGCACGGCCCGTCCTACGGCGTGGAGCGCTGGGAGGAGCAGTCCGGCTACTCGCCCTCCACCATCGCCGCCGAGATCGCCGGACTCACCGCCGCCTCCGCCATCGCCGACCGCAACGGCGACCACGCCGACGCCCGGATCTACCAGGCCACCGCCGACCAGTTCCAACGCAGCGTCAAGAGCTGGACGGTGACCGGCAGCGGGCCCGACAGCAGCTCGCCCTACTTCATCCGGCTGTCCAAGACCGGTGACCCGAACGCCGCCACCAGCTACAACCTGGGCAACGGCGGACCCACCCTGGACCAGCGCACGGTCATCGACGGCGGCTTCCAGGAACTGGTCCGCCTCGGCGAACTGACCGCCACCGACCCGGCGTTCACCAACTCGCTGAAGGTCCTGGACCAGCAGATCTCGGTGGCCACCCCCACCGGCACCGGCTACTACCGCTACGGCGACGACGCCTCCCGGGGCAGCGCGGACGGCTACGGCGACTGCTCCACCACGCTCAGCCAGACCTCCTGCAGCACCGCCGGACAGCCCTGGCCCACCACCGACGTCGGCACCGGCCACCTGTGGCCGGTACTGTCCGGCGAACGGGCCGAGTCGGCGATCGCCACCGGCGACCGGGCCACCGCCGCCGCCGAGCTGTCGTTCATGATGAAGTCCGCCTCCGGGATCGGCCTGGTGCCCGAGCAGGTCTGGGAGGACCCGGACCTGCCCGCCGCCCCCTACGGCAGCGACCCGACCACCGCGTCCATCGGCTTCAGCGACGGCCGGGCCGCGGGCTCCGCCTCCCCGCTGACCTGGGCGCAGGCCCAGGAGCTGCGGCTGATCACCGACCTGGGCCAGGGCCGCACGGTGGACCAGCCGGCGATCACCAGGGCCCGCTACGCCACCCACGGCGCCCCGGCCGCCACCACGGTCACGCTGACCTCGCCCGCCGCCGGGAGCACCGTCGAGTCCGCCACCACCACGGTGGCCGGCAGCACCGCCCCGAACGCCGAGGTGACCGTCCAGTCCGCCGACACGGACACCGCGGCCCCCGCCGTCACCGCCTCCACCAGGGCCGACGCCCAGGGCGCGTTCTCCGTCCCGGTCGCCGTCGGCTTCGGCACCAACACCATCACCGTCGCCGCGACCACGCCCGCCGGCGCGACCGGCTACGCCCGCACCGCCGTGCTCGGCGACGTCAGCGGCGGCACCACCGTCCTGGACGCCACCGACCCCACCGGCGACGACAACGGGCCCGGCAGCTACCAGTACCCGACCGCCGCCGACTTCACCCCGGGCTCCTTCGACCTCACCCGCTTCCAGGTGATCACCAGCGGCGGCACCGTCTACCTGCGCACCACGCTGAAGTCGCTCACCCCGACCTTCGGCAGCACCATGGGCGCGCAACTGCTCGACATCTACGTCCACACGCCGAGCGGGAACCCGACGTCCACGGCTGCCGCGTACCCGTCGCGCAACTACGCGATCGCCCCGGAGGACGCCTGGAGCCAGCGCCTGGAGGTGCAGGGCTTCGCCTCGCCGGTCTGGGCCGACGCGAACGGGAACCAGGTCGGCACCCCGAGCGCGGTGGTCGCCTCCACCCTGTCCGACACCATCACCATCGCCCTGCCCGAGTCCGCCTTCGGCACCCCGACCAGCGGCTGGACCTTCACCCTGGCCCTGGCCGGCCAGGACGGCTACAGCGCGGACCAGGCCAGGGCGTTCACCGCCACCGCCGGCGCCTACAGCTTCGGCGTCTGCCCGGCCGGCGGCACCGCGGCGATCTGCTCGCTCGACCCCGGCTCCGTGCCGAAGGTGATGGACACGATCACCCCGCCCGGCACCTTCCAGGCCACCGAACTGGACCCGACCCTGGGCACCCCCACCCTGCACGGCGTGACCGCGCCCTGACGCCCTGACGCCCCGTGATCCCGTAGTCTCGGCGGATGGCCAAGTACTTCGACGTGCACCCCGAGAACCCGCAGCCGCGCACCATCGGCAGCGTGGCGGACCTGGTCCGGTCCGGCTCGCTGGTCGCGTACCCCACGGACTCCTGCTTCGCCCTGGGGTGCCGGCTCGGCAACCGTGACGGCATCGGCCGGATCCGGACCGTCCGGGAGCTCGACGACCGCCACCACTTCACCCTGGTGTGCCGCGACTTCGCGCAGCTGGGGCAGTTCGTGCACATCGACAACAAGGTGTTCCGGGCGATCAAGGCGGCGACGCCCGGCAGTTACACCTTCATCCTCCCGGCCACCTCCGAGGTGCCGCGGCAGCTGCTGCACCCGAAGAAGAAGACGGTGGGGGTGCGGATCCCCGACCACGTGGTCGCCCAGGCCCTGCTCGCCGAGCTGGGCGAGCCGCTGGTCTCCAGCACCCTGCTGCTCCCAGGGGAGGAGGAGCCGATGACGCAGGGCTGGGAGATCAAGGAACGGCTGGACCACGTCGTGGACGCGGTGCTGGACTCGGGTGACTGCGGTACCGAGCCGACCACCGTCATCGACTTCTCCGGTGACGAGGTCGAGATCGTACGGCGCGGAGCGGGCGACACCGCGCGGTTCGAGTGAGGGTCCGTCCGGCAGGTCAGGCGGGTCAGGTCCGGAAGTAGTAGCCGGCCTCCAGGTCCTGGATCAGGCTCGGGCCGCTCGGGGTCCAGCCGAGCAGCTCCTGGGTGCGGGCGCTGGTGGCGTGGACGTCCAGGGCGTAGAAGCGGCTGATCCAGCCGAAGTGCTCGGCCGCGTCCTGCGGCGCGATCGAGACCGCGGGGAGGCCCAGCCCCCGTCCGATGGCCTCGGCCATCTCCCGGGTGGGGACCCCCTGCTCGCCGACCGCGTGCAGGACCGTTCCCGCCGGGGCCTTCTCCAGTCCCAGCCGGGTGACCCGGGCGGCGTCCGACAGGTGCACCGCCGGCCAGCGGTTGGCGCCGTCGCCGACGTAGCCCGCGACGCCCCTGGCGCGGGCGATGGCGACCAGGGCCGCGACGAACCCGTGGTCGCCGTCCCCGTGCACGGTGGCGGCGTAGCGCACGCTCACCGTGTTCACGCCGCGCTCGGCGTACTCAAGGGCGAGGTTCTCGCTGCCGCCGCGCGGGGAGTCCGGGCCGTGGGCGGGGGACCGGTCCTCCTCGGTCAGCGGTCCGCCCGGTGCCGGGAAGGCGAGGCCGGAGGCCAGCAGGAACGGACGGCCCGATCCGCTGAGGACGTCGGCGATCGTCTGCACGGCGGCGCGTTCGGCCCGGTTGGAGACGGCGGGGTTGTCGAAGTCGTGCTTGTTGGCGAGGTGGATGACGGCGTCGGCGCTCTCGGCGCCCTGCCGGATGGCGTCCAGGTCGTCCAGGTCGCCGCGGCGGACCCGGGCCCCCTTGGCCTCGATGGCGGCGGCGGAGGCGTCGGAGCGGGCGAGCCCCACCACCTCGTGTCCTGCGGCGAGCAACTCGTCGACGGTGGCGGAACCGATCCACCCGGATGCTCCGGTGACGAAGACGTGCATGTGGAAGATCTCCTTCAGAAGCCGAGCCTGCAAAAGCGATGTCAGTGACTGACGTCAGTGACTGCTGTCACTGTAGCTCTGATGTCAGCTGCTGTCATCGCTAGAGTGGAACCCATGGTGAGATGGGAGCCCGGAACACGGGAGCGGCTGCAGGCGGCGGCGATGGACCTCTACGTCAGCCGCGGCTTCGAGAGGACGACCGTGGCCGAGATCGCCCAGGCCGTCGGCCTCACCGAGCGCACGTTCTTCCGCCACTTCGCCGACAAGCGCGAGGTGCTCTTCGGCGGCCAGGAACTGCTGGAGCAGGCGTTCGTGGACGGGGTCGCCGCCGCGGAGCCGGACGCCTCGCCGCTGGCGATGGTCGAGTCGGCGCTGTCGGCCGCGGCGGGCTTCTTCCCGGCCGAACGCCGCAGCCACTCCCGGCAGCGGCAGACCATCATCGCCGCCAACCCGGCGCTGCAGGAACGGGAGCTGCTGAAGATGGCGGCGCTGGCCGCGGTGGTGGCAGCCGCCCTGCGGGCGCGCGGGGTCCCGGAGGCGTCGGCCACGCTGGCCGCGGAGTCGGGCGTGACCGTGTTCGGGGTGGCCTTCGTGAAGTGGCTCGCCGAGGGCGAGCGGCGGTCGTTCCTGGACATCGAGCGCGAGGTGCTGGGCGAACTCGTGGCGATGGCCGCCGGCGCGGCCTGAGGCGGCGCCGGCGGCCGGTGTCGAACCGTCAGATCCCGGCGGCAGCCTGACCGGCGGCAGCCCTCCGGGCGTGCAGCACACAGGCGTCCAGCGGCAGCGGCGAGCTGTCCACCAGGGCCAGGCCCGCCTCGGCGAGCAGCCGCGCGTAGTGGTCGGTACGGCGTTCACGGCCGCCGACGTTGCACATCATGTGCAGGTCCCACGCGGTGGCCAGCGAGGGGGAGCCGTCCGCCGGCAGCACCCGCTCGATGATCAGCAGGTCTGCTGTGGCGGGCATGGCCTGCGCGATGCCCCGCAGGATCTCCCGGCAGCGGTCGTCGTCCCAGTCGTGCAGCACCCGGGAGAGGACGTAGACGTCGCCGCCGGACGGCACATGGGCGAAGTCCCCCGGCAGGTAGTCGCACCGCCCGCCCAGGCCCGCGGCGTCCAGCGACCGGCGGGCCGCCTCGATCACGTGCAGGCGTTCGAGCAGCACCCCGCGCAGCCGGGGATGCGCGGTCAGCAGGCGGCCGAGCAGCTCCCCGTTCCCGCCCGCGACGTCGACGACGGTCCCCGGCGTCGGCGCCTGGGCGGCGGCCGTGACCACCGGGTGCGCGGTGAGCGGCTCGAACATGCGCGAACTCGCCGCCATCGACTGGTCGAACAGCTCCGCCAGCTCCGGGTGGCGGACGAAGTAGTCGAAGTGGTTCTGGCCGAAGCGGTGCTCGAAGCCGACCTCGCCGGTGCGCACGGTGTGCCCCAGGCTGGCGAAGGACTGGTAGAAGGCGCCGCCGTACATCAGTGCCAGCGGCCGCAGCGATCCCGGGCCGCCGGTGCGCAGCAGGGCGCCGAGCGCGGTGAGCCGGAAGCCGTCCTGGTCCTCGCTGACCAGGTCCAGCGTGGCCAGGTAGCGCAGCAGCCGGGTCAGGTTCTCCGGGTGCGTGCCGACGGCCAGGGCCAGCGTGTCGGCCTCGGTGCCGGTGTCGGTGTCCAGGGCGTCGGGCACCCGCAGCTCCGCGAACGCGGCCAGGGCCTGGGTGGTCCAGGCCCCGGTGAGCAGACGCAGGAGCGTTTCCGCAGATCCGTTCGCCCGGTGCTCGTCCAGGTGGCCGGCCAGCACGTCCCGGTGGTCGCCGGGCGCGTAGAGCTCGACCCGCCGGTACCCGGCCTTGGAGTCGGCGGGGGCGGCGAAGTAGAAGACGGTGCCGTCCTCGTGCGGGTTGTAGCCGCCGCCGTCGGCGACCGCGCCGTGCCGGCCTAGCAGCGCGCGCAGGCCGCGCAGCAGCAGCGGATCGGGCCGGTCCACCTCGAAGGCCAGGTGCGCCTCGTGCTGCCGGGCGCGCTCGTGCTCGGCGACCCCGGTCAGGTCGGAGCCCGGCGGCACGGCCAGGGCGAACACCTCGACCGTGCGCTGCTCACCGCCCGGGCCGAGCACCGGCGGGCGCAGGATCTGGACGTCGAGCCCGGCCGCGTCGCGCCCGTGCCGCGCGGCCAGCCGGTCGCGGACCACGACGCTGGGGCACGGGGCGGTGTCGGGCGCCAGCCCGCAGCCGGCCAGGTCGGCACGGAGCGCCGCCGGGTCCGGGGGGAAGACCAGCAGCGCGGCGTGCGAGAAGCGGCAGCGGTCGGCCAGTGCGCGCAGCTCCACCGCGTCCAGGCCGGGCAGCAGCAGCCACAGCAGCGCGGCGGTGTCCTGTTCCCGGACGAAGTCGACGGTCGCTCGCAGGCGGCCGGCGTCGGTCGGGATCGTGGTCGTCATCGCGAAAGCATCCTCGGTGTCAGTGGGCCGGGTGTCGGTGGGGGAGAGCGGTGTTCATACGCCGACGTAGTGCTCGGCGAACCAGTCCTGCTGGCTGCGCGAGGTGCGCAGTGACTCGAGGCGGGCACGGCGCAGGGCGTTGTGGAACAGCGACTCGGCGTCCGGGCCGGAGGGCCCGTGCAGCAGCCGGAGCATCCACTGCGAGAACTCCTGCGCCCGCCAGATGTAGGGCAGGCACTGGGCCGAGTAGCGCTCCAGGCCTCTCGCGTCGCCGTGCGCGAGGTCGTCGACCAGGGCGTCGGCCAGGATCTCCGCCTCCAGTACCGCGAGGTTGGCGCCCTTGGCGGCCGACGGACTGAGCAGCGCGGCCGCGTCGCCGGCCAGGAGCAGCGATCCGTACCGCAGCGGCTCCAGCACGTCGGACTCCAGGTCGACGACGGCGCGCTGGACGATCGGGCCCCGGTGCAGCGCGCCGTACTCGGCGGCGCCCATGCGCAGTGCCAGCTCGTCCCAGATCCGCTGCTCGGACCAGGCGTCGGCGGCCTGGCCGCGCTGGTACTGCAGGTAGTAGCGGGTCACCTCGGGGGTGCGCGCCATGTGTCCGGCGAAGCCGCCGGGGTGCACCGCGTAGCCCACGGCGTCCAGGCTCGGCGGCGCCTGGGCCAGCAGGCCGAGCCAGGACAGGCCGTGGTCCAGGTGGTGCCGCCGCACCGCACCGGGCGGCAGCGAGCGCCGCGCCGCACCGTGCCGTCCGTCGCAGCCGGCGACGTACCTGGCCGACAGCCGGGACGGGCGGCCGTCGGGATCGCGCACCGTGACCTCGGGGCGGGAGCCGTCGGCGCCGACCACGGCGACCGCCTCGGTCCGGAAGCTGATCCGGCCGCCGGCGTCCTGATAGTGCGTCAGCAGGTCCGTGACCAGTTCCTGCTGCGGGTAGACGGTGTGGCGTTCACCCCGGCCCAGGCTGCCGTAGTCCAGGCGGAAGCGGCCGTCCTGGGTGCGGAACTCGCACACGGAGTGCTCGCGGCCGCGACGGTGCAGACCCTCCGCCAGGCCGTGGCGGTCCAGGATCCGCACGGTGTTCGCGGCGAGGAACCCGGCCCGGGCCCGGGTCCGGACCTGCGCGGCGTCGGCCCGCTCCACGACCAGGCAGTCGACACCGCTCGCCTGGAGCAGGTTCCCCAGCACCAGTCCGGCGGGTCCGGCACCGAGGATGACGACGTCGGCCGTTTCATCGCCTGATCCGACTCTCTGACTCACTGTCACGGAAGTGGATCATAAGCACCCGCGGACCCGTTGATCGTCAGAATTCCCCCGTTTGCAGTCAGAACCCGCCAGATCGGTACCGACGGCCGGCTACGGGGTCGCCGGGGCGGCCGGGACCAGGTGTCGGATGATCTCGACGGTCCGCAGCAGGTGTGGTTCGGCGCGGTCGGCGCGGTGGGCTACGGCCAGGGCGACGGTGGTGGTGGGCTGGACCAGCGGCCGGTAGACCACGCCGGGCAGGGTCAGCGCGGACACCGGCTCGGGCACGACGGCCGCCCCCAGGCCGCCGGCGACCAGGGTGACCAGGGTCGAGGTCTCGCCGACCTCGTGCCGGATCCGGGCCTCGACGCCGGCGTCGCGCAGCACCCGCAGCACCACGTCGTACATGGTGGAGCGGCGATCGGCCGAGTGCACGATCAGGTCGGTGCCGGCCAGGTCCGCGGCGCGCAGCCGGCGCCGCCGGGCGAGGGCGTGGTCCGCCGGCAGCGCCACCACCAGCGGGTCGTGCCGCAGCAGGTGGGTGACCAGGGAGGGGCCCGCCGCCGAGGGGCGCAGCAGGGCGACGTCGATGGCGCCCACCCGCAGCGCCTCGGCCTGGTCCGGGGCGAGCATCTCGCCGCGGAAGGAGAAGTCGACGCCGGGCAGTTCGGTCGACAGGTGCCGGGAGAGCGCCGGCAGCAGGCTGTAGGTGGCCGATCCCACGCAGCCGATCGCCAGGCGGCCGACGCCGCCGGCCGCCACCCGGCGGGCCAGGTCGGCCGCCTCGTCGACCTCGGCCAGGATCGCGTGCGCGCGCTCCAGGTAGGCGCGGCCGGCCTCGGTCAGGTCGACCCGGCGCGTGGTGCGGTGCAGCAGCTCGACCCCGAGCTCGCCCTCCAGCCGGCGGATCGCCTGCGACAGCGGCGGTTGGGCCATCCGCAGCCGCTCCGCGGCCCGGCCGAAGTGGCGCTCCTCGGCGACGGCGACGAAGTAGCGCAGATGGCGAAGATCCATATCTGCTGCCTCTCAATCGACCGTGATATTGATACTTCACCCTATCGACCCCCGCCCCCTAACGTGGAGTCGTGACTGCTCTCCTCCATGACACCTGCGACCAGGCCGTCGCCGGCATCCAGGACGGTTCCACCGTCCTGGTCGGCGGCTTCGGCTTCGCGGGGATGCCGTTCGACCTCATCGACGCCCTGATCCGGCAGGGCGCCAAGGACCTCACGATCGTGTCCAACAACGCCGGCAACGGCGAGGTCGGCCTGGCCGCGCTGCTGAAGGCGGGCCGGGTGCGCAAGGTGGTCTGCTCGTTCCCGCGGCAGGCCGACTCCTACGTCTTCGACGAGCTCTACCGCGCCGGCAGGATCGCGCTGGAGGTCGTGCCGCAGGGCAATCTCGCGGAGCGGATGCGCGCTGCCGGCGCGGGCATCGGCGCGTTCTTCTGCCCGACCGCGGTGGGCACGCCGCTCGCCGAGGGCAAGGAGGCGCGGACCATCGACGGCCGCGACTACGTGCTGGAGTACCCGATCAAGGGCGACTACGCGCTGGTCTCCGCGCACCGGGCCGACCCGATGGGCAACCTGGTCTACCGCAAGACCGCCCGCAACTTCGGCCCGGTCATGGCCACCGCGGCCACCACCACGATCGTGCAGGTGAACGAGGTCGTCGCGCTGGGGGAGCTCGACCCCGAGGCGGTGGTCACCCCGTCCATCTACGTCGACCGGATCGTCCGGGTCCAGGCCCGGAACTACACCGTCCAGGGAGCACGATGAGCATCGTCGCCAGTGCCGCCGCCGGCGCGGTCGAGCACCTCGACCGCGGACCGCTGACCATGGACGAGCTCGCCGCCGTCATCGCCCGCGACATCCCCCGGGGCTCCTACGTGAACCTCGGCATCGGCCAGCCCACCAAGATCGCCGACCATCTGCCCGCGGACGCCGGGGTCGTCCTGCACACCGAGAACGGCATGCTGAACATGGGCCCGGCCGCCGCCGGCGACCAGATCGACCCGGACCTCACCAACGCCGGCAAGGTGCCGGTCACCGAACTGCCCGGAGCGGCCTACTTCCACCACGCCGACTCCTTCGCGATGATGCGCGGCGGCCACCTGGACGTCTGCGTGCTCGGCGCCTTCCAGGTGAGCGCCACCGGTGACCTCGCCAACTGGCACACCGGCCGCACCGACGACATCCCCGCCGTCGGCGGCGCCATGGACCTGGCCATCGGCGCCAAGAACGTCTACGTGATGATGACGCTCTTCACCAGGACGGGCGAGCCCAAGCTGGTGCCGTCCTGCAGCTACCCGCTCACCGGGGTCCGCTGCGTGGGCCGGGTCTACACCGACCACGCCACCTTCGACACCACCCCGGACGGCATGCGGATCCGGGAGACCTGGGGCAGCACGGCGACCGACCTGGCGGCCCGGCTCGACGGCGCCGCCGCAGCGACGCAGTCACGTCGTTGATCGATTCCGGTCGCCGATTAGCACGTCCCTCGGAATGTCGTACCGCCCTCGACGGAACAGGTGACAGGCAGTCACCCGGCTGTGGCATGCTGCCCGGCATGCTCCGATCCTCCGCCTGGACGTCCGTCGTCGTCGCTGCCGCGCTGTCCCTGACCGGCTGCGCCTACCAGGCCAGCGCCACCATCGTGAACCCGGCGGCGCAGCTGCGCGACCAGGACCTGAGCGCCCATGGCACCGCCCACGCCCAGGCCAGCTACACCAAGGCGTTCAAGGCGCTGACCGCCGACTGCAAGGAGCAGGGCACGGCCCTGGCGAGCACGGTCGACGCGGTGCTGGCGGCCCTGCAGAAGGCGAAGTTCGACGACGAGACCCGGCTGACCCTGATGCAGCACCTCGCCGCCACCACCACCGTCCCGGCCGGCACCCCGAAGACCTCCTGCGCCACCCTGGGCACCGCCTACATCGCCCTCCGCAAGAGCCAGTGACCCGCTCCCCGGACCGCGCCGCTCAGTACTCGCCCTTGATCACGAAGAAGGAGCCGCGGATCTCGCCGGCCAGCTTCGACTTCTGCCGCGCGAACTTGAAGCGTGACGCCAGCTCCTCGGGGACGTCCATGCCCTCGGAGAGCTTGAAGCCCACGGCGCGCTTCCCGCCGTCCTCGACGGTGTACATCACGTTGATGGACAGGCCGGACTCGTAGAACACGTAGGCCATCCGGATGCCGTCCACCTCGAAGGAGGTCACCTCCAGGGGCGGGGAGGCGATGACGATGTCGCGCTCCTCGGCGAGGATGCGGTTCACCCACGCCAGCACCTCCGGCGCCTCGGCGGTGGGGGTGACGGTGAAGGTGTGGTCGTACTTGTTCTTGAAATAGCGGGCCTCGTTGGCGCGGAGGCCTGCGAGTGCGTCCACGACCGGGGAGGATTCCAGGCCGACGGTGGACACGTCCTTGAAGTCGACGGCGTACGGCATGTGCCCTCCTGGTGGCCTGCTGCCGGATCGGGTTTTCAGCCTAGTCGCCGGTGCGGTGCGCGATCGCCGCGGTTACTCCGTCGGGGCGGCCCGGCCGCTCTGGTGTCCGCGCCGGGCGTCGCGGTCGAAGATGCCGAGGATCTCGCAGGGCCCGTTCTCCGCGCCGATGGCGTGCGGGAGCATGGTGGGGAACTCGGCCGCCTGGTTGGTCTCCACGCGGAGGCGGCGGTTGCCCAGCAGCAGGACCGCTGTCCCGGACAGGACCACCAGCCATTCGCGGCCCGGATGGGCGCGCAGCCGCGCGGGGCTGTCCGGCGGCGGGTCGGTCATCCGCTGGCGGACGACGGTCATGCCCGGGTCGGACTTGACGGGCCACCGCAGCACTCCGTGGGCTCCGTCGATCATCGGGCTGGAGATCACGTCGTCGCCAGCGGTCTCGACCAGCTGGTCCAAGGTGGTGTCCAGGGCCCGGGCCAGGGTGACCAGTTGGTCCAGGGCCAGCCGGCGTTGACCGTTCTCGATCCGGCTGAGCGTGGACTGGCTCAGCCGGGCGCGGGAGGCCAGCTCCTCCAGCGACCAGCCCTGCGCCACCCGCAGCCCGCGGATGCGCTTGCGCACCAGGCTGTCCAGCTCCGCGTCGTCATCGCCCATGCCATGCGTCATAGGCATGACTGTATGCCGTTATGGCAAGCGCTGTCTGATTCCGGGGTCGTCGTTCGTCACAGCGCTGACGTCCTCGTTCCCCGGAAGGGAAGTACCGCCATGACGGATCTCCAGGTGCGCGACCTGCTGGCGTCGCTGCGCGAGCAGCGGCGCCATGTGCTGGGCGCGGTCGCGGGGCTGTCCGACGACGAGCTGCGGCGGCCGGCGCTGCCGTCCGGCTGGAACTGCCTGGGGCTGGTCAACCATCTGGCGCTGGATGTGGAGTGCTTCTGGTTCCGTGCCGTCCTGGCCGGCGAGCCCGGGGCCCGCGCTCTGCTCGACGCCAGCGGGGACGCCTGGAAGGTGCCGGATGACGAGCCGTCGGGTGCCGTTCTGGCCCGCTATCGCGAGCAGTGCGCGGGTGCGGACGCCGTCATCGCCCGGACCGCCGCCGGAGCCGCCCCGGCCTGGTGGCCCGACGACCGCTTCGGAAGCTGGCGGCTGGACACCCACCGGGAGCTGCTGCTGCACGTGATCGCCGAGACGGCCTGCCACGCAGGCCATCTGGACGCGGCCCTGGAACTGCTGGACGGCCGCCAGTGGATGGTGCTGCACTGACCGTTCCGCCGCCGCGCGGACCAGTCGGCGCAGGCGGACCCGACCCCTCCGGTTTCGGATCCGTCTCGGCCCGGCATCAAGCTGGCAACGGAGTGTTTAAGCAGGTCAAACCCCCTTCTGTGAAAGATCGCCGGTTTGATACACCTGCTCTGCGCACCTCTCGTCGTCACGGGCACGGGCGCTTCACCCGGCCACTTCGCTCCAAGGTCCGCCCATGCCCGCGCGCGCCGTCACGCCCTCGCTCACCATGCTCTTCTCCGCCGGTTACCTGGCCCCCTACCTGCTGCCGACGCTGGTGGGACGGCTCACGGCCGACTACCGGCTCGCGCCCGCCGCGGCGGGGGCGATCGGCAGCGCCCTGCTGCTGGCCTCGGCCGCGGCCGGGTTCACCCTCACCTCCCGCAGGTCGGCGGGCAGCGCCGCGGCAAGGGCCAGGGCCGGTCTGGCCCTGCACATCGCCGGCTTCGCCCTGGCCGCGGCCGCCCCGGTCGGGGCGCTGCCGCTGCTGGTGCTCGGCTGCCTGCTGGGCGGCGCCGGATCGGGGACGGTCGCCGCGGTCGCCGCCACCGGCATCGCGGGGCAGCACGATCCGCACCGGACCTCGGTCCGCGGGCTGCTGCTGACCTCGGCCGTCGCCGGCTCCCTGTATCTGATCCTGCCTCACCTGGGCGGCGGCCACCGGCTGCCCTTCGCCTGTATCGCGGCCTGGGGCGCCCTGGCCCTGCCCGGCACCGGCGCGCTGCTCGGCACCGGGCGGGCCACCGGGACCACCGACGCACCGCTGCCCCCGGCCGGACCGCTGCCGCTCCGCGCCGCCGGGTCCACCCTGGCCTGCTGCATCCTGCTGTGGTCGATGGCGCAGAACGCGCTGTGGGGAGTGAGCGCCCGGATCGGACTCGACCGGGCCGGCCTGTCCGACTCCCTGCTGGGCCTGGTCTTCGCGGTGGCCCTCGGCGCCGGGCTGCTCGGCACCGCCGCTGCGGGCTCGCTCGGCAACCGCCTCGGCCGCGCCCTGCCCATCGGCGCGGGCACCGTGGCCATCGCCGGATGCGTGGCGCTCAGCGCGGGCGCCCACTCCGCGCTGCCCTTCGCGTTCGGGGAGATCGCGTGGAACGGCGTCTACCCCTTCGTGCTCAGCTATCTGTTGGGCCTGGCCGCCCGCCTGGACGGCCGGGGCCGCTGGGCGGTGCTGATCGGCTCCGCCTCGTCGCTCGGCGTCGCCTGCGGCCCCATCACCGGAACGCTGCTGTCGGTGTCCGCCGGGTTCACCACGACGGGTCTGCTTCTCGGCAGCGTCCTGCTGCTGGTGGCGCTACCGATGGCAGCGGTGGCCCGGGGCACGGATCACGCTGTCGCCCGACCCGCGGCCCGGCGCTCCGGGCTAGCCTGGCTCGGTGACGGAACGAGTGAGCACGGTGGTGCTGATGTGTGGGCTGCCGGGAGCAGGCAAGACCACGTACGCGATGGGGCTGGAGCGACGCGGTTTCGTCCGACTCTCCATCGACGAGGTGGTCTGGCGACGGCTCGGCGGGCGCGACGCCGGCCTGGTGCTGGAGACCGAGGCCTTCGACCAGCTCAAGGAGGTGGTCCGCCGCGAGCAGCGGCGGGAACTGGTCGAGCTGATGCGGGCCGGCCGTGACGTGGTGGTGGACTACAGCTTCTGGAGCCGCGCCGCCCGCGACGACTACAAGGCGCTGATCGAGGCCCACGGCTGCCGCTGGGAGCTGATCCACCTCAAGGGCGACCGGACGGTGCTGGAGGGTCGCCTGGCGGTACGCAACGCAGAGGAAGGCGCCAACTCCGTCACCGTGGACGCGGAGTTGTTCGACCGCTACCTGTCCGGCTTCGAGGAGCCGGACGGAGAGGGCGAGCAGGTCGTCCTGCAGTCCCCGGCCTGAACTGGAGCAGGGGGCCGTCCGGCTGCAGGCCGGACGGCCCCCTCGCTCTCAGGTCCTCGGATCGCTCCCGGGCAGTCGGTCGCTAGACCTGGGGGCCCGCCGGGTCGGTGGGCAGGGCCAGCCGGGACTTCGGGCTGGGGGTGGTCGGGGTGGCCGGGGCCGGGTGCAGCAGTCGCTGCTCGGCGGTCCAGGCCCAGACCTCCAGCAGGGCGTTGGGGACCAGCCGGACCAGGTGCGAGGGGGCGTAGTAGTGGTAGCCGTAGTCGAGCCGGGCGTTGTTGTGGGCGTCCACGGTCGCCTCGGTCGTGTCGGTGGCGGCCTGGGCCACCAGGCCGACATGGCTGAGGGTGCCGTCGGGGCCCAGGTAGGTGACCACGATGTCACCGGGCTGCGCCTGCCCGGGCTGGTCGCCGACGTCCTGCCCGATGCCGCTGTCCATCAGGTAGGCGTAGAGGTTGTTGTACTGCGGCAGCTCCGAGATCAGCAGCAGGTCGTAGACCTTGCCGTTGGGCGCGGTGTAGTTGAAGTAGTCGTCCTGCGGGTCGTTCGGGCCCAACCCCGGCACCAGCCCGGCGGCGGCCAGCGCCCGGGCCACGAACTCGGCGCACTGGTACTGGGGCTGGGCGCTTCCGAAGGCGACCGGGGTGCTGTCGTTCCAGGCCGTCCAGTTCCAATGGGCGTCGGCGTAGCCGACCTCGATCGCGCGCGAGACCACATCCGTGTCCGGCAGCGTCTGACGCTGGCTCAGGGACGGCCGGGGAGCCGCGACCGCGGGCCCGGCCAGCGCCGGAGCGCCGGCGCAGACGATTCCCACCACGACCGCGGCGGAGGCGATTCGGCTTCGGAGAACATGCGTCACTGTGGTGGACTTCCTTAGCTCTTGGTTCTGGACAACACCATCTCTCACTCACCCAGACTCCTCACAGCCGCCACAGCGTCACACCGGATCAGTAAGAAAATGGCATGACCTCGGCAACGAGGCCGCTCAGTCCGCCACCCGGACCAGCATCTTGCCGGTGTTCTCGCCCCGCAGCAGGCCGAGGAAGGCGTCGACGATGCGGTCGAAACCGTCGACCACGGTCTGGTCCACGCGTATGCGTCCCGCCTGGATGTGGGGTATGACCAGGGCTTCGAGGTCCGCCCTGGCGTCGAGGTGGTCGCGCACCCCGAAGCCCTCGACGCGGAGGTCCTTGCGCATGATCTCGGCGAGGTTGCGCGGTGCCGCCGGCGGGTCCTCCGGGTTGTTGTACTCGGCGATGGCCCCGCACCAGGCGACCCGTCCCCGGGTCCGCAGCGCGGCGAGGGCTGCCTCCAGGTGGTCGCCGCCGACGTTCTCGAAACAGACGTCGATGCCGTCCGGTGCGGCGGCGGCGAGCTGTTCGGTGACGCTCGCGTCGTGGTAGTCGAAGGCCGCGTCGAAGCCCAGCACGTCGATCAGGTACCGGACCTTGGCGGGTGTCCCGGCGCTGCCGATGATCCGGCCGGCGCCCAGCAGCCGTGCGATCTGGCCCACCGAACCGCCGACCCCGCCCGCCGCCGCGGAGACGAAGAGGTCCTCGCCGGGTTGCAGCCGGGCGATCCGGGTCAACCCGACGAACGCGGTCAGCCCCGTGCCGCCGAGCACACCGAGATAGGCGGGCAGCGGAACTCCGGGCGGTGCCACCACGGTTCGGACCTCGTCGCCGGTCAGCACGGCATGGGTGGCCCACCCGTGGTGGTGGAAGACGGTCGTCCCCTCCGGCAGGGCCGGGTCGCGCGACTCCACGACCCGGCCCAGGCTCCGACCTTCCAGCCCGAAACCCCGCGCCCAGCCCTCCCTGCGCATCAGTCCGCGCATGTACGGGTCGACGGACAGGTAGAGGTTCTGCACCAGCACCTGCCCCGCCCGCAGGTCCGGCGCCGTCCCGGTGACCACGGCGAAGTCCTCGGGAACCGGAACCCCCTCGGGCCGTCGGACCTGGCGGACGGCGGTGAACGTGCGGGACACGGGGACTCCTCGCTGGGCGTGGGCAGGCAGGGTCGGCTGACGCCACGACAGGTGCGATGATCACGCTAACGGATGCCCCGGCACACCCACCACCCTGCCCAGGCCCCCGGCCCGCCCGCCCTCACCAGGACTTGCCGGCCTGCTCCCGGACCGTGTGATTGATCGTGTTGAAGAACTTGGTCAGAGCGATGTTGAGGACGATCGCGGACAGCTGCCCCTCGTCGAAGTGGGCGGCGGCGGCGTCCCAGATCTCGTCGGTCACCCCCGGCGCGCCGTCCTGCAGCCGCGTGGCGGCCTCGGCCAGTGCGAGCGCCGCCCGCTCCGGCTCGGTGAAGAAGGGCGTCTCGCGCCAGGCGACCACGCTGTGCAGCCGCTCGTCGGTCTCCCCGTGCTTCTTCGCCGACCGGGCCCCGGCGTACACGCACGGGCTGCAGCTGTTGATCTGGCTGGTGCGCAGATGCACCAGCTCCAGCACGAGCGGGTCCACGCCCGCGCCGTGGATCGCCTTGTTGAGATGCTTGATCGCCGTCATCACGTCGGGGTTCGGCCGGCTCTCGATACGTGCTTCCATCGGTCCTGCTCCTTTGAAAGGTGACTCGTAGTTGACTCGTCGGTTACCTGGACCGCTCCAGGGCCGTCATACCTGTGACGGAGCAGAGCCGAGGAAGGTAACAACATGTCCGACACCAGCCCGATGGACCCGACGGACCCGGTGGCCAAGGCGTTCCAGGACCAGCGCGAGCGTCTGGTCGCGATCGCCAACCGGATGCTCGGATCGAAGGCCGACGCCGAGGACGCGGTCCAGGAGGCCTGGCTGCGGCTCTCGCGCCAGGACGCGGCCGAGATCGACAACCTCGCCGGCTGGCTGACCACGGTGGTCGGCCGGATCAGCCTGGACGTGCTGCGATCGCGTACGGCCCGCCCCGAGGCGACCTACGACGACACGCTGCCCGAGCTCGTGGTGGCGGTCGCCGACGGCCCCGCGCCGGAGGACGAGGCGGCGCTCGCCGACTCGGTCGGGCTGGCTCTCCTGGTGGTCCTGGAGTCGCTGGGGCCGACCGAGCGGCTGGCGTTCGTGCTGCACGACCTGTTCGCGGTGCCGTTCCAGGAGATCGGCCAGATCCTCGGCAAGTCCACCGCCGCCACCAAGATGCTCACCAGCCGCGCCCGCAGGAAGGTGCGCACGACCGAACGGCCGACGGCCGCCGGACGCGAGCAGCACGATGTCGTCCGGGCCTTCCTGGCGGCAGCCCGCCGCGGCGACTTCGAGGGACTGCTGCGGGTACTCGACCCGGAGGTGAGACTGACCGTCGACACCCCCGACGGCGTGGTGGTGACCCTCGGCGCCACCAAGGTCGCCGCCGGCGCGCAGCTGGGCGCGGCCGCTGCCGCGCGGGGGACGGCGGTGCTGGTCAACGGCCTTCCGGGGATGGTGGCCTGGCGCGAGGACGGCGCGCCGATGTCGGTCATGGCGTTCACGGTGGTGGCGGGCCGGATCGCCGGCATCGCCATCGTGATCGACCCGGCCAAGCTCGCGGCGATGGACCTGCCCGATGCTGTCGGCTGAACAGGTGTCAGGCGATGCCGAGCCGGCGGGCCTCGGCCAGCCACTGCGGGAACTCGCTGAGCAGGCGGTCGTACAGCTCCGCGTCGGTGATCCGGTCGAAGTCGTCGACCTGGAAGAAGCCGGCGTTGTCGACCACCCGCCCCGGCAGCGTGTCGAAGCGCTCCAGGATGCCGTAGTCGGACTTGCCCAGCCCGATGAACTGCCAGAACAGCGGCTGGGAGGCGGCCCGGGTGAGCAGCTCCTGGATCTGCCGGCTGCGGTTGATGCCGCCGTCGGAGAAGAACAGCACCAGCACCGGATCGCCGGGACGCTCCGCGTAGTAGTCCAGGATGTCGCGGATCACCTCGGGCTCGTTGTTGCCGCCGAAGACGTCCACCAGGTAGTCGGGGACGCGGGAGCGTCCGTTCGGCAGCTCCGGGAGCTGACGGTGCCCGGCGCGGATGTAGACGTTGCGCTCGATCCACCCGGCCAGCTCCGGGACCCTCAGTTCGGGCAGCCGGGCGCAGTGGTCCGCGAAGATCCAGGCGTCCAGGGAGCCGTCGTCGTCCACCACGGCGGCGACCGGGGCCATCCGCTCCACCAGGCGGCCCACGGTGCCGCCGTTGTAGAGCGGGCGCATCGACCCCGACCGGTCCAGCACCAGGGCGACCCGGGCCCGGATCCCGGCGGCGCCCCGCTTGGCCAGGTTCACCCGCACGATCTCCTTGCGCAGCGAGACCGGGTCGGCGGGGGCGGCGGCCGGCGCGGCCTCGGCCGGGGTCGGTGCCGGCGCCGCGGTCGGCTCGTCGTCGACGGCGACGCCGAAGTCGGCGGCCAGCCCGGCCAGGCCGGTGTCGTAGCCCTGGCCCAGGGCCCGCAGCCGCCAGCCGCCCTGGCGCCGGTAGACCTCGCCGAGCAGCAGCAGGGTCTCCCGTCCCGCGGACCGTACCGGGAAGACGGCGGCGACCGCGCCGTCGGCGTCGTGCAGTTCCAGTGCCAGGTCGCGCACATGGGCGAAACTGCCGTCGTCCAGGGTCGCCGCGATCACCACCCGCTCCACGCCCGCGGGCAGCCGCTCGGGCTGCAGCAGCAGGGACTGGCGCCCCGGCGTGCCGCCCTGGTGGCGCACCGCGCCGCCCTCCGCCTCCGGCTGGTTGTAGAACACCAGGTCGGCATCGCTGCGGACCTTGCCGCCCGCACCCACCAGCACGGCCGAGGCGTCCAGCACCGAGCCGCAGGACCAGCGGACCACCAGGTCCAGCGAGCCTGAGGGGACAGCGACATTGGCACCGGGGAGGAGTTCCGTCATGGCGGCATTGTTCCGCAGCGCGGGCCCTCCCGGCGGCACTTTCCGAGGCGCGGGGTCCGGGCCGGTCGGGCCAGGTCCGGGGCGGGACCGGGGCGCTGGAGGGGTGCCGTTGCCGGTTTCCTAGACTCGGCGGGTGACCAAATTCTTCCTCGCCCTGCACATCCTCGCCGCCATCGTCGCCATCGGCCCGGTCGCCGTGGCGGCCAGCATGTTCCCGCCGGTCGCCCGGCGGGCGCTGGCCGCCCCGGGCGCCGGCGACGCCGAGGCGACGATGGCCGTGCTCTACCGCATCTGCCGGATCTACGCGCTGGTCGGTATCGCCGTACCGCTGTTCGGCTTCGCCGCGGCCGGGGTGATGAAGGTGACCGGCCAGACCTGGGTGATCGTCTCCATCGTGCTGACCCTGCTCGCCGCCGTGGTGCTGGGCGCACTGGTGCTGCCGCGCCAGGCCCAGCTGATCGAGGGCGGCCGCGACGGTGCGGCGGCGTCCGTGAAGGACACCAAGCAGCTGGCGATGTTCGTCGGCATCTTCAACCTGCTCTGGGCCGCCGTCACGATCATCATGATCGTCCGCCCCGGCTCGACCCTGGGCCACTGACTGGCCCGCGCAGGCGGGCGGCGACCACGGTGCCGACTCGCAGGGAAACGTGCTCCCGGCTGATCGGGTGGCAGTCTTGTGGTCCGACCGGCGGACGAGGACGGGTGAACGGACGACCATGGGTGACGCGGAGTTGTGGGGCATGGTGCATGCGGAGCGGGCGGCGCTGGCCGAGGACCTGGCGGGGCTGGTGGACGCGCAGTGGAGCACGGAATCGCTGTGCACCGGGTTCACGGTCCGTCAGGTCGTGGCGCATCTGACGGCGGGGGCGAGGCTGGGGCCGGCGCGCTGGATGGCCGGCGTGATCCGGTGCCGGTTCGACTTCGACGCACAGAACGCGTACCGGCTGGCCCAACAACTGGGGGCCGACGCCGGTGAGACGCTGGAACGGTTCCGCCGCTCGGTCACCAGCACGACCAAGCCGCCGGTCCCGGTCGTGGCGGTGCTGGGCGAAGTGGTCGTGCACGGCGAGGACGTCCGCCACCCGCTGGGCCTGCGACGCGACTACCCGGTCACGGTGTTGACCCGGGTCGCCGAGTACTACCAGCGCACCAACATGACCGTGCCGAGCAAGCGACGGACGCAGGGGCTGCGGCTGTCCGCGACCGACGGACCGTTCGCCGCCGGCCCACTGGACGGCGCGCAGGTCAGCGGCAGCACGCTCGCGCTGGTCATGGCGATGGCAGGACGGTCGGCGTATCGCGCGCAGTTGGCGGGTGACGGAGCGCCGGCCATCGCGGGCTGAGCCCGAAGCCGCGACCGCCCTCGGCCCGGTGACCGTCGACTCCGTGGGCCGTCGCGGTCACCCGCGCGGGGGTCCCTGCTCGATCCTGCGCAGCAGCGGCTCGGCGCGGTCCAGGTCCTCGCCCCAGGGGATGCGTTCGTCCCACCAGGTGGCCCCGGCGTCGGCGCGTGCGGCGACCAGATCCCGGCCGGCGGTCCCGGTGGGGCTCGCACCGCCGACGACGATGTCGAACGGACGGTCCGTCAGCCCGTGGTCGGCGCGGCAGGTTCGGAGGAAGCGCACGAGTTCCCGCACCTGGCCCAGGTCCGGTGGTTGTGCGGCCTGCCAGCCGGCCATGATCGGGATGGCTCCGTCCCAGCGTGCCGCTCGGCGCATCGGTGCCTTGTTGGGCCAGACCCCGCCGACCCAGATCGGGACCCGCGGCCGCTGGACCGGGGTGGGCCGGAACACCACGTCGTCGATGGTGGTGTGGTTGCCGCGGTAGCTCACCGGCTCACCGGACCAGAGCAGGTCCAGTGCGTGCAGGCCCTCGTCGAGGCGTTCGGCGAGCACCCGGGCGTCGGTGGTCTCGCCGAAGCTGCCGTACTCGTCGGCGAGGGGAGCGTCCAGACCGGCGCCGAGGACGACGCGTCCGCCGGTGAGCCGGTCCAGGGTGGTCACCTCCCTGGCGAGTTTGGCCGGCCGGCGCCGGGCCACGGGGGTGACCGCGGTACCCAGCCGGATCCGGCGCGTTGCCAGCGCCGCGACGGTGAGCAGGATCCAGGGGTCGGCGATGTCCCGGTGCAGGGCCTTCTGTTCGACCACGTGGTCCCAGACCAGCACCGCGTCCCATCCGGCCGCCTCGGCCCGACGGGCGACCTCGGCGAAGACCTCGGGCCGGGCGAACTCGCCGAAGTTGGGAACGCTGACGGAGTAACGCATGACCCCCACCCTGCCACCCGGCACTGACAGGAGCGGGGGCACGCGTCAGGCGATGTTGCCGGCGTGGATGTCGGCGTACTCGCCGCCGTGGTGCAGCAGTTGGTCGTGCGTGCCGATCTCGGCGATCCGGCCGGCACGCATGGTGACGATCCGGTCCGCGCCACGGATGGTGGACAGCCGGTGGGCGACCACGAAGGTGGTGCGCCCGTGCATCAGCCGCGCCAGCGCCTCCTGGACCAGGGCCTCGGCGCGCAGGTCCAGGGCCGAGGTGGCCTCGTCCAGGATGAGGATGCGGGGGTCGCGGATCAGTGCGCGGGCGATCGCCAGGCGCTGCTTCTGCCCGCCGGACAGCCGCGCGCCGCGCTCGCCGACCACGGTGTCGATCCCCGCGGGCAGCCGGTCCACGAACTCCAGGGCGTTGGCGTCGCGGAGCGCGTCGCGCACCTTCTCCTCGGGGAGTTCGCCCATGCCGTAGCCGACGTTCTCGCGGATGCTCCCCTCGAACAAGATCGGCTCCTGGGGGACGATGGACAGGGAACGGCGGAAGGTGCGCAGGTCCAGGGCCTCCATGTCGACGCCGTCCAGGAGGATCCGACCGGTGCTGGGGCGCAGGAATCCGATGGCGAGGTTGAGCACGGTGGACTTGCCGGCGCCGGAGGCGCCGACCAGGGCCACGGTCTCGCCCGGCGCGATGTCGAGGCTGAAGTCCGCGACGGAGGGGTCGGCGGCTTCGGGGTAGGTGTAGCCGACCGCCTCGAAGCGGACGGCGCCGGTGACGGCGGCGACCTCCGCCTTGCCGGCGTTGCTCTCCAGGTCGGGGGCCTGCAGGACCTCGCCGATGGACCGCACGGACTCCAGTCCCTTGCTGATGGTCGGCGCCAGGTTGATCAGCGCGGTCACCGCGGCGGTGAGCGTGGTGAAGAAGGCGCTGAGCATCACCACGTCGCCCGCGGTGACTCCGAACGCTCCGCTGTAGGCGACCTGGGCCGCCACCGCCAGGCAGCCCACGCCGAGGGCGTTGAGGGTCACCCAGGACAGCGCTCCGAAGCGGCCGTTGAGCAGGTCCAGGCGCAACCCCGCGCCCTGGACCTGGTGCAGGGTTCCGTCGACGCGCCTGATGGCGTCCTGCTCCAGTCCGTGGGCGCGGGTGATCGGGATCAGCGAGGTCATCTCGATCACCCGGGAGGACAGGACCTCGACCTCCTGGCGGAAGAACTCGTTGTGGCTGCGCAGCCGCGACCGCAGCCGCATGACCAGGGTCGCGGCGGCCGGGACGACGATCAGGAAGACGGGCAGGAACACCGGGGTTCGGGCGGCGATGACCGCCAGACCGCCGATCAGGCTGCAGATCGCGGCCAGCCCGCCGTCGGCGGACTGCTGGACCATCTGCTCCACGGTCTCCACGTCGCGGACCACCTTGGTCTGCAGCACCCCGGCGCTGACCCGGGAGTGGTAGCCGATGGACAGTTCCTGCAGCCGGCGGCAGATCGCCGAGCGCAGCCCCGTGCTCATCCGCCGGATGGACCGGCTGTAGCAGCGGACGTAGAGCAGGTGGCCCGGGAAGTTGAGCAGCAGCAGGGCGAACAGCAGCCCGCAGTTGAGCCAGAGTCGGGTGAGGGGTCCGTGGCTGACCACGATGTCGATGACGTTGGCGGTGACCACGGGCAGCAGCCAGGTGGGGCTGTGCTTGACGGCGAAGGCGGCGGTGCCGAGGGCGAGGCGGCCCCGGTCCTCGCGGAGCAGGTAGAGCAGGGTGCGCAGCGGGTTCTCGCCGCGGTAGTGGTGGTCGAGCGGACTGGACGACGTCACGAAGGCTCTCCCGGCATGCAGTTCGGGAACTGAGTGATGGGTGCGGAGCGAGGCAGCGAGCAGGCACGACGTTGGGCCGCGGACAGCCTAGAACACCTGGACGACGCGTCGACGGGCGCCGCGGTCCGATCTCGAATCGGTAACGGGTATGGACCAAAAGTACGGTCGTGTTCATGCCGCAGACATTCCGGTCCGCGCGGCCCGTCACCTTGCCGCCGGACATTGGCGTGGCCCCTTGCTGCCCCCGTCCTCCGGAGGTCCCCGTGCCCGCCCTGTCCCGCCGTACCTTCCTCGGCTCAGCCGCTGCGGCCACCGCCGCAGTGGGCGCCAACGTCCTGCCGGCCTCGCTGGTCAAGGCCGCCGCGGCCCCGGCCGCCGCGGGCTCCATCAGCGACATCGCCCACGTGGTGATCTTCATGCAGGAGAACCGCTCCTTCGACCACTACTACGGCAGGCTCTCCGGCGTCCGGGGCTTCGGCGACACCTCGCTGCTGCGCTTCCCGAGCGGCTCCGACGTGTTCCACCAGACCACCAGCGGACCCAGCGGCGGCAGCGTGCTGCTGCCCTGGCACCTGGACACCAGCACCACCAACGCCCAGCGCATCGTGGACCTGGACCACTCCTGGTCCGGCACCCACTCGGCCTGGAACAGCGGCCTGTACAACAACTGGATCCCCGCCAAGACCAAGACCACCATGGGCTACTACAGCCGCAACGACATCCCCTGGCAGTACGCCCTGGCGGACGCGTTCACCGTCTGCGACAGCTACTTCTGCTCCGTGCAGGGGCCGACCAACCCCAACCGGCTGTACCAGTGGACCGGTTGGATCGACCCCAACGGCACCGCCGGCGGACCGGTGACCGACAACAGCGAGAAGGGCTACACCTGGACCACCTATCCGGAGCGGCTCCAGGCCGCCGGACTGACCTGGAAGGTCTACCAGGAGGCCGACAACTACGACGACAACCCGCTGGCCTGGTTCACCCAGTTCAAGACCGCCTCGCCGAGCTCCGCCCTCTACACCCGCGGCATGGCCCGATCCGCCGACTCCGTCGCCGACTTCGCCGCGGACGTCGCCAACGGCCGCCTGCCGCAGGTCTCCTGGGTGGTCGCCCCGGCCGCCAAGTCCGAGCACCCGGCCAACCCGCCGGCCTACGGCGCCAACTACGTCAACGGCATCCTGGACGCCCTCGCCTCCGACCCGGCCACCTGGGCCAAGACCGTGGTCTTCCTGAACTTCGACGAGAACGACGGCTTCTTCGACCACGTCGCCCCGCCGGTGCCGCCGACCGGCACCGCCGACGAGTTCATCAGCGGCAACCCGATCGGGCTGGGCCCGCGCGTGCCGATGACCGTCATCTCGCCCTGGAGCAGCGGCGGCAGGGTCTGCTCGCAGACCTTCGACCACACCTCGGTGCTGCAGTTCGTGGAACGCTGGAGCGGGGTCACCGAGCCCAACATCTCCGCCTGGCGCCGCCAGGTCTGCGGCGACCTCACCGCGGCCTTCAGCTTCTCCACCGCCGGCACCGCCTTCCCCACCACGCTGCCGGACACCGCCGCACTGGTCGCCGCCTGCGACGCGGAGAAGTCCCTGCCGGCCGCCACCGCACCGTCCAGCTCCACCCTGCCGGCCCAGGAGAGCGGCGACCGTCCGGCGCTGCCGATCGGCTACCGCTTCGACACCACCTCGTGGACCGACACCTCCACCAACCGGATCTGGTTCAAGACCGTCGCCAACGGCAGCCTGGGCGGCGGCTTCACGGCCTACGCCGTCAACCACCGCACCTACGCGGCCTGGCGCTACACCTGCGCGGCGGGCGGCAGCATCTCCGACTACTTCAGCGCCCTGACCTACGGCGGCGGCCCCTACGACTTCGACGTGCACGGCCCGGACGGCTACCTGCGCGGCTTCCAGGGCGACGTCCGCACCTGGACCAGCACCACCAAGGCCCACCCGGAGGCCTATGTCGTCGACAACGCCGACGGCGCCACGCAGACCCTGCACCTCACCAACGCGGGGACGGTCGCGGCGGTCTTCACCGTCGGCGTGAACGTCGCCCAGGGCGCCTCCGGCGGGTCCGTCCGGAGCGTCACCGTCGCCGCCGGCGGCAGCTGGACCGGCACCCTGGCCAGCACGGCCGGTCGCTACGACTACACGGTCACCGCCAACGTCGGCGACGGCTTCGCCCGCCGCTTCGCCGGCCGCCAGTACCTGGGCAGCTGACGCAGGGTCCGTTCCACCGCAGGTCCGTTCCACCGCAGCGCCGTTCCACGGCCGGGCCCGGGGTTGCTCCCCGGGCCCGGCACGCCACTCAGCCGAGACCGAGCACCGTGGCGACCTGGTCCGCCATCTTGGACTCGCCCAGCGCGTTCGGGTGGACCGGCACGTAGTTGGTCCCGAACAGCAGCGGCTCGATCCAGCGGGTGCCGGCCGGCCGGCAGGCGTCGTGCCCGTTGGAGACGGCCGACATGTCGACGTAGGTGGCGCCGGTGGCCTGCGCCGCACGCTGCACGGCGGCGTTGAGGTGGCCCTCCAGCTCCCGCAGGTAGGGGATGTCACCGGAGGCGATCGGCAGCTTGGCGAAGCAGCCCGGGACGGCCGTGGCCGGCACGATCCAGGGGTAGCCGACGATGGCGACGCGGGCGTTGGGTGCCTTGGCCCGCACCGCGGTGAGCGCGGCGACCAGCGCCGGATAGGTGCTGGAGTCGATCGAGTCGTCGAAGCTGGAGCCGTAGAGGGACTGGCACGGGTGGCCGATGCCGAGGGTCAGCACACCCGCCGAGCCGCAGGCGAGGATGGCGTCGATGAAGGTGTTGTTGTCGTTGCCGCCGATGGTCATGGTGACCAGGTCGGTGCTGCTGCTCAGCGCGTCGAGCTGCGGGGCGACCCCGGGGTACTGCGAGCCGGCGTAGTCCTTGGTCTCCGCACCGCCGCAGGTCACGTCGGTGAGCTGGGCCCCGATCCGGGCGGCGAGGTCGTGCGGGTAGTTCGCCGTGGATCTGGCGCACTCCAGCGCGGCGCCAGGGTCCAGTGGGAGCACGCCCGAGCCGGCGCTGTAGCTGTCGCCCATGGCGACGTAGTCGACGGGGGTGGCCGTCGCCGCCCGGGCGGGCGCGGCCAGGGCGAGGCCGCCGGTCATCGCGGCCGCGACGGCGAGGACGGCGAGGCGCCAGGGGCGGGAGTGGGTACGGATCGACATGCTGGTCTCCTTGAGTGCGGGGGTGGGTCCGTACAGGAGGTGCGGGTGCGACCGGCGCGGGGCATGGGGATGCCCGGTATCCGGGGTGTCCGGCTGATGACATGGGCGTTTCGGCTAAGTTACCGATGGGGAAGTTACCGACCGGTCAGAACGTTGGCAAGGGTTCTGACATGACCGGTGCGCGGGCGCGGCGCAGCCCGCTCCGCCCGACATGTGAGGGACGGCCGGCCGTCCTACCGTAGAGAGATGCGCCCCGTCCCAGGGTGGACCCTGATCACTGCGGGAACGGCGCCGATCCTGCTGGTCGGCGGCTGGACGGTCGCGGCGCTGCTGCTCGGATCGGGCTATGACCCGGCCACGGACACCATCAGCGTGCTGGCCTCGGTGGGGGAGCCCTACCGGTGGCTGATGACCGCGGCGATCGCGGGTCTCGGGGTGTGCCATGTCGCCACGGCGGTGGGGCTGCGCGCCGCCCCGTTGGTGGGGCGCATCGCCCTGGCGGGCGCCGGCGCGTCGGCGATCGTGCTGGCGCTGACCCCCGAACCGCACGACGGGGCCTCCTTCCAGCACGGCACGGTCGTCGCGGTGGGCTTCTCGCTGATGGCCCTGTGGCCGGCGCTGGCCGCACGGCGCGGCCCGGCGGCGCCCTGGGTGCTCCGACCGCGGACGGTGCTGCTGGTGACGCTGCTGGTGCTGGCGGGCGCGGCGTGGTTCCTGGTGGAACTGCGTGATCACGGCCTGGTCGGGGTCGCCGAGCGGGCCCTGTGCGCGATCCAGTCGCTGTGGCCGCTGGTGGTCGTGGCCTCGTGCAGACGCCGACTCGCCGCCGGGTTAGGTGAATGGCGCGGTGTGCTTGGTGAGAGGGTGGGCCACGCAAGTGCACCCCCAGACGAAGGCAGGATCCGGACATGACCGCCGTACACGGCAGCACTGTCGACATCCCGACCCAGGACGGCACGGCGGACGCGTACTTCGTCCACCCCGAGGGCGAGGGGCGCCACCCTGCCGTGCTGCTCTACCAGGACGCGTTCGGGCCGCGCCCGGCGCTCAACGCGATGGCCGACCGGCTGGCCGCCGAGGGCTACGCGGTCCTGGTGCCCAACGTCTTCTACCGCCAGGGCCGTGCCCCGGTGGTGCAGCTTCCGGCGCACATCGACCACGACAACCGGGGCGAGCTGTTCGCCCGACTGATGCCGCTGATGCAGGACCTGACGCCGGACCTGGTGGTCGCCGACGCGCACGCCTACCTCGGCTGGCTGGCCGACTGCCCGCAGGCCGCCGAGGGGCCGGTCGGCATCACCGGCTACTGCATGGGCGCCAGGCTCGCCCTGCACACCGCCGGCGCCTACCCGGACCGGGTGGCCGCGGTCGGCGGCTTCCACGGCGGCCGGCTCGCCACCGACCAGCCCGACAGCCCGCACCTGGCGGCCGCCACGATGACCGCGGAGGCGTACTTCGGCCACGCCGACCAGGACCAGTCGCTGCCGCCGGAGCAGCAGGAGCGCTTGGAGAAGGCACTCACCGAGGCCGGCGTCACCCATCGCTGCGAGGTGTACCAGGGCGCGGGCCACGGCTACACCCAGTCCGACACCTCGGACTTCAACGCCGAGGCCACGGAGCGCCACTGGGTCGCCCTGCTGGAGCTGTTCGGGCGCACGCTGCGCGGCTGACGGTCCGGAGCCGTCAGTCGAGGTGGAAGACCTCCTCGGCGGGGGACCACCATTCGCCCGGCGACGCTGTGTCGAGAGGCTGCTGACAGGGGTCGGTGAGCGCCCACCACTGTCGGGTCGCCGGGTCCTCGCCGATCGCCGCGGTGTCGCCGGGGTAGTCGTCGCCGGTGTACTCGAGGTAGCTGAACAGCAGGCCGTCGCGCAGGAAGATGGAGTAGTTGCCGATGTGCGCGCGCTTCAGCGCGGCCAGCACCTGCGGCCACACCTCGGCGTGCAGGGCCCGGTACTCGGCTTCCTTCTCCGGGCGCAACCGGATCACGGTGGCGAATCGCTGCATCGTCGGACTGTGCCTTCCCTCGGAGTCCCCGCTGCCGGGGTTGTCGCAGCGGCGGGCCGGTCTGCGGGGCGAACCGGTCCGCCCCGCAGCGAGGAAGCGTACCGGTCCGGCCCGCGCGGCCCGGCCTCGGGCGTCAGCGGCCCCGGGTCGGGCCCGACCGGGTGAGGCGGTAGCTGCCGCCGCGCTCGGTGCGGACGGTGATCACGCCGTCGTCGGTACTCGTCCGCACGGCCCGACCGCGGTGGTCGGTGACCGTGACGGAGCGGCCGGGCCAGGGGTTCCTGATCCGCAGCGTGTTGCCGGCGTCGCTGGTGACGTCCGCGTACCCGACGGTGCCGTTCCGCAGTTCGCTGGAGACGACGAACGCGCCCTGCTGCCGCAGCTGGTGGAAGCTCGCGTCCTGGTCGGAGGGCCAGACCGGGAAGAGGACGATCACGCCCCGGTCGCTCTGGACCAGCATGTCGTTGATCGCCTCCACCGCGCCGGACTTCTCGATGCCGTGGTAGGGGTCTGCGATGCGCAGGTTGGCGACGGTGTTCTGGGTGATGGTCCGGGTGAACCGGTCGATCAGCTGCTGGGCGGGGTAGCCGACCCTGGCCGCCTGGGTGAAGACCTTGGGGAAGCTGTTCACCTGGTCCCAGGAGTCCATCACGTCCAGCGTGTCCCTGGCGGTGCTGAGTTGGGCCGGGTCGGAGTCGATGCCCAGGACGCCGGCCGGGTGGATGAACTCCAGGTTCACCGTGTTGTCGCCCGGGTGGATGTCCCTGGTGTCGGAGCCCTGCATGGTCCCGGCCTTGACCAGCGAGAACACCGTGGTGCCCTGGTAGACCGCGGTCGGCTGCGGGGGGAGGTGGTCCAGCAGGTGCTGCCAACCGCTGCGCCGGCCCGCGTCGATGCCGAGGTCCCTGCTGCCGCCGATCAGGGTGGTCAGCACCTGCTTGAGCAGGCCCAGGTCCGAGGAGGAGTCCTGGCCCCAGGCGTTCTCCTGCGGCCCGCTCCACAGCACGTACTGCCCGGTGCCCTGGTCCCACTCCAGGTAGTACTGGAAGAACGTGGCCACCAGCGCCAGGAACGGGTACGCCTTGTCCCGCAGGAACGCGCGGTCCTGGGTGTACTCGTAGTACGCGGCGAACTGGGAGGCGGCGAACAACGAGTTCGCGACCTGCTGGAGGTACTCGTCGTCGGTGGTCGACCCGAAGGGGCCGATGCCGACCGGGAACAGCACCCCGTCCGGGACGCCGCCGGCGGGGAAGCGGGTGCCGACGTAGTCCGGCTTGACCCGGGTCAGGTCCTGCTTGGCCCGCCGCCGCGCCTCGGGCACGTAGTCCAGGATCACCTCGTAGAAGGGCAGCGCGAGTTCGGGCCGGTTGCTGGAGTAGACGCCGTAGAACGGCCCCATCGCGTTGTAGTTCATGTGGTAGTCGCCGCTGAACTGCGGCGAGTCCGTGGTGACCCAGATCCCGTAGAGCGCGGGGGCGACCTTGCCGGGGCGGCTGGCCGAGCCGATGAAGTACTGGGCGGCGTAGTAGTACCGCTCCAGCACCGTGTTGCCGATGTCGATGCTGGACTGCGTCCAGTACGCCTTCCACCACTGGACGTGCGCGGCCTCCATGCGCGCGAGCGACCGCGCGTCCTGCGCGGACACCAGGGCGGCCGCTGCCTGCTGCGGGTCGGCCGGGTTCTGCCCGCCGCCGGCCACGGCGGTCACGATCAGAGCCGTCCGGCCCGGCTTGAGGGTGAACACGGTCCGTGCCGTGGCTCCGGACACGGTGGGGGACTGGACCGAGTCCGCTCCCAGCACGCGGGTGGCAAGTGCCGCCGTCGAGACCCAGTTGCTGCCGGGTGCGGTGGAGCGCTGCGCCCAGGCGACGCCGCCGCTGCTGCCGGCGGAGTTGCTGTAGGCGGAGTTGGCGATGACGGCGCCGGCCCAGGTGGAGGCCTCCAGCTCCACGGGTGCGGAGCCGTGCGATGTCACCGAGGTCACCAGCACGTTGTCCTGCGCGGACAGCCAGGTGTCCAGGGACAGGGCGGTGCCGTCCATGACGACGGAGGTGGTGATCCGTGCGTCGAGGATCCGCTGCACCTCGTGGAAGGGGTCCGTGGACGGGGCGTCGGGGTCCTGCTGACTCTTCGTCAGCGGGAACAGCTGGATCTGCCCGATTCGGGCGCGCGGGTTGGCGATGGAGTCGTCGGTGTCGGCCTGGGTCGGTTCGGTGATGTAGAAGCGGAGGTGACGGGTGGTCACCGGGCCGGGGGAGAGGTCCCGGTCGATGACGGCTGCGGTGTTGCCGCTGACGGTGTCGATGTCCGTCCAGGTGCTGCCGTCCGGGCTGGACTGGAGGGTGTAGCTCTTGGTGGTGTGGTCGTCGTTGCCGGGGCGGGCCGCGTCGTCGCTGCGCAGCACATAGCGGGCGACGGTCTGTGCGGATCCCAGGTCCAGGGCTATCCACTGCGGCTTGCCCAGGTCGGAGACCCAGCCCTCGTAGCCGGAGGTCCACTGGCCGTTGACGGCGCGGTCGGGGGTCAGTGCCTGGTCGACGCTGCTGGCCGTGGCGGTCGCGCCCAGCGCCAGGTCGGGGTCGCTCTGCGGACCGAACAGTTCGATCTGCCCGATCCGGGCGCGGGGGTTGGCGATGGAGTCGTCGGTGTCGGCCTGCGTCGGTTCGGTGATGTAGAAGCGGAGGTGACGGGTGGTCACCGGGGCGAAGCTGCGGTTGAGGGTCGCCGCGGTGTTGCCGGTGACGGTGTCGACGTCGGTCCAGCTGGTGCCGTCGGTGCTGGTCTGGAGGGTGAGGTCCTTGGTGGTGTGGTCGTCGTTGCCGGGGCGGGCGGCGTCGTCGTTGCGCAGGATGTAGCGGGCGACGGTCTGTGCGGTGCCGAGGTCCAGGGCGATCCACTGGGGTTTGCCGAGGTCGGAGACCCAGCCCTCGTAGCCGGAGGTCCACTGGCCGTTGACGGCGCGGTCGGGGGTCAGCGAGCCGTTGACGCTGCTGGCCGTGGCGGTCGCGCCCAGCGCCAGATTGGAGCCCGGGGGCCTGGCGGTGGCCCGCAGGGTCACCCCTCCGATCGGCGCCGGGACCGGGCTGGGGTTGGCGTTCCAGAAGTCGCCCTTGGAGATGGTGAAGGTCTTGACGCCGGTGCTGCCGCCCGAGGTCACCCCCACGTCCCCGTTCCCCAGCAGGGCCGTGTCGGGCATGGTGTTGGAGACGGCGCCGGTGTAGTTCTGGTCGGTCCACTGACCGGTGATGCCGGCCAGCTTGGTCCGCAGCGAGGCCCACTGCTCGGCCTCGCCGAGCGGCTGCGGTGCCGATGACGTGGCCGACAGGGCCAGGGCCCGGGCCGGCGACACCAGCGTCGTACCCGCGACCGCCACGGCGGTCGCGAGCAGGGAACGCCTGGTCATCCGCATGTGGTCGCGACTTTCCTGCCCCATCTGTGCTCTCCTTCGAGTGTCGGGGGTCGTGCTCTTCGGTCGGGCGACGCGTGGGTCGGGCCAGGGTGGGTCAGGCCACGCGTCGGTCGTCGATCGCGTCCCGGTCCCAGGCGATGCCCAGGCCGGGGCGGTCCGGTGCCACGGCGTGGCCGTCGGTGATCTCCAACTGGCCGTCGGTGATCGCGCGCAGCTGCGGAATGTGCTCCACGCAGCGGCCGTTGGGGACCGCCGCGGCCAGGCTGACGTGCAGTTCCATCAGGAAGTGCGGGCACACCTGGACGTTGAAGGCCTCGGCGAGGTGGGCCACCTTCAGCCAGGGCGTGATCCCGCCGACCCGCGCCGCGTCCACCTGGACGATCGAGGCCGCTCCCTGGGCCAGGTACTCGCGGAACTGGGCGACGGAGTACAGGGATTCGCCGACCGCCACCGGGATGGAGGTCGAGCGGGCCAGCAGCACGTGTCCGGCCACGTCGTCGGCCGGCAGCGGTTCCTCGAACCAGGCCAGGTCCAGGGGTTCGAAGGCGGCGGCCCGGCGGCGGGCCTCGGCGTGGGTCATCGACTGGTTGGCGTCGACCATGATGTCCAGCCCGGGGCCGACGGCGTCCCGCACCGCCCGCAGCCGGGCCAGGTCCTGGCCCGCGCTGGGCTTGCCGACCTTCAGCTTGACGCCGTGCCAGCCCGCGGCCTGCGAGGCCAGCGCGCCGGAGACCAGCTCCTCGGTCGACAGGTGCAGCCAGCCGCCCTCGGTGTCGTAGAGCGGGACCTCGCGGCGGAATCCGCCCGCGACCTTCCACAGCGGCTCGTCCGCTCGCAGGCAGCGCAGGTCCCACAGGGCGGTGTCCACCGCGGCCAGGGCCAGCGAGGTGATCGCACCGACGGTGGTGGCCCGGGTGGAGGCGAACAGGTCGAACCAGACCCGCTCCACGGCGGCTGCGTCCTGGCCGGGAAGGCGCGGCAGCAGGTGCTCGCGCAGCATCGCCAGGACCGAACGCCCGCCGGTGCCGATCGTATAGGAGTAGCCGACGCCGGTACGGCCGTCGTCGGTGCGGATCTCTACGAAGACGGTCTCCTGTTTCAAGAACGCCTGCACAGCGTCGGTGCGCTCCTTCTCCACCTCCACATCGACCAGGTAGGCGTGCGCGCTGACGATTGCTGCCATGTCTGCCCTCTTCGGCTTCCAGCACGGATAATATAGTTTCCATGAGGTTAAGCCCGTTCGAAGCCCTGTCAAGGCCTGCTTCCTGATCGAGATGCGATCCGATCGTGTATGATCTCGGGCAGTAGCAGCGAAAAACGACGACGAGGAGACGGGCGGACGATGGCGCCGACGCCGCGACGGCAGGTTCTGGCGGACACCGTCCACGACACGATCCGGCGGCGGCTGCTGGAGCACGCCATCGAGCCCGGGGCGAAGCTCAACATCAACGCCCTGGCCCTGGAGCTGGACGTCTCGCCGACCCCGGTGCGTGAGGCGCTGGCCCGGCTGGAGGCCGAGGGGCTGGCGCTGAAGCGGACACTGGCCGGCTACACGGCGGCCCCGCTGCTCAGCGTCCAGGAGTTCGACGAACTCTTCGAGCTGCGGATGCTGGTGGAACCGGCGGCAGCGGCCCGCGCGGCCGAACGCGCCGACGCGGCGGACCTGCGCTCACTGGCCGAACACCTGGCGCAGATGCGCGCAGCGCGGAGCACGGACGCGCACGAGGCACTGCAGCCGTTCGTCCAGCACGACGCGCTCTTCCACGACCTGATCGCCGCCATCGGGGGAAGCGCCCTGATGCGCGCCACGCTGGAGCGGCTGCACGCGCACACCCACCTCTACCGGCTCTACTTCCGCGAGGGCATCGCCGAGGACACCTGCCGCGAACACGAGCGGATCCTGGACACCCTGCGCGAACACGACGCCGACGCCGCGGCCGCCACCATGCGCACCCATCTGCGGCGCGCACGAGAACGCCTCCTCAGCTCCCTGTCCCCCTCGGCATCCGACCACCTGTGAGCGGGGCACCTGTGGCCTCAACAGGCGCTCCAGGACACTAGGATGACGGGCGATCACCTTCAAGATCCTCTTTCGCGGTCCCGTGGAGCCCGGCATGCCGGCTTCGCGGGATGTCCGCGACTGCGCCCAAGGGGGGCACCATGACCACCGTTCAACCGCTGCTGCGCTTACCCCGATCCCGACCCCGCTCGCTGCGCCTGCGGCGGCTGTCCCGCAGCACGGCGCTGTTCGCGCTCGTGGGTGGCTGCGCCCTGCTGGCCGGCGTCCCGGCCTCGGCGTCCGGGACCGGGTCGCTGACCCCGTACCTCGACTGCGTCACCACCAACCCGCAGACCGGTGACATCACCGCGTACTACGGCTACCACAACACCACCGGCTCGGCGTTGGTCGTCAGCGTCGGTGACAACAACCAGCTCTATCCCGCGGACGCGTTCCAGGGGCAGCCGACCTACTTCAACCAGGGCACCTTCGCGCAGGTCTTCCCGGTCACCTTCGACCCGACGGTGTTCCCTGCCCTCGCGTGGATCCTGGACGGGCAGGAGGCTGACGCCTCCGCCACGTCGCCGGCCTGCACCGGCGGGGTCACCACCCCGGCCACCACCATCGGCCTGACCGGGGCCACCCTGACCGGCGTGGTCGTGCCGACCGGCACCGCCACCGGCTACTCCTTCTCCTACGGCACCACCCCGACCCTGGGGACCACCACCGCGGTCCAGGACTTCGGCACCGGCACCCAGCCGCGCCTGGTCCAGCAGAAACTGACCGGGCTGTTCCCCGGCACCACCTACTACGCCCGCCTCGACACCACCAGCGACGCCGTCACCACCCACGGCCAGGTCCTCAGCTTCACCACCCCGGCGACCGCACCGCTGCTCATCACCACGGCGGCGACGCTGGCCGCCGGCACCGTCCACGCCGGCTACGCCCACTCGCTGGCGGGCAGCGGCGGCCTGAAGCCGTACACCTGGACCGTCACCGCGGGCCGGCTTCCCGCCGGACTCAGCCTGAACCGGACGACCGGCGCGATCACCGGAACCCCGACGGTCAAGGGCACCAGCACCTTCACCGTCAAGCTGTCCTCGGCCAGCGCCCCGCGCGCGGTGCCGGTCAGCAGGCAGTTCCACCTCACCATCGCCGCAGCCAAGGCGAAGTAGCTGCCCCGACTTCCCCGACTGGCCCGACTGGCCCGACTGGCCCCGCCGGAACTCCCGGCGGGGCCAGCGGGGTTGGGAATTGGCTGGAGCGCCGGCCCTGTCGTCCGTAGCCTCGTCGGTATGCCCGCAGTCCCGGAACGAAGCATCCCCGAATGGTCCATGCCGCCGCCGATGGTCGGCGGTCATGTAACCGGTCCGGTGGTCGTCGCGCGTTCGGAGCGCGCGATCCTGATCGTCCGTCAGGTACTCGCCTACAGCAACGGCCTGGGCATCGAGGTCGAGGCGTACGGCAGGGGCACCTACCGGCAGGAACAGGGGCGGGGCCCGGATCTCGACCACGGGCTGCGCTTCTCGCTGCTGATCGCTGACGGCCGAGTCGCCCGTATGGACGACGAGTCGGGACTGCGTGACGGCCGTGGGCCGATGATGACCAACGCCGGCGGGCAGAGCGGCGGCGGGTACGACGGCAGCGAGGACGTCCGGCTGTCCCTGTGGGTGTGGCCGCTGCCCCCGCCCGGACCCGTGGTGCTGACCTGCTCCTGGGAGCGCGCCGGTCTCGCCGAGGCGAAGCTCACGCTCGACCCGGACGCGATCCGCACGGCTGCCGCAGCGTCCGAACCGTACTGGCGCACGGACCGACCCGACGAGTCCCTGTAGGCGGGGCCCTGTGACCCGTGGTGGCCCTGTTCATCTGCGTGAAGTAACGCCGGCGGGTCGTGGAGCCAAGGAAGGAGTGTGAACACTCCGTCAGCTCCGATCAGTCCAGGGGATGCATGTGCCTTCGGATCCGTGCCAGGAATCAGCTGCAGTGACAGCGTCGTCGCGGCGGACGGCAGCAGTGGTGGGCCACTTCGTCACCCGCGTCGGTGGCCTGGTCCTGGCCCTGCCGCTGGTCGTCCGCGAGATCGGGCGCGGTGCCCGGACGCTGCTGCTCGCCCGGGCCGCCGGACGGCACAAGGGGCGGTGACGTCGGATCGGTCCATTGCGCCGGTCCCCCGGGGTATCGGCCGGAGGAGGACCGTCCGCACGCCGCGGCCGGTTCACAGCTGGTGGTGCACCCACACCCCCGGCTCGACGTAGACCGCGCAGTCGTGCTCGACGCTGCAGTGCACCGGCACAAGCGCGCCCGGCACCACGACCGGGCCGGACTGGTCGAACGGCAGGCCGGTCCAGGAGCGCCACTCCGCCAGCGTGCCCGGGATCGTCATCGCACGTGCGCAGGTGCCGACGATCCGGCCGCCGGCTCGGACGTGCGTGCGCAGCCACGGGTCCTGAGGCAGGCCGTCCTCGCGGACGAGCGCCGCGTACTCGACCATCGACATGTCGGGGACCAGGTGCTTGTGGTTCGGCCGCACCGGGGCGACCAGATGCTCGTAGCCCAGTCGGGCCGCGTTCTCCCGCATGGCAGTCAGCATCTTCGCCGACAGGCCGGTGCCCTGCAGATCCGTCGGAACGGTGATCTCCAGCGCCGAGACGATGTTCGGTTTCACTCCGATCTGGCGGTCGCGCGCCGAGCGCCAGATGACGCCGTCCCAACCGTCGACCGGCAGTTCACCGACCGCCGGGTCGCCGTCCCAGGCGAAGGGCACGCAGAACGCGCGCGCGACCGCCTGGTCCGGGGCGGAGGCGTCGAAGGCGATCAGCCCGTACTCCGGGTGAGCGGTCCGGACGTCGCTGTAGTAGAGGTTGCCGATGGAGTCGTGGTTCATGAACTCGGGCCACGGCTCGGTCTCCTCGTTGGCGAACGAGGACTTCAGAGTCAGCCGCTCGGCGAGCGTGACGATGCGGAGATCCATGCTCGGACTGTAGGGAGGTTCGGGTCTTCGGGCATCCGGATTTTCACGCAACGGCGCCGTCGATGGTGGCGGTGAAGGCGAGGACGGCCTTCGCCAGTCGGTCGGGGGCTTCCATCGCGGCGTAGTGGCCGACTCCGTCGAGATCTGCCGAGCTGACCTCGGTCGCCGGTGCCGCCTGCGTCATGGTGGTGGCGGTGAAGGAGCGTCCGCCGGCGCCGACCGCGAGCACGGGCGCGGTCAGGCCCGGCGCTTCGGCGAGGGCCCGGATCTCGGGGCCCTCACGCAGCATCGACCGGTAGAGGCCGATCGCGCCGCGCCAGCCGTCGGGCCGCGCGTAGCTGCGGACGAACTCGTCGACGTCGGCGTCGGTGCTCACGTCCGGGGTCGCGCTCGGGGCCGCGAAGGCGAACTGCTCCAGGAACCGGCGCTCGCGGCCGGTCAGCAGCAGTTCGGGAATGCCGGGTGCGGTGAGGACGCCGATGTACCAGGCGCCGCCGCGGGTGATGTCGGCCAGTGCCTCCACACCGAACCCGGGCAGTCCCGTCTCGATGGCGATGAGACTGAGCACGTCCTGCGGGTGGGTGGTCGCGAGCCGGAACACGGTGGCCCCGCTGATGTCCTGTCCGGTGACGTGGACCGGGCCGACGTCGAGGTGCCGGATCAGTTGGTGCAGGTCCTCGGCCGAGGCGGCGCTGTCGTAGTCGCCCGGTCCGTTGTCGGAGTCGCCGAAGCCGCGCAGGTCGACGGCGAAGACGCGGTGGTGTTCGGCGAGCAGCGGGATGAGCCCGCGGAAGGCCCACCAGGTCTCGGGGAATCCGTGCACCAGCAGGATCGGGGTCCCGCCGGTCCCGGCCGCGACGTAGTGCAGCGTGGTTGCGTTGACCTCGACGCGGTGGTGCGTGATCCCCGGGAGTGTGGCGCCGGCGGGTGTGGCGTTCATGGGATCCCCTTGTTTCGACAACCTAGTTGTCCATCACATTAGACAACAAGGTTGTCGTTGTCCAGGGGTCGTATTCTTCTTCCATGCCACGATCCGGCGCTGACCTCGCACTGCTCCTGCTCGCAGGCTTCCGCTCGCTGGCGGACGCCGCGACCGAGGAGCTGGCCCGCCGCGGCTACGAGGACATGCGTCCCGCCCACGACTTCGCCATGCGGGCCATCATCGCCGGCGCTGACAACGCCTCAGAGCTGGGCCGGCGCCTGTCGGTCTCCAAGCAGGCGGCGGCGAAGACCATCGCGGTGCTCCAGGAGCGCGGATACGTGGGACGCGACACGGATCCGCAGGACGCGCGCCGCAAGCGACTTGAGGTCACACCGCTCGGTTTCGAGGTGCTGCGGCAGGGCGAGGCGGTCTTCGACGAGTTGCGCGAGCAGTGGCAGCGGCAGATCGGCTCCGCCGAACTCGCGAGCCTCGAAGCGCAGCTGACCGCCCTGGTCGGCGCCCGCCCGGTACGCCTGGACGCGCCGGGATGGACCGCGCACGACCTCGGCGGGCCGGCCTAGCCCAGGCTTCCCGCTGGTTGGGGTGAACGGCAATTCGAAGGTCTGCGATATCCCTGGGCTGCAATCTTGGGGAGATCTTAGGATTTCGCCCTGCGAATTCCGGCCTCAGTGGTATTGACCACCGTTCGCTGCATCTGCTTTGCTTCTGCGCGGCGCCTCATACGCCATATGGGACGGTGGTTCGGGGGAAAGCCCCAGGGCTGCCTGACCTCTGACTCCACGACGGCTCCGCTGCTCCTGCCTCAGTCCTTTGTTGACGAAGTTTCTGCGGTCGACACCCCTCGACCGCACAGGGGGAACTCCGTCCGCCCGGGGCCGAAGCATGACGCCGCGGAGCTGTCGTGGGCGAAGGCTCCCAAGGTCCGTATGGACGCGGCTGCCGGCAACGCGGACGCGAAGGCCCGCGCGGTGATCGCGACGTCATTCGCGTGCCTGGATGCGGCATCGATGACCTGGGTCGCCGACGACGGCAAGGGCGAGATCATGGATCTGTACGACGAGTGCCTGGCTGCGGTGCGCGGCTGACCTGCGCGACGCGTCGTGGCGGTGCGGGTAGTTCCAGGGTCACGGTCAGGCCGCCGCCGGGGGTTTCCTGGAGTCGGGCCGTTCCGCCGTTGGCGGTGACCAGGCGGTGCACGATGGCCAGGCCCAGGCCGGATCCCTTGGCGTGCGGGTTGCCGAACCGGCGGAACGCGGCGGCCCGGGCGTCCGGACTCATCCCCGGACCGTCGTCGGTCACCACCAACTGCACCGTGGCGCCCGCGGGCCGGGCCCGGACGCGCACCCGGCCGCCCTCGCGGGCCGCGTCCACGGCGTTGGCGATCAGGTTGTCCAGAACCTGCTCCAGGTCGCCGGGACCCAGGAAGGCCAGCAGGTCAGCGGGGCCGTCAGGGCCGTCGGGGCTGTCGGCGGTCAGGGTCACCCGGCGCTCGGACGCCACCGGCTCCCATGCGTCCACCCGTTCGGCGACGAGGTCCGCGACCCGTACCGGGGTCGGCCGGGGGACCGCGCTCTCGGCCCTGGCGACCGCCAGCAGTCCGTCCACCAGCCGGGACAGACGGGCTATCTCCTCCTGTGCGCCGGCCAGTTCCTGGGCCGTCCCGGCGTCGGCCTCGCCGCCCAACAGGTCCAGCCGGAGGCGCAACGCGGCCAGCGGGGTGCGCAGTTGGTGCGACACGTCGGCGATCACGGTGCGGTGGCCGTGGACCAGGGCCTCGGTCCGCGCCGCCATGGTGTTGAACGTCGCGGCCAGTCGGCGCACCTCGGGCGGCCCGGCCCGCACCGGGGCCCGTACCTCCAGGTGCCCGTCGCCCAGGCGCTGTGCCGCGCGGTCGACTTCGTGCAGCGGACGGCCGACCCAGCGCGCCAGCGCGACCGACAGCAGTGCCCCGGCCAGCAGCCCGCCGACCGCGATCGCCGCGAGCCAGCCCTGCACCGCCGCGATCCGGTCGTGCAGCGGGTCCAGCGACCGGGTGAGCACCGCGGCCCCCACCGGTTCGTCGGCGTCGCCGATAGGGGTGGCCACCGTCATCAGCCCGTCGCCCTGGTGCGTGTGCGCCTGCGCATCGGCCACGGCGGCCCGCACCAGGTCCTGTGCGGTGGCGCCCTGTGCGCTGTCGCAGGAGGTGCGGAACAGCACCCGCCCGGTGCCGTCGTAGACCGTCGCGCAGTCCCCGTCGGACTGGGTCGCGGCAAGCAGGCGCAGCGTGGGGGCCGCCGACTTGTGGTCGGACAGGTTCTCCTCGGCCGAGGAGGCCAGGGTGCGCCCGGTGGCCTCGGCCGAGTCCCGGAAGGACGTCTGCTCGCGTTGGTCGAGCAGCCGGCCCAGCGGGAGCACGGCCAGTGCCAGCAGTACCGTGACCAGGGCGAGCACGCTGAGCGCGATGCGACGGTTCACCGCCGGCTCAGCTCGGTCCGGTGAGGCGGAAGCCGCGGCCGTAGACGGTCTCCACCAGCCCCGGGCGGCCCAACTTGCGGCGCAGCGCGGCCATGTGGACGTCCAGCACCTTGCCGGGCCCGTACCAGTGCGCGTCCCAGGCCCGCTCCAGGATCTCCTGACGGGTCACCACCCGCCCGGGGTCGACGGCCAGGCACTCCAGGATGTCGAACTCCTTGGCGGTCAGCGCGATCTCGGCGCCGGCCACGGAGACCCTACGGGTGCGCGGGTCGACCACGAGGTCCCCGTACCGGAACGGTTCGGGAACCGTCGGGCGGGTCCGGCGCAGCACCGCCCGGATCCGGGCCAGCAGTTCGGCCAGTCCGAACGGCTTGACCAGGTAGTCGTCCGCGCCCTGGTCCAGCGCGGTCACCCGGTCGCCCTCCTCGCCGCGGGCGGTGACCACGATCAGCGCCAGGTCGGAGCGCCGACGCAGCAGCCGGCAGACCTCGACCCCGTCGATGTCCGGCAGCCCCAGGTCCAGCAGCACCACGTCCGGCACCGGTTCGGCCAGCAGTGCGGCCCGGCCGGTCTCGACGCACCGCGCCGCGTATCCGGCCCGCTCCAGGCCGCGCACCAGTGACCGGGCGATGCCCTGGTCGTCCTCCACCACCAGTACCCGTACCGCACTGGTGTCCGGGCTCAGCTCCTGCATCCCGCCAGAGTAGGTCATGTGCCGGCTGTGGATATTCTTTGCGATTCGCAGGGCGGAAATCTGCGGTTCCTGGGGTCGATGCTGGGGGTCCGAGCTGGAATCTTAGTCAGTTCTTAGGGTTTGACCTGCCATTACATGGTTGTACCGGGTGTTGACCTGTGTCCATCAAGTCTGCTTTGCTTCTGCGCGTCAGCCCCGTACACCACTTGACGTGGTGTCACTTCGGCACTTCCCCGTACATGCACCTGATCCCGTGACGCCCACCGGCGCTCACGCCATCGGCATGAGAGGAAACCCCCAACCATGGGTTCGTCCCAGGCACCTCGTCGCAGACTACGCGCCGCCCTGACCGGGATCGCGTCGCTCTCCCTCCTCACCGGCGCGCTCGTCGCCGCCGCCGCACCCCGGGCGGTGGCCTCCACGCCGGCACCGACGGCTCAGCAGGCCCAGCCGGCACCGCAGTCGCAGAACCACTCGGTCACCGACCCGTACAGCCCGGCCTACCAGCACCCCTACCGGCACGGTGTGGTGCCGACGGTCGCCCAGAACGCCAAGATGAAGAGCTGGGCCGCCTCGCAGGCCTCGCCGAACGTCGCGACCGGCCCGGAGACGCTGTCCTACGGCGGCGGCATCGACGGCATCGGGGTCCAGAGCGGCCACTCCAAGGTCTACCTGGTGTTCTACGGCTCCCAGTGGGGCACCCAGTCCACCAACAGCAGCGGGGACGCCACCTTCTCCGGGGACCCGGACGGCGGCGCGCCGGTGGCCCAGGAGATGTTCAAGGGCATCGGCACCGGCAACGAACTGTGGTCCGCCGACCTGACCCAGTGGTGCGACGGCCCCAACGTGTCGGCCGGCGCCACCAGTTGCCCCTCCAACGCCAACTTCGTCCCGTACCAGAGCGGCGGGGTGCTGGCCGGCGTCTGGTACGACAGCGCCGGCGCGTCGCCCAGCGCGGCCAGCGGCCACCAGCTGGGTGTGGAGGCCGTCAACGCGGCCGCGCACTTCGGCAACACCACGGCCGCGGCCAACCGGGACGCCTACTACGTGATCCTCTCGCCGCACGGCACCAACCCGGACAGCTACCAGGGCCAGTACTGCGCCTGGCACGACTACAACGGCGACTCCACCCTCACCGGCGGGGCGGTCTCCTCCGGCTACGGCGACATCGCCTTCAGCAACCAGCCCTACAACATGGACTCCGGATCCGGCTGCGGCGTGGGCTTCGTGACCTCGCCGGGCACCCTGGACGGCTGGACCATGACGCTGGGTCATGAGTGGCACGAGATGATGTCGGACCAGAACCCGGCCGGCGGCTGGACCAACAACACCGGCAGCTCCTACAACGGCCAGGAGAACTCCGACGAGTGCGCCTGGATCAACCCGGGCACCACCGGCGGCGCAGCCAGGGTCACCATGGGCACCGGCACCTTCTCCGAGCAGGCCAGCTGGTCCAACGACACCAACGCCTGCGCCATCTCGCACCCGATCGTCGGCGGCGGCTCGACCGGCAACACGGTCAGCGTGACCAACCCCGGCAGCCAGAGCAGCACCGTCGGCACCGCGGTCTCGCTGCAGATCAGTGCGAGCGACTCGGCCTCCGGCCAGACCCTGACCTACAGCGCCACCGGCCTCCCGGCGGGCCTGTCGATCTCCTCCACCGGCCTGATCTCCGGCACCCCGACCGCCGCGGGCACCTCCTCGGTGACCGTCACGGCCAAGGACGGCACCAACGCCAGCGGCAGCACCAGCTTCAGCTGGACCGTCGCCGGCAGCGGCGGTGGCGGCTGCACCGCGGCCCAACTGCTGGGCAACCCCGGCTTCGAGACCGGCACCGCCGCCCCGTGGACCGCCTCCTCCGGGGTCGTCGACAACTCCAGCGGCGAGGCCGCGCACTCCGGCAGCTGGAAGGCCTGGCTGGACGGCTACGGCAGCACCCACACCGACACGCTGTCGCAGACGGTCACCGTGCCGGCCGGCTGCAGCACCGCGACGCTCAGCTTCTACCTGCACATCGACACCGCCGAGACGTCGACCAGCACCGCCTACGACACGCTGAAGGTGCAGATCGGCAGCACCACCCTGGCCACCTACTCCAACCTCAACAAGAACACCGGCTACAGCCTGAAGTCCCTCAACCTGTCCGGCTACGCCGGGCAGAGCGTGACGCTCAAGTTCACCGGGACCGAGGACTCCTCGCTGCAGACCAGCTTCGTGATCGACGACACCGCGATCAACGTCTCCTGACGCCCGATCGGATCCGAGCGCTCCGCCCCGGGAGGAACCCCTCCCGGGGCGGAGCCGTCCCAGGAGCACAGCCGACGGAAGGCGACGCCCATGCGCCTGCGCACATCTGCCGCGATCCACGCGGCCACCGCCCTGCTGTGTCTGGCCGCCGGATGCGACTCCGCAGCCGTCGGCGCACACCCCGGCCCGACCGCCGCTGCCACGGTCACGCTGGACGACCGGTCGCCGGCCCGCACCGTCACGGTCACGGTCGGCAGCACCGTGGACCTGGTGCTGCACAGCACCTACTGGTCGGCGCTCCGCAGCTCCGCACCGCACACGCTCCAGCCGATCGGGGCCGCGGTCACCTCGGCCGCCCCGGGCTGCGTCCCGGGCCAGGGCTGCGGCACCGTGACCGCCCGTTTCCTGGCGGCGGCGGCCGGGCGCGTCGTGCTCAGCGCGACCCGGACCGTCTGCGGGGAGGCCCTGCCCTGTGCACCCGGGCAGCGGAGCTTCGCCGTGACCGTGCTGATTACTGGCTAGACGGTGGCGGTCCGGCCTGCAGCCGTAGCCCGGTGAGGGTCAGTTCCAGTGCGGAGCGGAACTGGTCGACGTCGTCGTGGCCGTCGAACTCGTCGACGATCTCGTGCACGAAGGGGAAGTCCTCGGGGTCGAGCTCCCGCCAGGCCCGGGCGTAGCGGCCGAGGAACTCGTCGCGGTCCACCGCGCCGTCCAGGACCTCCTGGGGCGGCTCCTGGCCCAGGTCGATGGCGGAGCCGACGACGACGCCCACGATGGCGGACACGGCGTGGAACCGCTGGCGTGCGTCCAGGTCGAGGCGGAGGGTCTGCTCGCCGAGCCTCTCGTACAGGCGCAGGGAGTTGCTCTGGGCGGTGGTGTTGCGCATGAAGTAGGCGGCCAGCCACGGCCGGGCCACGATCGCGTCGAACAGCGTCACGGCCATCTCGCGCAGGTCGTCGATGGGGTCGTCGGTGCGCGCCAGTCCTTCGACGTCGGCCAGTACGGCGCCCATCACATGGTCGGTGGCCTGGTCGAGCAGTTCGTCCTTGCTGGCGACGTACCAGTAGATGCTGGCGACACCGCCGCCCAGGCGCTGGGCCAGCGCCCGGAACGTGAGCGCCGGGGCTCCGGCCTCGTCGAGCAGGGCCACCGCCTCGGAGAGTACGGACTCCATCGAGTGCGAGGCCCGGCGGCGTCCCTGGCTCGAACGGTCCTGCAGGCGTGCCATGGCTCACTTCCCGTCGCATGTTGCGCTGTATCGAACGTTGTTCTATCGTAGCGTATCGTACGCCGTTCGATAGTCGAACCGCGTTCGATCGGAGGACCGTCATGGCTACCAGCACGCTTCAGACCCCCGCCCGCGGCTACCCGTCGCTGCGCGCGGCGTGGATCCCCCTGGCCGCCCTCTGCCTGGCGTTCTTCGTCGAGATGGTGGACAACACCCTGCTGTCGATCGCGCTGCCCACCATCGGCCGCAACCTGGGCAGCGGCACCACCGCACTGCAGTGGGTCACCGGGGCGTACTCGCTGACCTTCGGCGGCCTGCTGCTGACCGCCGGGTCGATGGCCGACCGGCTCGGCCGCCGCCGGGTGCTCCTGGTCGGACTGGCCGTCTTCGGCGCGCTGAGCCTGTGCGTCGTCCTGGTCACCACGGCAGGCGAACTCATCGCCCTGCGGGCCGCACTGGGCATAGCCGCGGCGGCGATGGCCCCGATCACGAACTCGCTGGTCTTCCGCCTGTTCGACGACAAGGCCCTGCAGATGCGCGCCATGACGGTGATGATCATCGTCGGCATGTCCGGGTTCGTCCTGGGCCCGCTGCTCGGCGGCACCGCGCTGGCCCATGTGCGCTGGCAGTGGCTGCTGCTGGTCAACGCCCCGATCGCGGTGATCGCCTGCATCGGCGTGCGGCTGGGCGTGCCGGCCGACCGGCCGGAGGACCTGACCCGCGACGCGCTCGACCTGCCCGGAGCCGCCCTGAGCATCAGCACCATCGGGCTCGCCTGCTACTCGCTGACCAGCGGCGTCCAGCACGGCTGGCTGTCCGCGGCCACCCTCGCGTCGATCGCCGGCGCCGTCGTGGCCGGGACCGCCTTCGTGCTCCACGAGCGCCGCAGTGCGGCACCCATGCTGGACCTGCGGCTGTTCGCCAACGGCACCGTCCGCGGCGCCGCCATCGCCCAGATCGGCACCTCCATCGCCATGGCCAGTGTGATGTTCGGGCTGATCCTGCACTTCCAGTACGCCTACGGCTGGAGCCCGGTGCGCGCCGGCCTGGCCAACCTGCCGATCATCGTCACCATGCTCGGGGCGACCCCGGTGTCCGAATGGCTCGCCCGCCGCTTCGGCCACCGCATCGCCTGCCTGGTCGGCGCGGCCTGCCTGGCCGGCTCGCTGGCAGGCCTGTCCTGGGCCGTCGGCCACGGGTACGCCGCCATCGCCGTCTGCATGGTGCTGATGACGGTGGGACTGCGCACCGTGATGACGATCTGCGCGGTCGCCCTGGTCGGCGCGATGCCCGCCAACCGCACCTCCATCGGCGCGGCCCTCAACGACACCGCCCAGGAAGTCGGTTCCAGCATCGGCACCGCCGTGGTCGGCACCCTGATCGCCGCCCTGGTCACCACCCAGCTCCCGGCCGGCACCTGGAGCAGCGAACTCGTCGCCTCGTTCTTCCACGGCGAACGGATCACCTACGCCCTGCTCGCCGTCGTGGTCGGAGTGATCGCCGCGGGCGGCGCGCTGAGCCTCACCAACTCCCGCACCACCGAGGAGGCCCCCGTCGAGGAACCCGCACTGGAGGAACCCGTGGTCGAGGAACCCGCTCTCAAGGGCTCCGCAGTCAAGGAAACCGCCTGAGCACCGGGTTCCACGGACGCGCGCCGGGGTCTGCGGGGGGACTGGTGAGGGGTGGCATGGGCTTCGGGGAGGCGTTCACACCATGGGTTCCACCATCGGTCATACCGGGGTACGGTGGATGGTATGGCCACCTCTGAGAAAGTCACCGTGTCCTTGCCGCCCGATGTCCTGGCCGCAGCCCGTGCGGCGTCCGAGGGCAACCTGTCCGCCTACACCGCCAAGGCACTGAAGAACCAGGCGGTCCGCGACGCCGCGGCCGCACTCGACGCCTGGCGGGCCGAGACCGGCGACCCGCTGGACGACGTCTACGGCATGGCCGAGGAGGACGAGCGTTGAGCGTCCCCGCCACCGTGCCCCTGAGGCGCGGTCAGATCTGGGAGGTCGCCTCCCCGTCCGGCCGTCCCCGCTGTCTTCTGGTGGTCGAGGCCGACGGCGCACTCCAGCTCTACCAGCACGGCGCGGTGTGCGTCCTGGTGGACACCAGCGGCACCGCGCCGGACACCCTGCTCAGCACCCCGATCACCCACCCCGTGGAGGGCGTGGCCATCGCCGTGGACGTGCTCAGCTACCGGCGCGAACGGATCACCGGGGGAAAGTACCTCGGCATCGTGACCCCCGAGGAGATGACCCGGGTCAGCCAGGCGCTGCGGCTCGCCCTGGATCTCACCGACTGAGCGTCCGCCGGTCGGGGAGGGCAGCTGCGTGGCGCAGCCGGGCGAACTCTGCGGCGAGGGCCGCGGGCGGGTAGTGGGCGTTGCGACCGCTGGGGTTGGGGAGCACCCAGACGCGGGTCGTGCCGATCATGGTGGTCTGCGGGCCGACACCGGCGTGCGGGGCCCCGAAGGCGGGACGGTAGCCGCTCACGCCCAGGAACGCGGCCCAGCGCGGCCGGATCGCCAGTAGTCGCTTCGTCAGGTCCTGTCCGCCGGAGCGCAGTTCGAGCGTGCTGAGCTCATCGGCCCGGCGGGTGGCGCGGCGCACGATGCTGGTGATGCCCAGTCCGAGCCGCAGCAGGTCGCGCTCCTGCTGCGGACGCAGAACCGTCGGCGTGAATCCGGCGGCGTGCAGTGCGGGCCAGAACCTGTTCCCCGGGGTGACGAAGCTGTGCCCGGCGTTCACGGACACCGGTGGCGGGTTGATGCCGATGAAGACGATGTCCAGCCCTTCGGCGAGCACATCGTCGAGGCCTTCGGTACTCATGGCTGCGGGGTGTGGCTGTCCGTCGCGGCTCAGGCCAGTTCCTTGACCAGCAGTTCGAACGCCAGGTCGTCGCGTTGCGGCAGGCCGACGCGCTCGTCGCCGTAGGGGAAGGGGGTCAGCTCGCCGGTGCGGCGGTAGCCGCGCCGCTCGTAGAAGGCGATCAGCTCCTCGCGCACCGAGATCACGGTCATGTGCATCTCGCGCACGCCCCACCCGGTCCGGGCGAGCTGCTCGGCCTCGGCGATGATCTGCTTGCCCAGGCCCGCGCCCTGGAGTGCGGGGGAGACGGCGAACATCCCGAAGTAGGCCGCTTCACCGCGGTGTTCGAGCTGGCAGCAGGCGACCAGGTCGCCGTCGCGCTCGACGGTGACCAGTCTGCTGCCCGGCGTGGTGATGACCGCGCGCACGCCGTCGTGGTCGGTGCGCGAGCCGTGCAGGATGTCGGCCTCGGTGGTCCAGCCGGCGCGGCTGGAGTCCCCGCGGTAGGCCGACTCGATCAGAGCCACCAGCGGCCCGATGTCGTCCTCGGTGGCGTCCCGGTAGCTGAGCTCTCCGGTGCCGGCGGTGCGGTCGGCGGTGTCCATGCGGTCGTTCTCCCTGCTCGTCCTCGACTGCGCTGCGGTGGCCTGTCGCGCCTGTCGCGCCTGTCGCTCCTGCCACGGCCGGCGCGGCGGCTAGGGTTCCTTGCCATGGTGCACGTGCTGAGCAGCCGGATCCTCCTGCGTCCCACCGACCCCGAGCGTTCGCGGACATTCTACGGTCAGCGGTTGGGGCTGGAGGTCTACCGCGAGTTCGGCACCGGGCCCGAGCGCGGCACGGTGTACTTCCTGGGCGGCGGCTTCCTGGAGGTCTCCGGCCGCGCCGAGCAGCCGCCGGGGCCGGGCCTGCAGCTGTGGCTCCAGGTCGCGGACGTGGCCCGGGCACACCGGGAGCTCCTGGGGCACGGGGTGCCGATCGTCCGCCCTCCGGTGCGCGAGCCCTGGGGGCTCCTGGAGATGTGGATCGAGGACCCGGACGGTGTGCGCATCGTCGTGGTCGAGGTCCCCGCGGACCACCCGCTGCGCTCGCGGCCCTGACGTCCCCGGATCGACCGGCGGATGCTCGTCCGGGTCGGCCGCCCAGAGGTCGCTCAGACGTGCGCGAGGGCGGTGTGCAGCCTGGCCAGCATCAGCCGGGCCGCCGGTGAGCGTTGGTCCGGTCGGATCGCCAGGCCGAGGCAGGCGTGCGTCGCGGCATCGGTGACGGGTACGGTGCGAAGGCCCTCGGCGGCCCCCGAGGAGGGGCTGAGGACGGCGACTCCGGCGCCCCGGCGGGCGAGTCCCAGCAGTGTCTGCGGTGAACTGGCGTCGATGTCCACCCGCGGTTCGACGCCGGCCCGGTGGCAGGAGCGCTCGTAGGCCTCCCGGATTCCGGTGCCCTGCGACAGGCAGAGGACCGTCTCCGCCTGCACGTCGGCCAACCGCACCGAGGCGCGGTCCAGCCGGTGGCCCACGGGTACGGCCAGGGCGATCGGTTCGTCGACGACCACGCTGACGTCCAGCCCGGCGGCCGCCTGCCCGGCGAACGCGATCAGGGCCAGATCGAGCGAGCGGGCGAGCACCTGGGCCTGCAGGGCCTGCGAGTCGTCCTCGTGCAGACTCAGGACGATGCCGGGGTTGGTGCTGCCCATTCCTGCCACGGCGTCCAGGAAGCCGGGGATCGAACAGCCTCTGATCATGCCCAGGCGGACCCGCCCCCGGGCGGCCTGGGCGAACTCGGCCGCCGTGTGCTCGATGCCGTCGAGCGTCTCCAGGGCCTCCCGGGCCAGCGGCAGCACCGCCTCGCCCGCGGCGGTCAGCCGGACCCGGCGCCCCGAACGCTCCAGCAGCTGCTGTCCCAGCTCCCGTTCGAGCTTGCCCACCTGCGTACTGATGCCCGACTGGCTGACGTGCAGGCGCGCCGCCGCGGCCGTGAAGGTGCCCTCGTCCACGACCGCCGCGAGGTAGCGCAGCTGATGCATCTCCATAAGCAGAGATGATACTCAGTATCTGATCCATCTGTTGGACGGATGGCCGGAGCTCGGGGACCCTGGACCTATGACGACTCCGGAACAGATCTCCGAGCAGTACTTCACCGCCTGGCAGAAGGGCGACTTCGACACCCTGCGCGGCCTGCTGGCCGACGACGTCGACTTCGTCGGCGCGCTCGGCCGCGCGTCCGGGGTGGAGGAGTGCCTGGCCGGCCTGCGCGGTCTGGGCCAACTCCTGGAACGGATCGAGGTGCACGCCCGGGTGGCGAACGACACCGATGTGATCACCTGGTTCGACCTGCACACCGCCGGTGCACCGCCCACCCCCACGGCGAACTGGAGCCATGTGGAGGACGGGAGGATCACCAGGATCCGGGTCACCTTCGATCCGCGGGAGATCCTCGCGACACTCGGCAGATGAACAGCAGCAGCTGACGGAAAACCAGGTGGCGCCGGGGCGCCCGGTGGGTAGGGTTGCGCGCGTGCCCGAGCTGCAGCAGTTGGATGCCGGCCATGCCCCCGCGGTCCTGGCCTTCGAGCTGGCGAACCGCGCCTACTTCACCGCCTCGATCTCCGACCGGGGCGACGCGTACTTCGAGCAGTTCGCCGACCGCTACCGCGCCCTGCTGGCCGAGCAGGAGGCCGGCCTCTGCGCCTTCTACGTGCTGGTCGCCGAGGACGGCTCGGTCCTGGGCCGGTTCAACCTGTACGACCTCAAGGACGGCAGCGCCGACCTCGGCTACCGGGTCGCACAGCAGGTCGCCGGCCGGGGCGTGGCGACCGCGACCGTCCGGGAGCTGTGCGGGCTGGCGGCGGCGCGGCACGGGCTGCGCACGCTGCGGGCAGCCACCGCCCACACCAATGCCGCGTCCCAGCGGGTGCTGGCCAAGGCCGGCTTCGTCCCGGTCGGACCCGCCGACCCGGCCGAGCTCGGCGGCAAGCCGGGCACCTGGCATCAGCGCGACCTGGGTCGCCGGCCGTAGGAAGCCCGCAGCCGGAGCGCGGAGTTGAAGCCCCGTCAGGTGCAGGCGTCCTGGCGGGGCCTCCGTCATCCGCGATCCACCGGACGGGGATCAGTGCCCGGCGATCATCTTGACGGCGCTGACAGCGGCGGCGGCGAGTGCCAGCAGGATTCCGGCCAGCAGAGCCGGGAAGGAGGTTCGGTCGGTTCGGAGGCGTTCCACCATCAGGGGAATCAGGGCGATGCGGACCAACAGGTAGATCTCGGAGGCCAGGGCCATGGCTCCGCCGGAGAACCAGCCCGCCCAGGCCAGCGCCAGCAGCAGCGCAGGCAGAACCGCCGAGGTGGCGATCGGCGCCGCGTCGCGCAGTTCCCGGCCGAGCTCGGCCTTGGCCTCGGGGGTGTTGTCGCGGGTGCTGTGGCCCACCACCTCGGCGAAGGCGTGCGCGAGGAAGGTCGTCAACGCCGCGCCGACCACGACGGCGAAGGCGTCGCCGTTCTCGACGTCGTGCGTGGGCAGCCCGAGGATCGCGGCGAAGATGATGATGTTGCCGTAGACGTACGCCGAGATCCGGGCCCCGGCCCGTTCAGCCGTCAGATCGGGTTTGGCGTGGTACCGGACGAGGCGCTCCCGCATGCCCGAGGCAGGCGGGACCTCCGAGGCAGGCGGGACCTCCGAGGCAGGCGGGGTGTTCATCGCGCCGCCCCCTGCCCCGGTCGGCATCCAGTTGCGGACCGCACCGTGACCCGTCGGAACATCCAGCAGCCGTCCGTTCCCGTAGTGCTCCGCTGTTGAGTACACGCGGTAGGCGGGGGAGAGTTGAGTCCGAGATCGCTCGATCGCAAGCGACCCTATCCGTACGGGTTCACCTGATCGCGCAGGCACAACGACAGGCCGCGAATCGTGGGTCGCTCGATCTAGTCCTGCGACCGGTCGACGGAAGGCAGGGCAGTGACGGGGTTGTGGCCCGCAGCGACCAGCCGCATGACGAACCCCGCCACGTCTTCGAGCTGCCGAGCGTGCTCCAGTCCGCCGATCACGGCGGGCACGCCGCCGAGGTCGCGGACCAGCTCCGCGGCGATGGCGAGCGCCGCCTCGTCGTCGCCGCACATCGCCACGGTCCGCTTCGGCTGTCCCGGCGGCGTCGGCACCAACCAGCTCGCCCCCGCGAAGAGGTGCAGCGCCTTGACCACCTTGCTGCCCACGGCCCGCTCGGCGATGTGCTCCACCGCCGACCCGCTGGGCAGTTTGAGCAGGCCGTCGGCGTAGTCCACGGCATTGGTGCAGTCGATCACGGCCAGGCCGGCCAGCGACCCCTGGCCGGCTCCGGCGAGGTCGAGCACCTGGTCGATCCCCTCCCACGCCACGGCGATGACCACGACATCGCTCTGCTTGCCCACCTGCGCGGGGTCGACCGCCTCGACCGCGTCGCCGAGCCGCGCGGCGATCGCCCGGGCCCTTTCCTGCGAACGGCCGCCGACGAGGACGTGATGTCCACTTCGCGTCCACCCCTCCGCCAGTGCCGAGGCCATGACGCCGGTGCCGAGAATTCCGATGCGCATGCTGCTCTCCATTCCTCGAAGGCCTGATACCTCGTTACGGTAGGGACCTTTGGCCTACCGATCGGTAGGCCCGAATCCGGTAGAAGGAGAGGCATGAACGACGACCACTGCGAGCCCTTCGCCGCCGACTGCGCGGTGCGCCTGGCTGCCGAGCTGATAGCCCACACCTGGGACCCGGTGGTGCTGATGGCGCTACGGGCCGGCAGGCGCCGGCGGATCGACCTTCTGGGTGCCGTCGCGGGGGTCAGCGACAAGGTCCTCACCCAGACGCTGCGCCGCCTGCACACCAACGGCCTGATCGAACGGATCACCCAGCCCGGTGACCGCTCGGTGGCGTACGAGCTCTCCGAGTTGGGCGCCACCCTCGCCGACGGCCCGCTCGCCGCCCTCGGCCAGTGGGCGATCGACCACGCCGAACAGATCCTCGCCGCCCAGGACCACCACAGCATCGCTGCAGGCAACCCAGCAGCAGTCGGCTAGGAGCGGGGCGCGTAGGCGCGGACCATGAGGGTGCCGACGTGGTCGGGGTCGGGTGCGGGGAGGATGCCGGCGAAGCCGTACTGTTCGAGGGTTTGTGACACGCGGGGCATGCGGTCCTCCGAGGGACGCAGAGGCAGGGTGTTCGACACCGCAGCCGTGCGCCCGCGCCCGGGCCGGAGATTGAGGGGAGTTCACCCGCATGAGTTGCCGCTGGACCCGAGCGCTGGGCTGCTATTGCCTCCCTACCGGTCGTGTCGTTGGCAGGGGCGCCTGCAGGAGTTGGCCGTGCGGATATGCCAGCGCCGCTTCGGGCAGCGACTCCACCCGCCCGCTGCGCAATACGGTGAGACAGCCTGTCGGAGGAGCATCGAGCCGGGGCTGCAATCCAAGGCGTGTCAGGGCTTGGACGGCCAGGGTCTCGGCGGAACCGTAGAGGGTGGGAGCAGTCCGGCTTCCCCGTTGCAGCGCTGTCTGGATCTGAGGGGTGACAAGCTCGTAGTGGGTGCAGGCAAGCACGACCGACCGCACGTCGCCCGGGGTGCGGTCGGCAGCCGCGGCGATAGCGTTCGTCACCGCCTCGGGGTCCGCACGTTCGATGGCATCTGACAGCCCATGGCAGGCGACCCTTGCCACCGGCACGTCAGGGGCGGAACGCCGGAGCAGCTCGTCCAGTTGCGGACTGCGGACACCGGTCGGCGTGCCCCACACCGCGAAAGCGCCGCCTGCCGCCGCCGCGGCCTGGACTGATGGAAGCGTACCGAGTACCGGCATCTCGGGCCCCAAGGACTCCTGTATCGCCGGCAGGGCATGAAGAGTGGCCGCGTTGCAGGCGACGATCAGCAGATCGGGCTGCTCGGCCGCGGCTGAACTCGCCACCAGAAGCGCACGCGCCGTCAGGTCCTCGGGAGTGCGTACTCCCCAGGGCATCCCATCCGGATCGGTGGCGAGTACAAGGTCCGCGTCAGGACGAAGACGTCGAAGCTCGGACGCCGTGGCCAGCATCCCCATCCCCACATCCATGACGGCGATTCGCGGCGGCCGGACCCCGGTCCCCGGCCTCAGCGCCTGCGATCCCTGCGCAGGCAGTGCAGTGCTTCCATCCAGGTTCTTCAGCACGGACTCTCCCCTTCCGACATCACGCCCAGAGTCTGGCGGCGAGAGCGGGGGAGAAGACAGATCCAATCGACCTGAAGTGGCCCGCACAACCGGCCGGGGGACGCAACGGACCCCCGCTGCGAAGGGCACCAGGTGGGTCGGGAACGGGTTGTGTGGGGCGGGCGTCCAAGCGGCATGGTGGCGTTCCGTGTGTTGTTCTTCTGTCTGGGGGTCGTTCTCCTCGTGGGTGCGGCGGTGGTCGCGCTGGTTCATGTGGCTGAGCCGGTGCCCGGCATGCACTGCCTGGCGATGCGCCCCACCGGGCTGGGCGTGCCCGATCGGCCCTGTCCGGATGTGAGGTACGTCCGCCATACCGGGATCGCCGTCGGCATGGCCGTGGTCGCCGTCGTGCTGATCGTGGGCAGCCTGTTCGAGCGGCGCCGCCGTTCCTGATGTCGGCGGGCGCCGATCAGGTTCGGTCGTGGACGTAGACGGCGTCGCCGTAGGAGCCTTCCGGCTTCCCGGCCAGCAGCGGGAGCAGACGCTGTGTCACGGCTGCGACGGCGCCGGAACGGGTGGTCGCGTCGTGTGCTGCCCGGTCGGTCCACAGCTGCGTCATCCAGATGGTGTCCGGGTCCTCGGGCGCCGTGTTGATGCTGTAGGTCAGCAGGCCGCTGTCGTCGCCGCCGGCCCTGAACCCCTCGTGGAGCAGGGCGATCAGCTCGTCGCGCCGTCCGGGCAGTGCGGTCATCCGTCCGTAGACGCTGAACATGTGCGCATCCGACATGCGTTCACCCCTCCCGCTGGAGCCGTCCGCGCCCAGCCTACGCGCCGGGCCGGGTCGACGTGTTGATGTACTGGTCGGCCCAGGCGCTGATGATGTGGGCGGCGCGCTGAGCCTGTCCGCGCGCGGTCAGGAGGTGGTCGGCGCCTTCGAGCGAGACGAAGCTGCGCGGGTGGCGGGCCTCGCGGAAGATCTCCCCGGCGTTGGCGATGTCGACGGTGTCGTCGGTCGGCGAGTGCAGCACGATCAGCGGCAGGTCCAGCTCGCGGATCCGGTCGCGGAGGTGGGCCTGGCGGACGTCGTCGACGAAGGCGCGCTTGAGGACCAGGGTCCTGCCGCCGACGAACCACTCGTGCGACCCCTCGCTGAGCACCCGGTCCACCACCGCGTCGTACTGTCGCTCGACGTGGCTGGGGTCGGCGGGCGCCCCGATGGTGGCGACCGCGCGAACGCCGGGCGCCTCGGCGGCCGCGGCGATGGCGGCTGCGCCGCCCCAGGAGTGCCCCACCAGCAGCTCCGCCGGCGTGCCCCGCTCCGCCATCAGGGCGGCCGCGCGGACGGTGTCCTGGACCTTGACGGTGAAGGACCCGTCGCCCCAGTCGCCGGCGGAGTCGCCGATCCCGAGGTTGTCGTAGCGCAGCATGCCGATCCCCTCGCGGGCCAGCTGCTTGCTGACCCGCGAGGCGGCCGGGGAGTTCCGGCCGAGGGTGAATCCGTGCACGAAGAGGCCCCAGCCCCGGACCTCGCCCTCGGGAAGGTCGATCGAACCGGCCAGTTCGGGTCCGACGACGCTCTTGAATCTCACTTCTTCGGGCACGTTGTGATCACTCCGGCAGAACGGTGTCGGTGGGCTGGGGGCGGACGGGCCGAGGGCGGGTCACCGGCTCGGCTCGGCGGCGGCGAGCAGCGCGGTGAGCTCGTCGGCCAGCTGCGGGCCGAGCTCGCCCCAGCCGTCCTTGTAACCGTAGACGCCGGCCAGGGTGCGGGCCTCGTAGTCGCCGTTGAGGATCTCGATGTCGTCGGCGGTGATGAAGCCGGGGTGGGCGACGCCGACCGCGCCGGAGACCTTCAGCAGCTCCTTGCGCAGGGTGCGCAGGTAGGCAGCGGTCCGGGTGGACTTCGAGGCCGGGTCCAGGCCGCGGGTCAGCCACGGGTTCTGGGTGGCGATGCCGGTGGGGCACTTGTCGGTGTGGCACTTCTGCGACTGGATGCAGCCGATCGACAGCATCGCCTCGCGGGCCACGTTGATCATGTCGGCGCCCAGGGCGAAGGCGACCGCGGCGTTCTCGGGCAGGCCGAGTTTGCCGGAGCCGATGAAGGTCAGCTGGTCGGTCAGCCCAAGCTCGGCGAAGGTGCCGTAGACCCGGGAGAAGCCCATCCGGAACGGCAGTGACACCGAGTCGGCGAAGATCCGCGGCGCGGCCCCGGTGCCGCCCTCGCTGCCGTCGACGGTGACGAAGTCGACGCCGCGGTCGCCGCGCTCCATCAGGGTGGCCAGCTCCTGCCAGAAGCCCATCTCCCCGACCGCGCTCTTGACCCCGACCGGCAGACCGGTCTCGGCGGCGAGCAGTTCGACGAAGTCGAGCATCGAGTCGACGTCGCCGAAGGCGCTGTGCCGCGAGGGGGAGGCGCAGTCCTTGCCGGCCGGGATGCCGCGGATCGCCGCGATCTCCGAGGTCACCTTGGCGCCCGGGAGCATCCCGCCCAGCCCCGGCTTGGCGCCCTGGGAGAGCTTGATCTCGATCGCCCTGACCGGGGCGCTCGCCACCACGTCCTTGAGCCTGTCCAGGTTGAAGCTGCCGTCCTCGTTGCGGCAGCCGAAGTAGCCGGTGCCGATCTGCAGGACGATGTCGCCGCCGTTGCGGTGGTACGGCGACAGGCCACCCTCGCCGGTGTTGTGCATGGTGCCCGCCAGCGCCGCCCCCTTGTTCAGGGCGGTGATGGCGGCGCCGGACAGCGATCCGAAGCTCATCGCCGATATGTTCACCGCGCTGGCCGGCCGGAACGCCTTGGCGCGCCCGCGCGGACCGCCCAGCACCTTGGCCGACGGCAGCGGCGCCTGCGGGTCGTGCGCGTCCGGCAGGGCGCCGGCGGCGAAGGTGCGCTGCTTGATGTAAGCGTGACCCTGCACGTGCTCGACGTCGACCTCGGTGCCGAAGCCGAAGTAGTTGTTCTCCTCCTTCGCCGACGCGTAGATCCAGCTGCGCTGGTCACGGCTGAAGGGGCGCTCCTCCTCGTTGGAGGTCACGATGTACTGCCGCAGTTCAGGGCCGATGGTCTCCAGCGCGTACCGGGCGTGCCCGATCACCGGGAAGTTCCGGAGCAGCGCGTGCCGCTTCTGAACGAGGTCGCGGGCTGCCACCACTGCCACTGCTGCCGCGGCGACCGCGCCGATCCTCCGGACGTGCATGAACGTTCCTCCTTGGGGCACGGCTGCGTCGCCATGGTGCGAGAGGAATCGTAGGAGGTCACGTGGACGGTCCCGCGCTCAGGGTGCTGTCCGCCGTTTTGCGGCGGCGGCCGCTACCGGGGGGCTTCGGGGAGCTCGGCGAGCCGCTTCAGATTCAGCAGCTGGCGGCGGGCCATGACCAGGTCGCCCAGCGACAGCCCGACCGCCACCAGCGGGTTGACCTGCATGACGACCTTGAGCAGCAGCCGCGTCCGATCCGGCGACTCCGGGACCAGCACGTAGGACAGGTAGCCGCCCATGATCCGTCCCGTCAGCTGCACTCCCTGCTCGACCGCCATGATGCGGCCCCGCTTCCGGCCGGCGGCCGTCGTGAACGCCTCCCCGACCTGCGGCTCCGACAGCTCCACCAGCCTCTGCGGCGACCGCCGGAAGCCGTTGTCGATCCAGTCGTAGGCGTACGGAGCGACTCTGATCTGCATCACCCACGGCCACACCCGCTCAGCCGGCGTCTCGATCGTCACCCCACGCCACGCACGCAGTGCCGGCCGATCCACGAACCGGTCGCAGGGGTACTCCCGCGCGACCTCCTCCTCGCGGACGCCCCAACGGTCACCGATCACCTGGCCATCCTCCCTTCGGCCCAGCCGTACCGACAGACCCCGGCCCCAACCCGCAGGAGGGCATCCGGACTTCGCGCTCAGCCGGGTGCGTCGGGCGAGTCCTGCGCCTGGAGTACCAGGGAACTCCACCGGACCCCGTCCCGGCCGTGGAGATCGGAACGCTCGCTGCTCAGGACCGTCCGCAGGCCGTGTGCTGCACCCAGTTCGACCGTCTCGGCGGCGGACACCTCGAACATGTGGCGACCGTCGGGCACCGGGCCGTGGCGGAGGTTGACGAAGAACCGGCCGCCGGGCACCAGCAAGGCGGCGATCCTGGCCATCGCATCCCCGCGTTCCTCCGCGTCCAGATGCATCCACACCGCAGTGGCGAAGACCGCGTCGAAGCGCCCCGGGCACTGGCGAAGCGTCAGGGCGGGAACAACGTCGTCAACCCACTCGATCGCGGCGCCGGCATGGATGCGCTGTCCGTGCGCCCGCAGCTCCGCCGTCGGTTCGACCGCCACGACGTTGTGGCCCAGGGCCGCCAACGCGGCCGCATCGCGCCCCGTACCCGCGCCGACGTCGAGGATCCGCGCGGGCCCGGTGGGCACCAGGCTCAGCACGTCGTGGTGGACCTCGCCGAAAGTGACCTCCTCGTACTGGACCGCCAGCAGGTCCGCCGCCCGGGCGTACCCGGCGGTTCCCCGGGCCCGGACGATGCCGGCCGCGCCGGCGCTCAATCGATCACTCATGGCCGAAGACTACCGACCTGCGGATTCCTGGTCCCTGATGCACGGTCGGTTGCGCCGTGCGGGTGGCGCTCGGTCGACATGTCGGTTTTGGCTGAGGCGCTGACTCGACGGACTGCTTGTGTTGGGCGATGTCGATGTTCCACCTGCCCGGACGGGCGAGGCTCCGACGCGGGACGCTCGCCGCGGCTGTCGTCACGGCCGCCGCCGCCCTTCTCGCTGCTGCTCCCGTGCCGGACTGCGGTGCTGCCCAAACGGTGTCCGTCACCGCCGATGCGCAGGCGCCCGTCGGCGGGCCCTCGTCGGTGCCCCACCTGCGTCCGGCCGGGAAGCCGTTCCGAGTGGCGGGGCGGGCCCCGGCGCTGCACGACGCGGTGTCCAGCGGAGCGCAGGCGGGGCCCGACCCGAGGATCGGCCTGCTCTACTACAAGGACTCGGACGGCGACGAGTCGATCTGTACCGCGACCACCATGCCCAGCCGCCGTCACAACCTGATCGTCACCGCGGGCCACTGCCTGATGGACCGTGGCTCGTTGCGGTACTTCACCGGCTTCGTGTTCATCCCCGCCTACCGCAAGGGTCAGAAGTTCGCCTACGGCGCCTTCAAGGGCCGCCGGGCCTGGGTCAACCACGGCTGGGGGGAGAGCGGGGACTACCGGGACGACTTCGGGTTCGTGGAGCTGGACCCTGACGCGCACGGACACCAGGTCGGCAACGTGGTGGGGGAGTACGGCATGGAGGCCAACCAGGGTTACCTCAACCCGCGAACCGTGTGGGGCTACGAGGGTCTCAACGGTCCGGACGAGTGCTTCGGCGACACCCGGCTCTTCCTCCCGCCGCCCGACGACCGCATCCGCATGGACTGCCGGGGCTACATCAAGGGGTCCAGCGGCGGCCCGTGGTTCGACGAGTACAGCCGGTCCGTGCCCAAGGGCTGGGTCGACGGAGTGATCAGCACATGGCCCAGCCCGAAGGACCACAACGGCATCCTCTCGCCCTACTTCGGCGACTCGATCGTGACCCTGTACGAGTACGTCGACCAGTGAGGGCGCGCCGTCCGCGGGCTCAGGCCAGGCGGGGGATGCGGAAGGAGTGGGTCAGGTAGGCCATCTCCACCTCTGCGCGGTCGGCGAGGTCGGGGTGGTTCGCCAGCAGGGCGCGGACCTCGGCGAGCAGTGCGGTGCGCTCCGGCTCCGGCAGGACGATCACGTAGCTGCGGGACTCGACCAGTTCGACGACCTGAGCCGGGGTCATGGCGACGGTCCACTCGTGGGTGCGGTGCTCGACCGGTCCGAACAGGTCGGGACGGGCGGCGAAGCCGTCCACGCCGACGCCGGTGGTGGGTACGCCACCGGCCGAGTCCAGCAGCCGACCCAGCTCGGCGACCCAGGGGCGGCGCTCGTCGCGGTCGTTCCACACCAGGCCGACCGTCCCGCCCGGGCGCAGCACCCGGGCGGCCTCGGGGACGGCCCGGTCGGTGTCGACCCAGTGCCACGCCTGGGCCACCAGCAGCGCGTCCGCACTCGCGTCCGGCAGCGGCAGCGACTCCGCCGAGCCGGCCAGCGCGCGGGCCTGGGGCACCGCGTGGACCAACTGCTCACGCATGCCCTCCGAGGGCTCCACCGCGGTGACCTCGAAGCCGCGCCCGACCAGTGCACGGGTGAGCTTGCCGGTGCCCGCGCCCAGGTCGATCACATGCTCGGGCGCGTCGGGCAGCAGCCAGGAAAGGGCCTCCGCCGGATACTCCGGCCGACTCCGTTCGTAGGCGGCGGCTGCGGCACCGAAGGACGCGGCGTGGGCGGTACGGTCGATCAAGGCGGACTCCGTTCACCAAGGGCTCGGAAGGCCAGGCGCTGTCAGGAGCACCAGGCCCAGGCACACCTTACCCATGGCACGGTGGGTCGGGATCCGGGAGCTGTTCGGTGCCCGTCCGCCCTGGCGCGGCTGCTGATGACTGTCGTCCAAGGCCTGGCCGTCCAGGCGGCCGCAGGGGCGTCGCGGGAGCAACTGCGGGGTGTCGCCGACCAGATGATGGTCTGCCTCGCTCTGGGGGAGGACTGACGGTTCGGCCCGGCGCGGTCAGGGCCTGAGGACGATCTTGCCGTGGGTGTGGCGGCGTTCGAGCTCGGTGTACGCCTCGCGGACCTGCGTGAGCGGATAGACGTTGGCGATCGGCACCTCGATCCGGCCGTCGGCGATCAGCGTGGCCAGTTCGGCGAGGATCTGGGCGCCGGGACCTGCTTCTGCTCCTCCGACGGTCTTCACGCCGTGCTTCGCGGCGGCGGCGAAGTCGGCGATGGTGTCGATGCGCTCGGTGGCGACGCCGAGGGTGAGGGCCAGGTCGACGTAGCCGCTGCCGTGGGTGTCGATGAAGGCGTCCACGCCGCCGGGCGTGACCGCCCTGATCCGGTCCTCGACGCCTTCACCGTAGGCGACCGGGATGACGCCGTGGCTGCGGAGCCACGCGTGGTTGCCCTCGCCGGCCAGGCCGATGACGGTGGCTCCGGTGCGGCGTGCGAGCTGGACGGCGAGCGAGCCGACGCCGCCTGCGGCTCCGGAGACGACGACGGTCTCGCCTTCCTTCAGTTGGACCGAATGCACCGCGCCCCAAGCGGTGACGCCGACGACGTACAGGCTGCCGGCCACCTCCCATGGCACCTTCGCCGGCTTGCGGGTGAGGTCACCGGCCTCGACCAGGACCAGCTCGGCCTGGGAGGCGCGCTTGTTGCTGAACCCGATCACTTCGTCGCCGCGTGCGTGTCCCTCGACGCCTGCGCCGACCTCTTCGATGATCCCGGCGAGGTCGCTGCCCTGTCCGGACGGGAAGGTCGACGGGAAGATGTGTACCACCGCACCGGTGCGGATCGCCGCCTCACTGGGATTGATACCGGCCGCCTTCACCCGCACGAGGACCTGCCCGTCGCCGGGTACCGGTCGCTCCACCTCGTCGACCCGAAGAACGTCGATCCCGCCGAACCCGTCGTACCTGACCGCCTTGGGCATGATCCTCACGCCTCTCTTCGGCTGACCTGTTTGTTTCCATGTCAACAACTCTGGCCGTCACGCTGCGCCGCAGAAGAGTTACATGTCAACGAAATGAGAGAGCCGGCGTCAGGGGGACCGGCCTACTCGGCAGTGTTCCCCTCCGAGTCGTGAGCCCCGCTGAGGCGGTGTTGCGCGTGGTAGTGGTCGTCGATGGCCTCGGTGATGCCGATCAGGGCGTCGAGTTGCTCCGGGGACAGCACGTCGGCGAAGCAGTGGCGGATGCCGTCCACCCAGGCGGGCCAGGCGGCGTCGAACGCGGCCTGGCCCGCATCGGTCATCACGACGTCGTAGCCACGGGCGTCGCCCTCGCTCGGCGCACGCGTGACCGTGCCGCGGGTCTCCATCCGGGAGATCTGGCGCGAGAGCCGGCTCCGCTCCCAGTGCACGGCGGCGGCCAGGTCACGGGCGCGCTGCCTGCGCTCCGGGATCCTGGAGAGTCTGAGCAGGACCACGAACTCCGCCTCGGTCAGCCCGAAGTCCCGGGCCAGCCGACGCGCGAGCACCTCGTTGACCTCGATGCGCATGCGTTGGAACCCGATCCAGGCCCGGGTCTCCCGCTCGCTCAGTCGCTCCTGCTCCATGCCGTCGAGCCTATCCAGGTTGTCGGCGCGCAAGGCCGGCGGCTCGGTTCGCTCCCTGGGCGGCCGTCCGCGCCCTGACCGCGGGCCGTCTCGCTACTCCCGCATGGTCACGCCGCCGTCCACGGACAGGATCTGGCCGGTGATCCATTCGGCTTCTGCGGACAGCAGGAAGACGATCATGTTCGCGATGTCCTCGGGCTCGCCGAGCCGGGGGAGCGCGGTCTTCTCCAGCAGGGCCTGGCGGATCTCGGGAGGTGTTCCGGTGCGGACGTTCTCGGTGAGGACGACCCCGGGGGCGACGGCGTTGACCCGGATGTTCTTCTTGCCCCAGGTGTGCGCGGTGTGGCGGGTGAGCGCGTGCAGGGCGATCTTGGACGAGGCGTAGGCGGTCAGCCACTCCTCGCGCTGCCACGCGGCCAGTGAGGACACGTTGACGATCGAGCCGCCGCCCGCGGAGACCAGCGCGGGCAGGCTCTCGCGGATCACCAGACCGGTGCCGATGACGTTGATCTTCATCATTTCGGCCCACACCTCGGGGTCCATGGTGTCGACGCCCTGGTCGCGCGCGGACAGGTCCGCGCTGACGGCGGCGGCCACGTTGGCGACGCCGTCGAGCCGGCCGAAGTGGTCGGTGGCCCGGGCGATCAGGGAGATGACGGAGTCCGCGTCCCTGAGGTCGAACCGGACCGTGAGCAGCCGGTCGGCCGCGTCCCCGGCCTGCTCGCGGGTACGCGCGAGCTTGTCCGGGCTGCTGCCTGCGGCGACCACCCGGGCGCCCTCGGCCAGCAGTCGCTGCACGGTGACCGCGCCTATGCCTGATCCGCCGCCGGTGACGATGAAGACCTTGTCCTTGAGCCCTTCCATGACCGGGCACATCCTTTCGGCTCGTGAGGGTGCTGCGCCGGTTCGGCGGGCGGGAACCGTGCCGGGGCGGTGGGACGGGAATACGCCTGGGATGCCCGGTGGTTGCCGACCTGTGCGCGGAGCGCAGCCGCTTCGACCAGGGCGTTGGCGCCTGGTGCGCAAGCCCACTGTGCACGAGTGCGAAAAGGGTTACAAAAGGTACTTTTATGTTCCTGGGGGGCCAGTGAAAGGGCGTCATCCGTGAGTTCCCATGAGGGCCGGCCGGCCCCCGCGGCCGAGGCGCGGGTGAACGTACTGCCACTCTCGGGCCCGTGCGCACGCTGGGACGAGCGGGAGGTGGACTTCATCCGCGAGACCCTCGACCTGGTGGGCGACAAGTGGAGCATGCTGGTCATCGGCGCCCTGGCGGTCGGCGACGCCCGTTATTCGGATCTCGACACCATGATCCCCGCCATCTCCCGGCGCATGCTCACCCTCACCCTCAAGCGCCTCCAGCGCAGCGGACTGGTCGACCGCACCTCCCACCCGGAGGTGCCGCCCCGCGTCGAGTACTCCCTCACCGGCCTCGGTGCCTCGCTGCTCTCCGCCATCCAGCACCTGGCCGCCTGGTCCGCCGAACAGCGCGCCGAGATCCGACGCCACCAGGACGCGTACGACAGGAGCGCCACCCGCACCGCGTGACGTGCCGTGCGGTGCGAGTGGCGCTGGCCGGTCTCAGCGGAAGGCGGCGATGTTGCGGGCGGCCCAGGCGGCGAACGGGTGCGGGGCGCGGCCGAGGATCCGTTGGACGTCCGGGCTGATGCGCAGCTCGGCGGGGTTCGGGGAGCCGAGGATGGTCAAGGTGTCCTCGGCGAGTTCGGCCGGCATGCTGCGGGCCATGGCGGCCTTGGCTTCGTCGCGGGTGAGCTCGTGGAACCGCACCGGCGTGCCCAGTGCGGCGCTGATGGCCTCTGCCTGCTGGCGCGGTGTGATCACCTGAGGGCCGGTCAGCTCGTATATGCCGCCCGCGTGCCGGTCCTCCAGCAGGCACGCCGCTGCGGCCTCGGCGATGTCCACCGGGTCGATGATCGGCACCCCGACATCGCCGAAGGGCGCGGCGACGAGACGCTGGGTGCGGACGGACTCGGCCCACCACAGTGCGTTGGAGGCGAAGCCGCCGGGCCGCAGGATGGCCCATTCCAGGCTGGATTCCCGCAGCGCGTCCTCCACGGCGCGCACCGCGATCCGGGTTGCGCCGAACGGCCTGGTTGCCACGCCTTGCGTGGAGAGCAGGACGACCCGGCGGACCCCGGCGGCCTCGGCCTGGCCGATGATGTCGGCCGGGCGGGCCGTAGCGGCGTGCAGGTCGCCGGACAGCAGCAGGAACAGCGCCTTCGCTCCGGCCAACGCGGGCTCCAGGCCGGTCGGCGCGGTCAGGTCGGCCGCCATGTGCCGGACTCCGTCCGGCAGTTGGGCCGCATGGCGTGACACCGCCGTCACCTGCTGACCCGCCTCGGCCAGCGCCAGCGTCAACGGCCGGCCGACATTCCCGGTAGCCCCGGTCACCACGATCATGAGCAGCTCCTTGTCTCAGGTCCTCTGTGGTCCTCACGCTAGGAGCCGGGCTTACTTCCAGTAAGGACATACCCGGAGGTAAGCTCCTCACATGTCGGGAGGCGTGCAGCCCACACGGGCCGAGGTGGACAAGCGGTATGACGTGTTTCACACCGACTGCCCAGCCCGCGATGTGGTCGACCATGTCACCAGCAGATGGGGCGTCTGGGTGTTGATCTCCTTGCGGAGCAACAGTCTTCGGTTCTACGAGCTGCGCGAGAGCATCCAGGGGATCAGCGAGAAGATGCTCGCCCAGACCCTGCGCGCGCTGGTCCAGGACGGCCTGGTCTGGCGCCAGGTCGAACCGACGACCCCGCCCCAGGTCACCTACGGGCTGACCGAGTTCGGTGGGGACGTGGGCGAGCCGCTGTCGGAGCTGTTCGACCGCATCACGCGACGCCTGTCGCCGAGCGATACGGGGTGACGGCGGCCGTGGGCATCGCCGGCGCGGTGGGGAACCTCCCCGCAGGGCGCCGAACTGCCCACGAGGAAACCGTCATCGGCTTAGGCGAAAACCTGCCTTGCCCCGGCGCCGGCGCGAGCACAACCTGGGCCCATGGGGGACACCAGTGAGGCACCCTGGGACGCCCGACCCTGCGAGCGGACCTGCCAGGGCTGCCGTGCCACCGGACCGGACGTCCGACGACCCCGCTTCCCGGACGCTCCGATGCGCCTGTCGCTGGTGTCAGCTGACCGCCTCGGCGGCGTCCACGATGAGGCCGGCGACGGCCTTGGGGTGGCTGAGCATCGCGACGTGGGACGAGTGCGGTACCTCGACGACCTTGCGCGCGTTGGCGCGGGCGTACATCCAGCGTTCGCAGGCCGGCGGGATGGCCTTGTCGCGGCCGGCGACCAGCCCCCACACCGGGATGGTCTTCCAGGCTGCGGCGGTGGTGGGGTAGGTGAAGGAGGCGGCGTCGAAGGGGCGCTGGGTGGCCTGGAGGACCTGGAAGGCGGTGGTGGAGATGTCGGCGGCGAAGGCCGCCTGGCCGTCCTTGCTGAGGTACAGGTCGGTGCCGGTGGTGCCGTCGGCCTTGGTGTAGGGGACCGGGACGCTCACCGGCAGGACCTCGCTGCCGGGGAACTTGTTGATGAGGTCCCCTTGGGTCTCGCCGACGTCGGGCACGAACGCCGAGATGTAGACCAGTGCTTTGACGTTGGCCTTGCCGGCGGCGGCGTTGGTGATGACCGTGCCGCCCATGGAGTGGGCGACCAGCACGACCGGTCCGCTGATGGAGTCCAGCAGGCTGGCGATGTACGGGGCGTCGGTCGGAATGCCGCGCAGCGGGTTGGCTCCGCAGATCGTGGTGTAGCCCTTGCACTGCAGTTCCGCGATGGTGGCGTTCCAGCAGGACGAGTCGGCGTAGCCGCCGTGCACCAACACGATCGTGGGCTTCACCTTGGACTCTCCCTTGCCGCTACCGGTCGGGGCCGCCGCGGCGGCCGTTCCCTCGGAGCCGGCCACCAGTGCCGCCGACCCGGCCAGCGCCGCTCCGGCGGCCAGTACCTGACGACGGGAAACTTCTGTACTCATGGGGCTCCTCGCGCATGGTGGGTAAGAGAGGGCCGGACGGAGAGTGCGCCGATCGTGAACGGCCCGGCTCGATCCGTCTGGCGTGCCACCGATAGTAGGAGCAGCGCTTTTGCAGCGGCTTCAGTAATTTGACCTAGACTCCGCGGCCCGCGGTGGGGATCCTTGACGGGCCGTCAAGCTGCCGCGGCGCCCCGTACACCGGGCGTGCTGGGGGCGCTGACCGCCGGGGGGACGGGATCGGTCGGGAAGCGTGCGGCGACCCGGGTGGCGGTGGCGGTGGCGCGGCGGGTGGTGATCGCCAGGCCCGTCGCTGCGATCAGCAGTCCGCTGGCGGCCAGGATCCACCAGCCCGGGTGGCTGGCGGCGGCGAGCCCCGCGTGGCCCGCACTCGCGGTGCGGGCGGCGACGATCGAGCCCAGGACGGCCACGCCGAGGTTGTTGCCGACCTGGCGGCCGGTGGTGCTGATCGCGGCGGACACCCCGGCCTGGGCGCGGGGCATGCCGGCCACGGCGGAGCTGGTGATCGGGGCGTTGACCAGGCCGAAGCCGATGCCCAGCAGGACGTAGGCGGTGAGCAGGACCGCCCACGGCGTGGTCGCGGTGAGCCCGGTCAGCGTGAGCGCGGCGGCGGTGATCAGCAGGCCTGCGGCCACCAGCGGCAGCCGTGGCCCGCGGGTGGCGGTCAGGCGCCCGGACAGCGGGGAGGCGATCGCGATGCCGGCCGCCATGGGGACGGTCAGCAGGCCCGCGTGCAGGGCGCTGCAGCCGCGTACCTGCTGCAGGTACAGGGTGTTGAGGAACAGGAAGCCCGACAGCACGACGAATGCGGTGACGGCGACGAGGAAGGAGCCGGTGAACGGGATCGATCGGAAGAACGCCGGGTCGATCAGCGGCTGTTCGCGTCGGCGTTCGTAGCCGGGCAGCACCACGGCGGCGGCTGCGGCCAGGAGGAACAGGCCGATGATGGGGGCGCTGCGGTAGCCCTGACGCGAGCCTTCGATGATCGCGAAGATCAGCGAGCCCAGGACGGTGACGACCAGCAGTTGGCCGACCGGGTCCGGGCGTCGTGGCGCTGCGGCTCGGGATTCGGGGACGAACACGGCGGCGAGTGCCAGGGCGGCCAGGCCGATCGGGATGTTGATCCAGAAGATCGAGCGCCAGCCGGCTGAGGCGACCAGCAGGCCGCCGACCACCGGTCCTGCGGCCAGGGACAGGCCGACGGTGGTGCCCCAGAGTCCGATGGCTCGGGCGCGTTCGCGCGGATCGGGGAAGGCGTGGGTGATGATCGACAGGGCGACGGGGTTGAGCATGCTGGCGCCCAGGCCCTGGACGATGCGGAAGGCGATCAGCCAGCCCAGGGAGGGCGCCAGGGAGCAGGCCAGTGAGCCGGTGGTGAACAGGGCCAGTCCGGTCTGGAAGACCCGGCGTCGTCCGATCCGGTCGGCGGTGGATCCGGCGAGGAGCATGAAGGCGGCTACCGCGAGGGTGTAGCCGTCGACGGTCCACTGCAGCCCGCTGACGGGGGCGTGCAGGTCGCGGCCGACGGCGGGGAGGGCGACGTTGACGGCGGTGGTGTCCAGGGCGGTGATCAGCAGGCTCAGGCAGCACACCGCCAGGACGAACCCTGCGCGCCGACGGTCGCCGTCGGTCGGGCTCGGGTGGGTGGTCATCGGCCGGCGAGGACGGAGGCGTCGGTACCGGCGCTGTCCCGGATCGCGTGGATGACCTGGTCGGGGGTCTCCAGCTGCGGGGAGTGGCCGGTCTTGGGGAGGAGCTGGAAGCGGGCCGTGGGGATCGCGGCGGCGTAGGCGCGTCCGTAGTGGGTGTCGACGATTCCGTCGCTCTCGCCCCACAGCACCAGGGTGGGGATGTCCAGGGATGCGAGGCGCCCGGCGAGGGTGGGGTCGGTCATGGCGGTGCCTGCGTAGGTGGCGATGGCGGCTCGGTTGCCGGCGGCGACGGCCTGCGCGGCGGGGGGCAGGGTGGTGGGGTCGATGCGGAACGGTGCGGGGTTGTGGAAGCTGAGCTGGAAGACCTGGTCCATGGTCAGGGAGAAGAAGTCGGCGACGGGGTGGCCGGGGACCTCGATGCCGACGGCGTCGATCAGGACGATGCCGCTGACCCGCGGCGACTTCAGCAGTGCGATCTCAGCGGTGATCCAGCCGCCGATCGAGTTGCCGACGACGGTGACATCGGCCAGGTCCAGCTGGTCGACCAGCGCGCCGTAGAGTGCGGCCAGGCCGGCGATGGAAGCCAGGGCCTCGGGCCGCTCGGTTCCGCCGAAGCCGGGGTGGGTCGGGACGAGTACGCGCACGCCGTGGGCGGCGGCGAACTTCTCGGCGAAGCCGGTGACCGACTGCGGGCCGGCGCCGCCGTGCAGCAGCAGGAACGGCTGCCCGGAGCCGAAGTCGGCGACGGACACCTCGACCGGGCCGGTGCCGGCGAGCGGGACGGTGTACAGCGTGGTGGTGTTCACGACGTTCTCCTCGGTCATTGCTGCGGGCGGTCTGGAGGTACGTGCTTTCAGGCGAAGTCGGTGGCCGGCTCGGTGGCGTAGCGGCTCATCGCCTCGACAGTCGACTCGGGGGTGAGCGGCCGGCCGCCGGCGATCATGTCGCCCAGGTCCCGGAAGTAGTTGACGTACAGGTCCGGGGTGAAGGTGTTGAGCAGCACCGTGACGCCGTCGGTCGGGTTGGCGAAGGTGTGCGGGGCGCCGGGCGGGATCATGACCAGCGTTCCGGCGGGGGCGTCGTAGTCGGTCTCGCCGACGGTGAACCGGGCCGCGCCGGAGACGACGTAGAAGCCCTCGTCGTGCCGGGCGTGCCGGTGCTGCGGCGGTCCGTCGGTGTGCGGGGCGAGGGTGATCTCGCCGATGCCCAGACGGTGGTTGGTGGTGCTGCCGTCCTCCAGGATCCGCATCACGGTCGGGCCGAGCTGGATCGACTCACCGGCGTCCGGGCCGGTCACGGATACGTCTGTCATGTGAACCTCCAGAAGAGAGAGCCACCGTTGTGAGGGTTGGCTCTCATGAATATAGGCGGCCCGCCACCTTCATGCAAGTCGACTCTCATAACGAGAAGACGTATTCCTTGACTGGCGCTAGGAGCAGACTCAGGCTCTCGTCGGCGGTGGCAACTCGCCGAGCGCGTCCCGGAGTGCCGCTCGCGAACTGATGCCGAGCTTGGGGAACAGGTGGTACAGGTGGGAGCTCACCGTGCGGGGGGAGAGGTACAGCCGTTCGCCGATCTGCTTGTTCGTCAGGCCGGCGGCGGCCAGCGCGGCGATTTCGCGCTCCTGCGGGGTCAGCGGGGCGGCCGGCCCGGAGGCCGGATGGGCGGCGGGTGCCCCGCTCGCGCGGAGCTCGGCGCGCACCCGCGCCGCCCAAGGGGAGGCGCCGAGTCGCTCGAAGGTGTCGAGGGCGATCGTCAGCTGGTGCCGGGCCGCTGAGGCGGACTTGGCCCGGCGAAGTCGTTCGGCGTAGGCAAGTCGGATCCGCGCCTGTGCGAACGGCCAACGGCTCGCTCCCGGGATCGCCAGCGCGGTGTCGAACGCCTCGCGGAACGACGCGGCCGACGCGGTCATCCCGGTCGCACCGGCCGCGATCAGGGCGAGCCGGGGCGAGAGGTCGGCGACTCCTGACCGATGGATGTCGGCGACATGCGCTCGCGCCTCCGCCATCCGCCCGGCTCTGACGGCCGCCTCGACGAGGTCGAGCAGGACCCACAGTGCCGCGGGTTTGTAGCCGGGCACTGTCTCGGGCGAGCAGATCTCGACCGCGTGACGGTAGGCGGTCTCGAACTCCCCGCTGCTCAGCGCGTCGACGGCCTTCGCATGGGCGGCGAGTTGGAGCACGAAGCCGATGCGGTTCGGCGCTCCCCAGGCAACCAGGCCGTCGGCAAGACGACGGACGGTCTCGCGATCACCGCGGGCGGCAGCGACCATTGCCCGGTCGTACTGCAGGAATCCGCCGAGCAGTCGGTAGTCGTGCCGGATCGTGAAGGTGAGCCCCTCGTCGACCAGTTGGAGCACACCGTCCCAGTCGCCGCTGAGTACACCGTCGAACCCCAGGAGCGCGAACGCCTTGATCGCCGACGCGACCGCGCCGCCGCTGCGGCCGTGCTCGATCACCCGCCACAGCGCGCTGCGGCATCCGGCGATCCGGTCCACGTACATCGCCGCGATGCCCAGCCGCACGGCGTGGGCGTGATCGGCCTGCTCGCCGATGCCGGCGATCGCCTCGTCGAGCGGTCGGAGCGAGGGCCCCGCCCGTCGCGCGGGCTCCAGGAACGTGTTGCCGAGCAGGGCCAGGGCCTCCGGGAGCTCGAGATCGAGCCGATCGAGGGCGGCCCAGTAATCGTCCACCAACTCGGTGCGGGACCCGAAGGAGCAGTTCGCCTGCAGGACGTAGACGATCTCGCTGAGCGGTGCGTCCCAAGCCGCGTTCGACCGGCCGACCTTGCGCAGCGCGCCGAGCAGCAGCCGGTGGATGGTGTCGATGTCACCCCCGCTGTTCACCATGTAGGCCGCGGCGGCGACGGCGGTGGCCACCGAAGGGCCCTGCCCGCCGCTTTCGGCGACGAGCGCCCGCGGGTCGGTGAGATCCCCGGTGACATCGGCGCCGAGGTAGGTCGCGAACATGGCGCGGCGGTGATGGTCGTCGGGCCCGGGGCTCAGCTCGGCTGCGCGAAGCAGTAGGCCGATGGCACCGACCGGGTCGCCGCGCCCCTTCGTCCTCAGCGCGGCCTCCTCCAGCAACTGCGCGATCCGCTCGTCCGGCCCAGAGGCAGCCTCCGCGAGATGCCAGGCCCGCCGCTCGGAGCCGTCCGGATGCCGTCCGGCCAGCTGCCGATGGGCCTCGCGCCGTTCCTCCTCGGTCGACAGCTCGACGACCGCGGAACGGGTGAGCGGATGCCGGAACTGGACACCGCGGGTGACCGGATGAATGCGTATCAGCCGGGCACGCTCGGCCGGTTCCAGCTCACCGGCGGAGATCGACGGGAACAGCTCGCCGGTCCCGTCGAGCGCCGCGAGCAGCAGTTGGGCACGCGTCTCGGCCGGCAGCGCGTCGATCCGCCGGGCGAAGGTCAGCTTCAGCCGCCGGCCGACCGGCGTGCGGCCCAGCGGAGGCTCGGCGGCGGGGCCGTCGTGCGCCGGAAGCTCGATCAGCGCCAGCGGGTTGCCCTGGGCCTCGGTGAGCACCTGCCGGGCGGCCCGGGGCGGCAGCTCGGGGAACGCCTCGGTGAGGAGTACCGCTGCGGCGTCGTCGTCCAGCGGTCCGATGGCGATCTCGGCGAGTCCGGCGTCCTCGAACACACTGCCCTCACCGGTGCGCACGACTCCGAGCAGGCCGATGGACGTGCCGCCCAGCCGCCGAGCGAGGATGCCGAACAGGGTGGCGCTCGCCCGGTCGAGCCACTGCAGGTCGTCGACCACCAGCAACAGCGCGGCCCGGTCGGCGGCGGCGGAGAGCAGGGCGAGCAGCGCGTTGGTCAGCGCGAGCCGGTCGGGCGCGGGCCCCTCCGCGAGGCCCACGGCGACGCCGATCGCGCGTCGGGAGTCGGGCGGGAGCACGGCCAGCTCGGCGGCCAGCGGAGCGACCAGCTGGTGGAGCCCCGCGAAGCTCACCTCGGCCTCGAACTCGACGCCGGACGCACGCAGGACCCGTATGCCGAGTTCCGCGGCGTGGGAGGTCGCGGCGTCGAGGAGCGACGTCTTGCCCATGCCCGCCTCGCCGACGACGAGCAGTGAGCCGCCGTCCGCCTCCACGGTGTCGATGAAGCCGTGCAGCACGCCCAGCTCGCGCGCACGCCCCACGAGACCTCTGTTCGACACACTCGACCCCCGACCCGGCACGCTCAGACTCTACTGGGCCCGGCGGCCGTCGAGTCCGGCGCGAAGGACCTGCCGCAGACCAGCGGCCCACCGAGGACAGTCATCTGACGGATTCGCCGCGTCCAGCACGTCCGTAGGTTCGCTCTCGTCCACCAGATCTGGAAGGAGACGCCATGAGCGCAACCATCGTTCTCGTCCACGGCGGTTTTGTCGACGGTGCCGGATGGCGCGGAGTCTACGACGCGCTGACGACCGACGGCTTCGACGTGCGGATCGTGCAGAACCCGACGAAGTCGCTCGCCGACGATGTCGCCGTCACCCGTGACGTGCTCGACGGTGCCACCGGCCCGGTCGTGCTCGTCGGCCACTCGTACGGGGGTGCAGTGATCACCGAGGCCGGCAACCACGACAAGGTCGGGGCGCTCGTCTACGTCACGGCGTTCGCCCCCGACCAGGGCGAGTCGGTCAACACGCTTCTGGGCACGTTCCCGACCGACGGGCCGCAGCCGCCCATCCTGCCGCCGGTCAACGGCTACCTCTTCCTGGACCGCGCCAGGTTCTCCGACTCGTTCGCCGCCGACGTCCCCGCGCAGGAGGCGGCGTTCATGGCCGACTCGCAGGTGCCGTGGGGGTTGGACGCGCTCGGCGGCACGGTGACCAAGGCCGCCTGGCACGCGAAGCCCAGCTGGTACCTGCACGTCACCGACGACCGGATGATCCCGCCCGCCGCGCAGGAGTCGATGGCGCAGCGCATGGGCGCCACCGTCGCCGAGACACCCGGTAGCCATGCGATCTACGTGTCGCAGCCGGGAGTCGTCGCCGACCTGATCAAGAAGGCTGCGGCCACGCTCGCATGACCGCGGGGGCCGCCCGGACACCCCGGGCGGCACTCCGCCGCACGCCGCCACCGTCTGCCGACGGGTGGTTCACAGGTGCTTGGCGAAGAACTCGGTGAGCTTGGCGGCGACCTGGGGGACGTACTCCGGGTTCCAGTACAGGTCGATGTGGGAGGCGCCGTCGAGGACGTGGAGTTCCTTGGGCTCCTTCGCCTTCGCGACCGCGTCCTGGCTGTAGTACAGGGTGTCGGCCTCGGAGCCGGCGATCAGCAGCAGCGGGCGCGGGGAGATCAGCTCGATCCCCTCGAAGGGGAAGAACGCCATCTGCTGGCTGAGGCTGGACAGGGCGAACGTGCCCATGAAGCGGGGGTTCGGGTCGATCTCCGAGTAGTACCTGTAGCCCTCCTGGTACATCATCGGGATCGTCGACAGGTCGTTCATGTCGAACCGGGGGTTGTCGGCGATCAGGGAGAACATCTCGACCTCGCCGCCGGCCGCCTCCCGGGTGCGGGCCGCGCCCGAGCGCTCCAGCAGGCTGGTGCGGTACTCCGCGGTCTGCGCCCCCAGCGGGCCGACGCCGTCACGGCGCGCGGCACCGATGTTGAAGGTGCTCACGCCCGCCACGGCCTTGATCCGCAGCTCGGTCTGCGACACGTTGACCGTGTAGCCGCCGCCCGCGCAGATGCCCAGGGCGCCGATGCGCTCGGGGTCCACGTCCGGGTGGTTGCTCAGGAAGTCCACCGCGCGGCGGATGTCCTCCGTGCGCGCCGAGGGGAACTCGGAGAAGTGCGGCTCGCCGCCGCTCTCACCCTGGTACGAGGCGTCGAACACCAGGGTGACGAAGCCCTGCGCGGACAGCAGCTTCGCGTAGGTGGTGGAGACCTGCTCCTTGACCGCACCGAACGGGTGCGTGATCACGATCGCCGGGTACCGGGTGCCCTGCTCGAAGCCGTCCGGCTGGAACAGGTCGCCGACAACCGTGTTGCCCTTGTTCTGGAAGGTGATGCGTTCCATTGTCTTTCCTTGCCGTGCGGAGTGTGAAGTGCGGTGTCAGGGGCGGATGAGGACCTTGAGGGCCTCGCGGTCGTTCATCAGCCGGTAGCCCTCGGCGGCGTCGTCCAGGGCCACGGTGCGGTCGAAGACCCGGCCGGGGTGGATCTCGCCGTCCAGGATGTGCGGCAGCAGTTCGTCGATGTAGGCGCGGGCGGGCGCTACGCCGCCGGTGAGGGTGATGTTGCGCATGAACTCGGGGAAACCGAACGGCACCTCGGGGTACTGCGGGGCGCCGACCCGGCTGACGGTGCCGCCGTCGCGGACCACGCCGGCCGACTGGACCAGGGCCTCCTTGAGGCCGACGCACTCCAGCACCCGCTCGGTGCCGGTGCCCCCGGTCAGCTCGCGCACGGCGGCGACGCCGTCCTGGCCGCGTGCGGCGACCACGTCGGTGGCGCCGAACTCCCGCCCGAGGTCGGTGCGCTGGGTGTGACGGCCCATCAGGATGATGCGTTCGGCGCCGAGCAGCTTGGCGGCGATGACCGCGGACAGGCCCACCGCACCGTCGCCGATGACGGTGACGCTGTCGCCGGCCGTCACCCCGGCGGTGCGGGCGGCGTGGTAGCCGGTGCACAGCACGTCGGAGAGGGTGAGCAGGTCGGGCAGCAGTTCGGAGTCCTCGCCGACGGGGAGCTTGACCAGGGTGCCGTCCGCCCACGGGATGCGGGCGGCTTCGCCCTGGCCGCCGTCGACCCCGCCGACGCCCCACTGGCCCGCGTGGACGCAGGAGGTGGTCAGGCCGCGGCGGCAGTTCTCGCAGGTGCCGTCCGAGTAGGTGAACGGGACCACGACCAGGTCGCCCGCCTTGACGGTCCGCACCTCGGCGCCGGTGTCCTCGACCACGCCGATGAACTCGTGGCCCATGTGGCGGGGGTTGTCGGTCAGCGGCGCGGACTTGTAGGGCCACAGGTCGCTGCCGCAGACGCAGCCGGCGACGATGCGGATGACCGCGTCGGTGGGCTGCTGGATCTTGGGGTCGGCGACGTCCTCGACGCGGACGTCGCCGGCCTGGTAGAGCAGTGTTGCGCGCATGGTGCCTGTCCTCGGGTGGGTTCTGGGTGGTCGGCGGGTGGGGGCTCGGGGTGCCGGTGGGGCGCGTCGTCGAGGGATCTGCTCGGCGGCGGTGGCCGCCTCACTCCTCGGTGATGGCCTTCAGCTGGGTCATCGCGGACATCGCGTTGGGCCATCCGGCGTAGAAGGCCAGCTGTGTGATCGCGGCCACCAGCTCGTCCTTGCCCAGGCCGTTGGCCAGGGCCAGGCGCAGGTGGGAGTTGAGCTGTTCGGGGCGGTGCAGCGCAGTCAGGGCGGCGACCGTGACCAGGCTGCGGTCCCGCGGCGACAGGCCGGGGTCGGCCCAGACCTGGCCGAAGAGCACCTCGTCGGTCAGCCGCACCAGCTCGGGCGCGGTGTCGCCGAGCAGTTGCTGGGCGCGGGTCGGGCCTTGGTCGCTCATGGGTCGGTGCCTTCGTCTCGGGGTGGTGACCGTCGAAGGGCACGGGCCTTCGCGCGGTGCCGGACGGTGGAGCGGATCGGTGATCTGCTCCTTGTCTAAACCGTGCCCGCCGCGGCGGCCATGCGGCAGGGCGGGCTTTTCCCGGGAGCGCCAAGGGGGGTCTGCTACGGCCCCCCTGGCCTGCGGCGCGGAGCTCGCGCGCGGGCGACACTGGTGCCATGGCACCCGAACGGCAGCAGCACGAGAGCAGCGGCACGGAACTGGGCCGGTTCCTGCGCGCCCGGCGCACCCGGGTCACCCCGGCCGAGGTCGGCTTCACCCCCGGAGCGGGGGTGCGACGCACCCCCGGGCTGCGCCGCGAGGAGGTGGCGGCGCTGGCCGGGGTGAGCATCGACTACTACACCCGGCTGGAACGCGGCCGGGAGACCCGCCCCAGCCTGGCCGTCGTCGAGGCCCTGGGCCGTGCCCTCAAGCTGGACGAGGACGAGCAGAGCCATCTGCGCACCCTGGCGATCCGTGCCGCCCACCACCCGCCGGTGCCCCCGGCCGCCCCCAGCCGCACCGTGAGCCCCAAGGTCAAGCTGCTGCTGGAGAGCCTGCGCCCCAGCCCGGCCTACGTCACCAGTCGCACCCTGGACCTGCTCGCCGCCAACCCGGGCGCGCTCGCGCTGTACACCGGCATCGAGAAGTGGCCGGTACGCCAGCGCAACCTGGCCCGCTACCTGTTCCTGCACCCCCAGGCCCGCGACCTGTACGCCGACTGGTCCACCCAGATCCGCGGCTGCGTCGCGCGGCTCCGGGCGCTGGCCGGCACCGATCCCGACGCCCCCGACCTGGCCGGACTCATCGGCGAACTGCTGCTCAAGAGCCCTGACTTCGCCAAGCTCTGGGACCGCTACGATGTCGCCCGCGCGAGTCACGCACAGAAGCCGAAGACCTTCCACCACCCGCAGGTCGGCGAGATCACCCTCGCCTTCCAGGGCATGCAACTCGAAGGCACACCCGGCCAGCGCCTCGGCGTCTACGTCGCCCAGCCCGGCACCCCCGACCACGACGCCATGATCCTGCTCGACCTGACCGCCCCCCACCCCAGCCCGGACCACACCACCGGCCGGGCCCGCGCCTAGGCCCAGCGCAGGAGCGCTCTCCTCAGTGACCCAGTTCGGTCAGGGCGCGGTCCAGGGTGGCGGTGAAGAAGGTGACGGCGGCCGCGTCGATGCACAGGGGTGGCTTGATCTTGAGGATGTTGAGGTGGTCGCCGGTGGGCTGGACGACGACTCCGAGTTCGAGCATCCGGTCGCACAGTTCGGCCGTCTCCTCGGTGGCCGGTTCCAGCGACTGCCGGTCGCGGACCAGTTCCAGTCCCAGGTAGAGGCCGGACCCGTGGACCGTGCCGACGATCGGGTGCCGTTCGCCGAGGGCCTGCAGGCCGGACTTGAGCAGGGCTCCGCTGCGCAGGGCGTTTCCCTGCAGGTCCTCGTCGCGGAGGATGTCGAGGACGGTGAGGCCGACGGTGCTGGAGACCGGGCTGCCGCCGGTGGAGGAGAAGAAGTAGCCCTGGTCGCGGTAGCGCTCGGCGATCGCCCTGGAGGTGACCACCGCGCCGAGCGGGTGGCCGTTGCCGATGGCCTTGGCCACGCAGACGATGTCGGGCACCACCTGCTGCTGCTCGAACCCCCAGAACCAGTTGCCGAGCCGGCCGTAGCCGACCTGGATCTCGTCCGCGACGGCCAGACCGCCGTGGCGTCGTACCTCGGCGTACACCTCGGCGAGATAGCCGGTGGGCAGCGGGACCCCGCCCGCGTTGCCGTAGTAGGACTCGGCGAGGAAGGCGCCCGGCGGTCGACCGGATGCGGCCAGCTCCGCGATGGCATGCACCGCTTCGGGCGCGTAGCGGGAGGCCTGCGGGCCACGGTGGCGGCCCCGGTAGGAGTTGGGGGAGTCCAGGGTGTGGACCCAGTCAGGTCGGCTGGTGAGCGCGTTGGGGTTGTCCGCGATGGAGGTTGAGACGGCGTCGGAGGCGTAGGTCCAGCCGTGGTAGGCCTCGCGCAGAGCAACCACGTCGTGCTGCCCGGTCGCGCCGATGGCCAGCCGCAGTGCCAGATCGACCGCCTCGGAGCCGGAGTTGACCAGGAACACGGTGTCCAGCGGGTCGGGCAGCAGTCCGGCCAGGCGCTCGGAGAACTCCACCACTGAGGAGTAGTGGAAGCGGGAGTTGGTGTTCAGCCTCCGCAGCTGCCGGGTGACCGCCTCCTCGATGCGGGGGTGGGCGTGGCCGACGGCGGCGACGTTGTTGACGATGTCCAGGTACGACCTGCCCTCGGTGGAGGCCAGGTGGTGGCGCCAGCCCCGTTCGATCCTGGGCGGGGCGGAGTAGTAGTGCCCCTGGACCGTGGCGAACGAGCCTTCCCGTCGTTCCAACAGGCGTTGTTCCGACTGGCGTTGTTCTGACAGTGCTTCCGGTGCGGCCGTGGGCCGGAGTCCGAGCAGGGGAGTGGGGTCCGTGGTGAGCGCCAGCCAGCCGGCCGCGTATTCGGGGCGTACCCGGGCGGGGACGGGCGGTGCGTCGGCCTGGCGGAGCGTCAGGTGGATGCGGGTGCCGGCCGGAAGGGTCATCAGCTCGTCGCCGGCACGCAGCGGCGTTCCGGGGAGCGGGAGTGGGAGCGGGAGTTGGGGTTCGGGCAGGTCGGCGGACCAGGAGAGGTCCAGCAGGTGGGACCGGAAACTGAGGGTGGCCTGGCGCGGGGCCGCGAGCAGCAGGGTTCCGTCGCCGGGGGCGTGCAGGGTGACGGGTGGTCCTGACGGCGCAGTCCTGAGGTCGATGCCGGTGGGGACGGTGACCGGTGAGGTGTCGGCCAGTACGGGTGAGCCGGCCAGCCGGGGCTGGGCGTAGCGGGTGGCGAGGGCCGTGGCGCCTCGGGCGAACAGGGCTGCCGCGAGGCGCTCTTCGGCGTCCGGGGCGAGCCAGGCGCCGCGGTCCATGGCGTCGGCCTCGCAGGAGAGGTCGAGGGGTTCGATGTCGTCCGGGTCCAACTGCGGCACCAGGGGGTGTGCCGGGGTGAAGGTGGGGACCGTTGCCCGGCGGTCCGGGTCCGGGTCCAGGTCCCGGTCCAGGTGTGGGCCCAGTGCGTCGGCGATCAGGCCGGTCATGACGGCCGAAGGAACGCTGGTGGCCTGCTCGAAGATCCTCCACTCGCGGTCGAGCGCGCCCTGGGCATAGGCGTTGTCCCCGTCCACAGCGGCCTGCTGGCGTCCGCTCGCCACCAGGGTGGCGGCGCGGAGTACGACCAGCGGCCACAGCGCCGACACCTCTTCGGGCGTCAGCGGGCGAAGCCGGTGGAAGGCGCGGACGGCGGGCAACAGGTGGTGCGGCTCCATGCCGTCGTGGTGCAACAGCGAGGAGAGACAGATGGCGAGTTCACTGACGGCCCAGCTGTCGGTCAGATCACCGAAGTCGATGACGCCGTCCGGCATGGGGAGGCGGCTGTCCACCGCCTGGACCAGGTTGTCGTCGGTCAGGTCCAGATGCACGGCCTGTCGGGGGAGCCGGTCGGATACCGCGGTGACCTGTGACCAGGCCTCAGCGGTCGCGGCGAGCACTGCGCTGTTGCGAGTCGGCTCAAGGATGTAGGGGCTCAGCAGGGCGACCACGCGGTCGGCGTGGCGCAGGTCCCACTGCAGCACGCGGTCGATGCCCGGGTGCCGGAAGTCGCGCAGTGCGACGCTGACGCTGCCTGCGATCCGGCCCATCGCCGCTACTGCCGGGGGCGAGAGATGGCGGGGGCCGGAGAGGGTTCCGCCGGGCAGGTAGCGGAGCAGTCGGGCGACTGCCTCGCCCTCCTCGGTGGCGACCGTCGCCGTCCGCCGAGCGCCGTCGGGGCCGCGCAGCACGGTGGCTGCCCGCAGCCCCGGGCCGGCTGCCCGGGTGGCGACCCGGTCGGCGGCCTCGTCCTGCGCCTCCGTCTCGGTCCTGCTGAACGCCGGATTTGCGATCTTCAGCACCGCGGCAGGGGTTCCGTCCTCGTGGCGGAGCAGGAAGTTGGCGTCCTGCTGGCTGCCCAGTGACTCGGCGCTGACGGTCAGTCCGAAGGAGGAGGCGGCGATCAGTCGGGCCTGATCCTCGGTCACCCGGGGTACGGGGAGCGCCTGGCGGGTGAAGAAGTCGACGTTGGTGGGGGCGTCGGGGGACATGCCGTGGTCCTTGGTGTGCGTGGGGGAGCGGGGCGGAGGGATCGTGTGCCTGAGGTGGTGCTCAGTTCACCTCCCAGAGGAATCGGTGGGTGTGGATCCCGAAGTACGGGAAGTTCTCCACCGCCGTGACCCCCTCCACGGGCCGGACCACGTCGTTGATGAAGGCCAGCAGTTCCTGCGGCCGTCCGCAGACCACCTCGGTGAACAGGTCGAAGGAGCCGGCGGTCAGTACGGAGTAGACGACTTCCCGGTGCCGCGCCAGCTCGTCCGCCACCGTCCGCGGGTCGCCGTCGACGCGCAGGCCGAGCAGGGCCATCGACTGGCCGCCCATGGCCATCGGGTCGGTGACGCCGATGACCTGGACGGCCTTGGTGTCGATCAGCCGCTGCAGCCGCTGACGTGCGGCCGACGGCGACAGGCCCACCTTGGGTCCGAGCTCCGCGTAGGGGATGCGGCCGTCCGTCTGCAGTTCCCGCAGGATGGCGCGGTCGATGTCGTCCATGGTCATGGCGCTTGCTTCCTCCGATGACGAGAGGAACGACTCTACCGTCGATTATGCGGCAAATCCAGATGCTTGCGCTCGAATCGATTGCCATGACACGTGAAACGATCGTCGGACGACATGGGTCAGCGGAGCAGGGGGAGTTTGCGGACCAGCTTGTCGATCTTGTTCCGGGGGCCGACGAGGCTGATCGCGCAGTAGGTCAGGTCCTCGGTCTTGCTCCCGGCGAGCTGGTCGAGGTACTCGTCGTAGACGCGTGAGGTCTGCGCCAGATCGGGCATGTCGACGATCAGCATCTCGTCCCCCTTGGTCACGGCTTCGGTCCGCAGGGTGCCGAGGGTGTCCGCGTCGGCGGCCAGGATCGAGCAGCCCGCCCAGGGCAGGCCGGGGTGGGGCACGCCGGAGGCGTCGTCGCCGTCGCGCCCGACAAGGTCGGGCAGGGCCTTGCCGACGGCCGCGGCCATGCAGGCGGCGGCATTCACCAGCCGTCCGGCGGCCAGCGACTGGTCGACGACGATGACCCACTTGAGCTTCGCCTTCCGGGTCGACAGGTCGGTGCGGATGTCCTCGCTGGACAACTGCGGAGTGGACATGGAAGGGGCTCCGTTCTTCTGCGCATCCATGACCCGATACGCTAGACAGACATCCGGGATGAATCATCAATCGCCGAACTTCGTGCGGGTGATCGGAGGAATAATGGAACTTGATTCAGTGGACCGCGCCATTCTGCTGGAACTGCAGCACGATGCACGGCAGACCAACCGCGATCTGGCCGCCAAGGCAGGGGTCTCTCCCTCCACCTCGCTGGAGCGGGTCAGGCTGCTGCGCGAGCACGGCATCATCACCGGCTATCACGCGGCCCTGGACCTTGAGGCCGCCGGCCGCCCAGTCCAGGCGCTGATCTCGGTCCGGATCCGGCCGCCGGCCCGTCCGATCATCGAGGGGTTCCGCGAATGGGCGGCCCAACTGCCGGAAACCATCGGCCTGTTCGTCACCTCCGGGGCTCATGACTTCCTGATCCACATCGCCGTCCCGGACGTCAACGGGGTGTACGCCTTCGTCATCGACCGGCTCACCGACCGCCGCGAGGTCGCGGACGTGCAGACCACACTGGCCTTCGAGCACGTCCAGTCCCACCGGATCGAACCCGCCGGCGCTGACCGCCCCCGCCCGCTGCGCAACCCTCGCTGAACCCGGCGGGGCCGGACGGCCACCGCCCTGGATCGGGGCATCCATAACCAACGGTTGTCACAACTGCTCTTGGACAGCCGGGCGGATCCCGCCGAACACTGGCCCCACCGAGGCCGCTGAGCAGGGAACGACGGAAGCAGGGGATCGTGGAACTGGGTGTGTACGGTCTGAGCGCCAAGGCGACGCTGGGGCCCACCGACACGGTCCGGCTGGCGCGCCGGGCAGAGGAGTTGGGCTACCGCTCCTGGTGGGTGGGGGACCATGTGGTGCTGCCCAGCCCGCGGGTGCCCGACTCGCCGATGGCACCCACCGACCCGATCCTCGACCCGCTGGTGCACCTGTCCTACGTCGCGGCGGTGACCGAGCGGATGGAGCTGGGCACCGGGATCCTCATCCTGCCGCAACGCAATCCGGTGGTGCTGGCCAAGCAGGCCGCAACCTTGGACGTGCTGTCCGGGGGCCGGCTGCTCCTCGGCGTCGCGCCCGGCTATCTGGAGCCGGAGATGGCGGCCGTGGGCGTGCGGCTCTCCGAGCGCGGCCGCCGCACCGACGAGTACCTGGACGCGATGCGGCAGCTGTGGAGCGAGCCGGAACCGGCCTTCCACGGACGGCATGTGGACTTCCAGCGGGTGGACGCGCATCCGCGCCCGGTGCAGCCGGGCGGTCCGCGGATCGTCATCGGCGGGCACAGTCCGGCCGCGTACCGGCGGGCCGTCGCCAAGGGGCACGGCTGGATCGGCAACGGCAGCTCCCCGCAGGACCTGGTCGCCCACCTCGACGGGCTGCGCAAGGCCGCGGCGGAGGTGTCCCGGCCGGCGTGGCTGGGTCGGCTGGAGATCAACTTCATGCAGATCAACCCGGTCGAGGTGGATGCGGACAGCGCCCGGCGCTACGCGGAACTCGGCGTGGACCGGCTGCTGGTCTACCCGCTGCCGCTGGAGGACCTGGCCGAGGTCGACACGTTCCTGGAGGGCCACGCCGCTCTGCCGCTCTGACCGGCCCCGGGCCCCTGCCCGGCCCCGCAACCATTGATTGACTGACTGGGTCAGTCTATCATCGGCCCCATGCGCGGACGAGTGCCGATACGGCCGTTGGAGGAGATCGCCGACGCGGCGGTGGGGGTGTTCCTGGAACGGGGTTTCCGCCCAGCGGGCATCTCCGATGTCGCGGCCGCGCTCGGGCTCAGCCACGGCGCGGTCTACACCTATGTGAAGAGCAAGCAGGCCCTGCTGCACCTGGCACTGGTGCGGTCGCTGCGGCCGGATGCGGTGGCCGGGCTGGCGGTGCCGGTGCCGACCCCGACTGCCGAAGAGGTCGTCGCGCTGGTCGAGTCCTGGGCGGGCGAACAGGCCGCGCTGCCGCTGCTGGCCAGGGCTTCGACCGGGCCGCCCGGGCTGTCGACCACGGCGGAACTGGGCGCCGTGGTCGACGAGCTGTACGCCTTCGTCGAGCAGAACCGGACCGCACTGCAACTGGTCGAGGGCTGCGCCGAGCAGCTGCCCGACCTGGCCCAGTGGTACTTCGTGCAGCGCCGGCGCGCCATGGTCGAACAGATCAGCACCTACCTGACTGACCGGATCTCGGCCGGCCTGCTGCGCCCGGTGCCCGATGTGCAGGTCGCCGCCCGGTTCATCGTCGAGACCGTCGCCTGGTTCGCCATGCACCGGCACGGCGACCCCGACTCGCGGATGCTGACCGACGACGACTGCCGCCGAACCGTGCACCACCTGCTGGTCGCCGCCTTCCCCACGCCCACCGAGGAAAGCCATGACAGAGATCGCTGAATCCGCGTTACCCGCGATACCCGCGCCCTCGACACCTGGCCGCGAGCCGACGGCGTGGCGCCCGGTGCTGCTGGTCGCCGCAGCCGTGGCGGCGGTGCACCTGGCGGTCGCCACCCGGTACGGCTGGCACCGCGACGAGTTCTACTACGTGATCAGCGGCCGCCACCTGGCCTGGGGCTACGCCGACCAGCCGCCGCTGACCCCGCTGCTCGCCCGCCTCGCCGCGGCCCTTCCCGGCGGCGTGCTGCCACTGCGGCTGCTGGCGGTGGCCATGCAGGTCGGCTGCGTCCTGCTCGCGCCGATGCTGGCGGCCGAGTTCGGCGGCCGGCGCCGCGCGCAGATCATCGCCGCGGCTGCGATCGGGGCCTGCCCGGTGTTCGTGGCCGCCTCGCTGCTGTTCGGCACGACGGTGGTGGACCAGGTGGCCTGGGTGGCCGTGCTGGTCCTGGTCGCCCGGGCCCTGCGGCTGCGCACCACCTGGTCCTGGCTGGCCGCCGGAGCGGTCGCAGGCGTCGGCCTGGAGAACAAGGACACGCTGGGGGTGCTGCTGCTCGGCATCCTGGTCGGCCTGGCGCTGCTGCGGCGCGAGGCGCTGCGCACTGCGGGGCCGTGGCTCGCAGGGACCCTCGCGGTGGCGCTGGCTGCCCCGAACCTGGTCTGGGACGCCGCGCACGGTTGGCCGAACCTGCGGATGGCCCGGTCGCTCGCCGCCGAACAGGGCGGCCAACTCGGCTCCCTGGCCCAACTGCCGCTGCTGGTCGTGCTGGCCGGCCCGCCCATCGTGATGCTGGCGGTCCTCGGTGTGCGCCGGCTGGCGTCGGCGGCCGGCCGCGAGCACCGCTGGGTGCTGGTGGCCGCGGTGGTCACGGTGGTGGTGTCCACCGCGGGTGGGGGGAAGGTGTACTACCCGGCACCCGCGCTGGCCGCGCTCTTCGCGGCAGGCGCGGTGCGGGTCGAGTCGACGCAGAGGCGGCAGGACCCGGCCCGGGGCTGGGGGAGGGCGGCCAGGCCGCTGGTGGCCTCCGCGGTGATCGCGGTGCTGATCGGGCTGCCGGTCCTGCCCGTGGGCGCGGCCGACGCCATCCGGGCGGTCAACCCGACGGCGCTGGAGACGTACGGCTGGCCCGGCTTCGTCGACCAGGTGCGGCAGGCCGCCGCAGCGCTGCCGCCCGGAACCCCGATCTTCACCGGCAACTACGGCGAGGCGGGCGCACTGACGATCCTCGGCCCGGCGCAGGGCCTGCGCCAGCCGGTCGTCAGCGCACAGAACGGCTACGCACTCTGGGGTCCGCCACCGGGGCGCCCGGACGTCGCACTGTGCGTGGGCGAGTTCACCCCGGACGAGCTGCACCAGGCCTGGGCCGAGGTCACCGAGGTCGCCCCGATCCGGATGAACGGGGTGCACAACCAGGAGGCCACCCACCACGCCGCGATCTACGTCTGCCGGCGGCCGCGCGGCACCTGGGCGCAACTGTGGCCCGACCTCGTCCACTTCGACTGAGGCCGCTGCAGGGGTTGACGCAGCCTCAGGGCGGGCCGAGGCGTCCTCCGACCCGCCCCGCCGGCCTACCGCAGGGAGATGTTGAGCTTCTCGCCGACGGTTCGATAGCCGATCCGGGCATAGATCCGCTCGACGCCCGGCTCACCCGGCTCCAGCCACACCGTTCGGCAGCCGCGCTCCAGGACCGCAGCGGTCAGGTACGCGGAGAGCACCGCGGCGACACCACGCCGCCGGAAACCCGCATCGACCGCCAGGCCGGCCAACTCGCTCAAGCCCTCCAGCGGCGACGAGCAGGCACCCACTCCGACCGCGGTGCCGTCGCCGACGCGGGCCAGGGCGACCACACCGCCGCCCTCCATGGTGTCGCGCAGCCAGGCGGTCTCGCCGGTGCTCGGCTCACCCGGCTGACCGTATCCGGTGTGCTGAACTCTCGCGGCGGCAAGGAGCCCGGCGTCATCGGTCGGTTCGGTGACGGTGACGCCGGATGTCGCTGCGGGAGTGATCAGCGACTCGGCAGAACAGGCCATGATCGCGGCGCGGTTCTCAGCCGTGAACCCTGCCGCGAGCAGGGCCGGCTCGACCAGCGGTGCGCAGGTGGGCAGGTACTCCAGCCGCGGCACCCGATCGAGCGCGCGGAACGTGCCGGCCAGGTCGCCGACCTGGCCGGCGGTCGGTGCGGCCCCGTCGTCCGGGATCGCGTAGTTGGCGAACGGACTGGGCCAGTCCCGGGCGTAGCGGACCAGGAACGGGCCGCTCCGCACATGGCCGTCGGAACGCAGGGCACGCAGGCGCGCATGGTTCTGGACGTCGAAGTCCACAAGAAGATCCCTCTGAAGGCATGGAGAAAATCGGACATACCGCCGATATCACCCGGGCCGACGAAAACGGGGCACTCCGGGTGGTGCGTTCGGTGCATCGGCGGCTCAGGTGGCGAACTCGCCCGCATCCAATTGGCTTCAGCTCCAGCTCTGTCAGTGCCTGCAGTCAGCGGTGATCCTGGCATGCGCGCGGTGCGCCGGACAAGCGGCCGAACCTTCGAGCCTCGGTCACCGGCCCGGTTCCGCGTCCCAGCGGTTCCCGTGTCGCGATCGGGTACACGGTGCCTTGCGCGGGACCGGCGCTAAATTCTTCGGGGTGACGTGTCGATCCCCGGCAGCCCCGTTCGACCTGGGAGTGAGAGGGCCAAGAGGCCACCGCGGTAGCAAGGAGAGCGAAGATGTCGAAGTACATGCTGATCATGCGCGGCACGGACGAGTCCATGGCGAAGATGATGGAGACGCCGTTCGAGCAGATGCTCGAGACGGTGGGCCGCTTCAACGAGGAACTCATCCGCGCGGGCGTGCTCGTCGCCGCCGAGGGGCTGGACGACCCGGGCCAGGGCGTGGTGGTCGACTTCGGCGGTGAGACGCCGGTGGTCACCGACGGTCCGTACGGCGAGACCAAGGAACTGTTCGGCGGCTTCTACCTGATCGACGTCGCCTCCAAGGAGGAGGCGGTCGAGTGGGCCAAGCGGCTGCCCGCGATCGCCGGCTCCAAGTGCGAGGTGCGCCGGGTGCCGGGGATCGACGAGTTCCCGCAGGACAATGAATGGATCGTCAAGGAGCGCGCCTGGCGCGAGCGGACCGGCCAGCTCTGATGCCCTCGGCCACCGACGGCCCGCCCACCTCCGAGGCGGCACGGCGGGCCGTCGAGGCCGTCTGGCGGATCGAGTCCGCGCGCATCGTCGGAGCGTTGGCCCGCTACACCGGGGACTTCGGGCTCGCCGAGGACGTCGCGCAGCAGGCCGTCGCGGAGGCGCTGGTCACCTGGTCGCGCGACGGCGTTCCGGCGAGCCCGGTGGGCTGGCTGCTCGCGACCGCGCGCCGGCGCGCCATCGACACCTTCCGCCGCCGGTCGGCACTGGACGAGCGCTACGCCGTGCTCGCCGGTCCGCTCGCCGAGGGTGAGGCGAGTTCGGGCGCGGCGCTCCCGCCGGACCGGTCGCAGGATCTGCCCTGGGATCCCGACCGGATCGACGACGACGTCCTCGCGCTGATGTTCATCGCCTGCCACCCCGTACTCTCGCCCGAAGCCAGGGTGGCGCTGACCCTGCGCGCCGTCGCCGGTCTGGCCAGTGAGGAGATCGCACGCGCGTTCCTGGTGCCCGTGCCCACGGTGCAGGCGCGGATCACCCGGGCCAAGAGGACGATCGCCGCGGCCCGGGTGCCGTTCGAGCTGCCGCCGTCCGAGCAGCGGCGCGAGCGGCTCGGCGGTGTGCTGAGCGTGCTGTACGTGATCTTCACCGAGGGTTCGACCGCGACCAGCGGCGACCAGCTGCTACGGGTCGACCTCGCCTACGAGGCGATCCGGCTCGCCCGGACGCTGGCCGCGCTGCTGCCCGACGAGCCGGAGGTGCACGGACTGCTCGCCCTGTTCGAGCTCACCGCCGCGCGCTTCCCCGCCCGCACCGGACCCGACGGGGAGGCGGTACTCCTGGAGGACCAGGACCGGCGCCGGTGGGACCGCTCGGCGATCCGCCGCGGACTGGCCGCACTGACCCGGACCTCAGCGCTCGGACGCGGCCTCGGGCCCTACGGGCTGCAGGCCGCGATCGCCGCCTGCCACGCATCGGCCGCCTCGGTGCAGGAGACCGACTGGGAGAGCATCGTGCTGCTGTACGAGGCGCTCGGGCGAGTGGCCCCTTCCCCCGTCGTCGAACTCAACCGGGCCGTCGCCGTCGCCATGGCCCACGGACCCCGGCAGGCGCTGGCCATGGTCGACGAACTGGTCGCTGCCGACCGGCTGCCGGGCTCGCACCTGCTGCCCAGCGTGCGCGGCGAACTGCTCACCCGGCTCGGCCGCACCGCCGAGGCCCGGGCCGAACTGGAACTGGCCGCACGGCTGTGCCGCAACGCCCGCGAGCGCTCGGTGCTGCTGCGCAAGGCGGCTGAACTGGCGTGAGATTGTTCCGGTGCGGCCCTGCCGATGAGTTCACCGCCCTTGGGCGGTCCACCCCACGACTCGACCGTCCGCGACAGGAGCGCCATGTCCACCATCCAGCCCGTGATCCTGACTGCCCACCACGACGTACTGCTCGGCTTCTACACGAAGCTGTTCGGCGCCGAGGAGATCTTCCGGGTGCCGGCGGAGGGCCCGGCCTTCTATCTCGGCCTGCGCATCGGCGACACCGACCTCGGACTGGTGGCCAAGGAGGAGACCCCGGAGGCCGCGGCGGCACCGCGGATCCTGCTCAGCATCGCCGTCGACGACGTCGACGAGACGCTCGGTCGGGTGGAGCCCCTGGGCGGCTCGGTCAGCGGCGGCCCCAACGACATGCCGTGGGGACAGCGCGTCGCCCACATCCTGGACCCGGACGGCAACCCGGTGAACCTCACCCAGGACGTCGCCGGACGAGACCTGTGACAGCTGTCATGGGAAAGGCGTGTGCGCCGGGCACTGGGAGGAGGGGCGGCTGGAGCCTTAGCTTCTTCCCATGACGGATACAGGCAAGGCCGGTCCGCAGAAGACCGATGTCAAGGTGAGTCTGATCGGTGGTCACCGGCTCACGGGCGAGACCCTGCACGAGCGCACGCTGACCGCCTCGCTCATCGGGGGAGCCGATGTCGACCTGACCGACATCGACATCCCCGACGGTGCTGAACTGCGCATCACCAAGCTGAGCCTGATCGGCGGCGTCAGCCTCAAGGTCCGAGCGGACGTGCGGGTGGAGGTGCACGGCATCCGCCTGGGCGGGGTGAAGGACGACGGCCCGAGCCGGCCCGGCGGCCCGACCGTCCGGATCGACGCCTGGGGCCTGCTCGGGGGAGTGAGCGTCACCCGCGACTGAGGCGAGCAGCCGCGGCCGGCCGGCCCTAGCTTGCGGGACTCTGCGGCGGGTCCTCGCCGACGAGTCCGTCGACGGCCTCGCGGAGCAGATCGGCGTGGCCGACGTGCCGGGCGTACTCGTCGTGCAGGTCGACGACCAGGCGTCGCAGGTTGGGTGCGGTGCCGTCGTCGTAGGTCCGGTACTTCGCCGGCTGGTCCAGCCCGCCGTCGGCGAGTGCCTTGGCCATCGCGGACTGCGAGTGCTCGGTGGCGTGGCGCCACAGGCTGTACAGGTACTCGGGGGTGTCGTCGGCCGCGGAGCGCCACACCCAGTCCGGGTCGGTCCTGGCCTCGGGGGCGTCCAGCGGCGGCCCGGGCGCCTCTCCGGTGAAATCGATGGTGAAGAGCTCCTCGACCAGGGCCATGTGCTTGAGCAGGCCGGCGAGGGTCAGCGCGGACGGCGGATGCGGCCGGTGCAGGTCGGCCGCGTCCAGGCCGCCGCACTTCCAGGCGAACTGGGCGCGCGAGCGGTCGAGCGCGAACATCAGCATCTCGGCCTCGCCGGCCGTCGCTGACGGCTCGTGGATGGTGGTGTTCAGGACAGTGGTGTTCCGGACGGTGTCGTCGGTCATGGGCATCACGTTAGGCTCGGTTCCGGACATTCCGCGTCCGGAATCGGCGGGAAGGGGGACGCCCTGTGGAGTCTGACGCCAGCCCCACCGCGCGGGCGCTGATGACGCTCGAGCTCGTCCAGGCCAGCCCGGGCATCACCGCCGACCGGCTCGCCGAGAAGCTGGGTGTCTCGGAGCGGGCCGCCCGGCGGTACGTCGGCATCCTGCGCGAGGCGGGCATACCGATGGAGTCGGTCCGCGGACCGTACGGCGGCTACCGCGTCGGCCGCGGCCTGCGGCTGCCCCCGCTGACGTTCACTGCGACCGAGGCGCTGTGCCTGGTCATGGCCGTCCTCGACGGCCACCACGACGCGAACGACACGACGAGCCCGGTCGGCAGCGCGCTGGGCAAGATCGTGCGGGCGCTGCCGCAGCCGGTCGCCGCCCAGGCGGAGGCCGTCCGCCGGGCCATCGCCCCGGTTCCCGATCGGGGTGCGGCCCGCCCCGACCCGCAGACCACGACCGAGCTGGTGCAGGCCTGTTCGGAGTGCAGACGGGTGCGCCTCGGGTACCGCACCGAGGCCGGGTCGGAGCGGGACTTCGAGGTCGATCCGTGGGCTGTCGTCGTGCGCCACGGCCGGTGGTACCTGCTGTGCTGGTCGCACAGCTCGAACGGCCGCCGGGCCTACCGGATCGACCGGGTGCGCGGCGTCGAGGTGCTGGCCGAGCGGTTCGAGGCGCCCGCCGGGCTCGATCCGGTCGCCGTGCTGGAGGAACATCTCGCCAGCGGCTGGGAGTACTCCGCCGAGGTGGTCATCGAAGCGGCGGCCGATGCGGTGGCGACGTGCGTCCCGCGGACCCTGGGGCGCATCGAGCCGGTGGACGCCGCGACCTGCCGACTGGTAGGGACGACCAGCAACCCCTGGTGGTACGCGGAGCAGCTCACCGCAGTGCCCGTGCCGTTCCGGATCGTCGGCGGTGCCGAACTGCGCCACACCGCAGGCATGCTGGGCCGGCGCCTGCTAGATGCGGCCGAGGCCGAGGCCGAGGACCCGCGCTCCCAGGGCTCCGGAGCCTAGCGCCTCGGAGTCGCGGGCTTCGGAGTCCTGGCCTTCGGAGCCGCAGTGGGGGCGACCGCAGCCGGCTACTCGCCGGTGCTGCCGTCGATGGCCTCGCGGAGCAGATCGGCGTGTCCGTTGTGGCGGGCGTACTCCTCGATCATGTGCAGGTAGACCCAGCGCAGCGTGTACTCCTTGTCGCGGCCGGTGAACGTGTCGTCCAGGGAACGGCCCGCCGCGACGGCGTCGGCCAGCTCGACCTCGCGGCGGTAGGTCGCGAAGTCCGCCTCGGCGTTCTCGGGCACCGCGAGGTCGAAGTCACCGTCCCGGTACTCCTCGGTGCAGTACAGGTCGCCGAGTTCCTTGTCCTGGCCGAAGCAGCGTCGGAACCACCAGCGCTCGACCTCGGCCAGGTGGCGGACCAGACCGAGCAGGGTGAGCTGCGACGTCGGCACCGACTTGACCAGCAGCTGCGCGCCGGTCAGTCCGGCGCACTTGAACAGCAGCGTGTCGCGGTGGAATTGGAGGAATTCCTGCAGCGCCTGGTGTTCTGCGCTGTTGGTGGGACCCTCGTGCCGTTCGATGTCAGGTGCCGTCCATGAAGTCATCGCGCGAGCATGCGGCATGTCCTGACCGGGGGTCAACGGATTTGTCAGGACGCTGGGGCCGGGCGGCCGTGGACGATCAGCCTGTTGCCGCTGCGGAGCTCGCACGCGAATCCGGCCTGGGAGAGCAGTCTGACCAGGGCGAGTGCAACCACCTCCCCGCGCGTCAACGGGGGCGGTTGCACGCGATCGGGTCCGGAGGTCGCTTCGTCCTGCGTGTGCCAGGTGACGACGACGGCGCCGTGTTCGTCGCTCAGCTCCAGCCCTTCGGGTGCCGCCGGTACGGCCGTCCGGAATCCGGCCCGCGAGAGGACCGTGCCGACTTCGTCGACCAACGACGGATGGTCCACTGTGCACCTCTGGGAGTCGTTCGTTGAAATCGCCCCTGGACGACTGTCCAGCGGCGATCGCCAGTACTGTATGTCTACATCAATGTAGACGCCGTACGTCGACGGCCGCCGCTGGGCCCCGGTGCCCGAGGGCTGTCGGTGTCGGGTGTGCCGGCCGAGCCGGTCGTCTGCCAGAGTGGATGCCTGTGACCAGTCTCGATCTCGCTCGCCGTATCCACACCGCCTCCCATCTGACCGGGCAGTTCACGCTCCGGTCCGGGCGCACCGCCACTGAGTACTTCGACAAGTACCGGTTCGAGGGCGATCCCGTGCTGCTGGACGAGATCACCCGGCAGATGGCCCCGCTCGTGCCGTCCGGAACCGAGGTGCTGGCCGGCCTGGAGATGGGTGGCATCCCGGTGGTGACCGCGCTCGGCCGACACACCGGTCTGCCGTGCGCCTTCGTGCGCAAGCTGGCGAAGCCGTACGGCACGTGCCGGCTGGCCGAGGGCGCCGACGTGGCCGGCCGCCGGGTGCTGGTGGTCGAGGACGTGGTGACCAGCGGCGGACAGATCGTGCTGTCGACCGCCGATCTGCGCGGCCTCGGAGCCGTCGTGACCGAGGCCCTGTGCGTGATCGACCGCGAGCAGGGCGGTGCTGATGCTCTCGCGGCGGAGGGCATCGGTCTGCTGTCGCTGCTGACCGCAGCGGACCTGCGAACCGCCGCCGCCGCAGCCGGCTGACCGTCGGCCGCCCGGCAGCGGGTCCACCCCGCTGCCTGACCGGCCGTCAGTCCTGCCCGTCCGAGGTCTGTCAGTAGCTGTCGTAGCTGGGCTCACCGGTCGTCCGGTAGACGCCGCAGACGGTGCCGTTCTTCGTCGCGGAGACGCTGACCGGCTCCAGCGAGGTGGGGATCGTGCCGTCGGCGAACAGGCGCTTGCCGCTGCCGATGATCACCGGGTGGACGGTCAGCCGGTACTCGTCGACGAGTCCGTGATGCATCAGGGTCTGGGCGAGGTCGCCGCTGCCGACGACGTTGATGTCGCCGCCGTCGGACGACTTCAGCCGGCGTACCGCATCGGCGACGTCGCCCTCCAGCAGTGTGGAGTTCTGCCACTCGACCGAGGTCAGGGTCCGGGACGCCACGTACTTGTGCATGCTGTTCATCTTTTCGGTGAACGGGTTGCCGGGATCGGCGGTCGGCCAGTACGACGCGAAGATGTCGTAGGTCTTGCGGCCCAGCAGCATCGCGTCGGAGTGCTCGTACCAGCCGGCGATGACCGCGCCCACCTCGTCGTCGGACACCGGCCGCTGCCAGCCGCCGTGGGTGAAACCGCTCCCGGCGTCCTCGTCCGGACCGCCCGGTGCCTGCATGACGCCATCGAGCGTCAGGAACGTGCAAACGATGATCTTGCGCATGATGCGCTCCCTTCTTCGAGAGATGGACGATCCAACGGCCGGAAACTCATCGGCGGAACTCGCGCGGCGTCCGTCCCGTCGCCATGGTCCCCTTCCTCGAACCAATGGCTCCGGTGGATGGGTCAGGCTTCGGGGATGTCGCGGCCGAAGGTCTCCAGGGTGATGGCCTCGGGTTCGGGGCCGCCGCGTACGCCGGTGTCGAGGTTGTCGAGGGCTTCGAGTTCGGCGGGGGTGAGCTGGAAGTCGAAGACGTCGATGTTCTCGGCGATGCGCTGGGGGCGGACGGACTTGGGGATGGCGTTGCGGCCCTGCTGGAGGTGCCAGCGGAGCATGACCTGGGCGGGGGTCCTGCCGTGGGCGGTGGCGATGGCGGTGATGACGGGGTCCTCGAAGGTACTGGTGCCGGTGCCGCGGTAGCTGGTGATGCCGCCGATGGGGGACCACGCCTGGGTGAGGATGCCGTGGGCGGCGTCGGCGGCCTGGGCGGCGGGCTGGGTGAAGTAGGGGTGGACCTCGATCTGGTTGACGGCCGGGACCACCGAAACCTGCTTGAGCAGGGCGTCGAGGTGGTCGGGCATGAAGTTGCTCACCCCGATGGCGCGCACCTTGCCGTCGGCGAGCAGTTGCTCCAGCGCCCGGTATGCCTCGGTGGTCAGGTCGAAGCGGCTGGGCAGGGCCTGGTGCAGGATGAACAGGTCGATGGTCTCGACGCCGAGCTTTCCGGCGCTCTTGTCGAAGGCGTGCAGGGTCTGGTCGTAGCCGTAGTCGCTGATCCAGACCTTGGTCTCGATGAAGACCTCCTCGCGGGGCAGGCCGGAGTTGCGGATGGCGTTGCCGACTTCGCGTTCGTTGGCGTAGGCGGCCGCGGTGTCGATGAGCCGGTATCCCGTCTCCAGGGCGGAGGTGACGGCCTGTTCGGTGACGTCCGGGGGCGTCTGGAAGACACCGAAGCCCAGGGCGGGCATGGTCACGCCGTTGTTCAGGGTCAGGTGCTGCACGGGGCTCTCCTCAGCGGGGCTGGTCGGTGGTGCCGCTCATCAGCTCAGCGTTCCATCATCTTCATCTGGGCCGGGTTGTGCGTGTCTCCCGCGGCCGGCGGCAGCGCGCTGAGCCGGGCGAGCTGGTCGTCGGTCAGGTGGAGGGTGTCGGCGGCGGTGTTCTCCTCGACGCGCTCGACGCGGCGGGTGCCGGGGATGGGGGCGATGTCCTCGCCCCGGGAGAGCAGCCAGGCGAGGGCGACCTGTCCGGGGGTGGCGTCGATCTCGGCGGCGATGGCGGCGACCTGGTCGGCGAGGTTCAGGTTGTGCTGGAAGTTCTCCTCGGTGAAGCGGGGGTTGTCGGCGCGGAAGTCGGTGGCGTCGAAGTCCTCGCGGGAGCGGATGGCTCCGGTCAGGAAGCCGCGGCCGAGGGGGGAGAACGGGACGAAGCCGATGCCCAGTTCGCGCAGTACGGGCAGGACGCGGGCTTCGGGGTCGCGGGTGAACAGGGAGTACTCGGACTGCACGGCGGTGACCGGATGGACGGCGTGGGCGCGGCGGATGGTGTCGGGTCCGGCCTCGGACAGGCCGATGTGCCGGATCTTGCCCGCGGTCACCAGCTCGGCCAGTGCCCCGACGGTCTCCTCGATCGGGGTGCCGGGGTCCACCCGGTGCTGGTAGTACAGGTCGATGTAGTCGGTGCCCAGGCGCGTGAGTGAGCCCTCGACGGCGGTACGGATGCTGGCCGGGCTGCTGTCGGCGCCGCCGTCGCGGCCGGTGTGGGAGATCAGTCCGAACTTGGTGGCCAGTACCACCTGGTCCCGGCGGCCCTTCAGCGCGCGGCCGACCAGCTCCTCGTTGGTGTAGGGGCCGTAGACCTCGGCGGTGTCGATGAGGGTGACGCCCAGGTCGAGAGCGCGGTGGATGGTACGGATCGACTGGTCGTCGTCGGTGCCGGCGCCGGTGTAGCCGTGGGACATGCCCATGGCTCCCAGTCCGATGCGGGCGACGTCCAGGTCACGCAGGCGGATGTGCTTCAAGAGGATTCCCGTCCTTCAGTCAGTGGGAGGTGGATGGGGGCGCCCGGATCAGGGGCGGACGATGACCGTGAGGGCTTCGCGGAGCAGGGCTGAACGCATGGATTCCACTCTCCCTGACGGTCTCGGACCCGGCACCCGGGCCGCACGACGACCCTCGCAGCCGCCTGCTATCCAGACAACACCGCCCACGGTCCGACCGGAGCCGCCAAAGGGACCCTGACAAGGTCCCCCATACGTGTGTCCTACGAGGTGCCCGGACGTAGTGTCGGGGCATGGACCGACGCAGCGAGATCCGCGACTTCCTCACCTCCCGCCGCGCCCGGATCACCCCCGAGCAGGCCGGCCTGACCCCCTCCCCACTCGCCGGCGCACGACGCGTCCCGGGCCTGCGCCGCGAGGAGGTCGCCCAGCTCGCCGGCGTCAGTGTGCCCTACTACACCCGTCTGGAGCGCGGCGACGCCCGAGGCGCCACCGACGCCGTCCTGGACGCCATCGCCGGTGCGCTGCAGCTGGACGACGCCGAACGCGCCCACCTGTTCGACCTGGTCCGCGCCGCCAACGCCACCACCGCCCGGGCCCGCACCCAGAGCCACCCTGCCCGGCGCACCCTGCGCCCGGAACTGTGGACCATGCTGGAGGCCATGACCGGCGTCCCCGCCTACATCCGCAACGGCCGGCTGGACCTGCTGGCCGGCAACGCCCTGGCCCGCGCCCTGTTCGCGCCCGTCTTCGACAGCCCCGCCAGGCCGGTCAACTCCGCCCGCTTCACCTTCCTGGACCCTGCCGCGCCCGAGTTCTACCCCGACTGGGACGCCGTCGCGGACCAGAACGTCGCCACCCTGCGCGCCGAGGTCGGCCGCAACCCCCACGACAAGGCCCTGTCCGACCTCATCGGCGAGCTCTCCACCCGCGGCGACACCTTCGACCGCCGCTGGGCCCGCCACGAAGTGCGCCGCCACCGTGCCGGCGCCAAACGCATCACCCATCCCCTGGTCGGCGACATGACCTTCAACTACGAGACCATGCAGCTCACGGCCGACGAGGGCCTGTACCTCATCGTCTGCGGCGTCGCCCCCGGCAGCCGTGACGCCGACGGCCTCAACCTGCTCGCCAGCTGGAACAGCACCCCAACGACGACGCCCCCGTCCAGCATCTGACGCGACGCCGGCTCACCACGGACCTCTCCGGGCAAGGGCGTTGCTGCGGGGGATAGGGTCGAGCCCGTCCAGGAGATCACCGACGCCCCGGATCGGGGCAGGGGAGCCGTCGATGCACCAGCCAGACCCCTGGCACGCCGCGCGGCTCACGGCCTGCTCGACCGTGTCCACCCGCCTGTCCCTCCTGAGTGATCGTCGACTGAGTGAGGTCGTGGCGGCCGCTTGCCCGCTCGGGTTCGGCATCGGCGGCAGGTCCGCGGAAGCGGACATCGACGGCGTGCGGGTCTTCATCAAGCGGATTCCGCTGACGGATATCGAGACCAGGCCGGAGAACGCGCAGTCCACGGCGAACCTCTTCGGGCTGCCGATGTTCTACCAGTACGGAGTGGGCTCGGTCGGCTTCGGGGCCTGGCGCGAACTGGCCGTGCACACCATGACCACCGACTGGGTCGTCGGGAACCAGTACGAGGGCTTTCCGCTGATGTACCACTGGCGGGTTCTGCCCGACTCCCCTCCCGAGGGGTTCGCCGACGCCTTCGGGGGCATCGACGGTGCCGTGGCGCACTGGGAGGGCTCAGCGGCGGTACGGGAGCGGCTGGAGGCCATCGGCCGGTCCTCGTCCAGCCTGGTGCTCTTCCTGGAGCACGTTCCGCACACGCTCGCCGCATGGCTCAGCGACCACCGGGACGCTGCTCCACAGGGCGGGGCCGGATCGCCGTATCCCTGGGTCGAGGAAGCCCTGGCCCGCGGCGCCGCGTTCATGAGGTCACGCGGGCTCGTCCACTTCGACGCCCACTTCCACAACATCCTGACCGACGGTCGGCTGATCTACTTCGCGGACTTCGGGCTCGCCCTGAGCTCCGACTTCGAACTGTCAGCGGCCGAGGCGGAGTTCCTCGCGGACCATCTCTCCTACGATCACCACTACACCGCGAATCATCTGCTGAACTACCACCTTCCCGAGGCCGTGCGCGGCGGGACGGCACACGAGGCGTTCCTCCATGAGTGGATCTCCGGGCAGCGGCCTGACGGCGTCCCGCCCGAGATCGCGACGATCATCGACCGACATGCCCGGACGGCCGTGGTCCTGGAGGACTTCCACCGCCGCCTGCTGACCGAGAGCAAGCGGACGCCGTTCCCAGCGACCGAGCTCGCGTGGGCCGGCACCGCCGCCGCGGCGCCCCGCGCGGGCTGACCCTGCTCCGCGAACGGGTCGTCAGCGCGCTCGGCCGAGTTCGCCCAGGCCGTCGACAAGGACCTCCACCAGCGTCCGGGCGTGGCGGCCGTCCGGGTCGAGGTCGGGGTCGAAGACGGTGACCTGTGCGCCGACGGCGCGGGGGGCGAGCGTCGCGAGCAGCTCGGTGAGGTGCGCGGCCCCGATGCCGCCCGGGTCCGGGCTGTCGACTGCGGGCATCACCTGCGGATCGAGGATGTCCCAGGGGTCGGACACGTGGCGAGCCGGCCCGGTGGCGGCCGGCTTCCACGGCAGGCAACTGGGGCGTCAGGGGCCGCCCGGTGTCCACTCCGTGGCCAGGACCGCCCACACCTGCTTGTCGTGCCGGGTTCCCCCGTAGGGCCATGCCTCGCGCCGCACTCCCTCCAGGGTCATGCCCAGGCGTTTGGCGACAGCGGCGCTGCGCTGGTTGTCGGCGCGGCAGTGCCATTCGGCCCGGTGGAGGCCGCGCCGGGCGAACGCCCAGTCCACCAGCGCGCTGCAGGCGGGGGTGATCAGGCCCTGCCCCTCGGCCCCGGGCTCCAGCCAGCAGCCGATCTCGCACCAGCCGGCGCCGGCCTGGAAGTCGATGAACATCACGCCGCCCACCAGCACATCGCTGTGCCAGATGCCGTAGAGCCGGGCGCCGTCGCGGGCCTGACGCTCGGCGTACCTGGCGAGGGTGGCCCGTGCCCCGTCGACATCGTTGGTGACGAACGCGGCACCCACCCAGGGGCGGATGTGCTCACGGGCCCGGTCCATGTGGTCGGCGAACTCCTCGGCGTGCCAGACCTCCAGCGGGGCCAGACGGGCATCGTCGCGCAGCGCCAGCGAAAACAAGACGGCCTCCCCATTCACATAACAGACGTTGTGTGAATGTAGCCTACGTGCATGCCACGTACCAAGGGAGATCACGAGAGCCGCCGCCGCGATGTCTCCGAAGCGGTGTGGCACGTCATGGCCGCCCGCGGCTTCACCGGCCTGACCCTGCGCGCCGTGGCCGCCGAACTCGGCGCCAGCACCGGCCTGCTCACCCACTACTTCCCCAACAAGAACGCCCTGGTGGAGTACGCCCTGGACCTGCTTGAGCAGCGCACCGCGGCGCGCCCGCGCCGCGAGGCGGGACCGGGGCTCGCGAGTCTGCGCGCGGCGCTGCTGGACATCCTCCCGCTGACCCGGGCGGCCACCGACAGCAACCGCATCTGGGTCTCCTCCTGGGGCGCGGCGCTCGCCGACCCCGACCTGACCGACGACTACGCCGGCAAGTACGCCCGCAGCCGCGCCAACCTGAGCCAACGAGTCGCCGCAGCACAGGAACTGGGCGAACTACCGCAGGGCGACCCGGACCGGATCGCCGCCGGGGCGCACGCGTTCATCCTCGGCCTGGTGGTCCAGGCACTCCTGGACCCGGCCGCCTTCCCAACGGACCACCAGACCGCACTCCTCGACGACTACCTCACCGCGCTGACGACCCTCGCTGACAGCCGGGGAGAAACGCACCGTCCTTGATGCGTCCACGGCTGACGGATCGACATCAGGCCCTGGCGATCTCCCGGCCCGGCATCGGCTCCGCGAGTGCTCTCCGCCACTCAGGCGCGCCGAAGGTGCCTGCGAAGTACTGCGTCTCGTGCACCACCTGCCCGTCCGCAAGCTCCATGATGCTCACCGAGTAGCTGGGCACCCCGTCGTACGTGATGACGCACTCGCTCACCCACAGAGCACCGCCGCCGACGATCCGCTGGACGGTGAAGTGCCGACTGGCCGGATGCCCGCCCCGCTGCGCCGCGATCGTCGCGCGGCCCAGGAACCTCTCACCTGACTGGGGATAGTCGAGAATCGCGTCCACGGCGTAGATGGTGTGCTCGGCCTCGGTGTCCCCACGTTCCGACGCGCGCCAGTGTTCCTCGATCGCGGCCCTGGTCCGGATATCGGATTCCATCGTTCTGTCCCTTCCTGGTGCGGAGTTCGCCGCTGCGAGTCTGCGGCGTCTCCTCAGTTGCCCAGCGCGGTCCTGAGCGCGTCGATGGCCAGGCGGCGGCCGACCTTGGCGGCGTTGGTGTCACGAAGGCTGTCCAGCATCAGGAAATCGTGGACCATTCCGAGGACCCGGACCGCGGTGACGTCCACCCCGGCTTCGCGCAGCCTGGCGGCGTAGGCCTCGCCCTCATCGCGCAGCACGTCCGCCTCGTCGGTGAGCACGAGGGTGGTCGGCAGGCCGCGCAACTGGTCCAGGCCGGCGCGCAGCGGGGAGGCGTACGGCTCGGCCAGCTGCGCGGGGTCGCTCGTGTACTGGTCCCAGAACCACTTCATCCCCTCACGGGTGCTGTAGTAGTGGTCCGCGAACTGCTGGTAGGAGGGGGTCTCGAAGTTCGCGTCCAGGGTGGGGTAGAGCAGGACCTGGGCCTTGAGGTGGACGTCGCCGCGTTCCTTGGCCATCAGGGCGAGCACGGTGGACATGCCGCCGCCGGAGGAGTCCCCGCACACCGCCAGCCGGGAGGCGTCCAGCGCGTGCCGTGCGCCCTCGCGGGTGATCCACTGCGCGACGGCGTAGTTCTGCTCGATCTGGGTCGGGTACTTCGCCTCGGGTGCCAGGTCGTAGACGGGGAACACCGCCGCGGCACCGGAGCCGACAGCGAGCTCGCGGACCAGGCGGTCGTGGGTGTCGGCGCTGCCGAACACCCAGCCGCCGCCGTGGATGTACATGAACACCGGCAGCGTCCCGGTTGCGCCCCTCGGTCGTACGATGCGCGCACGCACCGTTCCCCAGGCGCCGGCGTCGACGTCGACCCACTCCTCGTCGACCTCGGGCTTGGGCACACCATCGCCGGCCTGCAGCTGTGCGAGCAGGACCCGGCCCTGGTCCGGAGGCAACTCGTAGATCCGCGGACGCGGGTCGGCCGCCTCGACCAGTTGCTTCGCGGCCGCCTCCAGGACGGGAACGGGCGGGCCGGACACAGCAGCCATGATCAAGTCTCCTGACGCGTGCTGGGTCAGTCAGAACCAGCGACTCGCGGTTCCTTCCGGTTCCGGATGGTGGCATGAGCGTACGCATGTGAGCATGCCTACGAGGTGACGTCGCGTTGTCCGCTCAGGCGGTGTCGCGCGGACCGGCCCCGGATCGCCAGGAAACAGCGGGCAAGAACCAGCGGGAGCGATGCAGTATGCGCACTCCGAACCAGTTGACTCCGCTCGGCGCGATCGCGTCGGGATTGGCCGCCGGCCTGGTCGGCACCGTGTGCATGGACACGGTCCGGTTCCTGCGGCAGCGCCGGTCGGGCGGTGAGCGCAACCCTCTGCGGTGGGAATTCGCCTCCGTCCCCACCTGGCAGGAGGCTCCGGATCCCGGACAGGTCGGCAAGCGCCTGATCGAGGGCTTCACCCAGCGCGAACTCCCCGACGCCGCCGCGTGGCCGGTCAGCACGCTCATGCACTGGGGCTACGGCGCCGCCAACGGGGCACTCTACGGCGTCATCGCCGGCTCGTTGCGCAAGCCTCCCAGCGCGGTCTACGGCATTCCGTTCGGCGCACTCGTGTGGATCAGCGACTACATCACGCTGCCGGTCGCCGGCCTGTACGAACCCATCTGGAAGTACGATGCCAAGACCCTCGCAGACGACCTCGTCCCCCACCTCGCCTACGGCGCCGCGACCGGGACCGTCTTCCGGATCCTGGCGTGTGCCGGCACCCGAACTCGTCCGAACGGGTGAGGGCAGGGCTGTACAGAACTCTGCCTGCCGTGGCCGTCATCCCGATCCGTCCAGCGGCTGGACAAGTGCCAGCACCACGACGTCGTACCGCTCGACCACCGGACGCGGTCGCGTGACGGGCTCCGCTGCGGCGTCGGCTTCCAAGCGCCGAAGACCGGACTGGAACTCGGCCGCTGTCAGGTGCGTGAACTTCGACTGCGGCATGGTCGCCATCCGCGCGTGGTACTCGCGCAGGCCGCTGGTCACAGGCTGGGCGAACGAGGCCTCCTCCCGTACCGAGAAACCGCAGGCGGTGAAGTCCGAGAGGACCTCCTGCCGTGCCGGGAACCGTTCCGAGTCGACGTCCCGCAGCGCCGGCCAGTAGTCGTAGACCAGCGCGTCCAGTCGCTCACGGAAGGTCGTCCGGATCACCACCACCCCGCCCGGGCGAAGAATCCGGGCCAGTTCCCGTGCGCACGCGCGCCGGTCCGGCAGGTGGTGGATCACCCGTGACAGCAACGCGAGATCGAACAGCTGCCCGCCGGTGGGGACCGCGTCCGCGCTGCCTCCGACGTAGTGGACGCCCGTCTGTTCGTTGAACCGCCCGGCCTGGGCGAGCATCGCCACCGAGGGATCGACACCGACCACCAGCGACGCCCGACGCCAGCGCGCCAGCGCAGCGCAGAACATCCCCGTACCCGCGCCGATCTCCACCACTGCCGGAGCGGACCGCGGCGAGAAGGACCCGATCAGCTCCACCCAGGCCCGGAGCGACGCCTCCGGCATCTCATTGCCTGCCTGGTACGCACCCGCGAGCCGTACATCGTCGTAGACCCGCCCCATCCCGCGATCTTCACCCGCGAGCAGGAATCGGGCAAGACCGCCCGGCGGCCCCTCTCCGACCAGGTCCGGACCGCGGGCCGGTTCCGACGGGTCGAGGCGTGCCGGGGTCCCTGGTGTGTGGGGGTGGCGGCGGAGCAGGCTACTTTGTCCGGGTGAGTCTCCTTGATGATGTGGCCAAGCGTGATGGCTGGCGGTGCTGGGTGTGCGACGAACCGGTCGACCCTGACATGTCGGTGAACGACCCGCGGGGGCCGAGCGTTGACAGCCGGACCGCCGACCGGAAGGCCAAGGTCGCCGAGCGGCTCGCGCACCGCGGGTGCAATACCCGCAAGGGCGCGGTCAAGGTGGTCATCGCCTGGCCGGAGCGCCTGTACGTGGTGGAACCCGCGCCGCTGATCACCGTTGCCGGACGGCTCGAGCGCAAGGGCGGCCGCGAGATGGTGGGCCGTTGTCCGACCAGGAAGGACGCCCAGGAGGCAGCGGACTGGCTGGTGGACCGGTTCTCCCGACTGGTTCCGGGGCTGCCGGTGACCGCCGACATCGAGCCGGGCGGCGGCCAGTTCCTCGTCATCCTGTCCACCGGCCGCCGCTGACCCGGCGCGTCCGGACGTGCAGGTCGGCCGCCGGTAGTGCGGGGCCCGGGACTGCGGCACTGGGCCTTCGTGATGAGCCGTCATCGGCGAACTTGGTGCTGGTCGAGGCGACGGTCCCGCTCTCGGTGACGGTCACCAGGCCGGCGGATTCAGCCCCGTGGATAGTCCCGTAGTGGATTTCTGAGGTGGTGCCGTCGGACCACCACGTCACCGCCACGTCGTTCGTCCCGGCATCCTCGTCGCCCGTGCACTGGGCTCCCGGCAGATGGACCGTCACCGTGCCCGCCCCGGTGCAACGGGCGGACGGACGGAATCGTCGAGGAGCAATCCCCAATCCCCATACGTGGACCTGACCCGAAGTCCCGGTGCCTGAAAGCAGGCGGAGACGAACTTCGCCCATCCCCGTAGATGGAACGACGCCGCGCGCCGAAAGGACGCGGCCGACGGTCGGGTTGGGTCGACCGGGGTCCAGTCGACAGCGGCGGGCGTCAACGGTGCGGTCGCCCGGTGACTTCCAGGGCATCCAGACCGGGGCGGCACCGGGGGCACAACTTGACGCCGCCTCACTTCCCAGTCCTCCGAGCCCCCGCTCCAGGGTGTGCGCGACACCAGCCTGCCGCAGCTTGTTCCATCACCGGATCCATCGCCCAGTTCTCGCACGATCAAGCCGACCAATGCGGGACGATTATCATCAAAGCCCTACGAAAGACACCAATGAATCCTCACCCTCAACTCATTGCACTCATACCGTCTCGCAACGAGGCAGACCGCATCACCGCCGCGATCGCGGCACTGCACCACCAGACCCGCCCACCGGACCGCATCGTCGTTGTCACCAACAACTGCACCGACAGCGACGGCACCCGCGAAGCCGCTCGTGACGCAGGCGTCTGGGTTCTGGACATCCCCGCCTGCGAAGGCAAGAAGGCCGGCGCCCTGAACCACGCCCTCGACCAGGTCCTGCCCGGCCTCGACGACGCGGACCTGGTCCTGGTCCAGGACGCCGACACCGTACTGGCACGCGAATTCCTCGCCACCGCACAGGGCGCCATGCGCCGCCGCGTCGGCGCGGTCGGGGGAGTGTTCTACGGTGAGCCCGGCGGTGGCCTCCTCGGCCAGTTGCAGCGGATGGAATACCAGCGCTACGCCTGGGAGATCGGCCGCTCCGGCGGCAAAGCCGTTGTCCTGTCCGGAACTGCGACACTGTTCCGCGTCGGAGTGCTGCGACAGGTCAAGGCCGCCAGGATCGCGGGTCGTATCGGCGGTGGCACCTCGTACTACTCGCTGGCCTCCTTGACCGAGGACGACGAGTGCACCAAGGCCGTGAAGACCCTCGGTTACAAGCCGATGAGCCCGGCCGCGTGCACCGTCACCACCGAGGTCATGAGTTCCCTGACCGCACTGTGGCATCAGAGGCTTCGCTGGCAGCGCGGCGCCTTGGAGAACCTGCGTGACTACGGCCTGACGCGGGTGACGGCACCGTATTGGGCGAAGCAGATCATGATGGGCCTCGGCGCTCTCGCCCTGCTGGTGTACCTGCTGTTCGTCATCCTGGAGTTGGTCCTGATCGGGTCGATGACGGTGTCGCCGTTCTGGACGGCGATCGGCGCCCTCTTCGTCGTGGAGAAGACCGTGTCCGTGCGCAAGGCCGGCTGGCGGTCCGTGGTTCTCGCCGCGTTGCTGGTCCCCGAGTTGCTGTACGACATGTTCCAGCACGCCGTGTACTTCCGGTCGCTGTACGACGCGGCTCGGCGCCGAGAAGAGCGCTGGATCGCCACCTGACCTCCCCAACAACCATGTCACTCGACCAACCCTTGGAGCACAGCCATGTACGGACGCCTATTCGGAGCCAGCGGAACCGGTGCGACCGGTGCCACCCTCGCCGCGACCGGCGCGGGACTGAACTCCCTCGCCCTGATCGTCGCGGGGACCACGCTCATCGCAGCCGGTCTCTCCCTGTGGAAGCTCGCCCCCCGCCGACGCCGCAGCAACTGAGTCGCCCCGGGCCAGGGTGGGACGATCGCATGGCGAGCAACTCCCCGCTCATCGTCGAACTCGACGGCACCCTGGCCCGGATCGGCGACCGCTCGCCTTGCGGTGCCGACATGGTCCGCAGACTCCGACCATCTCCCCTGACCTCGCGGAGCTGGTCGCTCAGTTCCCGGCTGCGTCGGCCGTGGTGCCGTAGCGGGCGAGGAACATCTTCACGCCGCCGTGGATGTAGGTCTCGATGACCTCCTGGCCGGGGGCGAAGTCGACGTTGAGCATGGCGATCTCGACCGGGATGATCATGGTGCGGGCGTAGAAGGCGACGGTGAGCTGGGGGTCCGGGTCCAGGGTCATCAGGCCGCGTTCGGCCAGGGTGCGGAAGTGGGGCTCCAGGAGTGTGCGGACCTGGCCGGGGCCGTGCTCGTCCCAGGCGGTGGCCAGGTGGGGGAGTCGGGCGGCTTCGCCGATGACCAGCCGGCGCAGGGCCAGGACGTCTGGCTGGAGCATGATGTGCAGCCAGGCGCGGCCGACCTCGACCAGGTCGGTCTCCAGGTCGTCGCTGCGGTCCAGGTCCGCCTCGCGCATCGCGTCAGTTATCGCGCCCAGTACCTCGCTGAGGATGTCCGCGACCACGGCCAGGAACAGGGGTTCCTTGCCCTTGAAGTAGCGGTAGAGGGTCTGCCGGGAGACGTCGGCCTCGGCCAGGATCATGTCGATCGTGGTGACCGCGTAGCCGTGTTCGAGGAAGACCTTCAGGGCGGCCCGGCGGATCTGCTCGGACTTGTCGGGCTTGGCGGGTGCGACGCGCGCGGCCGCCTGCCAGGTGGCGGGATCGGACGTGGGCATGGTTCCTCCGGGACCGCGGCGCAACGCGGTGCGATGCAACGCAACGCAACGCGACGCAATGCGACGAGACTAGGCAATCTGATTCAGAAGACTAGGTGGTCTGATTTGACCAAGTCAATGTGACCCAGGTCACATAAATCAGACTCTTGTGATCTCCGTCGCGCGGGGTCTAACGTCATTCCCAGATCAGACGAGACAGTCTGATCTGCAAGACGGAACAGTCTGATACTGCACCACGCACCGCCAACCACGGGCCGCCCGGCCCCGGAGATCAACCGGAGGAATCATGAACACCAGCACGCAGCGCCTGAACGTGGTCCTGGTCCACGGCGGTTTCGTGGACGGCTCGGGCTGGCAGGGCGTGTACGACGCCCTGAAGGCCGACGGCTTCAACGTGGCCGTCGTGCAGAACCCGACCCTCTCCCTGGCCGGCGACGTGGCCGCGACCCACCAGGTGATCGAGTCCCTGACCGGACCGGTGGTCCTGGTCGGCCACTCCTACGGCGGCGCCGTCATCACCGAGGCCGGCACCCACGAGCAGGTCGCCGCGCTGGCCTACATCACCGCCTTCGCCCCGGACGCCGGCGAGTCGGTGGCCACCCTCATCGCCAACCCGGCCCCCGGCGCGCCGGTCCCGCCGATCCTGCCGCCGGTCAACGGCTTCCTGGCGCTGGACCGCGACAAGTTCGCCGACTCCTTCGCCGGCGACCTGCCCGAGGCGGAGGCCCGGTTCATGGCCGACTCCCAGGTCCCCTGGGGCCTGGACGCCCTCAACGGCCCGGTCACCGAGCCGGCCTGGCGCACCAAGCCCTCCTGGTACCTCGTCGCCGGCGACGACAGGATGATCCCCCCGCCCGCCCAGCGCGCCATGGCCGAGCGGATCGGCGCCAAGACCGTCGAGGTCCCCGGCGCCAGCCACTCCGTCTACCTCTCCCAGCCCGCCGCCACCGCCGACCTCATCAAGCAGGCCGCCCGCGGCTGACCCCCAGCAGCGACACCACCGGCACCGCGGAACCAGTCGGCAGGACCCGCCCTCGAGCGGGTCCTGCCGTCGAGTCGAGATCGAAGGAGAAGACCATGAAGGATCACGGGGCGGACCTGCTCCTGCGGGCCGCGGCTGTGCACACGCTGGTGCCCGGCCAGGCGCCGCAGCGGGCGCTGGCGGTGCGGGGCGACCGGATCATCGCGCTCTCGCCGGACCCGGACGGTCTCGACGCACTGGCGACGGACCGGACGACCGTGGTGGACCTGGGGCAGGCCACCGTGCTGCCAGCCTTCGACGACACCCACACCCACCTGATCTTCGCCGGCCACAGCGCCCACGACGTCCCGGTCCACCAGGCCCGCACCATCGCGGAGTTCCTCGACCTGATCAAGCAGCGGGCTGCGGTCACCCCCGAGGGACAGTGGATCCGCACCACCACCAACTGGCAGGAGCTCAACCTGGCCGAGCGCCGGATGCCCACCACCGCCGAGCTGGACCGGGCGACCGACCGGCACCCGGTCCTGGTCAAGCGGGGCGGCCACAACGACGTCGTCAACGGCTACGCGCTGCGCCTGGCCGGCATCGACGAGTCGACACCGGTCCCACCCGGCGGGGTGATCGAACGCGACGCCCAGGGACGACTCACCGGGCGGCTGATCGACAACGCGATGGGCCTGGTGGAGCGTCTGGTTCCGGCCCAGCAGCGGGACCTGCGCATCGACGGCCTGCGCCTGGCCAGCGCCCAGTACGCGGCGACCGGCATCGGCACCGTCCGGGACTGCATGGTGACGCCGGCCGACTACGACCTGCTCGCCGCGGCCCGCGACGCGGGCGCGCTGAACACCCGGGTCCGCGCGCTGATCTCGGCGCTCGGCCTCAGCGAACCCGCCCAGGTCGAGGAGCTGCTGGACGGCATGGAGCAGTGGCGCTACCAGGCGGACCCGTGGCTGCGCGTCTGGGGCGTGAAGTTCGGCCTGGACGGCGGCCTGGAGGCCGGCGCCACCGAGCAGCCCTACGCCTGCGACCACGCCTTCTCCGGCACGCTGCTCTGGGAGCCGGACGCACTGGTCGGGGCCGTGGAGGCGGTGGTGCGCCGCGGCTGGAAGGTGGGCACCCACGCCTACGGCGACCGCGCCGTCCGTGTCCTGCTCGACGTCTACGAGCGCGTCCTGGCCCGCAACCCCGGACTGCCGCCGCACAGCCTGGTCATGGAACACGCCGGCCTGGCCGGACCCGAGCAGCAGGCCCGGGCCGTGGCGCTGGGCATCCCGGTCACCGTGCAACAGCCGCTGCTGCACGACACCGCCGAGGTGGAACGCGGATACTGGGGCCCAGAACGCGTCGCCGCCCTCTTCCCGGCCCGCGGCTGGCTCGACCAGGGAGCCCTGATCACCGGCGGCTCGGACTTCCCCGTCGGCCAGTTCGGCGCCATGCGCTCCATCTGGGGCATGACCACCCGTCAGACGGTGGTCGGCGTCCAGGGCCCCGAACACGCCATCAGCTACGCCGAGGCCCTCGCCCTGCACACCACCAACGCCGCCCGCCTGCTCGGCGAGGAGCACCTGCGCGGCATGCTCACCCCCGGCCGCCTGGCCGACCTCACCGTATGGCCCCGCAACCCGGCCACCTGCCCTCCGGACGCCCTGTCCGCCCTCAACCCGACCGGCACCCTCCTCGGCGGCCGATGGGTCCACCGCCCCGTTTGAACCGAGTGGCCGGGTCGGGCCGGACGGATCTGTCGCCGATCGGGGGACAAGTCGCTTGGTGTGGTGGGGCGATACTGGCGTGCATGACTTCAGTGCAGCGTGCGGACGCCGTTCACCTGCGGGCGTTCATCGAGGGCGACCTCGCCTTCCTCGATCGGCTCTGTACGGATCCTGATGCGCTCGGTGAGTTCGAGTGGCCGGGGTTCGGTGATCCGCGGGCACGCCGCAAGCGGTGGGAGAGGGACGGGTACATCTCCGCCGAGTCGGCGGCGGTTGCGATCGTGGGGGCCGACGACACGGCTGTCGGCATCGCCACCTGGAAGCCGGTGGGCTCGCCGTCGGGTGTCGCCTACGAGATCGGGGTGGGGGTGCTGCCCGAGCACCGTGGACAGGGGGTGGGCACGGCGGCGCAGAAGCTGCTGGTGGACTACCTGTTGGACCGCACGACGGCGAACCGCATCGAAGCCGTCACCAACAGCGGCAACCTCAGCGAGCAGCGGGCCCTCGAACGCCTGGGGTTCCGTCGGGAGGGGGTCATGCGCGGCAGGTCCTTCCAGCACGGCGAGTACACCGATGTGCTCGTCTACGGTCTGCTCCGCTCGGAGAGCCGTCCTGGAAAGGCGTGAGGTCTCCCCGGACCTGTTCAATGCGAGGTTGGAGAAGGCTGTCCGAGGATGATGTCCTTCAATTCCCTCAGGGTTTCGATCCGATGGGTGGCCCGCGAGAAGTCGTGCGTCCTGGTGAAGTCGTTGTGGACAACGGCGCAGTCGATGCCGGCTGCCACGGCCGAGTTCAGCCCCCTGGACGAATCCTCCACGACCAGTGTCTCCTCCCTGGTCGCCCCGAGGCGCTTCAGGCCGGTGAGGTACGGTTCCGGGTGCGGTTTGGAGTGCTGGTAGTCCTCGCGGACCAGGACGAAGTCCATGAACTTCCTGATCTGCCGCTTTTCATGGATCAGATCGAAGTCAGCACGCTTCGCGGTCGTCACGATGGCCATGCGGACGTATTTTGACAGTTCGGCGAGAGTGTCGACGACGCCCTCGATCTCGATGGCTTCCGTGCGGAGATACTCCTGGTAGTAGTCATCGCGAACCCCGCGCTGCCTGCTGACGGTCCGTTCGTCGACACCTGCCGCCCTGGCCTGGGTCCATGTGCTCAATCCCCGGCCCATGTCCCGTAGGTATCGGTCCTTGTCCAGGGTGAAGCCGACGTCCGCCAGGGCGCGTTCTCCAGCTCGGTAGTACCAGAACTCGGTATCCACCAGAACACCGTCATGATCGAAGAGTATGTACTTCTTCACTCTTGTGATCCTTCCCTGGGGGAGGGGCAGTCGGGTCGTCACGTTCTCCGTTCATGATCTCATCCGGCGGCGCACGCTTCGGCCTCGGCGAGGTAGCCCTGCACCGGGCCGAGGGTGAGCATGCCGCTGGCGGCGCCGGCGTGCTCGGCACGGGCGTCGCGCAAGGCAGTTGCTGCGCGCACGGCGATCTCGGCTTCGTCGAGGCGTGCGGCGGCGCGGGCGGTCAGGCACCACAGGGCTTCCTGGAGGTGATCGCGGGGTGGTTCGGGCGTGGCAGCGAGGGAGTCGCGAGCGTCTTCCCGCCTGCCCTGGGCCAGGAGTACCAGGGGCCTGGCCCACGGCAGGTACGGCCCCCAGTCGAGTCGGGAGTCGGTGGGGGCGGGGCGGTCGTGCAGCAGGCGCAGGCCGAGCAGGGCGACTGGGAGCAGGCCGTGGTGGAGCCCCGGCATTCCGGCTGTCGCGAGGGCGTCGTCGGCAGCTCGGTATGCCGCCGCCGCGGCCGCGGGGCTCGGCCCGCCGGGTTCCGTGCTGCGGGCGGCGGTGACCCGCGCGCCGAACCATGCGGTCAGGACCGGAACCAGCGGTGACTCGTGGGCGGTGGCCAGCTCTTCCGCGGCGGCTGCGTGCACGGAGCCGGTCCCGAGATCGCCGAGCGCGGACGCGGATTGCAGACGTACGAGTCGGCCCAGAATGGCAAAGGTCGGCAACCCGTGCCGGGTGGACAGCGAGACGAGTTCGGCTCCGATCGTGTCGCGTTGTGATGCCAGGCCGGGGCGCGCGAAGGACTGCAGGAAGACTCCGTTGAGTGCGAACGCCAGCAGCGCCGGGTCGTTGAGGCCGCGGGCCAGAGCCTCGGCCTCGTGTGCACAGGTGAGTGCGGTGTCGCCGGCGTCGTCGCCGCGGCTCTCGACGGCAACGGTGGCCAGCAGCCGGGATCTGAGGTCGGTGGGGCCGCCTGGCCCCAGCGCGGTGAGGGCGCGCTCGGCGGCCTGCACCACGGCGCGGGACTGCTCGGGATCATCGGCGCGGCTCCACAGCGCCGGTACGTCGTAGGCGCCGATGACCCGCGCGGTCAGAGCGAGGTCCCCCGTTCGTTCGGCCGCCCGGATCGCCGCGAGGCGATCGCGCCGTGAGGAGACCAGGGCCTCGCCGCCGACGAGCGCGAGTGTGCGGGCCAGGTCCATCGTCGTGCGCGGACCCAGCCGGGCACCGGTCCCCGGCCAGGGACGGGGCGCCGGTTCGCGGGTCGGTGCGCGGGTCGGTTCGAGGGCTGCGGACCTGGTGAGGATGTCCGTCTCCAGCCGTTGAAGTTCAGGGCTGGGGTCGAGCGCGAGTTGTTCCACGAGCATCGTGCGGGCACGGCGGAGTGTGGCCAGGGCGTCGGCCTGGCGTCCGTCCTGGTACAGGGCACGCGCGAGCAGGCCCCAGGCCGGTTCGCGCCAAGGGTGTTCGGCGACGTGCGCGCCGAGGTCGGCGACGAGGTCGGCGCCCCTGCCGGAATCCAGGAGGATGCTCGCACGCAGTTCCACGCCCTGCAGCCGCAACTCCTGGAGCCGGGTTCGCTCCCGCTGGGACCATGCAGCCTCGGGCAGGTCGGCGTAGGCCGGACCGCGCCACGAGGCGAGTGCTTCACCAAGGTCGACGACGCCATCGGGAGAACGGCGGGCTTCGGCCAGTGCGTCCTGGAACCGGTCGACGTCCGTCGCCCCGCGGGGTAGGTGCAGTGCGTAGCCGGGTCCCTGCGTGATCAGCACGCGCGGCGGTGTGCGGGGCGGCCGGTCGGGTTCGATGGCGCGACGAAGCGCGGCCACGAAGGTGCGCAGCGCCCCCAGGGAGCCGGCCGTCGCCCGCGGCCACAGGTCGTCGATGAGGGTGTCGGTGGTGACCGTCCGACCTTCGGCAGCGACCAGGCGCGCGAGTACCTCGCGATGCCGCGGTCCGCCCAGGTCGATCGGGCTGCCGTCGTCACGCCATGCCTGCACTGCACCGAGCACATCGATCCGCATGCTCCCCATCCTCGGTGCGTGGGCCCGGATCTGCGGTCTCGTACTGATTGGCTGCTCATCGGTGTCGTGCACGGTGGAGCGGTCAGCCAGCCCGAAGTGAGAGAAGGACCGTTGTGGCACTCATGATCCCCGGTTTCACGTACACCCTGCTGCCTGGTTCGGGCAGTGTGAGCCTGTCCGCGGCGATCGGTGGCAGCGGCAGTCCGGTCGTACTGTTGCACGGCTTTCCCCAGACCCACCTGATGTGGCGCCACGTCGCCGAGCAGTTGGCCGGCGAGCACACGGTGGTCTGTCCCGACCTGCGCGGCTACGGGGCGAGCGACAAGCCGGAGGCCGCGGACGAGGAGGTCTATTCGAAGCGGACGATGGCCGCTGACATCGTGTCCCTGATGGCAGGGCTCGGCCATGAGCAGTTCGCCCTGGTCGGACACGACCGTGGTGCCCTGGTGGGGTTCCGGGCCGGGTTGGACCACCCGGAGACGATCACACATCTGGGCATCCTCGACGTCGTGCCGACGCTGGACATGTGGAACGTGCTGCAGGGTGTGTCGGCGGCGGTGGGGTACCACCTGTTCCTGATGGCGCAGCCGACGGGCCTACCGGAGAGGATGATCGCCAACAGTGCGGACGCGTTCTTCGGTTCGTTCCTGGACGCCTGGGCCGAGGACCCGGACGCGATTCCGGAGCAGGTGCGCGCCGAGTACCTGCGGGCCAGTGCGGCCGCCGTGGACTCGATCGTCGCCGACTACCGGGCCTCCGCGGATATCGACGTCGCCCACGACCGGGCGGACCTCGATGCCGGATCACAGCTTGCGATGCCCGTCACGGTCGTCCAGCAGGACTGGGGAGCCCAACTCGGCTACGACGCCGCCCAGGTGTGGAGGGCTTGGGCACCGGACCTCGACCACCGCCTGACGAAGGCGGGGCACTTCATGGCCGAGGAGGCTCCGGAAGAGGTCACGGCAGCGATCCGGGACCTGCTGGCACGCTGACCTCACGATCTGGCTCTGTGAGCGGGGCGCCCGGTGGGGCCGCTCGGTGTCGAGCGGCCCCACCAGGTTGCCGGCCCGGGCGGGGCCGGTTCAGGACGGCTCAGGCGTCGAAGCTGTCGTCGCAGGCGTCGACGGCCTGCCAGGTCAGCCGGCTCCAGTCGGCGTAGCAGCCGTCGTGGTGGTGGACCAGGGGGCCGAAGACGTGCGCGCTGCTTGAGCTCGTGTAGGAGGTGGTCACGAACCCGCCCCACCTGCCGGCCGCGACGGTGGCACTGTCCGAGGTGGTGCTGGACGTGGAGACGCCCCACTGCGCGTCGGCGAAGGCGGGGGCGGAGCCGGCCATGGCGGCCATGGCGACGGCGGCGGCAACAGCGGTACGCAGCAGTGTCTTCTTCACGGGGGACCTTCCGGACGATCAAGGGACGGTTGCTCTGCGTGGTCATCATGTCACTCTGTGTCCGATCGGGCGTGCGTCTGTCGCGTGTCGGTCCGCATGGAACTCTCCAGGCGATCTATCGCACCACTCTGCCTCTCGGCCATGGACGAATGATCGCGGTCCGGCTCGGCGGAGTCGTCTATACCATCGCACTTATGATCATGGCCTCGACCTCCTCTGATCATTTCCGGAATGGGAATTCTGAGGTCGATTTATGAGATTCATTTGAGCTTCGGAACGCCCTCGAAGATTCTTTTCCGGAAATACTTGCGCCCGGCCGCGGCACTGCTACGCTCTGGTCTGCAGGCCGATGGGCAGGGGGCGGGTCGAGCCCGGCAGCGTCGGCAATTCCATGGGAACTCGGGGGAGTCCATGAACATCTACGGGTGGGACACGGTCACCGCGCTGTCGGTCGACGAGGTCAACAAGTCACTCGAAGCAAATCGCTCCAAGCTGATCCAGGAATTCAAGGTAAGCGGCCAGACGCTTTCTGGTACGTATACGCTCCAGGGAATTTTCGGAGCCTGGAGAATTGTCCAGGGAGGCTCCGGGAACCTGCTCCGCCTGGAGGTTCCGCTCACCGCCGGCACCATCCAGGCGGCAGGTGGGAAGCCGATCGACGTGGCCGGGGCCGGCACGGTCGTGGACGTGTCCCTCGACCTGCTGCCGGCGGCCGCCGGAAACGCCCAGAACCTGGTGTTCGCCCTCCACAAGGCGGCCCAGTTCGGGGACACGCCACAACCGGGCGCGGTCACCCCGGTCGCCTTCAACGCGCCCGCGGCCGTCAGCGCCGCGCTGGGTCCGGTCGGTACCCGGCTGGTGCTGGACGCCGTGGCCCAGGCGCTGGCCGCCGACGCCGCCGCCGTCTCCTACGTGTTCGCCTCGGTGAACCTGGTGCCGCCCTCGGCGAACAGCTGGCTCACCCCGGTCCGCAGCGCCTACGTCTACCAGGAGGTCGTCGGCGGCGGTGCGTACCTGGCGATCCTGAGCACCCTCACCGCTCGGGACACCTCGCAACTGCAGCACAGCGTGGACCCGGAGCTCTTCGCCGGTGGCGGCAACGCGGCGTTCGCCATCTCGCAGGACGTGTTCCTGGCCGACGTGGTCGCCCCGGTCCTGCCGCAGGCCTTCGGCGGCGGCTCCAACGCCGGCTGCTTCGGCTACGACGCCGGCCGGCACCTGATCACGGCCGCGCACAGCTTCGGCTGCTCCCAGGTCAAGGCGGGTGCGATCTGGTACACGCCCAATGTGACCTCGCTCAAGATCGGCGTGGTCGGCGGCTCGCTGGCGATGTCGGTCAACGGGAACTGCGACCTCAAGGCGGAGATCTCCATGGACTGGTGGATCACCAGCCAGTACCCGCTCCGCTTCGACCCGGCCACCCAGCGGATCTCCTTCGCCGGCGATCCCAACTCCCGTTCCGGCCACACCACCCACATCCCGTGGTGGTACCTGGCAGGCGGCATCTTCGCCGAGGCCGTCACCCAGGTCGTGGTCAGCGTGATCAGCGACAGCCTGTCCTCCGACCTGAGCAGCCGGCTGGGCTCCGTCGGACTGGCCAACATCGCCGCGCAGACCGTCGCCTGGCAGGGCATGCGGCAGTTCGCCGTCACCTCGGCCCGTCTCGACGGCGCCCTCCTGCTCAGCGGCAACGCCGCCTGAACCAGGCCGGCCCGCTCCACCGCAGGTGACGTCGCGTCACCTCGCGCCATCCTGCGCCACCGTCATCACACCTCACCACCAGAAGGAGGCCGTCGTGGCCACCCAGCACTACCTCCCGCACATCGACGAGGACAAGGTCCTGCGCATCTCCGTCGAGCACGCCAAGGCCGGACTGGAGCACCGCCCCCAGGGCACCCGCGCCGTCCGCAGCTCCAAGCTGCTGGGCGCGACCGCGACCAGCTCCGTCCCCTACAACACCAACGGCTGGGACACCGTCTACGCGATCCCGCTGCCGGACGTGAACAACGCCATCGCCGTCAAGAAGAGCTCGCCCACCACCTGGTCGGGCAAGCTGCCGGCCGGCGACTTCAACCCGGAGATCGACGCCACCGGCACCTTCGGCACCTGGTCGCTGACCACCGGCGGGTCGGGCTCGATCGTCCGGATGCACATCCCCTTCACCGCGACCCTGGTCTACAACGGCATGACCAAGCCGATCGACGGCGGGATCGCCTTCGTCGAGGTCAAGCTGGTCTACCTGCCCCAGCCGCCGGTCGCCGGGGTGACCCCGAACGACCTCGTGGTGCGCAGCACCGGCGGATCGCAGGACGACCCGGTGGTCACCGTCTCCGACGTGACCTACGACTCGCCGCCGATGACCGACTCGACCAAGAACGTGCTGGAGCAGCTGCTGGCCCAGTGGTTCAACGCCAACCTCGACTCCTTCGCCCATGTCTTCGCCACCGTGGACCTGGGCATCGACGAGGCCAGCGGGGACTTCTCCTGGCTCAACCCGACCCAGACCAACTACGCCTACATCGACAACGCCTCGATCAGCGACGCACTGCTGGGCGTGCTGTGCATGACCGAGAACCGGTCCGACCACGGCGCCGTCCAGGAGATCGCCGCGGGGGCGATCCCCGACGGCGCCCGGGCCAGCTTCAACATGTCCCAGGAACGCTTCATGACCAAGATGGCGCTGCCCTCGCTGCCGGCCGAGTTCCCCAACGCCCCGACCGGCACCTTCGTGCTCGCCAACGACGACACCCAGATCCTGTCCACCTCCAGCTTCAACCTGGACGCGGTCAAGGTCGGCGCCATCAACTACACGCCCAACTGCACCACCTACAAGATGACGCTGAACGGCGACGTCATGGAGACCTACGCCTACATCCACACCCCGATCTCGCCCGGCATCGACGCCTACTGCGAGGTCACCTACTACTCCACGGTGGAGCTGGGCACCAAGGACGACGGCACCCAGTCGCTGACCTGGCAGCAGGTCCAGGCGACCGACGAGAAGACCTGGTACACCGTGGCGACCTGGGTCACCATCACCGAGGCCGTCGCCGACATCATCCTCGCGGTGATCGGCGCCGTCGTCAGCGGCGTGGCGGTGGCCGTCGAGCGGGTGGTCTGCCGGATCCTGGTCGCCCTGCTCTGCGGCGGGGTGGTCTCGGCGATCGCCGCGGTGCTGGAGCAGATCCCCGAGTGGATCGCGGGCTCTGTCCCGGACGCGCTGCCCAGCGTGAACGCCCTGGTCGACGGCGCGACCACGCCGATCACCTGGGCGAACTCCACGGAGTTCAAGCTCACCACCGTCGTCCTCAACGGCGGCCTGCAGTTGGGTGGCACTCCCTTCAGCAGCTGACCTCCCATCAGCGTCCCGGCACCTCAGGCAACCCCGGCCACCGCGGTCGGGGTTGCCTGCGTGACGTCCCGGTCGGTGTGGTCCTACGGTTCCAGGCCCTGGAAGGAGACCTCGGGGTTGGTCGCCGACGGCCCTTCGAGCAGACGCTGCGGAACCCCCTTCAAGGTCTGGTCGAAGAACGCGTCGACGTACTCGCGGGTGATCTGCATGGCGCGGGTCGACGAGATCTGCGCACCGGGAATGGGGATGTTCGCCTCCGAGGCCAGGATGGGAATGTCGGTGAAGCTGGTGTGCACGGTCCCGGCGACGGTCAGCCAGAGCTTGTGGCCGTTCAGAGCCGCCCAGGCCTGCCCCCAGGTCGGGTCGGAGCCGCCGACGTTGTGATCGATCTGGGTGCCGAGCATCAGGAACGGGCGGCCACCGAGCCCGCCGGCCGGGACGGGCGCAAGGAACGTGCCGTCCAGGTTCACACCGGCGCGCACCCGCGGGTCGGCAGCCATGGTGGAGACGACGGAGGCTCCGCCGATCGAGTGGCCGGCCATGCCGATGCGCTCCGGGTCGATCATTCCGGCCCGGGCCCAGGCCGGGTGCCGGCCGGTGAGCTGGTCCAGGACGAAGGAGACGTCCCGGGCCCGGCTGTCGGGGACCGACTCCTGCCCCGGCAGCGGCCCGCTGTCGCAGATGGCGCAGGTCAGCGTCTGCCCGTCGGGGAACGTCGTCCCGCTGTCCTCGTAGGTGTGGTCCACCAGCGCGACCACGTAGCCGTGACTGGCCAGATCAGTGGCAAGGCTCGTCATGACGTTGCGCGGGTTCTCGAAGCCGGGCGAGAGCACGACCAGCGGAAACCTCCCGTGCACGGCCCGTGCGCCGCTGAAGGCGTAGGTCTCGGCACCGGCCAGCTGCTGCGGCTGAATGCCGCTGCCCGGCGGCACCCTGGTCTGGATGAATGCTGCCGCCTCGCCGAGGGTCATGTAGGGGGCGGGTTCACCGGTACGAGGTTGGGCCGGGTAGAACATCGAGACCATCAACTGGCGCGGACCGGCCGACGGTACCCACGGATCGGGCCGGTTCCAGTCCACCACGTGCATGATGTCGACGCCGGCTTCGTACCGGCCGGTGGGCCGGGGAAGGACGGCTCGGAACACCGGCGCGGTGGAGGCCGCCGCCGAGGCGGTGACGGACGACGGGACCGTGGACGGGGAGGACGCGGCCTGGGCCGTCCCGGCCAACGACAACGACAGCGACAGCGACAGCGACAGCGGCAGAGCGAGAACCGCGGTTGCCGCGCTACTACGGATGTTTGCCATGGCAAGAAAGCTAGATCGCGGCACCGGGGCCACACATCGGCCCAGAGATGTCATTCGGGACCGCCGTCGTCCCGGCGATGTAGCCGGTGTCATCCCCGGGCACGACCCGCCCGAGCACCACTTGACGGTGTGCCAGAAGGTCCGCGCACCGGTAGAGGCGGTGGCCGCAATGCGCACCAGCGTGCGCCTACTGCCGGCGCGGGCTCCGCAGGGGCGCGGAGGGGGGCGCGGCGGTAAAATTCGGGCATGGCCGTGCGCCCGGTCGCACCGCAGCTCCTCCTGGAGATCGACGGCGACTCCCAGCTCATCAGCCCGAACCACCGATACCGGTTCGGGCGCGATCCGCAGAGCGATGTCGTCCTCGCCGACCCCCGGGCCTCCTGGCACCATGCCGTGCTGTGCGCCGCCGAAGGGCACTGGATCCTCGACGACGACGGCAGCACCAACGGCACCTACGCGATGGGCCACCGGATCGAGCACCTCGATGTCGGCCCCGGCACGGTGGTGTGCTTCGCGGACGCCGTGGACGGCGTCCGGGCCTCGCTCGCCGCGCTGCCCGCACCGGACCGGGCGGCGGAGCGGCCCTCCGCGCTGACCGCGATCACCGGCTCCTACCGGCAGCCCACCCGGGTCCGCCGGCTGCCGCAGCGCAGCCTGAGGATCGGCCGCGCGCCGGAGAACGAGCTGGTCGTGGACGACCTCGTGGTCTCCCGGCACCATGCCGAGCTGCAGACCCGCGCCGACGGCAGGTTCGAGATCGTCGACCTGGACAGCCACAACGGGACCTTTCTCAACGGGCAGCCGGTCGACCGCGCGTTCGTCGGCCCGGGGGACCTGATCGGGATCGGCCACTCGCTCTTCTGCCTGGTCGGCGACGAACTGCAGGAGTTCGTCGACACCGGCGAGGTCACCCTCGACGTGGAGAACCTGGTGGTCCGGGTCGGCGGCGGCCGGACGCTGCTGGACGGAGTCTCCTTCCCGGTCGGGCAGAAGTGCCTGCTCGCCGTCGCCGGCCCCAGCGGCGCGGGCAAGTCGACGCTGCTGAACGCCCTGACCGGGCTGCGTCCCGCCGACGAGGGCTCGGTCCGCTACGACGGCCGCGACCTCTACCGCGACTACGCCGAGCTGCGTCGGCGCATCGGTCTGGTCCCGCAGGACGACATCCTGCACACCCAGCTGACCGTCCGTCGGGCCCTGGGCTACGCCGCGGAACTGCGGTTCCCCGGCGACACCGGCAAGGACGAGCGGCGGGGCAGGGTGGAGGAGGTGATCACCGAACTCGGGCTGGGGCAGCGGGCGGACCAGGTGATCTCCAGCCTCTCCGGTGGCCAGCGCAAGCGCGTCAGCGTGGCACTGGAACTGCTCACCAAGCCGTCCCTGCTCTTCCTCGACGAGCCCACGTCCGGGCTGGACCCGGGCATGGACCGGTCGGTGATGCACATGCTGCGCGGGCTGGCGGACGACGGGCGCACGGTCGTGGTGGTCACGCACAGCGTGCTCAGCCTCGGTCTCTGCGATCGGCTGCTGCTGCTCGCACCGGGGGGCCGGATCGCCTTCTACGGCCCGCCCGACGAGACACTGCCCTTCTTCGGCTTCCCGGAGTGGCCTGACGCCTTCGAAGCCTTCGAGAACGACCGCAGCCGCGACTGGGCCCGCGAGTTCCGCGACTCCGACCCCTACCGGCGCTACATCGCCTCGGCGATGGGCCGGCCCGCCGGGAATCCGCCGGCCGAGCGGTCCACGGTGCCGCCTTCGCCCGCGCAGAGCTGGGGTTCGCAGCTCGGCACGCTGATCCGTCGGTACGCGGCGGCGCTGGCGGCCGACCGCACCTTCCTGGCCATCATGATCGCGCTGCCGTTCGTGATGGGCGCGATGGCGCACGCCCTGGCGGGCAGCAGGCTGGACCAGAACTCGGCACTCAACGCGCTGCTGATCCTGTGCGTCGGCGGAGTGCTGACCGGCGCCGCGAACGCGGTGCGGGAGCTGGTGAAGGAGCGGGTCATCTATCAGCGCGAGCGGGCCGTCGGGCTCTCCCGGTCCGCCTACCTGTGCTCGAAGATCGTCGTGCTGGGCGCGGTCACCGTCGTGCAGGCGGTGGTGCTGACGATGGTCGGGCTGTTCGGCGTACGGCTGAGACCGGGCGGCGGCGGGGGAGTACTGCTGCCGCCGCTGGCCGAGATCACCATCACCGTCGCGCTGCTGTCCTTCACCGCGATGATGCTGGGGCTGCTGGTGTCGGCCCTGGTCCGCAAGGAGGAGGTGACGATGCCGCTGCTGGTGCTGCTGGCCATCGTGCAGGTGGTCTTCTGCGGCGCCCTGCTGAAGCTGAACGGCGTCCCGGTCCTGGGACAGCTGTCCTGGCTGGTCCCCTCACGCTGGGCGCTCGGTGCGATGGCCGGCACGATCGACCTGCACGCGGCGGTGCCCGGCACCCTCACCTCCGACCCGCTCTTCGCACACCGGGCGGGCGTCTGGCTGCTCGACCTCGGCATGCTGGTCGTGCTCTCGGTGGTGCTGGCCCTCGCGGTGGCCCGACTGCTGCGGCGGCAGGAGCCCAAGGTGATGCGTGGCTGACCCCGGCACCCCCGGCGCCGCGCGGGCGGCTCCGGTCGGATGCCGAGTGGCGGCTCCGGGCCCGCGCGGATAGGACGTTGGCATGGATGCGTTGGAGTTCCGGCCGACCCACGTCGCGCCACCGGACGGCCTGGCCACCTGGACCAGGCCGGACTTCTCCGAGCCGAGCGTCCGACTGGACGCGCTGCTGCCGGTCCAGGTCGCGGACAGGCTGGGGGACTGGGCCCGGGTCGTGTGCTCCAACGGCTGGACCGCCTGGGTGGACGGCCGACTCCTGGTATCCCTGCCGCACCGTCCGCCGGGGACCGCGCAGCCGCTGACCCGTGCGGACGACCCCCGGCCGCTGCTGCGCCGGCTGGAGCACGCCCTCACCCAGTACCGGGAGCAGGCCGAGGACCTCGCCGAGGGGACCATCGATCTGGAGGCCTTCCGGCACCTCACCCGCGGGCTGCGGCTGGGCGTGGTGCTGGACGGTGACGCGGCCTGGCTGCTCGATCTGGACCAAGGACGCTGGTTCTACTGCGACGGCCTGCAACTGCACAGCTACGCGGCCGTCGAGCCGCCCGGCACCAGCGGGAATCCGGCGGCGGCACCACCGGGCCCCGGTCCCGGAGGCGGTGACGTCTGATGGCCGCACCCACCGGCTCCTCGGACATGATCGGCCGCCGGATCGCCGGCTACCGCCTGGACCGCGAACTCGGCCGGGGCGGCATGGCCGTCGTCTACCAGGCCCAGGACCTGCGGCTGGACCGCGTCGTCGCGGTCAAGCTGCTCTCCCCGCAGCTGGCCCGCAACGAGATGTTCCGCCGGCGCTTCGCCCACGAGTCACGGGTCGCCGCCGCGATCGACCACCCGCACATCGTTCCGGTGTTTGAAGCCGGTGAGGCCGACGGGGTGCTGTTCATCGCGATGCGCTACGTCCAGGGCCGTGACCTGCGCGTCCTGCTGGACCGCAGCGGACCGCTCGCCACCGCGCAGGCGGTGCGGATCGCCGCCCAGGTCGCCTCGGCACTGGACGCGGCGCACGCGCACGAACTGGTGCACCGGGACGTGAAACCCGGCAACATCCTGGTGGCGGAGGGCACCGACGCCGACCACCCCGAGCACGCCTACCTCACGGACTTCGGCCTGACCAAGAAGTCCCTCTCGCTGACCGGCTTCACCACCGTCGGCCAGTTCGTCGGCACCCTGGACTACGTCGCACCGGAGCAGATCTGCGGCAAGCCCGTCGACGGGCGCTGCGACGTCTACGGCTTCGCCTGTGTCGTCTACGAGATGCTCACCGGGTCCCCGCCGTTCCGGCGCGAGGACGACCTGGCGCTGCTCTGGGCCCACCAGTACGACGAACCGCCGGCGCCGACCGGGCTGCGGCCGACCCTGGCAGCCGCGGTGGACCCGGTGCTGGCCCGCGCACTGGCGAAGTCACCGGACGACCGCTTCGACAGCTGCCTGGAATTCGTCACGGCGCTGCGTGGAGCCCTCGCCACGACCCCGCCGCCGGCGGCCGAGCCGCAGGCGGTCCTGCACGCGCCCACCCAGGTGGTCCACGCCGCACGACGGTCCACCGCCGGCACCGCGGAACGACCCGAAGGCGTGCGGCCCCTCCCGCACTGGGCCCGACCGGTCTACGCTCCCGACGGCGACCCGCCGCAGCAGGTCCGACCCCCGTCGCGGTGACACCGGCTCACCCCGGGCGTCCGCGCCGCGCGGACCCGCGTCGCAGACGGGCGCCGAACCATCCGCCCGCCGCGCCGGCGACCGCGCCCCACAGCGCACCCAGGAGCACCGACCGCAGCAGGTCGGGCAGCAGGACGACGCTGCCGCTCAGGGCGGTGCTCCCGCCGGAGCCGCCGGTGAGGCTGCCCAGGATGTCCGAGGCTCCGTTGCCGACCCCGAGGAGGGACAGTCCGTAGGCCGTCGACACCCGGGTCAGCAGCCCGATCAGCAGCATCGCGAAGGCCACCGCCAGGCCCAGGCCGACCGCATGCCGCCACAGCGCGGGCCGGCCCGCGTCCTCGGCACGGCGTGCGCCGCGCGCGCCCATCACCGCTCCACAGCACAGCAGCGCCACCGCTGCCAGCACCGCCAGCACCCACACCCGTGCGTCCTGCCGGGCCAGCGAACCCAGGTCCACGGTGGTGTCCCGGGTCCCCGCCGACCGGAGCACCTCGGACAGGACCTTCGGCATCGGCAGGCCGATCCCGGTGCTCAGATGCCCGTGCCAGGACCCGCCCAGGCCGAGTCCGAAGGCGAGCCAGGCGACGTTGGGCAGGGCCAGGACCACCACGGCGAGGACATCGCGGGCGGGGCCGCGCACCACTGCCGTGACCAGCCCCGCGACCAGGGCCACCAGGACGTAGCCGAGCAGCACGGCGAGCAGGGCCGAACCGGCGGGCCGCACCCCGTTCTGGAAGCGCAGCAACCGCGGCGGCAGCGGCGCGGACCGCGAGACGGCGAAGGTCAGAACCAGCACCACCAGCAGCCACAGCAGCCCGAAACCGATCGCCCGACCCAGGCCCACCCGGAACCCGACCGTCGGGGACGCGTTCAGCGCGCTGCCCAGCTGGTCGGTGATGGTGTTCCCGGTCGAGACGGCGAAACTGTGCCGGGCCGCCAGCGTCACCAACGAGACCGCAAGCGCCCAGAGCAGCGCGGTCATCACCGCCCGCACGAGCAGTTCACCCGCGTGCGCGACCGCGCGGTGCCGCAACGGTCGCAGGAAGGCCACCCCGGCGACCAGGGCGCCGACCAGGCTGAGGGAGAGCGGCAGCGCCTCGACGGCGGCGTTCGCCTGGGCGATGAACCCCGCCGACCCGTCCAGGGTCAGCGGGGTGCCCAGGGCCATGAGCACCGTCGCGGCCAGCACCGCGGTGAAGGAGCCGCCCGGCAGGGTGTCGGCCCGGGCCAGCCAGAGCCCGAGGGCACCGAGCGCGGCCATGGCCACGAGCACGCCGAGGACCAGGCCCAGCGCGGCGCTGAAGCTGCGCAGCAGCAACGGCCCGACTCCCGGGTCCGGGCCCAGCGGGGGAGGACCGGACGAGGCGGGTGGGTCACCCTGATGCATGGTGGCTCCCGGAGGCGAGGACGGCTGCTGACGGCCCCGGCGCAGGCCGTGATCGCCGGGCAGTACCAGCCTCGGGCACGCCGCAGCGCCCCGCGAGCGCGCTGCCTGGCGCGACCACGCTTGGGACCACTTCCGCGCCCCCGCCGCGGCGGCCGTGTGCGAGGTCGGACGGGGCGGCCGACAATGGCGGTGAAGGGGGCGGACGACCCGAAAGCCCGGGAGGCAAGCCCGTGACCACCCAACCCCCCACGGATCCGCCTGCCGAGCCGCCCTGGGAACGCACCGGCAGCGAGCCCGGCGTTCCGCCGTCCGAGCGGACCACGAGCGCGCCGTCCGGCCCCCCGTCCGGCCCACTGTCGGCCCCCTCGACTCCGCCTCCCTCGACTTCGCCGTCGTCGCAGCCGACGGAGGCGCCTTCCGCTCCCGCGACGCAGGTGGCCGGCCATGCCGCTCCGCCCGTGCCGCCCGTGCCGCCTGTGCCGCCGCCGGGCGAGCCGCCCTCCGGCGGTGGGGACGCCGGTTCCTCGGCTGCCGGAGGGAGACCGCACAAGGCCTGGTGGCGGCGCCCGGGTGCGCTGGTGGCGCTCGGCGCGGCGGTGGCGGCCGCCGTGGTGCTGCCGATCGTGTTGACGGGCTCCGGGACGTCGCAGGCCGTCGCACTGCAGACAGCGGACTCGACGGGACCGTACCCGTTCACTCCCGACACCCAGAGCAAGCCGACGACCGGCGCTTCGGCAACGGCCTCGGCAGGGCAGGCGGCGACGCAGGCCGCAGGCACACCGACCCGCACGGTGCCCGGCTCGGCCGTCGGCCTCTACGGCGGCACCGAGTCCCTCTCCAGCTGTGACGTCGCCCGGCTCTCGGCCTATCTGACCACGCATCAGGACAAGGGCAGGGCCTGGGCCTCGGTCGAGGGCATCGCTCAGGACCGGATCGCCGCCTACCTGCGGACACTGACCCCCGTGGTGCTGCGGGCCGACACCCGGGTGACCAACCACGGGTTCCAGAACGGGCAGGCGACGGCGTTCCAGTCGGTGCTGCAGTCGGGCACCGCCGTGCTCATCGACAGCAGCGGACTGCCGCGGGCCCGCTGCGCCTGCGGCAATCCGCTGCTCGCTCCCGACCGCTCCGGCAGCCAGGAGACGTTCACCGGGACCGCCTGGCCGACGTTCCAGGTCAACAACATCGTGATCATCGAGTCCACGGTGATCCAGCAGACCACGATCATCCTCTTCGACCAGCAGCACGACCGCTGGTTCAGCCGCCCCGTCGGCGGCGACGGCCAGGGTGACCGCCGCGTGCCCGCACCGCCGCTCCCCAGTACGTCGGCCAGCGGCTCGGGCAGTTCGAGCACGACGTCCGGCAGCCCGTCGGCGAGTCCGTCGGCCTCACCCAGCTCGGCCGGCCCCTCGCCGTCGACGCAGTCTCCTTCGTCGTCGGGGTCGCCGTCCGGATCCGGGTCGGCGTCGGTCTCGGGCTCGGGCTCGGCGTCCGGATCCGCGTCCTCGGGTTCGCCGTCCGGTTCGGAGCCCGGGCCGGCGAATGTCCCGTCCGACTCAGGATTCGGGTCGCTGTCGAGCTCGCCCTAGCCGTCCACGGGTGGGCGGGGTCGGCCGGGGTCAGTAGTAGGTCGCGATGTTGTCCTGCGGCGGGGGAAGGTGCCTTCCGGCCGGCCCCTGGGCGAAGGCGGTGAGCAGATTGGACGTCGCCCGGGTCACGAAGGCGCCGGTACGGGCGTCCATGCCGTGGTCCCCGTGGTCGTCGTGGGTGCCCGCCATCAGCCCCTCCACCCAGCGCATGGTCCCCGATGCGAAGACCCCGGCGCCGCTCGGGACGGTGTAGTAGGCCGAGTCGGAGTGGCTGGGGCTGCCCTCGCAGACCAACGGCGAGTGGGCCAGGATCTCCAGGGGGCGGGGGGTCGGCGCGGCCGGGGTGACCCGGTCGTACTCGACGCCCACCAGGTGCGGGAAGGAGTCGCCGGCCTTGGCGCCGGTGCCCGCGTAAAGCCAGTGGTCGGCGGCGCGGACGACGTACGGTGCGTCGGTGGGGTAGCCCTCGTAGAGGACTCCGGTGAGCGAGGACTCCAGGTCGGCGCCGGGGGCCGCTCGGAAGTCGGTGGTGGCGGCGCCGGTGCCCGGCCGGTAGCCGGGGTCCTCCGCGTACGAGGACTTGTAGCAGACGACGGTGCGGCCGCCGTCCTGGTAGCGGATCCGGCGGAAGCAGGTGTTCGCGCCCAGGAAGGCCACGTTCGACCCGGCGTCCCTGGCCCCGGTCACCGCGGCGCGCTGCTGCGGCGTCCAGTACTCGTCATGGCCCGGGGAGATCAGGGTGGTCGCCCCGCGCAGCAGCTGCGGCTGCCGGTGCACGTCGAGGCCGGTGGTGTAGGCCAGCGGGATGCCTAGCCGCTCGGCGAGCACCACCAGGGCCCGTTCGTAGACCAGGAAGAGCTCGGCGCCGCTGTCGTCGTAGGGCCGGTCGAAGGAGACCGCCAGCGAGCGGGTCGCATAGGCTCCGTCCTCGCCCTGGTAGAGACTGCGGCCACCCCACAGGTTGTACGCCTGCCAGGTCGCCGGGGCGTGCATCAGCAGCGTCCGGCCCACCGCGCTGGGGGATCTGACGATCAGTGGGACATAGCGCTGGTGCCCGTTCTCGGCGTCCAGGCGCAGCAGGTAGGCACCGGGCGGCCAGCCGTCGGTCCCGACCCGGAGACTCGGCTGCCAGCCGGCCCGGACCGTGCGGGTGGACTCGACGATCTGCGCAGCCGGCTGCACCCGCCCGGCGACGCGGCCCGAGCGCCAGACCCGGCGGGCCTGTGCGCCGCCGTACCAGCCCACCCGGTAGGCCGACACGGTGAAGCCGGCCGCGGTGGTGGACACGTACAGGGTGAACGGCCGGCCCGGTTCCACGCTGACCTGGTCGGCGTAGCCCTGGACGGCTTCCGGGTCGCCCGGGTTGCTCAGCCGCCAGTCGGCGTCGCCGGGGCGGGCCTGCTCGATCTGCTCCGGCGTCAGCGACGCGGCTGCCGTGGGCGTGTGCTGCGGCGCACCGGTGCTGCCGACCTGCCCCGGTCGATGCGCTGCGGCACATCCGGACAGCACGGTGAGACCCGCGGCCGCGGTGCCCCCCAGAAACCGCCGCCTGCCCAACTCTTCCACGCCCTGGCCCTCTCGCCGTCAGGTCGGTCACCGAGCACCAGCATGCCGTTCTTCCCGCTGATCCGCCTCACCGGGAGGTTCCGACCGCCGCGCTGCTACTGCCCGGCGAGGCGCAGGACCTGGTCCAGGCCGAGGATCCGCAGGATGCGCAGGACCCTTGCCGGCACGTCGGCCAGGACCAGGTCCGCCTCCTGGGCCAGGGCGCGGCGGTGCGCGGCGATGAGGGCGGTGATGCCGCTGGAGTCGCAGAAGGCGACCGCGGACAGGTCCAGGGTCAGGATCTGTCCGGGCGTCAGGGCGGTGTCGGTGACGGCGGTGCGCAGCTGCGGGGCGGTTGCGTGGTCCAGGTCGCCGACCAGGGCGAGGACCGGGCCGGTGGCGTTGTGTCCGGCGTTGATGGTCAGTTCGGGGGTCATCCTGCGGCGCCTTCGGTCGTGTTGGCGGCGGGAACGCCGAGGGCCAGCAGCGCGGTGTCGTCGTCCAGCCCGGCACCGAAGCTCTCCAGCAGGCCCTGGAGGGCGTTGATGGTCGCTGCGGCGCCGGCCGGGGCGAGGGCGGCTGCGAAGGTGTGCAGGTCCTCCTCGCTGTAGCGGGGGCCGGCCTGGGTGCGGGCCTCGGTGAGGCCGTCGGTGTAGAGCAGCATGGTGTCGCCGGGACCGAGCAGTGTGTGGGCGGTGCTGAAGTGGGGCCGGGGCAGGATGCCGACCAGGGTGCCGCCGGGGGTGGGCAGGAACTCCGCGGTGCCGTCGGCGCGCAGCAGCAGCGCGGAGGGGTGGCCGCCGCCGGCCAGGGTGACCGCGATGCCGTCCGGACGGGGCGTCAGGGTGCCGGCGATCGCGGTGCAGTAGCGGGGGTCCTCGCCCGCGTAGCGCTCGTGCAGTGCGGCGTGCACGGTGGCCAGTGCCTGGACGGGGTCGCTGTCGGCCAGGAACGCGGCGCGCAGGGTGTAGCGGATCAGCGAGGTGGCGGAGGCGGCCTCGGGACCTTTGCCGCACACGTCGCCGAGGAAGAAGCCCCACCGGCCGCCGGCCAGGGCGAACAGGTCGTAGAAGTCGCCGCCGATCTCGTCCACGGAGGCGGGGTGGTAGTACGAGGCCGCGTCCAGGCCTGGGACCTGCGGCAGTTGGGGCGGCAGCAGGCTCTTCTGCAGGATGGCCACGACCTGTTGCAGGCGGGCGCGTTCGGTCTCGGCTTCCTGGTGGGCGGTCTCGGCCTGGCTCTGGGCCTGTTCGGCGCTCTTGCGGGCGCGGAGCAGTTCCTGCTCGTAGGCGCGGCGGTCGCGGGCGTCGAAGAGCGTGGTGCGGATCAGCAGGGGCTGTCCGTCGCTGCCGGTCTTGACGGTGGAGGTGACCAGGACCGGGAGCCGGCTGCCGTCGGCCGCCCTGAGTTCCAGGGCGATGCCGGACAGGTGGCCCTGCATGGCCAGCAGCGGGGCGAAGTGCGTCTCGTGGTAGAGCTTGCCGCCGACGGTCAGCAGGTCCGCGAAGCGCCTGCGGCCCACCAGTTGGTCGCGGGTGTAGCCGAGCCAGTCCAGCAGGGTGGTGTTCACCTTGGCGATCTGCCCGTCGAGCATGGTGGACAGGTAGCCGCACGGCGCGTGCTCGTACAGGTCCTCGGCACTGTCCTCCAGCAGCGCGGAGAACTGTGCCCGCTCGGCCTCCTCCACGCTGTCGTGTCCTGTCTCGCGTTCGTGCTCGCCGTCTGCGGTCCCGCACATCACCGCGCGGCCCCGGCGAACTCCATGATGGCCTTCCCGGTGGCCTGGGGCGCGCTGAGCTGCGGGCAGTGTCCGGTGGCGTCCAGGGTCACCAGACGGCTTCCCGGGATGGCGGCGTGCACGAAGGCGCCGACCTCCCGCGGGGCGATGACGTCCTGGGAGCACTCCAGCACCAGCGTGGGCACCGCCACCGACGCCAGGTCGGCCCGGGAGTCGGAGTGGAAGGTCGTGTGGGCGAACACCGAGGCCATGACCGGGTCGGTCGCGCAGAAGCTGTTGGTCAGTTCCTGCCCCAGTTCGGGCCGGTCCGGATTGCCCATGATCACCGGTGCCATGGCACCGGACCATCCGAGGTAGTTGGAGTCCAGCGATTCCAGCAGTTCGTCGATGTCGCCCGCGGTGAAGCCGCCGGTGTAGCCGGTGGCGGGGTCGTCGATGTAGCACGGCGAGGGCGCGACCATGATCAGCTTGGCGAACCGGTGCGGCCGTCGGGCCGCGGCCAGCACCCCGACCATGGCACTGACCGAGTGCCCCACGAACACCATGTCGGTCAGGTCCAACTGATCGCAGATCTCCAGCACGTCGTCCGCGTACCCCTCCAGCGAGGAGTAACGCTCACGGTTCCAGGCGGAGGGATCCGCGTTCCCGGAGCCGACGTAGTCGAACAGGATCACCCGGAAGTGTTCGACCAGCTGCGGCACCACCAGGCGCCACATGTTCTGGTCGCACCCGAAGCCGTGCGCCAGCATGACCACCGGACCGTCGACCGGTCCGGTCACCTTCACGTTGTTCCTGCTGACGGCGTCCATTCGAACATCGTCCCATGCCCGGTGGCCCCGGCCGACAGGTCGCGCCCGCCGAACCGGCGGGCACGACCCGGGGTGTTCGATCAGGCCTTGTTCTGCATCGAGCTGCGGGCCGGGTCGGCCTGCTGGTCGGCCTTGGGATCCTTCTGGCCGGCCTTGGCGTTCACGCCCTCCTGGATGCGTCGGCCGATGTCCGGGTCGATGCGCTTCCAGTACGCGAAGGCACGCTGCAGGACCGGTTCGGTGACCCCGTTGAGGAGGTGGCCGACCACGTTGTCGACCAGGCGGTCACGGGCGCTGTCGTCCATGACCTCGCGCACCAGGGTCCCGGGCTGGCTCCAGTCGTCGTCCTCGGCGTGGTCGACGTAGGCCGTCCGGGTGATCTCCCCGCTGACCTGCCAGCTCGGCGGGGCGCCGAACCGGGCGGTGTCCGCTGCCGGGCCGCCCTTGGAGTTGGGCGCGTACACCGGGTCGGTGCTCTTGCGGTACGCCATCGCGCCGTCCTTGGAGTAGCTGTGGACCGGGACGGTCGGCGCGTTGACCGGCAGCTGCTGGTAGTTGGTGCCGATGCGGTGGCGGTGGGCGTCGGCGTAGGAGAACAGCCGGGCCAGCAGCATGCGGTCCGGGCTGGGCCCGATGCCGGGGACGAGATTGTTGGGCTGGAAGGCCGCCTGTTCGATCTCGGCGTGGTGGTCGGTGGGGTTGCGGTCCAGCGTCAGCCGACCGACCTCAATCAGCGGGTAGTCCGCGTGCGGCCACACCTTGGTGAGGTCGAACGGGTTGAAGCGGTAGGCCGCGGCGTCCTGCTCCGGCATGACCTGGACGTGGAGCGTCCAGCTGGGGTACTCGCCGTCGCGGATGTGCTCGAACAGGTCACGGGTGTGGTAGTCGGTGTCGGCGGACGCCATCTGGTCGGCCTCGTCCTGGGTGAAGCACTCGATGCCCTGGTCGGTCTTGAAGTGGTACTTGACCCAGGACCGTCGGCCCTGTTCGTTGATCCACATGTAGGTGTGCGAGCTGTAGCCGTTCATGTGGCGCCAGGTGCGCGGGATCCCGCGGTCGCCCATGAGCCAGGTCACCTGGTGGGCGGTCTCGGGGGAGAGGGTCCAGAAGTCCCACTGCATGTCGTGGTCGCGCAGGTTGTTGTCGGCCCGGCGCTTCTGGGAGCGGATGAAGTGCTGGAACTTCATCGGGTCCTTGATGAAGAAGACCGGGGTGTCGTTTCCGACCATGTCGTAGTTGCCCTGTGTCGTGTAGAACTTCAGGGCGAATCCGCGCGGGTCGCGCCAGGTGTCCGGGCTTCCGCGCTCGCCGGCCACGGTCGAGAACCGGGCCAGCACCTCGGTGCGCACACCCGGTTGGAAGACGGCGGCCTTGGTGTGGGCGCTCACGTCAGCGGTGACCTCGAAGTGGCCGAAGGCGCCGCTGCCCTTGGCATGGGGCTGGCGCTCCGGGATGCGCTCCCGGTTGAACTGGGCCATCTGTTCGATCAGGTATCCGTCCTGCAACAGCAGTGGACCGTCAGGCCCGACGGTCAGCGAATGCTCGTCGCTCTCGACCGGAGCGCCGGAGTCGGTAGTAGTGGCCGGGACATCAGTCATGCGATCGACCTCGCAGAGTGGTGCTGGGGGCTGGCGCGATGCCACCCCTGGGGCCGCGCAGCATCCGCTGCCGGCAGCGGAGCCGGGGACGCTCGCGCGGCACACGTACGGGTAACCCGAAACCCCGCGGGGTAAACAGGGCGACTCCCGCGAGCCCCGGTGCAGCGGCAGTGCACCGCTGCCCGCACCGCTGCCGAAGATGGGGAACTCGCCCCATGTGCCGGGCGGCTTCGCGGCGGATTCTCGAACCAGCACGGGGACGAGTGGACCGACATGAAGAGGAGCCGACGCCATGACCGGTACCGCAGGAGAACGCTTCGCCCAGGCACTGGCCGCCAAGGACCGGGAGGCGCTGACCGCGCTGCTGGACCCCGCGGTGGACTTCCAGGCGCTGACACCGGGCCGCCACTGGCAGTCCGGGGACCCGGCCGAGGTGGTCGACCAGTTCGTACTGGGCCACTGGTTCGGTCCGGCCGCCGAGATCCGGGGACTGCGGATGCTGGCCGACCGCGACGTCGCCCGGCGCCGCCACGTCGCCTACCAGCTGCGGGTACGACGCGAGGGCGCGGACTACCTGGTCGAGCAGCAGGTCTACTACGAGCTGGCGGCCGAGGGCCGGATCGGCTGGGTGCGGCTGCTGTGCGCCGGTTACCAGCCCGAACCGCCGGCCACTGTCGAGCCGTCGGCCGTGCTCGCGCCGTCAGTCGTCGCGGGCGCGGGCGCCGAGGCCGTCGTCACGGGCTGAGCCCGGCTCCGTGGCCGGGTCCGTGCTCGGGCCGAGCCCGTGGCGGGCGGCGAACAGGCCCGCCAGGGCCCGGTTGGTGGCGCCGGTCTTGGCGTAGATGTGCTCGATGTGGTGCCCGGCGGTGCGCGGGGAGATGTGCAGCACCTCGGCGACCCGACGGGTGGACAGGCCGCGGGCGAGCAGCCGCAGCACCTCCACCTCGCGGGTGGTCAGCCCGGCGGGCCAGGTGCCGCGCCGCGGCCTGCGGTGGCCCGCTGCGCCCAGCACCGCCTCGGCCGCGCCGGCGTCGATCCGGCCCGCACGCACCTCGGCGCGCAGCAGCGCGGCGGCCTCATCCGGAGTGCCCGCGCGCCGGTGCGCACGCTCTTCGGTGTGCGCCTGGTACAGGTCGGCGGCTGCCAGCAGCCGGCCCTCCGGGGTCAGCGCCGCGCCGGACAGGCCGCGCGGATAGCCGGAGCCGTCCAGCCGCTCGTGGTGCTGCACCGCGACGGCCGCGATCGGTGCCAGCGCGGGCGAGCACGCCAGCATCCGCTCGGTCAGGTACGGGTGCAGTCGGACCCGCTCGGTCTCGGCGAGGGAGAGCGGTCCGGCCTTGTCCCAGACCGAGTTGGGCACACCGAGCCGTCCCAGGTCGTGCACCAGCGCGGCACGGCGCAGGGTGTCGCGTGCCGCGTCGGGCAGACCGGCGATCCATGCGGCAGCTTGCGCCAGTTCCGCCACCCCGCGCGAATGGCCGATCGTCCAAGGGGACTTGACGTCGACGAAATCGGCGACGGCGAGCAGCGCCGCGTCCAGCTCGCCCTCGGTGAGCGGTGTGCCGGGGGCCGGGTCGGCACGCTGCACCTGGTCCCAGCCGCCGTCGAGATCCGCCATCAGCTCTTCGGCGCGCGCGGTGAAGGCGTCCACCACCGCCGGGTCGAACTGGGTGCCGCGCCGCTCGCGCGCCACCGCGACTGCAGCCTGAGTGCCCGCCGAACGGTGGTAGGCCACCACCACGTCGGCCAGGTTCACCAGCCTGGCGGTGAGCAGGATCTGCTCGCCCCGGGCCCCCTTCGGGGCGCCGCGGCCGTCCCAACGCTCGAAGGTCTGCTCCACGCAGGCCCGAACCCCTGGCGTGAGGCCCAGCTGGGCGGCGAGGGCGTCGGCGGCCTGCCAGTGGTTGCTGAGGATCGCGGCGGCGTCGCGGCGGCCGGCCCGCAGGAAGGCCAGTCCGAGTCGGGCCCGCTCTGCGGCCGAAGTGAATGTCGGCCCCAGGGTCGGGCCACCGCCGCCGAGGTGCCGCAGCATGAACCGTGCCTCGGCGACGGGCCCGGAGAAGTCGGTGCGTCGGAAGTCGGCCTTCAGCACGGTGTCGTCGCCGAACCACTTGGCCTGCTCGTAAGCGTCCACGTGGCAGCCGACCCAGGAGACCAGCGAACCGTAGTAGACGACCTTCCGGTCGTCCTCGTCGAGACCCAGCTCGCCCGCCAGCCGAAGCGCCACCAGGCACTGCCGCAGCACATGCTCCATGGGCTGGCCCATGCCCAGGTCCGCGCCGAGCGACAGCACCGCGAGCAGTTCCGCCAGCCGCACCCGCGAGAACGCAGATGGTTCCGCCACAGTGGCGATTCTAGGCCTGCGGCACGTCCGTCGCATCGAGCGTCCGTGTGGGAGCGTGGGCGGGGAGGGAGCTTCCTCGTACCAGCAGCTTCGTGGGCAGGATGAGGGGGGTGGGCTCCTCGCCCTCGATGAGGGTCACCAGCATGCGGGCCATCTCGCGGCCCAGTTGGCGGATCGGCTGCTGGACCGTGGACAGCTGCGGGTTGGTGAGTCGGGAGACCGGAGCGTCGTCGAAGCCGACCACCGCGACGTCCTCGGGGACCCTGCGTCCGCTCTCGCGCAGGGCGCGCAGGGCGCCGGCGGCCATGTTGTCGGAGGCGGCGAAGACGGCGTCCAGGTCGGGATGCCGGTCCAGCAGGAGCCTGGTCGCTGCGTAGCCGCCGGCCTCGGTGAAATCGGCTTCCACGGTGCGGGTGGTGTCCAGGCCGGCGACGGCCAGGGCCTCGCGGAAACCGCGGAGGCGTTGCACGGCGGCGTCGGTGTCCAGCAGGCCGGTGACGGTGGCGATGCGGCGGCGGCCGAGGGCGATCAGGTGCTCGGCCGCGAGCCGCGCACCGCCGCGGTTGTCGGCGTCCACGTACCACTGCGGTTCGGCGTCCAACGGGCGTCCGCCGTAGACGACAGGCAGGTCCAGTTTGCCGGCGAGGCGGTGCAGCGGGTCGTCGCCGTGGAGGGAGAGCAGCATCAGTCCGTCCGCACGGCGGGAGCGGAGGATGCGTTCCAGCCGGGTGCGGCCGTGCTCGGAGGCTGCGAGGACCAGCATCAACACCAGGTCGGTGCGTTCCAGCTCGGCGCTGACGCCGACGATGACCTGGGCGAAGAAGGGGTCGGCGAACAGCTCCGGGTCGTGGTGGGAGACGGCCAGGACCACCGCGCCCGCCTGCTGGGTGGCCAGGGCGCGGGCGCTGCGGTTGGGGACGTAGTCCAGTTCGCGCACCGCTCGCTCCACGGCCTGGCGGGTCGCCGGGCTGACGTTCCCGCTGCCGTTGATGGCACGGGAGGCGGCCGCACGGGAGACCCCGGCGGTCTGCGCGACCTCGTCGAGTGTGGGGCGGCGCTTGGGCGGTGTGGACACAGGGGGATCTTACCCGCGGCGGCCACGGTACTGGAAGCGCTTCCAGTTCTTTGTTCAAGTCATTGACAGCGGATGGGTGGGCAAGCACTATCTCGTGCAGATTCTGAAGGCCTGTCATGACTGGAAGCGCTTCCAGTTCACCTCTCCCACCCTAGGAGTCATCGTGCAACCTCGCAGTGTGCGAAGGCGTGTGGCCGCTGCTGCGGCGCTCGTCCTGGGCCTCGGTCTGACGGTGCTCGCGCCGGGCTCGGCCTCGGCCTCCACGGCCGTGTCCACCGGACACACGATCAACCCGGCCACCCGGTTCTTCGTGCCGCCGCCCGCGGACGGCTCGGTGCAGCAGATCGCCGGGCTGGTGAAGTCCGGCGACCTCAAGGACGCCAAGCTGCTGACCGAGATGGAGACCGTTCCGTCCGCCGTGTGGCTCACCGGCGGCACACCCGCGCAGGTCGCCAGGCAGGTGCGGACCACCCTGGCCGAAGCCGCGCTGGAGCGGGCCGAGCCTGTGTTCGTGGTCTACGACATCCCCGGACGCGACTGCTCCGAGTACTCCGCGGGCGGCGCCGCCGACCAGGCGGCGTACCAGAGCTGGATCGACGCGGTCGCCTCGGCCGTGGGCCGTGCGCACGCCATGCTGCTGGTCGAACCGGACGCGCTGGGCAACGAGCCGTCCGACTGCAACCTCCCCACCAGCGCCTATCCGTACACCGACGCCGAGCGGACCGGGGAGGTCGGCTACGCGGCCGGCGCGTTGGAGAAGGACCCGAACACCAGCGTCTACCTGGACGGAACCAACGCGCACTGGCAGGCCGTCGGCAACATCACCTCACGGCTGCTGGCGGCGGGCGTGCAGCAGACCCAGGGATTCTTCCTGAACGTCTCCAACTTCCGTACCAACGCCGAGTCCCAGGACTACGGCTCGTGGATCTCCGACTGCATCGCCATGGTCACCGACCCCTCGCACTGGGCCTTCGGCCACCCGGAGTACTGCGCCAGCCAGTACTACCCGGCCACCGTCGACGACTTCAGCACCTGGAGCCAGACCACGGCCTGGTACACCCAGAACCTGGGCGGCGCGGTGCCCACCACGCACTACGTGGTCGACACCAGCCGCAACGGACAGGGCCCCAACACCATGGCGGCGTACGGTGCCTCACCGTACGACCAGAGCCCGGCCACGGTCGCCGCGCTGATGCAGGGGAACTGGTGCAACCCGACCGGCGCGGGGCTCGGCGTGCGGCCCACGGCCAGTACCGGCGTGCCGCTGCTCGACGCGGACCTGTGGATCAAGACACCGGGGCAGTCCGACGGCCAGTGCGACGCCGCCGGCGGGGTACGGGCCTGGGACTACACGGCCTACACCCAGCCCGGCTGGCCCACGGACGCCGCCGCGCAGGCGCAGTTCGACCCGCTGTGGGGCCAGGTCGACCCGGCCGCAGGAGCCTGGTTCCCGGCACAGGCCCTGCAGTTGGTGCGGCTGGCCGCCCCGAAGCTGGGCTGAGCCGGCCGTAGGGGTTCTCCGCCCGCCCGCCCGCGCCCTCCTGGACCGGGGCGCAGGCGGGCGGGCGGGTAGCTCCAAACGGGTGGACTCGCCGGGACGCGTATCGGACGGGGACCGTCGGCTGTGGTCCGGATGGTGACGTTGCCATCTGCGCCCCTGCCCTGACCCGGAAGAAGCGTCCCACATGCAGAACGCCCCCTCCCGCCGTGGGTTCACGGCGGCACTCCTCGCGGCGGCGGTGCTGGCCCCCATGGGGGCCGGTTCCACCGCAGCGGCACTCGCCAAGAGCGGCGCCCGGTACGGCGAGGACGACTGCCCGCCCGGCGGACTCGGCCCGGAGCTGACCGCTCGGCTGGACACGGCCATCGAGGACGTCCGCCGGCAGGCCGGCATTCCCGGCGTCATCGCCGGCGTGTGGCTGCCCGGCAGGGGAAGCTACACCCGCGCGACCGGCGTCGCCGACACCGCCACCGGCCGACCGATGACCACCGACCTGTTCATGCGGATCGGAAGCGAGACCAAGACCTTCACGGTCACCGCGCTGCTCCAACTCGTCGACCAGGGCACGGTCCGGCTCGACGACCCGATCTCCGCCCATCTCGACGGCGTCCCCTGCGGCGGCCTGATCACGCTGCGTCAGCTCGCCGAGATGCGCAGCGGGCTGTTCCCGTACACCTCGGACCCGGACTTCGTGCAGGACCTGTTGAGCGATCCGAGTCGCTCGTTCACCCCGAGGGAACTGCTGGCGTACGGCTTCAAGAACCAGAACACCTTCGGGCCCGGCGAGAAGTTCCAGTACTCCAACACCAACCTCATCCTGCTCGGCCTGGTGGTCGAGAAGGTCAGCGGCCTGGGCCTGGCCGACTTCATCCACCAACGGGTGCTCCGCCCGTCCGGGCTGCACCACACGCTGCTGCCCCAGGGCGCCGAGATCCCCTGGCCGCACGCACACGGCTACACCAACCAGACGCTGAGCGGCGCCGTCGCGGACACCACCGACTGGAACGGCAGCTGGGCCTGGGCAGCCGGGGCGATGATCTCCGACCTCCAGGACCTGCGCCGCTGGGCCGAGATCGTCGCCACCGGAACGCTGCTCAGTGCGCAGACCCAGGCGGAGCGGCTCAAGGTGCTTCCGACCGGCCTGCCCGGCACCAGCTACGGTCTGGGCATCTTCGAGACCAGCGGATGGATCGGCCACAACGGCTCCACACCCGGCTACCAGAGCGTGACCGTCCACCTACCCTCGCAGAAGGCCACCCTGGTGCTTCTGCTCAACACGGACATCAGCTACGGGGGCCAGGAGCCGTCCACGCTCCTCGCCCGGGCGATCACCGAGATCGTCACCCCGGACAACATCTACGACAAGCCGACACCCCCGAGCTGAGCGGTGTCGCCCCGGCGCGTAGTGGGGTGCCGGAAGATCCCGGCGTGCCTGGTCGTGGCGTCACTCGGCCCATTCGTGCTCCAGCAGGGTGCGGAAGTCGGCGGGACGGTGGCCTATCAGTTCGGCCAGCGTCGGGTCGACGGTGGTGAACTCGCCGTTGCGCGCCGCGGCGAAGATGCTCAGCAGCAGGTCGGCGATCGGGGCTGGGGCGCCGTGCGCCAGGGTCTGCTCGCGGAAGTCGTCGTCGCCGAGGACGGTGCGCTTGAAGGGGCGGCCGGTGGCCCGGGCCGCGATCTCGGCGATGGCGTCGAAGTCGAGCGCCTCCGGGCCGGTGAGCGGCGGGGTGGGGCCCTGGAAGCGGCCCTCGTCGAGCAGGATCGCCGCAGTGGCCTCGGCGAGGTCGTCGTGGCCGGTCCAGGCGACGGGGCCGTCGGCGGGCAGGGCGATGTCGCCGCTGTGGCGGGCGGAGCGCAGGAACTGCAGGGCGCTGCTCGCGTAGAAGCCGTTGCGCAGCGCGGTCCAGGGCAGGCCGGTGGCGCGCAGCAGGTCCTCGGTGGCGGCGTGGTCGCGGCAGGCCTGGAAGCGGGAGTCGTGGGCTGCGCCCATCTGGCTGGTGTAGAGGATGCGGCCGACGCCGGCCTGCACGGCGGCGTCGACGGCGGCGCGGTGGCCGGTGACGCACTCCTCGCCGGTGCGGTCGAGCGAGACCAGGAGCAGTTGCTCCGCCCCCTCGAAGGCGTGCCGGAGCGAGTCGGGGTCGTCGAAGTCGCCCTGCCGTACCCGGACGCCGCGGTCGGCGAGGTCCTGGGCCTTGCGGGGGTCGCGGACGCTGACGCCGATGCGGTCGGCCGGGACGCGCTGCAGGAGCAGTTCGACGGTGCGGCGGCCGAGCTGTCCGGTGGCTCCGGTCACGATGATCATGGGTTCTCCCGATGCTGGTTCCAGTGGAAACATGAAAATGGTAGCACTGGAAATACCAGCGGAACCACATCCTCGGTATCATCGGTCCATGGCAACGCGCGACACCACCGACAGCCCCCGTCGCCGCATCGTCGAGGCCGCCGTCGAACTCCTGGAGACCGGCGGCCCCGACGCGGTGAGCACCCGCGCAGTCGCCGCCGCGGCCGGGATGCAGCCGCCGGCGATCTACCGCCTCTTCGGCGACAAGGAAGGGCTCCTCGAAGCCGTCGCGGAGCACGGCTACGCACAGTTCCTGGAGAGCAAGCGCGCCCACCTCGACCCCGACGGGCAGGACCCGATGGAGGAGCTGCGCCGCGGTTGGGACACGGTGGTCGAGTTCGGGGTCACCCATCCCGAGCTGTTCGCGGTGATGACCAGGGCCACCGGCCGCGGGGCGGACCTGGGACACCGTGCGGGCCTGGAGATCCTCCACGGCCGGGTGCGCCGGCTGGCGGCCGGCGGGTGGCTGCGGGTCGACGAGGAAATGGCCGCCCAGGTCATCCAGGCCACCGGCCTGGGTGCGGTCACCACCTGGCACTCCACCCCCGCGGAACGCCGCGATCCGGCGCTGCTGACCCTGCTGCGCGAGGCCATGGTCGCCGCCGTCACCCGCCTGGAACCGACGCTCCCCGCCACCGAGTCCGGCCCCGCAGCGGCAGCCCGCGCACTGCGCGCCGCCCTCCCGGCCGACACCGACGTCCTCACCGGCGCCGAGCAGCACCTGCTGCGCGAGTGGCTCACCCGCCTGGCGGCGGACGTCGGCACGCCGCGGACCGGGGACGCAGCGGCGGCGTCATGATGGAGATCCAAGCCCCGGCCGCCGAGGTGCGGCAACGGTCCTGAGGAGACGTGACATGAGTGCAGCAGTGAACTGGAACGAGCAGGTCATCGAGGAGTTCCGGGCGAACGGGGGCAGGGTCGGCGGGCCCTTCGAGGACGCGCCGCTGGTCCTGGTCCACCACCGCGGCCGCAAGAGCGGGAAGGGGCACATCGCCCCGATGATGTACCTGCCGCACGAGACCGACCAGGACCGCGTCTACGTCTTCGCGAGCAAGGGCGGAGCGCCCACGGATCCTGACTGGTACCGCAACCTGACCGCCGCCGGCGAAGGCAGTGTCGAGCGCGGCACCGAGACCTACCCGGTGACCGTCCACGAGGTGACCGGCGCCGAGCGCGACCGGCTCTACGCCGAGCAGGCGAGCCGCTACCCCGGCTTCGCCGAGTACGAGCGCAAGACGGCCGGCATCCGCACCATCCCCGTGCTCGAACTCCGGCGCGTCCATGACGCAGCGTCAGCCGGCGCCTGAGCGCGGACTCCTCGACGCCCTGGGCCGACCTGGGCAACGGGACCGCGCGGCCGATACCGTGCGGCCCATGCATCGGAGCCGCGTCTACGCCATCCTGATCGACACTCCCGAAGCCGAGGCCGCTCGGGCGGCCTCCTTCTGGTCCGCCGCCCTCGGTGCGCCGGCTCAGCCAGTACCCGCCGAACCGCAGTTCACCGCGCTCCACGACGCCCTGCCGGGGCTGGTCACCGCGATCCAGGCGGTCGACGACGCACCTCGATTCCACCTCGACATCGAGACCGACGACGTCGAAGCCGAGACCGCGCGCCTGCTCTCCCTCGGTGCCACCCAGGTAGCGCAGTGGCTGGAGCGCCACGTCCTGCGCGCCCCCGGCGGACACCTGCTGTGCGTGCTGCCCGTGCACAGCGACCCGGAGGTCTTCAGGACCCAGGCCCGTACCTGGCCCTCCTGACATCTCGTCAAGCCATCACTGCCGACCCGTTCAACGAACTACCGGTGACACCGGTACAGGTCCCGGCCTCCACCAGGAGCTGCAGTTGGGGCAGAGCGGCGGCGACCGCCCCGGGAACGGTCGCGTCCTGCGCGTTGATCAGCGCGAGCAGATCGGCCAGGGCGAGCCGGTCCAGCCCGGTCCTCAGCGGTGGTCATGGTGGTGCTCCCAGGGGACTCAGGGACGGTCGGAGATGAGCATGGGGGATCAGGTCCAGCCGGTGCGGGGGGAGATCCGGTGGTCGTGGTCCGGGAGGAGCAACTGCGGTCGGGGCGTCGTCCGTCGGGACATGGTGCGGAGGGTGTCCTTTCAGGACGCGGGTCGCCGAACGGTGCCGCGGATCACCAGGTGGGTGCCCAGGACGGTGTTCTGACGCATCGCCATGGTCATCGGGTCGTCCCGGTGCAGGGCCAGCCGCATCGCGGTGCGTCCGAGCTCCAGGTGCGGGACGTGCACGGTGGTGAGGCCGGGGACCACGTCCAGGGCCGTCGGCTCGTCGTTGTAGCCGACCACCGAGATGTCGCCGGGGACGTCGACTCCGGCCTCCCGCAGGGCTGCCATGGCGCCGGCGGCGACCAGGTCGTCGTAGCAGAACAGGGCGGTGAACGGCAGCGGGCCCTGCTCGACCAGTGCCTGGACGGTGCGGTACCCGAACTGCCGGGAGGGTTCACCGTCGGGGCGGCAGTGCCGCACCAGCGCCGGGTCGGGCTCGACCCCGAAGTCCCGCAGCGCGCGCCGGTAGCCGGCCAGCCGCGGTGCGGTGGTGGTGTAGCCGGGCGGACCGCCGAGGAAGGCGATCCGCCGGTGGCCCAGGGACAGCAGATGGCAGACGGCGGCGAAGGCGCCGCCCTCGTTGTCGTACTCGACCACGGTGATCGGCAGCGCCGGGTCCGGCGTCGGGCGTCCGCAGAACACCAGTCGCGAGCCCGCGCCGTCCAGGGCCTGGGCGAGCCTGCCGATCCTGGTCCGGTACTCGGGGGAGTCCCGCACCCCGCCGATCAGCACCACGGCCTCGGTGTTGCGCTTCCGCAGCAGCTCGATCAGTGCCATCTCCCGGTCCGGGTCGTCCATGGTGGTGCACACCAGGCACATCCGGTCCTCGGCCACGGCCTCCTGCTCCACGCCCCTGGCGACCTGGTTGTGGAACGGCCAGGTGATGTCGGCGAGCAGGATCGCCACCGTGCGCGAGTTGGCCACCGACAGGGAGCGGGCCTGCTCGTTGACCACGTAATCCAGGTCCTCGATGGCCTTGCGGACCCGGCGCCGCACCTCGGCGGAGACCGGCCGGTTTCCGGTGAGCACCCGGGAGACGGTCGCGGTGGAGACCCCGGCCCTGGCGGCGACGTCGCGCACGGTGGCGGCGCGGGCGGGGGTCGGCGATGGCTCAGAGGCATCCGGCATACCGGGAGTATAGGGATGAGTGATCACTTGAGCAGTCCCACGCTGAGTCCGGTCTGCACCTTCTTGGCCAGGGCGAGGTAGAGCGCGACCACCGGGAGCGCCGCGATGACCAGTCCGGCGAACAGCGCGCTCCAGTCGTTGGCGTAGCCCTGCTGCACGGCGAGTGCGGCCAGGCCCTGGGAGAGCAGGTACTTGTGCTGGTCGGAGTTGAGCACCAGCGGCAGCAGGTACTGGTTCCACATGCCCAGGAAGTTGAAGATGGCGACGCTGACCAGCCCCGGCTTGGCCATCGGCAGCATGATCCGGAAGAACACGCCCTCCTGCGAGCAGCCGTCGATGACGGCGGCCTCGGCCACCGAAGTGGGCAGGGTGCGGAAGAAGCCGGTGAGGAAGAAGACCGTGAACGGCAGCGCATAGGCGGTGTAGACCAGGATCAGCCCCGGGTAGCTGCTGAGCAGGTTCAGGTTCTTCACCACGAAGAACAGCGGGACCAGGGCCAGGAACACCGGGAAGGTCATCCCGGCCACGAAGGCGTAGTAGATGACGCGGTTGCCGGGGAAGCGGAACCGGGCCAGCACATAGGCGGCCATGGAGCCGAGCAGCATGGTCAGCGCCAGCGCGCCGACGACCACGATCACGGTGTTGACGAAGTACTCGCCGATGTCCGCCTTGGTCCAGGCCCGGACGAAGTTGTCGAAGTGCCAGGTCGCGGGCAGCTTCCAGGGGCTGGCGAACAGCTCGTTGTTGGTCTTGAAGGCGCTGACCAGGGCCCAGAGCAGCGGGACGGCGGCCAGCAGCGCCCAGACGCCCAGGAATCCCTGGGTGGCCCCGGTGCCGAGGCGGCGGGACAGCCGCCCGGCAGGCCGGTGCGGACTGCTTCCGGCAGCCTGCGGGGAATCACCCGGCGAGTCGGACCGCGGGCCGGCGTCGGGCTCCGCCGACAGCGGAGGGGTGGTGGTGTCGGTCATTGCGGCCTCCTCAGAATTCGATGGTCTCGCGGCGCGACAGCCCGAAGGTGGCCGCGGCCATGAGCAGGGTCAGCAGGCACAGCACCACGCCGATGGCCGACGCGTAGCCGAACTCCCCGTTCTGGAAGGCCGCCTGGTACAGGTACTGGGCCACCACATTGGTGGAATTGTCGGGGCCGCCGTCCGGCAGCAGCACCTCGAACAGCGCGAAGGCGTCCAGTGCGGCGATGCCCAGGTAGATCCAGGCGACCTGGACGGTCTCCCGCAGCAACGGCAGGGTGATCCGCCACATGGTCTGGGCCCGGGAGGAGCCGTCCAGGTCGGCGGCCTCGTAGATGTCCTTGGGGATGGACTGCATGGCGGCGCTGAACAGCACCACGTAGAAGCCGACCCCGGTCCAGACCATGATCGCGGCCAGGGACCACAGGGCCACCGCCGGGTCGCCCAGCCAGGTGGCCTTGAGGCTGCCCAGGCCGACCGCGTCCAGGGCCGAGTTGATCGGCCCCAGCTGCGGGTTGTACAGGAACTGCCAGAGCACCGCGGTGATGACGGCGGGCAGGATGTGCGGCAGGAAGAACAGCTTCTGGTAGGGCCCGGCGCCGCGCACCCCCTTGACCGTCCCGGCCGAGGCGCCCACGTTGAGCGTGCTCGCGAAGAACAGCCCCAGCGCGATGGTCACCAGCGGGACGGCCACCAGCAGCAGCGCATTGTGCTCCAGGGCCGTCCAGAAGCCGGGGTCCGAGGCCAGCTTGCGGTAGTTGGCCAGGCCCACGAAGGGCTGGGCGGCGGTGAAACCGGTCCAGCTGGTCAGCGAGATGTAGAAGGCCTGGGCGAACGGGGACAGCACGAACACCCCGTAGAGCGTGAGCGGCGCTGCCAGGAACAGCGTGATGATGCGGTACTTTCCGTGCCCCATGGCAGCGAACTCCGTTCTTCGTCAGGACGGTCAGCGGGTGTACTTCTTGATGGAGGAGTCGGCGGTCACGGCGTCGGCCGTGGCCTGCATCTTCTTCAGGAAGCCCGCCGCGTCGCTGCGCCCGGCCAGCAGGTTGCCGATCTCCGTCTTCAGGGTCGTGGCCATGGTCGGGTACCAGCTGGGGAAGAGGTACATGAAGGTGTTGTCCCCGGCGGCGGTGATCGCCTTGGTGACCGAGCCGAACGCGGTCGAGCCGAAGTCCTGCCCGGAGGCCGCGCCCTTGACCACCGTCGGCGCGTGGGTGAGCTCGGAGAAGTGGGTGGCCGCGGACTGGGACAGCATGATGCGCAGGAACTCCAGGCCGCCGCGGACGTTCTTGGACTGGGCCGGGACGATGTACTTCTCGCTGGCGCCGGTGTAGAGCGCGGTGACCGGCAGCTGGTCGGCGGCGGTGAGCGAGGGGAGGGTGCCCAGGACCATGTCGAAGCCGTCGGGCGTGATGCCCTTCATCTCGGCCTCGATCCAGGAGCCGCTGGGGTAGATCGCCGCCTTGCCCTGGACCCAGGAGGTCTGTGCCTGGGTGTGCGTCAGACCGGCGCTGCCGGACATCATCCAGCCGTTCTTGACCAGCGCGGCTATCGCCTGGGCGGCCTGCTGCATGGGCTCGGACTGCCAGGCGCCGGCCTTGAGGTTGTCGATGTCGGTGACCGTGCTCACGCCGCCGAGCTTCACCGCGAGGCTGATCAGCGGCTGCATGAAGTAGTCGGGGGCGGTCTGGCCGCCGTAGGCGAAGGGGGAGATCCCGGCCGCCTTGATCTTCCCGGCCAGGGTGACCAGTCCGGACCAGGTGGTCGGCCACTCCCAGCCGTTCTTCTGGAACAGCGACTGGGAGTACCAGAAGCCGTAGGCGGTGTAGACGTAGGGCAGTGCCATCACCTTGCCGTCGAAGGTGGTCGCGGTCAGCGCCCCGGGCAGCAGGGTGTCGGCGACGGTCTTGGACGGGTCGTCGATCGAGGGGGCCTTGAGCAGGTCGCTGAGGTCGGTGACCTGGCCGTTGCCGACCAGGGTGCCCAGCACCATGGCGCTGGCACCGCTGTTGTCGATGACCGCGGGCGGGTTGCCGGCGACGAAGCGCGGCTGCAGCTCGGTCTGGACCTGCTGGATGCCGTTGTGGGTGATGGTCGCCTTGGGGAAGGACTTCTTGTAGATGGCCTCGTCGAACTTGGCGTAGTCGTCGCCGTAGCCGCCCTTGAAGACGTAGACCTCCAGCGGCGCTGAGGTGTCGACACCGAGCGGGTTGGCCGCGCTGGTGGCGCCGGCGGCGGGGGAGGTGCCGGAGGAGGCGTCGCTGCCGCCGGTGGCGCAGCCGCTGAGCAGGGACACGGCGGGGACGGCGGCGATTCCCAGCAGGCCGGTGGTGCGCAGCAGGGATCTGCGGGTGAGCGGGGCGACGGTGTTCAGGTTCGGCTTGTTCATGGCTGTTCCTTTCGAGGGGGTGGAGCATGAGGGGTGGAGCATCGGGGTGAGGGTCGGATCGGGCATCGGGTCGGGCATCGGGTCGGTGCGGTTCGGGTTCAGGCGGTGGTCGCCAGTTCCTCGGCGGCGACCAGGCCGAGCAGCGGCAGTCCGGCCGCGAGCCGCTCGACCTCGGCCACGGCGAATTCGCCCAGGCGGCTCACCTCGCTCCCCATCGCACCGGCGACATGGGGGGTGACCAGCACGTTCGGCAGGGTGAGCAGCGGGTGTCCGTGCGGCAGCGGTTCGGGGTCGGTGACGTCGAGGACGGCGTCGATCCGGCCCGAGGCACATTCGGCGACCAGTGCCTCGGTGTCGATCAGGGCTCCGCGCGCGGTGTTGACCAGCACGGCGTGGTCCGGCAGCAGCGCCAGCCGACGGGCGTCCAACAGGCCGCGGGTGCCGGGGAGGAGCGGGGCGTGCACGGTGACCACGTCGCTGCGGATGAGCAGGTCGTCGAGCTCGACCAGTTCGACCCGGCCGTCCGGAACCAGCGCGGCGGCCTGTGCCTCGGTGATGGTCGGGTCGCTCACCAGTAGCCGGAACCCGTGTCCGGCGAGCATGGCGAGCACCAGCCGACCGGTGCGGGAGGCGCCGACCACCCCGACCGTGCGGCCGTGGTTGCCGGTGTCGGGCTGGACCGAGTAGTCCCTGAAGCCGGTCGAGGTGTACTCGTTGGCGAGCCGGAAGGCCCGCTTGCCCGCCAGCAGCACGGCGCTGACGGTGTACTGGGCCACCGGCAGGGCGTTGACGGCGGCCGCGGAGGAGACCAGGACCCCGCGGTCCCAGACCGTCGGGCTGACCAACTCCTTGACCGAGCCGGCCGCGTGGACCACGGCGCGCAGTTTCGGCGCGGCGTCCAGGACCCAGTCCTCGACCACCGGGCAGCCCCAACCGGTGATCAGCACGTCGGTCCCGGCGAGTGTGTGCAGGACCTCCGGCTCGGCGAAGTCGGTGGCCGCCAGCACGCGTTCGATCCGTGCGGTCGCACTCAGCCGGGCCATCAGCGGCTCGGGGAGCACGCTGGCGACGAGATCGGGGCGCATGGCGATCATTGCGGTCAGCTTCTCGGACACGAGGAGGCTGGTCTCCTTGGTGGTAGCAGTGCAGGCAATCGGTTACACGAGATGGCGAGATTCAAGCTTTTCGACTCATGGTTCGTCAATACCTGCGAGGAAGAAGCCCGGTAGATGTGGTGATTCACAGCGATCCCAAGCGCCGTCGGCTGGTAACCGATTGCCTGATATTCCGTCGAATCCGTTGACGTGTCGCTGGAAGGCGCTTACCTTCTCGTCAATCGGAGCGGGAGGCTCCGGGCCTGCGGACGCATCGGCGAGGAGACCCCCATGAGTACGCACTTCACCCGACGACGGATCCTTCAGCTGGGCGCAGCCACCACGGCGCTGGCGAGCACGGCCCAGTGGGCGTCCGCGCCGCACGCCTGGGCCGACGACGCCTACGACACCCTGCGCGGGCGCTGGCTGGAGCTGCTGACCGGCACCGGCTTCGACGCCACGGCGGCCCCCTTCGCCTCCGCGCTGTCCACCATCGGCACCCAGGCCTCGACCTACCAGGGCGCCATGACCACCAGCGGCAGCTCGCTCTGGAGCGATCTGCCGCTGGGCAGCGTCTCGGCGAACATCACCTCCAGCTACAACCGCCTGAAGACCATGGCCCTGGCCTACGTCCAGCCGGGCACCGGCCTGACCGGCGACGCGACCCTGGCGGCGGCGGTGACCAGCGGTCTGGACTTCCTCTGCGCCAACGCCTACACCGCCTCTGCGACCACGTACAACAACTGGTGGGACTGGCAGATCGGCAGTCCGGAGGCGCTGCTGGACACCTGCGTGCTGATGTACTCCCAGTTGAGCTCCACCGAGATCGCGAACTACTGCGCCGCCGTCGACCACTACGTACCGGACTCCGCCGTCTCCTCCTACAGCGGGACCAGTACCGGGGCCAACCGGGTGGACCTGTGCCGGGTGATCGCGCTGCGCGGTGTCCTCGGCAAGAGCTCCGCCAAGCTGGCGACCGCCACTGCCGCGCTCTCCCCGGTCTTCCCCTACGTGCTCACCGGCGACGGGCTCTACGCCGACGGCTCCTTCGTCCAGCACACCTACGTCCCCTACACCGGCTCCTACGGCGAGGTGATGCTCGGCGGCCTGAGCCGGATGCTCTGGCTGCTGTCCGGCTCCACCTGGGCGGTCACCGACACCGGGCAGCAGAACGTCTTCGACTCGGTCGCCAACGCCTATGCGCCCTTCCTCTTCAACGGCCTGGTGATGGACGGAGTGGTGGGGCGGGCCATCAGCCGGGGCCTGGCCGTCACCGACCCGCTGCAGATCCAGCAGGACGACCACCGGCGCGGACACACCCTGATCGCCGACATCCTGCGCCTGGCCGACTCGGGAGTGGCCTCCAGCACCCAGAGCGCGCAGTGGCTGGCGACGGTCAAGGGCTGGATGCAGCGCGACTACTACAGCCCCTACCTCTCCGACGCCACCCAGGGAGTGCCGGAACTCGCCCGCGCCCAGACACTGTTGAACGACTCCACGGTCACCGCCTCGGCCGAGCCCTCGGGCCACCGGGTCTTCGCCATGGACCGCGCCGTGCACCGCCGCAGCGGCTGGGCCGCCGCGGTGAGCATGTGCTCGGCCCGCACCACCTTCTACGAGAACGGCAACGGGGAGAACGTCCGCGGCTGGCACACCAACAACGGCATGCTCTACTGGTGGGGCGCCGGCTACGGCAACGGGCAGTACTCGGACGCCTTCTGGCCCACCGTCAACCCCTACCGGCTGCCCGGCACCACGGTGTCGACACTGGCACTGGCCGACGGTGCGGGCGGAGTCTGGGGCGCGGCCCACCCGGCCGCGGTCTGGGCCGGGGGAGCCACCGACGGCAGCTACGCGGCGATCGGCCAGGACGTCCGGGGCCTGTCCAGCACCCTGACCGGGAAGAAGTCCTGGTTCTTCCTGGACGACTCGGTGATGTGCCTGGGCGCCGGGATCAGCTGCACCGACGGCGTCGCGGTGGAGACCGTGATCGACAACCGCAACCTGGGTGCGACCGGCACCCACGCGCTCACCGTCAACGGCACCTCGCAGTCCACCACCCTCGGCTGGTCCTCACAGTTCACTGCGGCGAGCTCGATCGCGATCGCGGGTTTCGGCGGCTATGTGTTCCCCGGCGGGGCCACCGTCAACGCCCTGCGCGAGGCCCGGACCGGGGCCTGGTCCGACATCAACTCCAACGACATGACCACCGAGGTGACCCGCCGTTACCTCACCCTCTGGTTCGACCACGGCACCGATCCGACGGCCGGCTCCTACAGCTACCTGCTGATGCCCGGCGCAACCGCCGCAGCCACCGCGGCCCGCGCCGCCGCGCCGACGGTCAGCGTGCTGGTCAACAGCGCCACGGCGCAGGCCGTCACCGACACCGCCTCGGGCGTCACCGCCGCCAACTTCTTCGCCGCCGGCACCGCGGGACCGATCACCGTGAACGCACCGTGCTCGGTGCTGATGGTCGAGCAGAGCGGCACCCTGACGGTGACCGTCGCCGACCCCTCCCGCCTGGCCTCGACGGTGCAGGTGACCGTCGCCCGCTCCGGCTACACCTCGGCCACCGCGGGCACCGGCATCTCGGTGCTGTCCTCGTCCGGCGGGGCGATCACGCTGCTCGCGGAGGTCGGCGGCAGCCACGGCGCCTCCCGCACGGCGACGCTGAGCACCTCGGGCACCGCCCTCACCGCCTCCGCACTGACCCTGCTCGCGCCCACCGCGGACAGCTACGTCCGGGACGGCAGCGCCTACAACACCGTCAACTACGGGACCGCGACCACGCTGACGGTGAAGAACACCAACAGCACCGCCAGCGGATACTCGCGCCGGGCGCTGTTCGCGTTCGACGCCTCGGCGGTCACCGGAACGGTCTCCCGGGCGGTGCTGTGGACCCACGGCAACGTCGCCGACTCGGGCGGCACCCAGACCACCCTGCAGGCCTTCGCCACGGCGAGCGACACCTGGACCGAATCGGCGGTGACCTGGAACACCGCTCCCGCCCTGGGCACCGCGCTGGGCACCGGCCAGATCTCCACCGCCGCGGACTGGATCGGACTCGACGTCACCACCGCGGTCGCCGCCGCCGTCACCGCGGCAGGTGGCGACGGTACGGCCTCGCTGGCGGTCTGGGAACCGCTGGGCGCGGTGGGCCTGGCGGTGCTCCTCAACAGCCGTGAGAACGCGGCCTACCCGCCGGTGCTGCAGATCATCAGCAGCTGAGGGGGCCGGACGCCGCTGCCCTCGGTGAGGCCGAGGTCAGCGGCGGACCGCTGCCGATGCCCGGGCGTCGGACCGATCGGGGCGGATCAGCTCGCGAGCGGGTCGAGGACCTGGCCGAGGAAGAGGATCTGGCCGGTGGTGGTGTCGCGGACGGCGAAGACGAACGGATGGTCGAAGTCCAGCTGGATCCGGGCCGGGGCGACCGCGCCCATCCCCACGCCGACGCCGGTCGCGGCGGCCGCTGTGGTTCCCCGCTCGTCCACATCAACCTTGGTGCGCTGGACCACGGTGGTGACATGGAGGGGGGTGTGGTCGGTGGTGATCGCGCCGAGGTCCGCGTCGCCGGTGAAGGCGGTCCGCATGCCCAGGGCGCGCAGCGCCCCGCTCAGCTCGCCACCGTACTCGAAGTGGAACTTCGGCAGATGGATCCCCGCCTGCTGATGAGAGCTGCCCAGCGCGGCGACGGCCGCGGCCAGCTGTGCGCCGGTGGGCAGTCGGGTGCTGGTCGCGGAGTCGGGAAGCAGCAGGTCCATCGCCAGGTGTCCGCCCTGGTAGGGGAGTTCGGCAGCCTGCCAGCCGGGGATCGAGGCGGTGCTGACGTAGTGCTCCGACCTCATGGTCTCCACCGGGACGGTGCTGCCGTCCGCGAGGTGGAAGTCGGCCTGGGAGGTCTGGTTGGGGTCGAACGGTGATGCCCAGTCGGCGTGCAGGTAGAGCGCGTCGGTCAGCACCAGCCGGGTGTCGGAACCCAGGGCGCCTTGGTCGAAGAGCTTGGTGATCATCTTTCGGGTCTCCTGGGAGACCGTCGCATTGATCGCGTCGGTGGCCTGGTCGGCGTGGTGTGCGAAGTCCGCGGTGTGCACGCCTGTCGCGAAGGCCGCGGCCAGCGTCCGCAGATAGGTCCGGTCCAGCTTCAGGCCCTGCTGGGCCCAGAGGTCGTCGGCGTAGCTGAGCTGGTTGTGGTCCTTGGCGGCCTGGGCCTGCTCGTCCCTGCGCAGCGTGCCCAGCGCGGCGGCGTACTCGGCGGCGGAGAGCCGCGTGCCGAGCAGCTTGCGGATCTCGTCGGCGGTCGCCCCCTGCGCGCCGGGCAGCAGTAGCGCCAGCGCGCCTTGCAGGCTGGCGGGGGAGACCGCGAGGTTCTGCTTGCCGGCCTGGTTGTTCGAGCCGGCCAACTGCCGGAGCAGATCCAGACCGAGGGCGGTCCCGCCGGCCGCCGCTGCCTGCCGGTCTGCCGCCGGTGCCACGGCGGCTGCCGCGGACACCCGCACCAGCGTCCCGTCGGCCGTCCTGTCGTTGTTCCCGCCGCTGCTGTTCGCGCTCCCGCACCCCGTCAGCACGGTCAGCGCCGCGGCCAACAGCAGTCCCGACACGCGTGTCCTCCGCTGTACTGTCATGCCGCTTCGACGTGCCGGCCGGTGATCGGGTTCCAGCGCCCGGCGCGTGGATTCATCCGGATCTGGTGAACCGAACCCCGGTGCGGCGCAATAGAGGTGGTGATGGACGACGACGAGCTGATCGCCCGCCTGGCCGGCGGCGACGACGGGGCGCTGCGAGAGCTGTTCCACCGTCATGCCCCGTGGCTGGCGGCACGGTTGAGCCGAGTGCTGGCGGTCCAGGATGTGGAGGACGTGCTCCAGGAGACCTTCCTGGCGGTCTGGCGCAGCGCCGCCGGCTACCGGCCGGTGGGCTCCGCGGGCGGGTGGCTGTGGGTGATAGCGCACCGCCAGGCCGCGGCCTGGCTGCGCCGGCACGGCCGCGATCCCAGCCCGGTCGACGACCTGGTCCTCGCCGCCCTGCGCGGCCCCGACCCGGTCGGCGACGTGGCCGACACCGTGGTGAACCGCGCCGAACTGGCCGCGGCCGTGGCGGCGTTGGGGCCGGCGACCAGCACCGAACGTGAGGTCTGGCACCTCTACTACGTACAGGACCAGCCGGTGCACGAGGTTGCGCAACGGCTGGGCGTGCCCTCGGGCACGGTCAAGAGCCGGGCCCATCGGGTCCGGCGGCTGATGCAGGCTGCGCTCCTCGGACGCGCGGTGCGGGAGGAGGGGCTGTGAACTCTGCGCCAGGACAGGTTCCGGACGGGCCGGAACCGGACCTCGAACGGGTCTGGCTGGGAGTCGCGTCCGAGGTGTGGCGACGGCGGCCCGGTCCGTGCGAGCGGCTGGCCGCCAGGGCGCTGCGCTCCCCGGGGCTCGCCAGGGCCCTGCTGACCACGCCGTCCCTGCTGCTGCCCTGGCTGGTTGCCAGTGTGCTGGTGTTCGCCCTGGGTGCGGTCGCCTCGGTCGGCACGGGCCAGCCGGTGGTGGCGCTGGCCGCGCCGGCGCTCGCCGCGGTCGCCGTCGCCTATGCCTACGGTCCCGGGCTCGACCCGGCGTGGGAGCTGTCCCGGAGCATGGCCGTCAGCGACCGCAGCGTGCTGCTGGCCCGGGTGCTGGCGGTCTTCGCCCTGGACGCCGCGCTGGGGCTGCTGGCCTCCGCCGTTTCGGGCGCCGCCGCCGCGGTCGCCTTCGGCTGGCTGGCACCGATGACCGCGGTCTCGGCCCTGGCCCTGGCCGTGGCGACGACGGCGCGCTCGCCCAACGCGGGTGCCGCCGCCGGCATGGGCGCCTGGGCCGTCGCGGTGCTGTCCGGGCAGTCCGCCACCGGGCGGGTCGCCGAGGCCGTCACCGGTTCCGCCTTCGTCCTGCCCTGCCTGGCCCTGGCGGCCGGCTGCTCCGTTGTCGTGCTGGTGATGACCAGAACTCCGAAGGGACTGTCATGAACGTCGAGATCAACGACCTGACCAGGCGGTTCGGCCGCACCCGGGCGGTGGACGGCGTCGACCTGCGCACCGGGCCCGGGGTGCTGGGGCTGCTGGGTCCCAACGGCGCCGGCAAGACCTCGCTGCTGCGCATGATCGCCACCGTCATCCCGCCCAGCTCGGGCACCCTGCGGCTGCTGGAGCGAGATCCCGGCGCGGCGGGCCCGCGCCGCGAGATCCGGCGCCGGCTCGGCTACCTGCCGCAGGACCTGGGCTACTACCCGGGGTTCACCGTGGTGGATTTCGTGGAGTACTTCGCCCTGCTCAAGGAGGTGCCCCCGGCCCGGGTGCCCGCCGCGGTGGCCGCGGCCGTGGAGCGGGTCGGCCTGGGGGACAAGGCCAAGTCCAAGCTGCGCACCCTGTCGGGAGGCATGCTCCGTCGCGCCGGGATCGCCCAGGCCATCGTCAACGATCCCGAACTGCTGCTCTTCGACGAGCCCACGGCCGGCCTCGACCCCGAGCAGCGGGTCGAGTTCCGCACCCTGCTGCGCGACCTCGGCACCCGGGCGACCGTGGTGGTCAGCACCCACCTGGTCGAGGACGTCGGGGCCGCCTGCGGCGAGGTCGTCCTGATGCACCAGGGGCGCATCGCCTTCCAGGGCACGCCGGAACAGCTCACCGCCCGCGGTGAGGGACACGGCACCGGTGACGCCCCGCTGGAACGCGGCTACACCGCGGTGCTGGCGGAGGCCCGCTCATGAGCGCCGTGCTGCTGCCGGCCAGGGCGCCCCGCCGGATCGCGCTGCCGGGCGTGCTGAGGACCAGCGCCGGCCGGCTGCTGCGGCTGGAGCTCCGCCGCAGCCCGATGCTGTGGATCCTGCCGCTGGCGGTCCTGGTCTTCTGGCTGGACACCTACCGCAGCACCATGGTCCTGCCCCCGCTGTGGGGCTCGCGGGCGCTGATTCTCCGTCAGGGCTCGGCCGCGGACGACTTCGCCCCCTTCGTGATCGGCGCCGCCGCCTGGGCGGGCGGCCGCGACCGCCGGCGGGGCACCGACGAGCAGGTGGGGGCCACCGCCCTGCCACGCTGGGCGGCCCGGCTGACCACCTGTACGGCCGCGCTGTGCTGGGCGCTGCTGGCCAACCTGCTGTGCGTGGCAGCGCTCTACGGGGTGACCGCCGCCCAGGGCGCCGCGGGTCGGCCGCTGTGGTGGCCGGTCGCGGTCACCGAGGTCGCCGTGCTCGCCTTCGGCGCCGCCGGGTTCGCCGCCGGAACGCTGCTGCCCAGCCGGTTCACCGCGCCCCTGGCCGCCATCGTCGTCGCCCTGATGCTGCGGCAGACCCTGCGCAGCGGCGGCACCTTCGCGTTGTTGTCACCCACCGTCTCGCCCATGTACTCGCTGGAGGTGCTGCGCCCCGACGCCGGGGTGTTCACCCCGTACCTGCCCGATCTGTCGATCACCAGGATCCTGTTCATGGGCGGCGCCGCGGTGGCGGCGCTGGGCCTGCTGGGCGTGCAGCGCACCTGCGGTGCGATCGGGCTGCGCCGGGCCGCCGCGGCCGTGGTCGCCGTCGGGCTGGCCGCCTCGGTGACCGCCACCGTCCTGGTCGGCACGGCGAAGGCCACCGCCACCGGAGTGGTCGTCCCGGCCCTGCACGACGCCGCGGACGACCGCCCGATTCCCGCCGTCCTGGTCTGCTCGCCGGGCGCGGTGCCGGTCTGCCTCAACCCGGTCTACCGCCGCTATCTGCCGGCCGCCACCGCGGCGCTGGACCCGCTGCGGCGCGAGGTCGCCGGGCTGCCGGGCGCCCCGGTGCGACTGGACCAGGTGGCCGCCCCGGAGCGCTTCCCGCAGGTGGCCGCCGCCCGGATCACCGGGACGCCGCCGGTCGCGCAGGTCTCCTTCGACTTCGGCTACGACGGCGCGGTTTGGCTGGGCCCGGGCGGACAGGGCCGCGGCTGCTGCTCCGCGGTGCAGCTGTGGTCCAGCGCCGCGTACCTGCACGCCCAGGTGCTTCCGCTGGTGGCGGTCCCGGTGGTGGACGGCCTGGTCGGTCACGCCGGGCCGGCCCAGCAGGCGGTGTCCGAGGGACTGCTGCAGGCGGTCGGCGTGCCGTCCGACGAACTGGCCGTGCTGGTGGCCGTGCAGGCCGCCCCGGCCGGGCTGTCGGGACCGGGCACCCCGGTCCAGGCCGCCGGGCAGCGGTTCGCCGCGCTGCCCGCCGCCACCAGGCACGCCTGGCTGACGGCCCACCTCGCGGACCTTCGGGCCGGCCGGATCACCCTGGACCAGCTGCCGTGAGCGCGCTGACCATGGGGGCGGCCGGAGGCCGGGCCCTTCGCCGCGGCGCAGCCGTGCGGTTGGTCCGACTGCATCTGCTGAGCCGTCAGGTGCCCGGCGCGCTGCTGGCGCTGGTCGGCTGCGGGATCGCGCTGCGGTGCACACTGCTGCTGCACTGGGCTGTCGGCGACGGCGCGGCCGCGCAGCAGACGCCGCTGCTGATCGAGGCGGCGGCCGCGTCGGTGGTCGCCGTAGCGGCCCGCAACCCCTTCGGCGAGAGCGAGCGCAGCACCGGGCGGTGGCTGCCGTACCTGCGGGTCGGCAGTGCACTGGCGCTGACGGGCGCTGCGGTGGGCCTGCTGGCCGCGGGCGCGGCGGGTGCGCACCTTCCGGGGGGATGCTGGGAACTGCTGCGCAGCGTCGCCGGGCTGACCGGCATCGGCCTGCTGTCGGCCGCTGCCCTAGGCGGCGCGGTGTCGTGGGTCGGACCGCTGGCCTACACGGTGGTCGCGGAATTCGCTCTGGCCGCAGCCTGGCGCACACCCTGGATCTGGGTCACCAGGCCGGGCCACGACACCGGCGCGGGACTGTTCGTGGTGCTGGTCCTGCTGGCAGGGGTCGTCCTGATCGCCCTGCGCGGCCCGCGTGACTGACCTGGGCCGTGGTGGATCTCCGTGCCCACGGATGTCGCTCAGGTGATGATATGTCAATTCAGGTCTGCTGTAAGGCGCACATGCCGCGGGGCGGGTTTCGCTCGAAACGAACTGTCTCCCGTGGCCTGTGGCGACGTGACGCGGCTAGGCTGGCACGGTGATCGTCAAGGGAAGCTTCAACGTCAGCAGAACTCTTCCGTTCGTCCGGTTCGATCTGGGGCTCGCGGCGGTGAGCAGCACGGTGGCCTACCTGCTGGTCGACCAGGCCGGCATCGGCTGGCTCGCGCTGCCCTCGCTGCTCGCCACCGTGCTGGGAACCGCGTTGGCGATCCTGCTCGCCTTCCGTGCCAACACGGCCTACCAGCGCTGGTGGGAGGCGAGTGGCATCTGGGCCCAACTGACGGGACAGTCACGGACGTTGATCCGGGTCGCCCGCAGTGTCACCGATGCCAAACTCGCCGACCCCGCGATCGACCCCGACACCGTCCGGGCCTGGCAACACGAGTTCGCCAACCGGCAGGCAGCGTGGGCGTACAGCCTGGCCCGACTGCTGCGCCGGCAGGACGCCACCCTCGAGCTCACTCGGCTGCTGTCCCCCGAGGAGGCCGAGCTGGTGCTGGCGGCGGACAACCGCCCCGCCGTGCTGGCCCGGCTGCAGAGCCAGGCCATCTTCCGCGGATACGGCCTCGGCATCCTGTCCGGTCTGGATAACTTCCAGATGGAGACCGCCCTGGCCGGTCTGTCCACCCAGCAGGCGCTCGCCGAGCGGATGAGCAACACGCCGATCCCGCGGCCGCACGACTATCTGAGCCGGTTGTTCGTGCACTCCTACGTGGTGGTGTTCCCCTTCGCCGCGATCAGCGCATTGACTTCCTACCGCTGGCTGGTCATTCCCTCCGCACTGTTGATCACCCTGTTCTTCCGCATGGTCGAGCGGGTCGGTGCATCCACCGAGGAGCCTTTCGCCAACCGTACCCAGGACGTCCCCATCACCGCCCTGGCCGTCAACCTCGAACGGGACCTGCTCGAACTGGTCGGCGTCGACCAGCGTCCGGCCAGGCCCGTTCCCGTGGACGGATACCTTTGGTAGCAGCCGGTCAGGAGGCCGGTTCGGATATGCGTCTTGTCACGCTGTGATCCTGGAACCCTGGATTGTATGTCCGGTTTGACTGCTGCGTGATTGTTCCGCGGTCATCCTGCGGTTACCGCGCGTAAGGAATTCCGGGGCGCATTCCAGGGGAATCGGATGCCTTTCACGCGGGCAATTGATCGGGTCTCGGTCGGGTCACTAGTGTCTGCGGTCGAACCACCGCGAAGTCGTCCTCCCGTTCCGGGGGGCCGCGGGGGTTTCCGCCGAGTCCGACCGTACGGCAGTCCCGCTTCCGTGCCATGGGAGTGACCGCAGTGGCTGTCCGTCAGTTTCGGAGCCGGGGAACCATGTTCCCTCGGGGTGAATCGACGTCAGGCCGGTACGCCGGTGAGGCGTTGTAGGGCGCGTCTTCCAGCCCGAACCCGTCAGCTCACCCGGTAGGCGGACGTAGGAAGAAGGAGCTCGCCTTCGTGGCGTCCCATCGTCGTCCCAGGAATCCCGGTCGCGCCCGCATATCCGTGCTCACGGCTGCCGCGGCCACCACTGTTGCCCTGTCCGCGACCGGCGGCCAGTCGGCGCAGGCGGCGCCGAAGCAGACCACCGCCCAGCTCAAGGCACAGATCGACAAGCTGAACAACGACGCGGACGCGGCGGTTCAGCAGTACGACAAGGCCCAGTCCGACCAGCAGGCGCTGCAGAAGCAGATCAACACGCTGCAGGACCAGGTGGCCCGGCAGCAGGCCTCGGTCACCGCGAAGGCCTCCGTCCTCGGCGCCATCGCCAGCGTGCAGTACCGCAGCGGGGCGATCGACCCCTCGGTCCAGCTGATGCTCTCCTCGGACCCGACGGACTACCTCAACCAGGCGTCCGCGCAGAGCCGGGTCGCCGACAGTCAGGCCGCCATCCTCGCCGACCTCAAGGCCCAGCAGGCGACCCTGGACCGGGCGAAGGCCGACGCCGAGGCCAAACTGAAGCAGCTGGACGCGACCAGCAAGCAACTGGCGGCTGCCAGGACCACCATGCAGCAGCGGCTGGACGCGGCGAAGGCCGAGCTGGATTCGCTGACCGCCGCTCAGGCCGCCGCGCTCAAGACCGCTCAGGACGCGGCGGATGCCCAGGCCAAGTCCAGCGCCCAGAACATCGCAGCCGGCCACGGCTCAGGCTCGGGCGCTGGCTCAGGCGGTGCGAGCGGCGGGGGTAGCAGCACCAGCGGTGCGAGCGGCCCCAGCGCGCCGGGCAGCTCGGTCGGCATGGCAGCGCTGGCCGCCGCCGAGACCCAGCAGGGCGACCCCTACCAGCGCGGGGGCACCGGCCCGGACCGCTGGGACTGCTCGGGCCTGACCCAGTGGGCCTTCGCCCAGGCCGGGGTGGCCATCGGCCGCACCACCTACGATCAGATCGACAAGGGCACCTCGGTCAGCCTCGCCGACATCAAGGTCGGCGACCTGGTCTTCTTCAACAACGACTCCCATGTCGGCATCTACGCCGGGGGCGGCCTGCTGTTCCACGCCCCGCACACCGGCACCGTGGTGAAGTTCGAGAAGATGTCCGAGATCGGCTCGATCTACGCGATCCGCCGTATCTGACGGTGCCACGACCGACGACCCCTCATGCGTCGTATCGATCGGCGTTGCCGCCTGCCGCGTCCCCGTCGTCCTGGGGGAGTTGTTTGAGGAAGGTGCGTACTGCGTCGGCGAATTCGTCGGGGCGGGTGGCGTGTACGAAGTGGTCGGTGTCCAGCTGGACGGCGCGGGCGCTGGGCCTGCGCTGCAGCATCTCCTGTGCCAGGGCCTGGCTGACGACCTGGCTGCGTGCTCCATAGACCAGCAGTGCGGGGCAGTCGGTGGCCAGCCAGTCGGCCCAGTGGTCGCCCTCGCTGAGCTCCTCGGAGTCGATCATGTCCTGGGGATGGAACGGCAGTCGCCAGGTGCCGTCCGGCAGGGCCATCAGGGCGTCGGCGAAGATCGGCCCGGCCGGCCCGAGACCATGGATCAGCTCCTTGCGGGTGGCCGCCCGATAGGGGCTGCCGCTGAGGAAGAGGAAGGGGTTCTTGCCGTCGTCGACCCCCATCACCGCGCCGGCGTCCTCAAGCACGAGGGCGTCGACGCGGTGCGGGTGACGGGCCGCCAGTTGATAGGCGTTCAAGCCGCCGAGCGAGTGGCCGAGGACGACGGCGCGCTCCAGTCCCAGGTGGTCCAGCACGGCGAGGGCGTCGGCGAGGTACCCCTCGCGGGAGTAGTCGGCGGCCCGGTCCGAGGCCCCGTGGCCGCGCTGGTCCGGTGCGATGACCCGCCACCGGGGGCCCAGTGCGTGGGCGAGGGGTGCGAACGCGGCCCCCTGGTCCAGGTGGCCGTGCAGGGCGAGCAGGGGGCGGCCGGCGCCGCCGAAGTCGAGAACGGACAGTCGGCGGCCCTCCAGGTCGAGGGTGCGGCGGACGGGGGTCGGGTGGTCGGCGGTGGTGTTCATCCGGCACTCCTGGGTGGGCTCGTGGGCCGGGTGTTCCCCGGCTGGTTCCCTCACCGTAGGGAGTGGGGTATGCAGGCGTATACATGCCCTAGTACAGTCGGTTGCCGGTTCCTGGTCAGCGACCGAGGTGCACTAGGTCGGCCGTCCGAGGAGGTCGTGTGACCGATACCCCGTCCCCCTATCTGCGGATCGCTGCGGAGCTGCGCGAGCGTATCGTCTCCGGCGAGCTGACCGCGGGTGAGCGGCTGCCGTCGACGCGTCAGATCGTGCGCGAGCACGGTGTGGCGATGGCCACGGCCAGCAAGGTACTGGCAGTGCTGTGCCAGGAGGGGTCGGCCCGCGCGGTGCCGGGCGTCGGCACCGTTGTCGAGGGGCCGGTCCCGCCCGACCCCCGGCCGGGCCGCACAGCGGCCGGGCCGCAGCGGCTGTCCGTGGCAGCCATCGTCCGCACTGCCACCGCCCTGGCCGACGCCGACGGGCTGACGGCGCTGTCCCTGCGCCGGACCGCGGCGGACCTGGGCGTGACCACCATGGCTCTGTACCGCCACGTCCCGGGCAAGGCACAACTGCTGCTGATGATGGCCGATGCGGCCTTCGCCGAGTTCCCGCTGCCCGAACCCCCGCCACACGGTTGGCGCGCCCGGCTGGACGCTGCGGCGCGCATGCAGTGGGCCATGTTCCGCCGCCATCCCTGGCTGGCCCAGGCCACCTCGTTCACCCGTCCCCTGCTCTCGCCCCGGGCGCTGGCCCACGGCGAGTGGGTCCTGCGAGCTCTGGACGGCCTGGGCCTGGACCCGGTCACGATGATCCATGTGCACGCGGTGCTGGCCGCCCACGTCCGTGGGCTCGCCGCGAACCTGGAGACGGAGGCCGAGGCAGTCCAGGACACTGGCATCGACGACACCGAGTGGATGGACCGACACGGCACCCCGGCCCTCACCTCCCCCCGCCTCGCCGCCGCACTGCCCCTGCTCGCCAGCGTCCCCGAGCACTCGCTCGACCTGGACACGTTGTTCGAGTTCGGCCTGGCCCGCCTGCTGGACGGCATCGCCGTACTGATCGGCGACGCTGCGGATGCAAGGAGGGGTGCCCCTGGATGACCCCGGTCCGTCAGATTGGCATGGAGAAGCGCCGGTCTACGTGGACGCGGGCGAACTCGGCCCGCAACTGTTCCTCGTCGGCGAGGGGAGCGTGTCCGAAGACCATGATGGGTCGCAGACCCGGACGAGGCTCGGCGATCGCACGGCCCGGCTCGGCCGGGTCGGTGTAGTAGAAGGCGTAGACGTGCAGGTAGTGGTCGCTCTCGGCGAAGCCCATGGAGCGGTACCAGGCCAGCGTGTCCGCGTCGTCGCGGGTCCAGGCGTCCAGTGTGGTCGCCCCGATGGAGCCGCCCCAGTCACGGGTGCGGTGCAGCAAGTCCCGCCCCAACCCTCGGCGCCGGTGGTCGGGGTGGACCGCGACGGTGTCGATGGTCGCCACATCGCCGTCGATCCCGGTGTCCATGATGGCGACCACGGAGCCGGTCGCGTCGACTGCGACGAGTTCCAAGCCGGGCGCCTCGATGGCGGGCTTGGACGGAACGACGGCGTCGTAGAAGGCGGTGTCCAGAAAGGCGAGCACTCGGCAACGCAGCCAGGAGGCCTCGTCAGCAGGTGTGTACTCGCGAATGGTGTAGTTCACGATCGTGATCCTCTGCAGGTGTGAAGAAGCGCGGGCGGCGGATGCAGAGTGTCGTGGTCACAACCGGGAGCATGGCCGAGGGGACAAGGACCATCAAGTCGTTTTCCGGTGTGGACGGCTCCGGTGCGAGCGATGAGTCGGGGCGCCGGCGGGAGTCCTAGTGTGTGACCACACACCTGAGGCGAGGGTCGAGGCGGAGCGATGAGCGATCTGGACGGCGTGCTGCAGGACCATGTCGGCCCCGGGCGGGCCCCGGGCGCGGTGGGCCTGGTGGCCCGTGGTGACCGGATCGAGGTGGCGGCTGTCGGCTCGGTCGACGACGAGGGCAGTGCCCCGATGGCCAGGGACACGATCTTCCGGTTGGCCTCCATCACCAAGCCGATCGTCGCCGCCGCGGTGATGATGCTGGTCGACGAGGGCCGGATCGGCCTGGAGGACCCCGTCGCGCGATGGCTTCCGGAGCTGGCGTCCCCCTGCGTCGTACGGACCCCGGACAGTGCGGTCGACGACGTGGTCCCGGCGAACCGGCCGATCACCGTGGAGGACCTGCTCAGCTTCCGCGCCGGGTACGGCTTCTCCGCCGACTTCAGCCGGCCGGCGGTCGCCCTGCTGTTCAGCGAGGTGCATCCGGCACCGCCGTTCCCGCAACCGAATCCGGCCCCGGACGTGTGGATGGCGAAGCTGGCGGCGGTCCCGCTGCTGCACCAACCGGGCGAGGCCTGGCTCTACAACACCTGCTCGGACCTGCAGGGCGTGCTGGTCGCCAGGGTCACCGGCCGTCCGTTGCCCGAGTTCCTGGCCGAGCGACTGTTCGAGCCGCTCGGCATGGTGGACACCGCCTTCGAGGTGCCGCCCGCCAAGCTGTCCCGGTTCACCAGCTACTACCAGCCGGACGCAGCTGGCTCCCCGGTGCTCGCCGATGCCCCCGACGGCCAGTGGAGCAGGCCGCCGGCCTTCCCGTCCGGGGGCGGCGGCCTGGTCGGCACCGTGGACGACTGGTACGCCTTCGCCCGGATGCTGCTGGCCGAGGGGACGGCGGGCGACCGACGGCTGCTGTCGGCCGAGGCGGTACGGCGGATGACGACCGATCAGCTGACGCAAGCCCAACGCGTGGCCGGCGACCTGTTCCTGGAGGGCCAGGGCTGGGGCTACGGCGGCTCGGTGGACGTCGACCCGGTCAACCCCTGGATCGTGCCCGGCCGCTACGGCTGGGTCGGCGGCACCGGTACGACCGCGCACCTGACCCCCGCCACCGGCACGGTCGCCCTGATGTTCACCCAGCTCGGAATGGCCAGCCCGACCCCACCGGAGGTCATGCGGGACTTCTGGCGCTACGCGACCGGGGCCTGAACGGCAGCACCGGCGCCCACCCGGTCGCCAGGCACACCGCGACGGTCATCGCTTGAGTGGCGAACATCCCGATCGCGCAACGCTGGGCCGCCTGGTTGGATAGGATATGCGCCGTTCACCCTTGGCCGCGCCGAAGGAAGGACGCCGTTCCATGGGCTGGTCTGGATGGAAGCGAACCACCTTCGGCCCAGGTGTCTTTCACCCGGCCAGTGCACCTGCCGCATCCGGCTACGGCGGCGTCCTGGACGTCGTCTGTCAGGAGGACAAGAGCCCCTACAGCGGCGATCTGTGGGAGCAACCGTATCTGGGGAACGACTACTGGTCGCCCTTCAGCGACATCGGGCAGCCGCAGGGGCGCGCGATCATCGGATCGCCCGCGCTCACCTCATGGCAGGACGGCGACCGCCACGATCTGTTTGTGAACGCCGCGACCGGTCTGCTGCACCGGTCGATGCAGCGTCCGTACCCGTGGTCGGACTGGGAGGATCTGGGCGGCGGCCCACCTGGCGGCCCGATTCTGGGCAGCTCCCCGGCCGCCTGCGTCGACAGCGATGGACGGCTTGACGTGTTCTGCATCTCGGGCACCGACTTCTCGCTGCTCCACAAGCGATACCGGAACGGATGGTCCGACTGGGAAAGCCTGGGCGGCCACTTCCCCCGGCAGCTCACTCCCGCGGCACAGACCTGGGGAGGCGGCCGGGTCGGTGTCTTCGTCGTGGGAGACGACCTCGGCATCCATCACAAGTGGACCGCTGCCGACGGCGCCGGCTGGTCCGGCTGGGAGGACATCGGCGGCGTCACCGAACAGGGAGTAGCCGCCTGCTCATGGGCGCCGGGACGCATCGATCTCTTCCACCGCGGACAGGACGCCGCCGTGTACCACAAGTGGTTCGACGGCGGGTGGTCAGGTTGGGAGAGTCTGGGCGGTGTGACCGGCCACGGGATAACCACGGGGAGCCGGGGTCCCGGACGCGTTGACGCACTGGTCATCGGCACTGACGGTGAGCTGTACATCAACGAGTTCTAACGGGACGTCACCCGCGGCGAGGACAGGTCCACGATCAGCACCGGAGCACTGCCCCGGGTCATGGCGAACAGCGCCACAGGCGACTGATCGCACGGACGGATAGTCACGCCCTGCCGCCCCGCGAGTCTGTAGGCGGTACCTGAGCAGCAGGTATTCGGTTGCAGTGATGACTCTCGGCGGTCAGGATCAGCGGATGTCCGGGTTCCCGGGCAAGCGGTCGACCAGGCCCAAACGCACTGTGTCATTCGAGGAGATCACCATGGCAGCAGCGGGCGACCTGGCCGAGGAGAAGTCCTGGTACGCGGTTCGCTGCGTGTTCCACTGGGATGCCTGGGAGGGCACACCTTACGAGGAGCGCCTGACACTGTGGCAGGCCGCCTCGATGGACGAGGCCATCGCCAGGGCCGAGAGTGAGGCACGGACCTATGCCGGGGAATGGGGCCATCGCTACCTGGAACTGGCCCAATGCTATCGCCTGGCCACCGCAGGACGACCGGGTGACGGAGCCGAGGTCTTCTCCCTCCTGCGCGACAGTCTCCTTGGCGAGGAAGCGTATCTGGACCACTTCTTCGACACCGGCCAGGAGCACCAAGGCACCACGACCGAGGGATGACGGCCGCACCAAGAGCCCGGGCTGCACGGCATCATGAGGTCACTTCGGCAGATCGGCGGACAGAAAAGGGGCAAGGAGCGCGAGCAGCGCGTCGGGGCGGTCGAGGGGGATGATGTGGCCGCAGTCCTGGAGGTGGTGTGCGACCAGGTCGTCGGCGATGGGGCGGAGTTGGCGTTTGAGTCCGGTGCCGACGGGGTGGGAGCCGATGGCCATGGTGGGCATGGTCAGCCGAGCTGTCGCGACGGCGTCCTGGATCTGCTGCGCGCTGGTGGGCAGGGCCCGGTAGTAGGAGAACGCGCAGCGCAGAGCCTCGCTGCCGGTGTACGCGTGGACGAAGGCAGCACGGATCTCGTCGGGTACTCCTCGCCCGAGCGTCCCCGAGTCGAGGAAGAAGTCGATGTACGGGGCCTCGTTGCCGGCCAGGACGGTCTCCGCGAGGCCGGGGACGGCGTGGAAGCCGAACCACCACGGGGCGCCGCCCGCGACGACGTGTTCGGCTCCGGGCAGGCGGCCGAGCAGTGCCTCCATCACGACCAGGCGCCGGACGAGGCCGGGCCTGCGCAGCGCGAGCAGGACGGCGGGGGCGGCGCCCGCGTCGATGCCGACCACCGCTGCCGAGGGCTCGCCGAGTGCGTCGAGCAGTCCTTCGATGTCGGTGGCGAGGGTGCCTGCGTCGTATCCCTCGACGGCGCGGGTACTGGCACCGAAGCCTCGCAGGTCCGGGGCGATGACCCGGTACTGCCCGGCCAGGCGGCCCATGATGCCGCTCCAGAGTTGCCAGGTGTGCGGGAAGCCGTGCAGCAGGAGGACCGCGGGTCCGTCCCCGGCGACTGCGACGTTGAGCTGGACGCCGTTTGTTGCGATGCGGCGCAGTTGGGGTGCGGTGGTGATGGGCATGACGGTTCCCCTGAGTGGTTACCATTGGTTACCACAGAACGATAGGTACCTGTCCGACCGCTGCCTAGACGGCACTTTCGGGGAAGGTGGTGAGCCACAGGTGACCACCCGAGGAGCCCGGGCCGACGGTCGCGGAGTACGGGGCGATCTGTTCGACCCCCAGTGCCCGACGCGGCAGTTGCTGGACCGCATCGGTACCAAGTGGACGTCCATGGCCGTCAAGACGCTCGCCGATGCCGCACCGGACGAGGTGCGCTTCGCCGAGCTGAGGCGCCGGATGCCCGGCGTCTCGCAGAAGATGCTGTCCGTGACGTTGCGAAGCCTGACCCGCGACGGGCTGGTGTCGCGTCGGGTCGAACCGAGCGTGCCGCCGCGGGTCTTCTACCGACTCACCGGACTCGGGCTGTCCCTGGAAGCCGCGCTTGCCGGGCTGCGGACCTGGGCTGAGGAGCACATGGCCGAGATCGAGCGCGCCAACGAAGCCGTCGACCAGGAGGTCGACGGGGGATAGGCAGACCGGTTCCGTGCTCAGTACCTTGCCCTGGAGCGGTGCCCGACGGGCCCAGCGCCATGTCCGATTCCCGCCAGCACCCAGGCTCGCCAAGCGGCATTGTGGCAGGTGGAACCCATGACGAGAGGGAGGCCACGATGACCGCCTGGACGACGATCACCAGCCCGCTGGGAGACCTGCTCCTGGTCGGGGAGGAAACCGGCAGCGGGTTCGCCCTGACCGGGCTGTCCATGTCGGGCCAGCGCCGTGCTCCGATTGCCGAGCCCGGCTGGAGGCGTGACAGCGGGCCGTTCGCGGATGCCACCGGCCAGCTGGAGGAGTACTTCGCGGGCGAGCGCACCCGCTTCGAGCTCCCGCTCGCCCCGGTCGGCACGGACTTCCAGCAACGGGTGTGGCGCGCCTTGGACTCGATCGCATACGGGACCACGACCAGCTACGGTTCCCTGACCGCGCAGCTGGGCCTGCCCCGCGAGCGCGTGCAGGCCCTGGGCGCGGCGATCGGCGCCAACCCGCTGCTGCTGGTGCGGCCCTGTCACCGCGTCATCGGCGCCGACGGCTCGATGCGAGGCTACGCCGCCGGCGTCGAGCGCAAGGTCTGGCTGCTCACCCACGAGGGCGCCCTGCAGCCCGCCCTCATCTGACGCGCCGCCACACCCACCGCCCTGCCCCGGCACAGGACCAAGGAGAGACCGCCACCATGATGCAGACCACGCAGCCCGCAGCTCCGGTCGCCGGCCGGGTCGCCGGCACCGACTGGGAGGCCCTGGCCGGGGCGCTCGACGAGCACGGCCACGCCCTGACCGGGCAGCTCCTGACGCCGGACGAGTGCGCCGCCATCGCGGCCCTCTACGACGAGCCCGACCGGTTCCGCACCACGGTGGACATGGCGCGTCACCGCTTCGGCTCGGGCCAGTACCGCTACTTCACCCACGACCTGCCCGACCTGGTCCGCGACCTGCGTGAAGCCTTCTACCCCGGGCTGCTGCCCATCGCCCGGGACTGGGCGGCCAGGCTGGGCAGGCCCGCCCCCTGGCCCGACACCCTCCATGAATGGCTGCGGATGTGCCACGAGGCCGGCCAGGCCAGGTCCGCGCAGATCCTGCTGCGCTACGGCCCCGGCGACTGGAACGCGCTGCACCGCGACGTGTTCGGCGAGCTGCTCTTCCCGCTGCAGGTCGTGGTTGGTCTCGACGCGCCGGGCAGGGACTTCACCGGCGGGGAGTTCCTGATGACCCAGCAGCGCGCCCGCGCGCAGACCCGCGGTTGGGCCACGACCCTGCCGCAGGGGCACGGCCTGGTGTTCACCACCCGCGACCGGCCGGTGGCCGGCAGCAGGGGTTGGTCGAACGGGCCGATGCGGCACGGGGTCAGCACCGTGCGCTCCGGGCGCCGCCACGCCCTGGGGCTGGTCTTCCACGACGCGTCATGGCACCCACCCCACCCACCCCACCCGCCCCACTCACCCCGCCCGCAGGAGCAGAGATGAGCGCCCTGATCCCGCGTCCGGTCACCCAGGTGGCGCCCGGCGCTGTGCACGTGCCGAACTGGCTCACCCTTGAGGAGCAGCGCCGACTCGTGGCCGCGTGTCGCGGCTGGGCCGCGGGGCCGGTGCCGATCCGGCACACCCGGCTGCCGCGCGGCGGCGTCATGTCGGTGCAGACGGTGTGCGTGGGCTGGCACTGGCAGCCGTACCGGTACACCCGGACCGCAGGCGACGTGAACGGTGCCCGGGTCGCCCCGTTCCCGCACTGGATGGTGCTGCTCGGGCGCCGCGCGGTCCTGCGCGCCTACGGTGACCAGGAGGCCGCGGACGCCTACACCCCGGACACCGCACTGATCAACTTCTACGACGGACAGGCCACCATGGGCATGCACCAGGACAAGGACGAGGAGTCGTCCGCGCCCGTGGTCTCGCTGACCGTCGGCGACAGCTGCGTCTTCCGCTTCGGCAACACCGAGACCCGTACGCGCCCCTACACCGACGTCGAACTCGCCTCCGGTGACCTCTTCGTCTTCGGCGGTCCTTCCCGCTACGCCTACCACGGCGTCCCCAAGGTCCGCCCCGGCACCGGCGACCCCGCCACCGGACTGCGCAGCGGGCGGCTGAACATCACCATGCGGGTCACCGGCCTGACCGACACGTGATCTGACCTGCCGCCGCTGGGACGCGGTGAGAGGGCACGGAAGCCCGGGTGCCGACGGGGACGGGTCCGCCGGCACCCGGGCCGGGCGCCGGATCAGCGCCGTTTCCGGGGACTCCTCGCGGTACTACCGGAAGGAGTTGAGGTACGCCTCGGTCGGCGAGCCGACACCGGTCGCGTTGTCGAAGCCCTTGGTCGCGGCGAGACCGTAGTCGCGGCCGAAGGCGACCAGGCGGATCCGGAGGCTGCCGCTGACGACGCCCAGGTCGGCAACCGCGTTCAGCGGCTGCTTGCCCTTGCCCAGCGTGTGGTTGACCACGTCGGTGAAGGACTTGCTGCCGAAGCGCTCGTACAGCGCCGGGTTGGCGAAGCCGATCGGGCGGCCGTGGCGGGCCTGGATGGCGTCGGCCTGGACGCCGCTGAACTCCGGGGCGGAGACGCTGGTGCCGCCGTAGCCGCCCTCGCTGTAGGGCGCGCCGTCGGACATGCCGACCAGGACCGAGGTGTAGAGGTCGCCGTTCATGGCGACGTCCGGGGTGACCCGCTGGGCGGTCTTGCTGGTCGCGCCGGTCATCAGGGTGTGCGACAGCGTGCTGGGGACGACCGTGCCCTGGTACCACGGCTGGGCGAAGTCCTCGCTGGTGCCGCCGCCGCCACCGAAGTAGAAGGTGCCGGGGAACGGGGTCCAGCTCTTGCCGTCCGCGCTCAGCACGGAGCGCTGGGTGCCCATGTCGGTCTCGAAGCCGTAGGCCCCCGCCTTGTTCCTGACGGCCAGTGCGGTGCCGCCGACATCGGTCACCCAGGTGTCCGAGGACGGGAACCCGGTCTGCGCCCGGGTGCTGGTCGGGTCGCAGTTGGTTCCGGTGGCCGCGGCGGCCGGGGACTCGTCGCCGCAGTCGCCGGACGAGAAGTCGAACCCGATGCCCTCGACCGCACCCTGCTGGAAGATCTGCTCGTACGCGGCGACCTGGGCCGGGGTCTCGTCACCCGAGGTCGAGTGCATCAGCCCGGACCACGAGTTGGAGACGACGTCGGCCAGGTGCTTGTCGACGATCGTGCTGAGCGCCGCCAACAGGTCCTGGTCCGAGCAGGAGTTGGCGCCGACGTAGACGACATCGGCGTCCGGCGCCATCCCGTGCACCATCTCGACGTCCAGCGACTCCTCGCCGGCCCAGCCCGCGGCACCGCCGCAACCGTCCTTGGGACCGGTCCTGGTCCATGCGGCGGGGTCGACCACCTCGGTGTACTGGCCCTTGCGGAAGGCCCGGTCGCCGTGGGCGGTGGCGAAGCGGTTGGCGTCGGCCAGCATGGTGGAGGAGCCGTAGGCGTCCACGATCGCGACCCGGGCGCCCTTGCCGGTGAGGCCGGAGGCGGTGACGCCGTAGGCCTTGCGCAGTTGGGCGGGGGTGAAGGAGCACTGGTCGAAGCTGGTCTTCGCGGTGTAGCCCTTGGGTGCTCCGCTGACCGTCTTCTGGCCCCAGTAGTCGGAGCAGGTCGCCACCGTGGGCAGACCGGGCTTCGGCTTGGGCTTCGCCGTGCCGGTCGCGAGCTGTGCCTCGGAGGCGTTCACCGAGATGGACTGCGGACGGTTCCGCGGGGCGTTCTGGCTGAGGCCCGTCACACCGAGGATCGCGCTCGCTACGGAGGCGGGGAGCACGGCGTCGCTGCTGGGTGCCTGGCGCAGTTCGCCCTGGACGGCGTACTCGTGCAGGTGGGTGCCGAAGGCCCGGTTCACCGCGGCGGCGGTGCCGTGCACATCGACGTAGTGGGCGCTGCTGCCGGCGATCTGCAGTCCCGCGCCGGTCGCCCAGGCGTGCACCGCGGCGATCTGGGCCGGGGTCGCACCGAAGCGCTGCTGCACCTGGGCGGGCGTCAGGAACCGGTCGTACTGTGCGGTGCCCGCGGTGGAGACGGCCTTGGCGTAGGCGGCCAACCCGGCCGGGTCCTGACCGGCCAGGTAGACGCGGGCGGTGAGCTGCTGGCTCGACGGCGTCGCGCCCTTGTCGGCGGAGGCGGCGGCCCACTGGGGGCTGGTGCCGACCAGGGTCCGTGCGGAGGGGGCGGGGACCGCGGCCTGGGAGGACGGGGCCAGGACCATGGCACCTGCGACCATGGCGAGCGAGACGGAGGTGATGGCCGCTATCCGGCGGCGGCGATTGCGCGGGGGCAGGGCGTCGGAAATGTCGACTCCAAGGACGAGTTCACGATGAGGGCGAGGATGGCCGACCGCCTGCGGTGAAATACCGGGTTCAGACATCCGTGCTGATATGTACACGCGGACGGAATGTCCGGGCAAGTGGTTTGTGATAATCCGCATACCGGCGGCCGAATGGAGCAGAAAAGGCCGAGTGGGGCGGGAATCCGGCCCCTCGCGACGCGTGCGGCGGAGTGTGCCCCACCATTCGGGGGTGTCGCCCCCGGAGCCTCGACGACGGCTCCCAACTGGCACTGAGTTCCCGTCAGCACCGACCCGGTCCGGGACCGACCAGGACCGCAGCCCCCCATTCGGCTTGTCCACCCCCCGATCGACGCATGTGTGCCCACCGCTCGGGGGTATCCCGGAGATCCGGAGTGCTGCAGGATGATCGCATCAGTCAGTCGTTATCGACCGGACCTCGCGGGATATTTCGGCCCCGGGCACCGTACTGCGCAGAATTGCGCCATGAATTCACTGGAAGCCGTGTTTTCCATTCACGCTGAACGTTCGCTGTGCCGGTGACCCCTCACACAGGAGGTCCAGGATGTCCCGGATCTCGGCGTACTGCTCCAAGGGTTTTGGATTGCTGGTCGCCAGGTGGAATGTTTCCACTGCGTATGTGCTGCTGACCTGCTTCCCGTCGGCCAGGTGGAGCACGATCGTGATCCGGCGCTTGCGGATGTCGGGCCGGAGGCCGTCGGGGTGCGCCTGCGCCGTGGCCGATACCAGCCTGGAGCGCAGGTACGTTCGGGTGTGCAGCGGTCGGCGGATCCGGATGTGGTTGGGCCCCACGTAGAGACCGGTGAGGCCCAGGCGGACCAGAAAGGCCGTGGGTACGTCCGTGAGGACAAGGAAGAACACCAGCAGGCCCGTTGCCCTGGCGTTCCTTGTGAGCTCGCCGGCCAGCCCGGAACTGATGAACGAAGCGGGCAGCAGCGCGAAAAAGTACGCCCTCTGGCGTGGGCCGCCCGGCCAGGTGACGCGCATCAGACGCTTGCGGCGGATCGGACGAAACCGGCGGATCGGACGGTACCGGCGCACTGATGGCATGTCATTTCCCCCCTGGGGCCCAGGTTACGAGGAGCCCAGGGGGCGGCAAAAGACCGTGGGCGTCGAGATTCCGCCGCGCTGCGCTATGTGCCGTCGTCGTCCAGGGAGAGAGCCCTGCGGCTCAAGCCAGCTCCTCCTTGAAGCCCTGGCGCCACGACGGGTAACGCAGCTGCCAGCCCAGCTGCTGCTTGGCCTTGGCGTTGGAGAACCCGCGTCCTTGAGTCATCATCACCACGGCCTGGTCCCCGGCCAGTAGCCGGCCCAGCCACACCGGCACCCGCATCGGGCGCTTCGCCCCCGCGCATTCCGCGAGATAGGGAAGCCACTCGCTCGCCGGGGCCGGTTCGTCGTCGACGATGTTGAACACGCCGCGCGCCTTCTGCTCCACAGCCAGGACAGTGGCGCCGGCCGCGTCGTGCAGGTGGATCCAGGAGCTGAAGCCGGTGCCGCGGCCCATCAGCGGGTACTGCCGCTTGCGAAGCAGTACCACCTGGTCGTCGATGGCGCCCGGACCGTAGAACGCGCCGTACCGCAGCACCGCACCACCGGCTCGGAGAACCGCGTCCTCGGCGTAGCGCAGGGTCTCCAGCCCGAACTGCGCCGCGGTTCCGACCAGCAAGTCCAGCGGGTCCTCCTCGGTCTTGATCCAGCCGCCCTCGCGAATGCCGTTCCAGCTGGCATAGCCCTGCGCCACGACGTGGGACACCCCGCTGGCCTCGGCCGCAGCCAGCAGATGGTCGGTACCCTCCCGGCGCAGCCGGTTGGTCAGGGCGAACCAGCGGTCGGGGTGCTTGATGTCGGGCTTGCCCGCGTGCGCCATGGAGATCGCCGTCATCTGATGCACGATCACCTCCGGTCGGGCCTTGGCCACTGCCTCGCCGACCGAGCCCGGGTCCAGGCCGTCCATCACCACACCGGTGGCGCCCAGCCGGCGCGCCAGGTCGAGCTTGGCCTCGCTCGTCGTTGTCGCTGTCACCTGGTGGCCCCGTGCCACGAGCTGCGGCACCAGAACCTGTCCCAGGACCCCGGTCCCGCCCGCTACGAACACCCGCATGACCATCACCCTCCTGACGTAAGCGTTTCGCCTCTACTACCGGAGACAAGACAGCCCTCCTTTCTGTGACCTGAACAGAAGTGATCTGCATCACCCGTGGCGCAGGCGCGTTGGTCCGCGCCGCCCCCGCGAGTCCTGACGCCGCCGTCGACCCATGGAGAAAAACCCCTTGGAACCGTGACTCGACCTGGCCGTACCATGCCCGGGCCGGCAGCCCCTGCTCTCTGCACATCGCCGGCATCGATCCACCTCCAGCTCGAAGGTCGGACAGGAAGTCGGAATGTCTGCTCAACGCGCCCTGCTGCCACGTTCGGCACCGGCTGACTCGGGGATCTCGTCCCGTTCGATCGCCGCGCTGCTGGACCGGCTCGAAGCACGCTCGGGGGAGTGCCACTCCGTCATGGTGGTGCACCGCGGTCACGTCGTCGCCGAAGGCTGGTGGGCGCCGTACTCGGCCGAACGCCCGCATCTCCTCTACTCGCTGACCAAGTCGTTCACGTCGATCGCCGTGGGGCTCGCGGTCGGCGACGGGCTGCTCTCGCTGGACGACCGGGTGGTGGACATGCTGCCGGACCACGTCCCGGCCGGCATCTCCGAGCAGGGCAGCCGCATCACCGTTCACCACCTGCTGTCCATGACGGCCGGGCACCCCACGGACAGCCTCGCCGAAGCCTGGCAGCTGGAACCCGACGACCTGGTGAAAGGCTTCCTGGGCCTGCCGTTCGCCACGGCCGAGGGAACCCGGCACACCTACGACAACTCGACCACCTTCATCCTGGCCCGGATGGTGGAGCGGGTCACGGGTCGCGGTCTCCCGGAGTTCCTCGACGAGCGGCTGTTCAAGCCGATGGGCGTCGACCATGCCGAATGGGACCGGGTGAAGAGCGGTGCCGCCTTCGGATTCCACGGACTGCACCTCACGACCGAGGCCATTGCCGCCTTCGGTGAACTACTGCTGCGCGGCGGCCGCTTCGGCGACGAGCAACTCGTCCCGCGCGCATGGGTGGAGCTTGCGACCAGTCGGCACATCGACAGCGAGTGGATCCTGGACGGATCCGACCAGGCGGACTTCGCCCACGGCTACGGCTACCAGTTCTGGATGTCGCGTCACGGCTACCACGGCCACGGCTCCTTCGGACAGCAGTGTGTGGTGGTCCCCTCGCACGATCTCGTGGTCGCCGTGACCGCCCAAGGGGAGTCCCAGGGGGTACTCGACGCCATCTGGGAGTGCCTGCTGCCCGGAGTGGACCAGGTGGGAAGCGCCCAGGACGACGAGATCCTCGCCGATCGGCTGCGGCGACTGTCGTTGTCGCCGGTGCCGGGTTCCGCCGACCCGGGGCGTTCGGCGGGCGCGACGCTCGACGCCTCCGCCGAGGGCTCGGCCCTGCCCGACGGTACGACGGTGACCATCGATCCCACCGACGGCGGCTGGCTCGTACGGTTCGAGTCGCTCCTCGACGTCGAAGTCGGGCACGGCACCTGGCGGGAGAGCTCCCCGCTCGGCCGGCCCGTCGTCGCGGCCGGCGCCTGGCAGGGCAGCATGTTCGTCGCCGACCTCTACGTCATCACCACCCCGCACCGCGTTCGGCTGACCGTCGACGCCGAGGCGGGGACCGCGTCGGCGATCTGGAGCACCGTGCCGCTGACCGGTCCCCGCCTGGAACTGCACCTGCGTTCGCCACTGATGACACGACCTGACGTCGGGTAGGAGACAGCGGCCGACACTCCGCGGCGACTACTCGGAGCTGCAGGAGGATCTGGCCCTCGACGGTCAGCGCCTCGGTATCAGACCGGCTTCGTAGGCGGCGATGACCAGGTGGACCCGGTCGCGGGCCTGCAGTTTGGCGAAGAGGCGTGCCACGTGCGTCTTGGCCGTGGCCGCGCTGATGACCAGGTGCTGGGCTATCTCGGAGTTGGACATCCCGAGTCCGACCAGGACCAGTACCTCGCGTTCCCGCTCGGTGATCCCGTCGATGGTGCGGAGCGGCGGTGCTGCGGCATGGCTGCGTTCGGCGAATGCGGCGATGAGACGCCGGGTGACGCTCGGTGCCATGAGCGCGTCGCCTGATGCGACGACGCGAATCGCATGGAGGATGTCCTCCAGAGCCATGTTCTTGACGAGGAATCCGCTGGCTCCGGCGTGGAGGGCGCCGTACACGTACTCGTCGTCGTCGAACGTCGTCAGCACCACGATCTTCGGCGGATCGGGTTGGGAGGTGATGGTCCGGGTCGCCTCGATGCCGTCCATCTCGGGCATGCGGATGTCCATGACGATGACGTCCGGCCGCAGCGCTCGGGACAGTTGCACTGCTTCGCGGCCGTTGCCGGCCGCACCGCAGACCTCGATGTCCGGGGTGTCCTTGATGACCATGCGCAGTCCGACGATCATCAGCGGCTGATCGTCGACCAGCAGTACTCGGATGGTCATACCGGGAGCCTTGCCGCGACTCGGAATCCGCCTTCGGGGCGTGGCCCGGCACTGAACTGGCCGCTCAGCAGCGCGACCCGCTCGCGCATCCCGAGCAGACCGAACCCGCCACCGCCGGGGCGTGCCAGGGCAAGGCCGTGGCCGTTGTCGACGATCTCGATCGACAGTTCGTCCGCGGCGAAGCCGACCTCGACGCGGCAGGCGTGGGTACCGGAGTGCCGCACCACGTTGGTGACCGCCTCCTGGATGATCCGGAACGCCGAGAGGTCGATCTCGGGAGGCAGCTGACGGCGCTCGCCGCGCCATGCCAGCTCGACGCGGACCCCGGCATCGGCCGCACGGGCCGCGAGCTGGTCGACGTCGTCCAGGCACTGGGCCGGGACGAGCGGGGCGGCTTCGACGTCGGTTCCCGGTTCGGCGTGTCTGAGTGCGCCGAGCATGCGTTGCAGACCGGTCAGGGTCTCGCGGCTGGTTGTCTCGATGCTGCCCAGCGCCTCACGTGCCTCCACGGGCTGGGTTTCGATGACCCGGCCTGCCGCGCCGGCCAGGACGGCGATGATGCCGATGCTGTGGGCGACCATGTCGTGGAGTTCGCGGGCGATGCGCAGCCGTTCCGCCATGACGGCGCGGGCGGCGCTCTGCTGACGCAGGGAGAGCGCGTACTGGCGGCGCTTGCGGATCGCGTAGCCGACAAGGAAGGCGCAGGTCGCGTACAGGGCCATCTGGGCCGAGGTGGACCAGAGGTTCCCGTCCAGGCTCCTGGGCTCGATGAGGACGTTCTCCAGGAACCACACGGCCACCAGCGCCGCGGCGGCCACACCGCAGACCTTGACGGGGCGGACCACCGCCAGGTAGCAGACGGTCACGGCTGCCGCCGCGAAGATCGCCCAGGACCGTGCGCCGACCTCGGCCGCCAGCACGGTCTCGGCCAGGAGCGCGCCGTAGCCGGCGACCGGCCGATGCTGCACCAGCAGGACCGGGAGCGCCAGGGCGAGGGCCATGGCCGTCATCTGAGGCGCAGTCAGCGTGGGGAACCGGAAGGGGCCCTGGTAGGTGCGGCTCTGGGCCACCGGCGCCGACCAGAACAGCAGGAACGCATAGGTGATGAACGCGCAGCACACGACCCCCTTCCCGGTCAGCCACATGAGCCTTTCCGACAGGACGAATCGCATGCTGGCCTGGTCCACGTCGTCGATCGTAAGCGGCGTTCGCGTACTCCGGCGTCGCCCCGGCGGCGTACATCCCCGGGCCGACGCCCGCTTCCCGCAGAGCCATCCGGCGGCCGACGCGGAGCCGGTGGCCCGCCCGCCAGCCTGGTGCCGTGATCGAAGCCAGAGAACTCACCAAACGATTCGGCCGCCTCACCGCCGTGGACGAGCTCACCTTCACCGTCAAGCCGGGCCAGGTGACCGGGTTCCTCGGACCCAATGGAGCCGGAAAGTCCACCACGCTACGCATGATCCTCGGCCTGAACGCGCCGACCAGCGGCACTGCCACGATCGACGGCCGGCCCTTCCGCCTGGAGGGGGCCGGACTGCGCCGGGTCGGGGCACTGCTCGACGCCGGCGACGTCCACAAGGGGCGAAGCGCTCAGGCGCACGTCGCCGCACTGGCTCGGAGCAACGGCCTGCCGCGCGAACGCGTCACCGCCGTCCTGCGGGAGGTCGGCCTGAGCGAGGCCGCGCGACGCCGCGTCGGGGAGTTCTCGCTGGGGATGCGGCAGCGGCTGGGACTGGCCTGCGCGCTGCTCGGCGACCCTCCGGTACTGATCTTCGACGAGCCGATCAACGGCCTCGATCCCGAGGGGATCCGGTGGGCGCGGGAGTTGTTCCGGCGCCTCGCCTCCGAGGGTCGCACGGTCCTGGTCTCCAGCCACATGATGAGCGAGATGGAGCACACCGCCGACCACCTCATCGTCGTCGGCGGCGGCAGACTCATCGCCGACGAGCCGCTGAGCGAGTTCGCGGCACGGGCCTCGCGGCCCACCGTCACGGTCCGGTCCGAGGATCCCCGGCACCTGTCCGCCGTGCTCACCGCGGCGGGCGGCGAGGTGACGCAGCTGGGGAACGGGTCCTTGACCGTCGCCAAGCTGAGCACTAGCCAGATCGGGGAGGTCGCGTTCAGCAACCGGATCATGGTGTACGAGGTCGCTGTCACATCCGGTGCGCTGGAAGAGGCGTTCATGGAGCTGACGTCCTCCAGCGTGGTGCACCGGGCAGCGGAGTCATGACGGCCGCTCAACTGCCGCAGCCGCTCGGGCTGCGAGGGGCCGCGCCGATGCGCACGCGTGCCCGGTTCGGAGATCTCTACGCCGCCGAATGGATCAAGCTGTGGTCGCTGCGGTCGACGTCACTCACGCTGGGTGCCGCCGTGGCGCTGGCCCTGTACTTCGCGGGCAGCAACAGCGCAGGCGGCACGATGCTGGCCACGGGCCCGAGCGGACCGATCGACCCGAACCACGCGGCGTTCGACGGGCCCTCCTGGATCCCGTCGATGATCGGGGTCGCGATGATCGGGGCCCTGGCCCTGGTGGGCGAGCACGCCAGCGGGCTGATCCGCACCACGCTCGTCGCGATCCCCGAGCGTCGGCGGCTGGTCGTGGCGAAGGCGGGCGTCCTGGCGTCGGTGACCGCCGCCACCGCTCTGGTCGCCGCCGTGGGCGGGCTGCTCCTGGCGTTCGCGACCACTCCCGGCGATCTCCACGGACGCTCGCTCACCGATCCTGCTTCGCTGGACGCGATCGGCGCCTCAGTCGCGGTGCTCCCGGTGTGTGCGCTCACCGGGATGGCCCTGGGCGCACTGCTGCGCCACGCCGCTGCCACCGGGTTCGCGGTCTGCGCGGTCCTCGGCTTCGGGCCGCTGCTGATCCGGCCGGACGGCAACCGCCTGGCCACGGACCTCGCCAACGTGATGCCGTACTACGCGTGGGGCCGCCTCACATCCGCCGGGCGCGGCTCCAGCGGCACCATGACCGCCGGCGAGGCGTGCCTGATCCTCGCAGCCTGGGCACTCGCATCCATTGTCGTCACCGCAGTCGTACTGGACCGGAGGGACGTATGAGCACGCCAATTCCGAGGAACCGGGCACGTTTCGGCGATCTGGTGGCCGCCGAATGGATCAAGGTCCGGTCCCTGCGGTCCACCTACGGCCTGATGGCCTTCGGGCTCCTCTTCGCCGTCGTCGCGGCCTGGTGGGAGGGGGCCCACGTCAGGGTCGCCCCGGGGGCCGCCGCCCAGTTCAATCCGCTGATCTACCCTTACAACGACGCCACCTGGGAGTTCATCACCGTGCTGGCCGCCACCTTCGGAGTACTCGCCGTCGCTGGCGAGTACTCCAGCGGACTGATCCGCGCCACCTTCACCGCGGTGCCCGCCCGACGGCGGGTGATCCTGGCGAAAGGCGTCATCGTGTCCGCGCACATGGCCCTGTTCGGCCTGCTGACGTCCCTTGCTTCTCTGTACGTCGCCGGTGCAGCACTCTCCGGCCAGCTGTCGGGACTCTCCCTCGACCGTCCCGACGTCCTGCGCGCCGCCGCCGTCTCGGCCGTACTCCCCGTCCTGGGCGCACTCGCCGGCATGGCGATCGGCGCGCTGATCCGGCACCCGGCGGGAGCAGTGAGCACGGCCTGGGGCGTCCTGCTGTTCCTGCCGACTCTGCTGGCGAGCGGGACCATCGGGCTCGGCTGGGCGACGCAGGTCATGCCCGTGGCGGCATGGGAGGCCATCTCTCGCAGCACCTACGGCACCCCGCACCCGAACCTGCTCCCGGCGGTCGGTGTCGCCTGGATCCTGATGGCCGCGTGGCCGCTGCTCAGCCTGGCGACCACCTCGGTCGTGGTGACCCGCCGCGACGTGTGACAACCGGCCCCGGCGAAGCGGCTGGGGGGTGCAACGGTCACTGCCTGCAGGTAACCGTCCACGACACGTCATCGCCTGCTGGGGACACAGTAGTCTTGGCCCTTGAGCACGCTGGCCGATGACCGGGTCGAGGGGGGTATGTGGATCTCATCGGCCGGCAGGGGCAGCTGGATCTGCTGGCCCGGCTGTTGGCCGAATCGCCGCACCGCGGCAGCGCCGTGCTGGTCCACGGGCCGGCCGGAATCGGGAAGACGGCTCTGCTCGCGCACACCGCCGGCCTTGCCCGGGCGTCGGGGTACCGCGTCCTGCGGACCAGCGGCGTGGAGGCCGAGAGCGACATCCCCTACGCCGGTCTGCAACTGCTCCTGCAGCCGCTGGCGGCCGGAGCGGCGGATCTGACGGCGACGCACCGGCGGGCGTGGGATGCGGCCATGGGGCACGCCGAGGCCGAGGTCGCCGACGTCTTCCTGGTCGGCCTGGCGGCCCTCAACCTCATCTCGGACGCGGCGGCGAGCGCCCCGGTGCTGCTACTGGCGGACGATCTGCAGTGGCTCGACGATGCCACCGTCAGCATCCTGGCGTTCCTGGCGCGGCGGGTGCGCACCGAGGCGATGGTCATGGTGGGGGCCGCGCGCGAGGGCTACCGGTCACGCCTGAACCCAGACGAGTTGATCACAGTGCCGCTCAGCCCGCTGTCCGAGGAGCAGGCCATCGTCCTGCTCGCGGACTGGGCCCCGGATCTGCCTGCCGCCGTGCGCGGGCGGCTGTTGGCCGCGGCGGCCGGCAATCCGTTGGCGTTGACCGAACTGCCGCGCACGCTCGGCGCCTCCGCCGATCCGCACCTCGCCGAGATCCCGCTCACCGAGCGGCTGGAGCGGGCCTTCACCGATCGCCTCGGCACCCTGCCCGAGGTCACCCGCAACCTGCTGCAGATCGCAGCCCTGGACGACAGCTCGTCGCTGCCCGAACTCTACGGTGCGACCCGCGTGTTCACCGGATCCGCCGTCGGGGTGGCGCAGCTGGACCCGGCCGTGGAGGCCCGACTGGTCGAGGTCGACGGAACGGAACTGCGCTTCGGCCACCCGCTTATGCGCTCGGCGATCCAGCAGGAGATGGCGCCGCCGGCGCGACGTGCCGCGCACGCGGCGCTCGCCCGCGTGCTGGACGACCAGCCGGACCGGCAGGTGAGACACCGCGCCGCCGCGACCGGGGAGCCCGACGAGTCGGTCGCCGCCGCCCTTCAGGACGCCGCGCGCCGGGCGGCCCGGCGGGGCGGCATCGCCGAGGCGGTCACCGCGCTGGAACACGCCGCAACGCTCAGCGAGGACGCCGGTTCGCGTGCCGATCGGCTGCTGCTGGCCGCGGACTTCGCTGCCGAACTCGGCCGTCCGGACACTGTGACCAGGCTGCTGGACCGGGCTCAGAGCGAGCGGCTGTCCCGACAGCAGCAGGCCAGGGCCACCTGGCTGCGCGGCGGCTTCGACGAAGGGCTGCACAGCCACCCCTCCGCCGCCCTGTCGCTGACCGCCCTGGCCGAGGAGATCGCGGTCGAGGACCGGGCGCTGGCGATCCGCATCCTGTGGAGCGCGGCCCAGCTGTGTTTCTGGTCCGAGCCGGGCCCCGAGGCCCGTGGCAGGGTCCTGGAGGCCGTCGAGCGCATGGTGGCGGAGGAACTCGACCCGTGGCGGCTGGCCATCTGCGCCTACGCCGCGCCGATCGAACGCGGAGCGTACGTCCTGGAGCGGGCGCGGGACGTGGTGCTGCCGGAGGGGGACGACGGCCGCGCCTACCGGATGCTCAGCACGGCGGCACTGCTGGCCGGCGGGTTCCCTCTCGCCCGGGCCTTCTCGGCCGCCGGCGGCGCGGGGCTGCGCGCCCAGGGACGCCTGGGGCTGCTGGCCCGCACGGTCGGGGCGGACGCCTGGAGCGCACTGGTCGTCGGCGACCTCGGCGCCGCGATCGCGGCGACCGAGGAGTCCCGGCGGCTCGCGCGCGAGACCAGCCAGACCATGATGTACGCCCTGATGACCGCGACCGCCGCCGAACTCGCCGCACTGCGTGGTGAGGAGGACGATGTCCGGGCGCTGGCCGAGGCCGCCGAGGAGATCGGGTTGCCGGTCGGCGCACGTCCGGTCCTGGCGACGGCGGCCATGGCGCGAGGCCTGGCCGCCCTGGGCCAGGGCCGGTTCGACGAGGCCTACGGCCACTTCCGGCGGCTGCACGATCCGGCCGATCCGGCGTTCCAGGTCGCCCTGCGGCTGACCGCCCTGGGCTACCTCGTCGATGCCGCGACGCACTGCGGGCGCAGGGAGGCGGTGATACCGGTCATCGCGGAACTCGAGGAGGTGGCCCAACTGACACCGGCGCCGGTACTGCACGCCGATCTGCGCCTGGCCCGGGCCATGGTGGCGCAGGACGCGGACGCCGAGCCGCTGTTCGCAGCGGCGCTCAACGCCGACCTGAGCGCTCTGCCGCTGGTCAGGGCGCGTACGCAGCTGGCGTTCGGGGAGTGGCTGCGGCGCCGGCGGCGCAGCGTGGAGTCCCGGGACCATCTGCGCGCCGCCCGTGACATGTTCGACGCGCTCGGCGCGATTCCCTGGGGCGAGCGGGCCCGCCGGGAACTGCGGGCGGCCGGCGAGACCAGCCGAAGCCGGGATCCCGACGCCCGCGACCGGTTGACGGCACATGAACTGCAGATCGTCCAGCTGGCCGCCGAAGGGCTGACCAACCGTGAGATCGGCCAGCGGCTGTACCTGTCCCATCGCACCGTCAGTTCGCACCTGCACCGGATCTTCCCCAAGCTGGGCGTCGTCTCCCGGGCCGAGCTGGGCAGGGTGGTCGGTGCTTTGCGTGCCTCCACCGTCATGTGACGCTCGATCGTGTCATCGGCGCTGACTAGCGTCTGTCTCCTCAGGCAGGAGTTCCGATGACAGGGGGTTCCCATGGCCGTGCGCGGGGCTCGTGCCGGAACGGTGCGGCCGCTGCTGGGCCGTTCCGCCGAGCGCGAGGCGATCGGACAACTGCTGGAGGCGGTGCGGGACGGACGCAGCGGCGTCCTGGTGCTGGTGGGCGAGGCCGGCATCGGCAAGACGCGGCTCCTCGATCATGCGGCGGCCCAGGCGGTCGGGGTGCAGCTGACCAGGATCGCGGGTGTGGAGATCGAGCAGCCCCTGGGCTACGGCGCACTGCACCGGATCCTGCGGCCGCACCTGCACCGCGTCGACCAGCTGCCCGCCGGACAGCGGGCCGCGTTGAACGCCGCGTTCGGCCTGGCGGACGCAGCCCCGGTGGACCGGCACCTGGTCGGTCTCGCCGCCTTGACCCTGCTGGCCGCCGTGGCATCGGAACTGCCGCTGCTGTGCCTGATCGACGACGTGCACTGGCTGGACCGGGAGTCGGCCGAGACGCTGGCCTTCGTCGCCCGGCGGCTCTACGCCGACTCGCTGGGCCTGATCTTCGCGGTCAGGGACGATTTCCAGGGCGACGGACTGTTCGGCGCCGTACCCTCCCTGCGGGTCGAGGGGCTGCCTGCCGGCGATGCCAGGCAGTTGCTCTCCCTGGTTGCTCCCGGTCATCTGGACCCGGTGGTCGCCGACCGGGTCGTGGCCGGCACCGGGGGCAATCCGCTGGCGCTGATCGAACTGGGCGCACACCTGGGCGTCGAACAGCTGGCCGGGGTCGTGCCGATGCCCGAACCGCTGCCGGTGGGCGCACTGCTGGTGGAGCACTTCCGACAGTCGGTGGCCGCGCTGCCCTCCGACACCCGGACCCTGCTGCTCCTCATAGCCGCAGCGCCGACCGACGACAGGGCGGTGATCTGGCGTGCGGCCGGTGTGCTGGGCCTGTCGGCAGCAGCCGCCGCCGCAGCCGTCCAGGCCGGGATCCTGCGCCAGGGGACCACGGTCGACTTCCGCCACCCCCTCATCCGGTCGTCGGTCTACGCGGCGGCCTCCGCGGAGGACCGTCGGCGGATCCACGCCGCGCTGGCGGCGGCCAGTGATCCCGACCGCGTTCCCGACCGGCGCGCCTGGCATCGTGCCGAGGCGGCCGCCGGCCCCGACGAGGAGGTGGCCGCGGACCTGGAGGCCGCCTCGGACCTGGCCCGGGCCAGGGGAGGGTACTCCGCCCAGGCACTGTTCCTGTCCAAGTCCGCCGACCTGACCAGCGAGCCGACCAAGCGCGCCGAACGGTACCTGGCCGCCGCCCAGGCCCATCTGACCGCAGGGGACCACGCGCCGGTTCTGCCGCTCCTCGACCTGGCCGCACCCGCGCTCCACCATCCCGCCACCCGGGCACGCGCGCTGCGGATCCGGGCGTCGGCAGAACTCTTCAACACCCGCAACGACCGTGTCCCCGCCATGATGCTCGGGGCCGTTGCCGAACTCGCGGACACGGACGGCCGAATGACCAGGGACCTTCTCTACGAGGCCATGCACGCCGCCGTCATCGCCCGGGACCCGATGTACCGCACCACCATGGCGGAGGTCGCCGGCGCCGTGCTCGCCGCCCCGCACGACCCGGATCCGCAGGAGTGGAGCCCGGACCAGCTGGTCCAGGGTCTGGCCCTGCGCGCGGCACGCGGGTACGGGAGCAGCGTGACGACCATGCAGGCGGCCCTGGCGGGACTGCGCACCGCGGCCGAACTGCGCGACATGGCCACCCCCTTCAGCATCCTGGTGAGCATCGCCGCGATCGACGTGTGGGACATCGAGGCGTACGTCGAGGTCGTCGGCCGACTGGCAGCCGTGGATCGGGGCCAGGGAGCGCTGTACGGACTCAGCCTGGCCGTGTCGAACCTGGCGTCCACCGAGATCTGGAACGGACGGCTGGCCGCGGCCGACGCCCTGTACAGCGAGGCGGACGACTACGCCGAAGCCATCGGACTGAAGACGCAGAAGGATCTCAACCGGGCCCTGCTGTACGCCTGGATGGGCCGGGACGAGGACGTGCGCACCACCGTGGCGATGATGGACGCCGTCGCCGACACCTACGGGTTGGGCCTGCTGCGACAGTTGGCGCTGCACGCACTGTGCATCCTCGACCTGGGCGCCAGGCGCTACGACCAGGCGCTGCGCCATGCGCTGCTCAGCTACCACGAGGACGCCCCGTCGCTGGGCAATCTGATGCTGCCGCTTCTGGTCGAGGCCGCGGTGCGCGCGGGGGACCGGCACTCGGCGACCCTCGCGCTGCAGCGACTCGAAGACCGTGCGCAGCTCGTCGGAACACCGTGGGCGCTGGGTCTGCTGGCCCGTTCCCGGGCGCTGATGGGCGAGGACGCCGGTGCCGAGGAGCAGTACCAGGAGTCGATCGCGCTGTTGGGGAAGGTTCCCCTGGCCGCCGAACAGGCCCGCTCCCGCCTCCTGTTCGGCGAGTGGCTCCGGCGGCGCAAACGCCGGGCCGAGGCCAGGACGCAGCTGCGGGCCGCCTACGAGTCCTTCGACGCCTGGGGCGCGGCGCTGTTCGCCGAGCGCGCCCGCAGCGAACTGCTCGCCACGGGAGCGGTGGCGCGCAGGCGCAGCACCGGAAGCGGGTTCGAACTGACCGGCCAGGAACGGCAGGTGGCGCTGCTGGCCGCCTCGGGGCTGACCAACGCCGAGGTCGCCTCCAGACTGTTCATCACCACCTCGACCGTGGAGTTCCACCTGAACAAGGTCTTCCGCAAGCTCGGCATCACCTCCCGCAGGAGGATCGCCGAGGCACTGGGCCGAACAGGGACCGCCGGTGATGCGGAACCGTCGTAGCCTCCTCCGGGATCACAGCACGTCCGTCATCCCGCCGTCGATCAGGAAGTCGGCGCCGGTGATGTTGCCCGAACGCCGGCCGGCCAGGAACACGACCAGGTCGGCGACTTCGGAGGGCAGGGTGAAACGTCCGGTGGCCGCCTCGGCCGCCGCGGTCTCGGCGACGGTTCCGGGATCCAGGCCGAGGCCGGCGCCGACAGTGGCGGCCACGCCGCCGGCGCCCTTCCACAGGGGCGTCTCCACCGGTCCGGGGCTGACGCAGTTGACACGCACGCCCTGCGGCCCGACCTGCTTGGACAGCGCCTTGCAGAAGTTGGACAGGGCCGCCTTGGCTGCGCCGTAGTCGATGACCAACGGGTCGGGAAGTCGGGCGTTGACCGAGGCGACGGTGACGATCCGGCCGTCTCCGGTGGCGATCAGGTGCGGCAGCGCGCTGCGGGTGGCGCGGACGGCCGCCATCAGGTTGATCGTGAAGGTCCACTCCCAGTCCGAGTCGGTCGTGGCGAGCAGACCTCCGACCCGTGGCTTTACCGCGCCGACGTTGTTCACCAGGACGTCGAGTCCGCCGTGCAGTTCGGCCGCGGCGGCGACGAGGGTTCCGGGGCCGTCGGGGGTGGCCAGGTCGACTTCCACGACGGTCAGTTCGGCGCCCTGTTTGACCAGGTCGTCGAGTTCCTGGGTGCGGTTCTTGGTCCCGGCGACGACGCGGGCCCCGGCCGCGAGCAGACCCTGGGTGATCGCCAGGCCGATGCCGCGGCCGGCGCCGGTGACCACGGCACGCTGACCGGCCAGACCCGTGTCCGCGGCGGAGGCGCTCATCGGGCGGTGTCCAGGTCCTGCCGCCGCAGCCAGGCCAGCGCCTGGTCGGCGACCTCGCGCCAGCCTCCGTCGACGGTCAGCGAGTGGCCGCGGTCGGGGAAGGTCATGAACTCGGTGACGGCCTCGGAGTGCCGGTACTGCTTGAGCGTGGCGCGGGTGACCGCCTCCGGGACGGTGTGGTCCTTGCCGCCGGACACCAGCAGCAGCGGGCCGCGCCCCGAGTTCTCGGTCTCGACCTTCGCCGGCGAGTGCGGGTTGAAGTTCGCGGCGGCGGCCTCGAACAACGGCTTGCCGGGCGCGGGGATGGTCCACTGCTCGAACAGTGCGTCGGATTCCTGCTGGGAGATCGCGTTGCCGAACGCGAAGCGGAACTGCTCGGCGGTCAGCGACACGGCGCGGTGCTTGTTCGCCGGGTTCTTGAACACCGGCAGCGTCGAGCGCAGCGCGGACAGGGGCAGCGGCAGGACCCCCTTGATCTGGGCCGCGTCGACGGCCACGGCGGCGAGGGCCAGGTCCTGTCCCAGGAGCTTCTGGGCGATCATGCCGCCGAAGGAGTGACCGACCAGGATCGGCAGGCTCTCCATCCCGCGGACGATGGCGGCGTAGTGCTCCACGACGTCGTCGATGCCGTGGTCGGCGATGCTCTCCGGGTTCTGCCGTGCCTCTTCGACGGTGTCGGGGTCCCCGGGCCAGCCCGGGGCGGACGGGGCGTAGCCCTCCTGCTGGAACAGGTCGATCCAGGGCTGCCAGGAACTGCTGTGCAGCCACAGGCCGTGGATGAAGAGGACGGGGATCGGATCGGTCATGGTTCTTGGCCTTTCTCTGTTTCGCGAACGGTCGATGCACGGTGGGTGTGCCACCAGGACATCACCCGGCCCCGTTGTTCGAACCGTGGAAACACCCCAGTCCTGACCCGTGGTGACCCCATGTCATGGCTGGGGGCCGACCCGCGGTCCCCTCGGGCGGCTCCGCCGGTGGAGTGACCTCGGGCGGCGTCGACCGAGTCACCCGCGCGCTTGCACAGGCATGACCTGAGTGTCCTGGTATGAACGCAAAATGCGAGCGCATCTGCGTCTACCCCCAGCGACACCAAACGACGCTCACAATCTCTAGGAGTGCATATGTCCGCAGGTGTCCTGCAGCGGCTGGGACAGTGGTGCGCACGTCATTTCGTGGTGGTCATCGTCGTGTGGCTGATCGCCCTGGTCGGTGTGCACGCGCTGCAGAGCGCCTTCGGGGGGACCTACTCCGACGACTTCTCCCTGCCCGGAACCCAGTCCTACCAGGGGCTGGCCGTGCTCAGCGCCCACGCTCCCGGCTCGGGCGGCACCGGGGCGCAGATCGTGATGCACGACCCGAAAGGGCCGCTGACCGACGCCCAGAGCCAGGTCGACCAGGCGGTCACCTCGCTGCAGCACCTGCCCCATGTGCTGTCCGTGCAGAATCCGCTGCCGCCGGCACCCCCGGGAGCCGTGTCCAGCGACGGCCGGACCGGCTACATCACGGTACGGTTCGACGCCAACCCCACCTCCCTGGGCCAGGGCTACCTCTCCGGCGTCGACGCCGCCGTGGCGCCGATCCGGGCCGCCGGGGTCCAGGTCGAGTACGGCGGCCCGCTGGGCGAGCTCGCCAGGCCCAAGGCCACCGACCTGACCAGCGAGGCCATCGGCTTCGCGGTCGCGGTGGTGGTGCTGCTGATCGGCTTCGGCAGCGTCATCGCCGCCGGACTGCCGCTGCTGACCGCGCTCATCAGCGTCGTGGTCGGGCTCGGCTGCCTCGGCCTGCTGGCCGCCGCCTTCACCTTCGCCAGCGTGTCACCGACCCTGGCGACCATGATCGGCCTGGGGGTCGGCATCGACTACGCGCTGTTCCTGACCACCCGTCACCGCCAGCGTCTGATCGACGGCCAGGACCCGGTCGAGGCGGCCGGCCGGGCCGTGGCCACCAGCGGACGCGCGGTACTGGTCTCCGGCTGCACCGTCATCGTCGCCCTGGCCGGACTGTACGTCTCCCGGGTCGGCTTCATCGGGAAGCTGGGGGCGGCGGCCGGCGTCACCGTGATCACGGCGGTACTCGGAGCGGTCACCCTGGTGCCGGCCCTGCTGGGGCTGGTCGGGCGCCGTATCGACCGGCTCAGCGTGCGCACCCCGGTGGCCGAGGGGACCAACGGCGCCGGCACCGAGGCCCAGGGCGGCTGGCACCGCTACGCGCACCGGGTGCAGCGGCGCCCGTGGTGGTTCCTGCTGGCCGGCCTGGTGGTGGTGGGCGTGCTGGCGATCCCGCTGTTCTCCATCCGGTTGGGCCACATCGGCGACGGCGCCGATCCCACCAGCTTCACCGACCGCCGCGCCTACGACCTCATCAGCTCCGGCTTCGGGCCGGGCGCCAACGGTCCGCTGACCATCGTGGTGGACCAGAGCCAGGTCCCCGCCGCGGACCGGTCCACGCTGTCCGCCAACCTGACCAAGTCGCTCACCGGTGTCCCCGGCGCCGCGAGCATCAGCCCGCTGCAACCCACCAGCGACGGTCAGGCGCTCATCGCCACGGCACTGTCGAGCGCGGCACCGCAGGACGCCGCCACCACCCGGCTCTACCGGCACCTCACCGACGTCTCCCTGCCGCAGGGCGTGGCCGGCACCCCGGCCAAGGCCTACCTGACCGGCACGACCGCGGCCCAACTGGACTTCCTGGAGATCATCGCGAGCAGGCTGCCGCTGATCATCGCGGTCGTGGTCGCCCTGGCGTTCCTGATCATCCTGGCGGTCTTCCGGGGCCTGCTGGTCGCCGTCAAGGCCGCGGTGCTGAACCTGCTGTCGATCGCCGCCTCCTACGGCGTGGTGGTCGCGGTCTTCCAGTGGGGCTGGGGCGGTCCCGCGCTGGGAGTGTCCGGCACCGTGCCGATCGAGAGCTACGTGCCGATGATGATGTTCGCCATCGTCTTCGGCCTGAGCATGGACTACGAGGTCTTCCTGCTCTCCCGGGTCCACGAGGCCTGGACGCGCACCAGCGACGCCCGGGCGAGCGTCGCCCACGGCCTGGAGATCACCGCACGCGTGATCACCTGCGCCGCGCTGATCATGGTGAGCGTCTTCGCGGCCTTCATCCTCAGCGACAACATCACCGTCAAGATGCTGGGCCTGGGGCTGGCCGTCAGCGTGCTGGTGGACGCCACCGTGGTGCGCCTGCTGCTCGTGCCCGCAGTCATGACGCTGCTCGGCCGCAGCGCGTGGTGGCTGCCGCGTTGGCTGGACCGGGTGCTGCCCCACATCAACGCCGAGGGCGACTGAGTACCCCAGCGCGGTCCAGCCGCTGCTTCAGGGTCGCTGAAGCCCCAGGCGCGGCCGATCGCCGCCACCGAGCGGGTTTCTCTCTCCCCCCGGGGGCGGCGAGATCCGAACAGGCACCCTTGAGTTGTTCTCATAGCCGGCCACGGCAGACCTCGCAGACGCGAGTGGTGTCAGTGGTTCAGCGAGTCCGCTCCGCGGTATCCCTGTGGCACTCCGTTGACCAGGATGATGTCGCCGTCGATGTTGTCGGTGCGTAGCTTCGCGATCGCCCGGTAGGCCGGGGAGGAGTACCAGCTGCGGGCGTGGTCCCGGTCGGGGAACTCGAGGACGATCACGGCGGGCCCCCAGCTGCCCTCGAGGACCTCGAAGTCGTCCCCGTGGGCGCGGAACCGCCCCTGGAACGGGTCGAGGGTGGCGTCGATGCGCTGCAGGTACTCGGCGATCTGCGGGCTGGGACGGACCGAGCGGACGTGCATGATGGCGTAGGCGGTCATGTGAACTCTCCCGACTGGTGGTTGAACTTGCTGACGGGACCAACCTAGGCAGCGTGGCCTGATGGGGAATCCGTCACGCATAGGTAGTTCGCTGCCCGGGTCCGCACAGGGATTCAGCAAGGACCACACGACCACACGGAACGCAGGAGCCGAGCCGTGAATCGGCTCGGCTGTGAGGGCTGCTGCCTTGTCAACAAGTACAGAGCAGGCCGGCCCGGGCCGAGCAGACAACGCTCGTCAGGCCCGGGGACGGTCGGTCATGTTGCTGAGGCTGCCAGGAACCTCAGCACTGCGAGGACGCGGCGGTGGTCTGCGTCGGCGGTGGGGAGGTCGAGTTTGGCGAAGATGTTGTTGATGTGCTTGGCCACCGCGCTCTCGCTGACCACCAGCGCCTGCGCGATGCCGGCGTTGGAGCGGCCCTCGGCCATGGCGCCGAGGACGTCGCGTTCGCGCGGGGTGAGCCGCTCCAGCGGGTCCAGGTCGCGGCGTAGCAGGAGCTGTGAGACGACCTGCGGATCCAGTGCCGTGCCGCCCTCCGCCACCCGCCGCACCGCCGCCACGAACTCCTCGACATCGGCGACGCGTTGCTTGAGCAGGTAGCCGACGCCGCCGGCGTCGGTGGAGAGCAGCTCGGCCGCGTACCGCTCCTCCACGTACTGCGACAGCAGCACCACCGCCGTCCCCGGCCAACGCCGACGGATCTCCACGGCGGCGCGCACCCCCTCGTCGGTGAAGCCCGGCGGCATCCGGACGTCGACCAGTGCGAGTTCGGGCCGGTGCTCGGCCACCGCCGCCAACAGCGCCTCACTGTCCCCGACCTCGGTGGCGACCTGGAACCCGCCCATCTCCAGCACCTTGACCAGGCCGACCCGCAGCAGCACCGAGTCCTCGGCGATCACCGCTCGCACGGCAACTCCGCCGCCACTGTGGTCGGTCCGCCGACGGGACTGCTGACCTTCAGGGTTCCGTCGATGGAGCCGACCCGCTTGGCCAGCCCGCTCAGTCCCGTGCCGGCGCGGGCGTCGGCCCCGCCCAGCCCGTCGTCGGTGATGTTCACCCGCAGCACCTTACCGACCCGCCGGACGGTCACTTCGGCACGCGTCGCGCAGGCGTGCTTGGTCACGTTGGTCAGCGCCTCGGAGACCACGAAGTACGCGACCGACTCCACCGCGGGCGCCGCCCGCTGCTCCAGTTCGACCCGCAGGCGCACCGGCAGGGGAGCCCGGGCGGCCAGGCCGGACAGCGCCGCGTCCAGGCCGCGGTCCTCGAGCACGGCCGGATGCAGGCCCCGTACCAGGTCGTTGAGTTCCTCGATCGCCTGCTTGGCCTCCAGATGCGCCCCGGCGAGCGCTTCGCGGGCTCCGGCCGGCAGGTCGGGCTGAGTGGCCATCGCCAGGCCCAGGTTGACCGCCAGCGAGACCAACCGCTGCTGGGTGCCGTCGTGCAGATCGCGCTCGATGCGGCGGCGCTCGGCGTCGACCGCTTCGATCAGGCCGGTCCGGCTCTGGTCCAACTCGTCCACCCGCTCGCGGAGTTGCTGGGCCGGGCTGGGCCCGAGCAGAGCCATCGCCGCACGCGACTCGGAGCGGGCCGCCACCCCCGCCGCCCACGGCACGGCACAGAGCAGGACAAGTCCGCCCAGCGTGTAGCACGGCAGTTGCGTCGCGCCGAACCACTCCGTGCGCACCTCCGCCGGCAGCGCCCACGCCCAGGCGGAGCAGGTGGCGCCCGCCAGGCCCACCGGCAGCGCCATGAGCACCAGCAGTTCCGTCACCGCCAGCACGGGGCCCAGCAGGAGGTGGTAGCCGAGCTGCCCCCAGGTGCGCGGCGAGCGGAGCCAACGGGCGGGCGCCGCCCACGACCAGTGCCGCTCCAGCGCGGGCGTCGGCCGGGGCAGGAACACACCGAGCAGCACTCGGTACCGGGCCCGCTGAACCGCCGTCAGCACCGGCACACCGAGCAGGATCAGGGCGACCGAGACGGGCAGCGTGAGCGGCCAGTTCCCGGTCTCGGCAGTGATCGTCAGGCCCCAGCTCCACACCGGTACCAGGCCCAGGTGCGGCAGCACACCGGCAGCCAGGAAACCGGCGTCCCGCCGCGCCCGCAGGACCGAGCGCCGCAGCCCGGGAGGAATCATCACAGCTCGAACCTAGAACACCACACCCCGTGCGTGCCATGCGCCCAGGACCCGGTCCGATGGTGAAACCAGTACCACCAAGGAGCTGACTCACCGAGCGACAGCCGGGCCGCCCGCCAGAGCCGTCGCCACCCGACAGGTCGCCATGCACGTCTTTCAGACCGCCGAGTACACAAAATGAGTGGGGGACTTCTGAGGTATGTGGGACCGTGTGGCCGGGATCGGGGCGCACATCGGCACCTGTCGTGCGAGAGCGGGGAGGCACAGTGACCAAGCTCATCAGCCTGGCTGACGACGATCCCAGTTGTGACTGGTTCGCAACGTCCGGTCTCTTCGATTGGACCGTGGGCTTCCTGCGTTCGAGGGTGACCGATCCCGCCGTCAGTGAGCAGATGCGCCGCGACGCGGCCTCCGGATACCTGTTCGTGGCAAGCCTTCCCCCCTCGTCCAGGGCGGAAGTGATGAGGGCGCTCCGGAACGAGCTGACCTTGGCCGTCGACACCAAGCTCTATCCCATGCCGCACCGTCGTAACGACGGCCAATTCGCCGATCGGGTCAAGCAACTGGCCACAATAGCCATCCGGCTCGCCGAGCAGGAGTCCGCAGGAGTCCGAGCGGCGGAGCCTGCCCCCAAGCGGTAGCAGGACTCCCTCAGCGGCTTGGCTGGCCAGTTCCAGCCTGACATTACTCAGGTACACCACCATGACCGATCCGCACGACGCCTCCGACCTCGACGCCTTCGACGAGGACTTCGGCCTGTCCGGGCTCACCAAGGAGGGCGTTGAAGGCGTACTTCATGCCCGTCAGCGAGGTTCGGTACCAGCGCTTCCTGACGCTCGGCGAACGGTTCGGCTACCACGAGCTGGTTGTCGACGACGGGAACCTGAACACCTGGTCGGACCTGGTGGACTGAGCCGGGCATGGGGTCCCCTCAGGGCTGCAAACCGCCGTCGACGGCCAGGATGTGGCCGGTGATGAAGGAGGCGTCGTCGCCGGCCAGGAAGGCCACGGCCCCGGCGACGTCCTCGGCGGTGCCCAGCCTTCCCAACGGCGTTCGGGCCGCGGTCTGGTCCAGGACGGCGCGGGGATACGGCGCCAGCATGTCGGTCTCGATCGTTCCGGGCGCGACGGCGTTGACCCTGATGCCCTGCGGGCCCAGTTCCTGGGCGGCGCTGAGCGTCAACGCCGCGATGGCCCCCTTGGCAGCGGCGTAGGAAGCCATGCCCGGTACGCCCAGGGCGGCCACCAGCGACGTGAGCAGCACGATCGAGCCGCGTCCGCGCGGAGCCATGATCCGCGCCGCGCCCTGGAGCACCGCGAAGGTCCCGAGCACGTTGACCTCGACGACGCTCCGCACCTCGGGGGCCGGGATGGAGCCGAGAGCGCCGACGCCCATCACTCCGGCGTTGGCGACCAGGATGTCCAGTTCGGGGTGCTCCTCGGCGATCCGTGCCATCAGCGCCTCGATGCCGGCCGGGTCCGTCATCTCCAGCGACAGCCCGATGGCCGTGGTGCCGTGCCGCGCCTGTACCTCCTCCGCGGCGGCCTTGGCGTGCTGCTCCGAGCGTCCGGTCAACAGCACCGTCGCACCTGCCTGCGCGAGCCGGTGCGCGGTGGCCCGGCCGATGCCCCGGGTTCCGCCGGTGACCAGAGCGGTACGCCCCTGAAGGTGGAGTGAGGTCATGGAGGCCCTGCCTTCCGGAGACGGTCGCGGTGGTGCCTCAGATGGTCGCGTGGTGCCCGCGTTCCGTCCAGGCGCATGAGCCCGCGCTCGGGGTACCGACGGTTCAGCGGTCATGCGCCCCGGCCGCCCGCTGCCGGATCAAGCCCACCGCAAGCCACACCCGGCCCGGGGCTCCTGACACCCCTCGGCCGAAGGACCGCTCTGCTGGTCCACAGGGAAGCCTCCAGGGAGAGAGCGGGGAGCGGCTACAGCGAAACCGTGGATCAGCCCGTACTGCGGGAACAGGAGCACAGCGACGGCCAATGCGGCACGAATTCGCGCGACAGGACGGCGGGTTTCCTGGACCATGACGGTCGAGCCGGAGGGGGACTGCACGACATGGTGGACAGGACGGGGTTCCGGTGACGGGAAGGCCGTTGGACGGGCTGGATTCTGTGGCGTGGCACGAACTGGAGACGGCACATCCGCGCGAAGCGGCCGACGCGGTGCCGCGGGCGCTTCGGCTGCTCGCCCTGGCGGGTCCGGCGGCGACGGAGGAGCACTGCTATCCGCTTCATTCCTCCCTGGTCCCGAGGAACGAGGAGCGGCCGCCGTCCGCGGCGGCAGCTGCCCTGCCGTTCGTGGTCGCCCTCGCTGCCGACCCGGCCATGGGCGCCCGGGTCGCCCTGGTCGAGTTGCTGGTGGCGATGCGGGCACCGGCTTTGGCTGACGAGGACTGGACGCGAGCGTGGGCGCTGCTGGCGGATCCGGACCCAGCGGTGCGGCGCGCGGCGCTACCTCTGGGCGCCGGGATCGTCCGGCTGCTGGAGCGGTGGCGGGTGGAGACCGACCCGACGGTCCGTCTCCCGCTGCTGCTTGCCCTTGGCGGGACGGAATGGGGTGGCGGCGTCGCCGTCCACCAGGCGAGGGCGGCACTGGCACAGGTGCTGGGCGGGGACGATCCGGTGTGGTGGGTCGCGGCCGTGCACGCCTCCGCGGCCGTCGACCGGGATCTGCCGGTCCGTCAGCTGGACCGGCTGATCGAGGTGTTCACCGATCGCGCGCTGCGACCGCGCTTCGAAGAGGTCTGGTACACCCCTGCCGTCGAGGGTCCCTGGACCCGCGAGGACCTGGTCTGGTCCACCGCCCGACTGCTCGCTCACGATCCCGACGCTGAACTGTCCTTCGCTGTCCGGTTGTTGGAGACGGGGGGCCGGCTGGGGGACGTCGAGCTGTGCCAGGCGGCACTGGATCTCGGATGGCGGCTGTTGACCGAGCGGCGTTCGGCGGAGGCTGCCCTGCTGCCGCTGGCCGGCGGCCTGCTGAACTGTGCGGACGGCGCGGTCCGGCTGCGGGCCGCGAACATTCTGGCGGTACTGGGCCCGGCGGCCACCCCGTACGCCGACCGGCTCGCCGAACTGCTCGACGACGACGGGGCCGACGAGTACCTCGACGGAACGGTTGGCGAATTCGCCCGCTGGGCCCTGACCCGGATAGGTGACCCGCGCGCCCTGCCTGGTCTGATGGAGCAACTCCGTGCGCAAGGGGAGGAGCAATTCCGCAGCTACGCCACTGGTGAACCGAGACGGCCGGAGATCGCCGACGTACTGATCCCACTCCGCGAGCACGTGGACGTTCTGCTGCCTGCGCTGCGGGAAATGATGCGGCAGGACTGGCCTCGAGGCGGCCTGCCCTCCGGCTCCCTCGCAGCCCTGGAGGCGTGGGGCCAGGCGGCGTTGCCGGCCTTGCCCGAACTGCTGCCCTTGCTGGCCGACACCCGGACCTCGCTCAGAGTGGCCGGGATCTTGGGAGCGATGGGCCCGGCGGCTGCCTCAGCTGCACCGGCCCTGCGCACCTGCAGGGTCCTGGACCATCCGGCCAATCACAGGTCGATTGCCACGGCTGCCGCGCGCATCAGCGGGGATCGTGCGGCGGCACTACGGTTTTTCGGAGACGCGGTCTTGGCGGCCGAGGAGCCCGAGTACGGGCCGATCGGCGCTCTGGCCGACTTCGGCCGCGACGCGGCACCTTACGCGGACAGGGTCCGGCTCGCCATGGAGCACGGTCCGCGATGGCTCCGGCTCACTGCCGCGATCACCCTGTGGTCGATCACGGGCCGGACCGAACCGAGCCTGCAGGTTCTGGAAGAGTTCGTGCTGCCGATTGCGGACGGTGGTGGCGCCTTCGGGTTCATCCGCGACGCGCTCCGGGCCCTGATCCGCATGGGCGAGCTCAGCCCGGCGATCCGGGCCGCGCTGATGACGGCTCAGCAGACCGACCGTCGTCTGACCATCAATCGGGTATCCCCCTTGGACGGTGGATACCCGATGGTTCTCCAGGATCAGGAACTGCGCGGCCTGGTCGAACAGGCCCTTGCGTGCACAAGCCCGCGCTCGGGCGAGACAGGCTGAAGCCTCCGGAAAGTCCGGAGAGCGGGCCGGTGGCGCCGCCGCCACGGTCATTCCTCTTGTCGCCAGGCCGCCATGAGGCGCTTCCAGGCGCGAAGCAATTCCCCGGCTTGGTCAATGAGCAGTTTCCCGGCGGTCAGCGCTGCGGCCAGAATCCCGGCGATGCCGAGCACCCACAACGTCACCTGATCAAGCATCTACGCGCTCCCTGCCCATGCGGCAGGCTGAGGGCGGGCAGGCCTCAGCCTGGCACCGTGGTAACGGACCACGCTGCCTGCTGAGGTCCTGCTCGACGCTCAGGACACTCTGAATTGCGATTCCACAAGCGAACTACTCGAGCGGATGAGGTCCGGCCCTATCCCATCCGGCTGGTGAACTGATTCATGTCGAAGTAGTCGCGCCAGGAGTTGATCTTGCCGTCGGTGACCTCGAAGGTTCCCATGACCGGCAGTTCGAACGTCTTGTCGGTGAGCGTGAAGACATCGACCCGCTCGGTCATCACGACCGGTCCGTTCGCTGCGATGTTGATGACGCGGAAGTCGATGTGCTCGATACCGGGCGGGCCGGGGCGGATGAACGAGTCGATGGTGTCGGCGATGGCCTCCCGGCCGGTGATCGGCGCCAGCGGGATGTTGTGGTAGACGGCGTCGTCGGTGAAGAATGCGGCCAGTTCGGCGGCCCCGGCGTTGTCCGACCACGCCGCGCAGAACCTGCGCACTACCTCGATCGGGCTCTCCATCCCACTCCTCCCACGGTCGATCCGAACAGTGCGCTGCGACGTGCCGCTAAGCGGTAAGGATGATCTTTTCGTGCGCTGTGCCCGCTTCGAGGAGGGCGTGCGCCTGGGCGGCGTCCCGCATCGGAAGCAGTCGCTGGGCACGCAGCCGCAGGTGCCCGGAAGCGAGAAGCGGCATGGTCTGCTCGACCGCGTCGGGGGCGCGGTCCGGGGTGGGGGCGGAGAGGGCGACGCCGAAGTCGGCTGCGTGCTCGTCCGCGAGGGTGATCACGCGGGCGGGGCCGCCCGCCAGTTCGACGGCGTCGCGCAGGCCGCCCCTGCCGGCCGCGTCGAGGACGGCGTCCACTGTGCCGACGTGCCCGCGCATCTGCGCGAGGAGCGCCGGTCCGTAGCGGACCGGGATCGCACCGAGATCCTTGGCGAACTGCTCATCACTCGGGCCGGTGGCGCTGAAGACGGTCAGGCCCTGGGAGACCGCCAGTTGGGTGGCGATCACCCCGACCGAGCCTGCGCCGCCGAGGACGAGCAGCGTCTCGCCGGCGGCGACCCCGAGCTGGCGCAGGACGCCGACGGCGGCTTCGGCCGAGGCGGGCAGCGCCGCCGCGTCGGCCCAGCTGACGGTGGCCGGCTTGAGGGTCCAGGCCGAGGCGAGGGCGTATTCGCCGTACCCGCCGAGCGTGGGCAGTAGGGCGGCGACCTCGTCACCCGGAGACACGCCGGTCACGCCCGGTCCGAGGGCGTCGACGGTGCCGGCGGCCTCGAAACCGAGAACAGCGGGGTCGGGCAGCGGGAAGACTTTCCGTAGGTCGCCGCGCCGGATCTTCAGGTCGGTCGGGCCGACGCCCGCCGCGTGTACGCGGATCCTGATCTGACCGGGTCCGGGCGCGGGCAGGGCGACTTCCGTCCATACGAGCGTCTGGGGCGATCCGTATCCGGTGAGCACTGCTGCGTACGGCATGGGTACCTCCTGCTCCCGGCGGTCCGCGCGCGATGATGTGGGAGCGGCGCGCCTCGACGGTGGTGCTGGACAGAAAGCTTAGGTGACATGTCACGCAATGACAACAGTGGCGCGCCGGCGCCCGAGGGCGGGTGGCTCGACGGTGAACAGCAGCGGGCCTGGCTGGCGTACATCCGGGTTCAGCTGCGGCTGACCTATGAGATGAATCGTCAGCTGCAGTCCGACAGCGACCTGTCGCTGCCGGACTACGACGTCCTGACGGCTCTGAGTGTCGCCGATGGGGGCCTGATGTCGATCAAGGTGCTGGCCGCGCAGATCGGCTGGGAGCGCAGCCGGGTGTCACACCACGTACGGCGCATGGCCAACCGGGATCTGGTGAGCTGCAGCCTGTCTGCCAACGACCGGCGCGTCACGGAGGTGACGCTGACCCGGCACGGCAGGAAGGTGCTCCAGGACGCGGCTGTGGGCCATGTGGAACTCGTGCGTCGCCTGTTCTTCGACGGCTTGCCGCGCGAGCTGGTCGGGCCGCTCAGCCAGGCCCTGGAGAGCGTCTACGCGAACACGATCGCCCAGGGCACGCTCCCGCCGCCGGTGGACTGGCGCCCGCCCGGGGGCGAGTGACCGGTGGCGGGCGCCGGGCGCGAGTCGGCGACTGCCCCCGCTGCGCGCGGAGCGGGGGCGCGCATCGGCCCGGTTGGGTTCAGCCGCGGCCGGTTTGGCCGTAGGCACGGTCTACATGGAGCTTGAGGACCAGGCGGCGGTCGGCGACCATGGCGCGGCGGTAGTCCTCCCAGTCGGGGTGGTCCTCGCCGCGTACGGAGCGGTAGAGGTCGATCAGTTCCTCGACGGTGGCGTCATCGGGGTCGGCGGCGACCGGGGTCAACTCCGCGGTGCCCTCGGCGACGGTCCAGGACCAGCGGTCCGAGCTGGTGACGTGGTAGCTGGCGCGCGGGTCGCGGCGCAGGTTGCGGGTCTTGGCGCGGTCATCGGTCAGCGAGACCCGGATCAGGCGCTGTTGCGGGTCGTAGTGGTGGGTGACGTTGGAAAGCTGCGGTCGCCCGTCGCGCTTGAGGGTCACCAGTACGCCGCCGTCGCTGTCGGCGAGGAGTTGGAGCAGGGCGTTCTCGGTCTTGTCTGCGTCATCGGTCATGGTGGGAGCAACCGCCGCCGGTTCGGAGGGATTCCTCACTCGGCGGCGGAGGGACAGCAGCTCCAGTCGTTCCTGACCACGGCTCAGCCGGCCTCGGGCACCGGTCGCGAGGCAGGCGTCGGTGCGATGGCGCCGGTGCGGCGGCGGGAGAGGTTGCCGGAGACGCGGTAGCCGCCGGCCATCAGGGCGATCACGGCGAGGGTCTCGGTGGTGCCCCAGGCCCAGGTGGAGGCGGTTGCCTGCTTGGCGGCCAGCTTGGGCAGTGGCCGGGTGTCGCCGGATGCGGCGCCGGCGGTGGCGTGCTTGGCCAGGTCGGCCTGGTAGGCCTGGTTGCGGGCGGAACCGTGCAGGAAGGGGGCGACGAACAGGACCGCCAGTGCCAGCAGCACCTCGACGCCGACCACCACGGGGAAGGTGCGCAGCAGCACGGTGGTGAGCGGGCGCTGGTCGCCGGCGGCGCGCAGGGCCTCGATCCGGGGGTGCAGCCAGAACTGGTTGAACATGCCGAGCAGCAGCAGCCCGCCGAAGATCAGGATCTTCACGCCGAGCACCCGGCCGTACATGGTGGTGAGCAGCTGGGTGGGGCCGTCCACGTGCTCCCAGTACAGGAACAGGCCGGACAGGGCGATGGCGGCCACGCAGCCCATGGCCCAGGCGGAGAAGCGCCGCAGGGTCGCGGACCAGAAGGCGGTGCGCTGCGCGGCTGCGAGCGGGCCGGGGAGTGCGCCGGGCAGTGCGACCAGCAGCAGGCCTGCCAGTCCGCCGAGCCAGACGCCGCCGCCGATCAGGTGCAGCATCCACATCAGCGTCTCGAAGGCGGTGCGGCCCCAGTCGTCGGGCGTCTTGTCGGGGAACTTGGTGGTGCCGAGCGCGACCGTACCCGCCGTCAGGCCGGCGCCGAGCAGCCATCGGCGTCCGCGGCCTGCGGCGATCTGCCGGACCGTCAGCGGAGCCAGCAGCACGGCTCCCAGCAGGGAGAAGGTGACCTCCAGGCCGGACAGCCGGCCGTCGTTGCTGCCGTCGTAGAGGGAGTTCCAGGCGGCCGCGTAGTCGTAGCCCCCGCTCTCGGCCGCGCTGTGGGCGAGGTCGGTGAGCACGGCCGGGACGGCGAGCAGGCCGATGACGACCGCGGCCCGGGCGAGCCGTACGGTCAGGTTCGGAACCGCGTCGGGCGCGGTTCGGGCGGCTGCGGGGCCGACGGCCAGCAGGGCCAGGGCGGTCAGCCCGACGAAGCCCATCAGGGTGACCCAGGTGGTCCATGCGACAGCGCTGTCCGCGAACGGGCCGAGCGGTGTCGAGGGTGCGGCTGCCGCGAACTGCGGCAGGGCAGGGGGAACCAGGGACAGGGGCATGGGTGGCCGACCTCGCTAGTGCAGGGGAGCAGTGAGCTTAGGTTAGCCATACCTAAGTACGCGGCGCCAGTGCACCCCCTGTCCGGTGCCTGTCCGATTGATGTGGATGGTCGGCGCCGTCCAGGCGCGCCCGGATGCAGGCGCGCCGGCGGCGCACTATTCGGGAGTGCTCGTCAGTTTCTGGTAGGCCCTGATGGGCTCCTCGTCCTGCCCGTCGCAGATCGCGCCGATGTAGCCGTCGGGGCGGACCATGATGCGGCCCGACGTCAGGCCGAAGCGCGATGCCGCACGGCGGTCCGGGTCGGCGACCACGGTGTCGAAGCCGGCGACCGCGGCATCGTTGTCCGCCAGCAGGACCTGCCGGACGCCGGGGAGTTCTGTGGCGGCCGCGAGCGGGCCGAGGGTGACCAGGACGTGTCCGGTCTCGGCGGACAGCACCCTGCGCAGGTCTGTGCCGGACACGTCGGGCAGGTGGTCCCCGCTGCGGACCCTCGCGTGCGCCACTGACCCCACGACGGCCGGGCTGCCGTGGTAGGTCAGCGTGGTCTCCTCGGCCTCGTCGGCGAGGGCCTGGCGGGCCGGGCCGATGCCCGTGGCCGTGTGCAGCACGGCATTGCGCAGCTTCTGGGCGACAGGGTTCGCCAGCGTGCTCAGGTGCGTGAGCCTGGTGCTGAATTCGATGACGCGTGCCGCGACCGGGTGGCGTTCGGCGTGGTAGCTGTCGAGCAGGGTCTCGGATGCGGTGCCCCGGTGGGCGGCGGCGAGCTTCCAGCCGAGGTTGAAGGCGTCCTGGATACCGGTGTTCATGCCCTGCCCGCCGGCGGGGCTGTGGATGTGGGCCGCGTCGCCGGCCAGGAAGACCCGCCCGTACCGGTACTGAGGGACCTGGGCATGGTGGACCTCGAAGCAGGTCAGCCACAGCGAGTCGTGGATCCGGAGCCGCCCGGGGGCCCGTTCGTCGGCGATGCGCTGCAGCCACGCCTGGCTGGCCTCGTCCGTGGAGGCGGTGGGGATCTGGGCGATCAGCCGCATCCGGTCGCCCTTCATCGGAAAGACCATCAGCGGGCCGTCGTGCGCGGAGAAGAAGGTGTACGTCGAGCGCGGATCGAAGTCGTGATCGGCGTGCACGTCGCCCATCAGGAACCGCTCGCCGTGGAACGAGCCCTCCAGCGCGGATCCGACCTGGTGGCGCACCGCGCTGCGGGCGCCGTCGGCGCCGACCAGCCAGGAGGCCGCGACGCTCTGGTCGCCGCTGTCCGGGCCGCGTAGGGTCGCACGTACCGTGTCCGCGTCCTGCTCCAGGCCGACCAGGGCGAGGCCTCGTTCCACCTGGACCCCGTGCTTGGCCAGGTTCTCGGTCAGGATGCGCTCCGTCTCGGTCTGCGCCGTCAGGACCGAGTAGGGGTGGGGGCTGTCGACGATGTCCAGGTCGACATGGGTCAGGACGCGTCCCGACGCGTGGATCTCGATGCCGGTGGCCTTGATCCCGGACGCGACGACGTCGTCGAGCAGGCCGATGCGGTCGAGCATTTCCAGGCTGCGGGCGTGGACGACGATGGCACGTGACTCGGTGGTGGGTGCCGGGAGCGCGTCGACGACGCGGACCGGTACGTCCCGCCGCGCCAGCTCGCCCGCCACCGTGAGACCGACAGGGCCTGCGCCGACGACGAGAATTGGGTCACTCATACCTGGGTCCCCCCGACTGGGGCAGCGGGCGCTGCCGGTGGGCCCGGACAAGGGATGTGATCACCTCGACCGGGGCGTGGGAGAGGCTAGTGGGAATCACCCCCGATCTGCCACACGGCGGGTCCAGGACCAGGCCCATCACGACAAGGCACGTCCCGCGCCCGCGCCCGGGGGCGGGCGATCGGGACGCTGCTGAGCCACTGGCATATGCCGAGAAGCCGTTGATCCTTCGGGCGAACCGGTAGCGGGGCGGGCCGGGGCAGGTCAGACTGAACGCGGGGGTGCATACCGGGCAATCCGGTACCAGTGGCGTGCCCCCGAAGAGGGGGATCACCGTGGCAGCACCCGTACCACCCACCGAGTTGACGATCCGGGCCTTCGAACTCGCCGGCGACGACGTCCGGGACTGCAGCTGGGCCTGGGAAGACCGCAACAGCACGACGAAGAAGTCGATCAGAGCAGAGTTCAGGGACGGGACGGTCCTGATCATCAACGTCCACCCAGCGGTCAACCGCCACCCCTGGACGTTCGGCGGTGCGTACATCCGCGATGTCCAAGGCAGCGAGGTGAACATCGACGCGAATACCTCGGTCGACGCCCGCACGGAGATCGGGGCGCTCATCAGCGAAGTGTTCGGCGACGCGATCAACGAAGCCGTAGCCAACGTCAACGCGAACAGCCGGGCGTCGCAGTCGGCCAACTGGCGTGAGAAGCCCGGCAGCAGCGGACAGAAGCCGAAGAGCTGATGCCGCGGTCGCGCATCCCGGGAGGGCGCCCATGGGGATGCGCGACCGTCGCGCTCGTGTACGGGCCCGATGCGTGGAGGTGGCCGCGAGACCCGCAGCAGGGGGTCGCAGGTGCCCGGGATAGGGTGCCGTTGCCCCACGTACCTGCAGGAGCCCTCCATGCCAGTCGTCCGCACACTCGGCCTCAGCCTCGCCGTCGGTGCCCTTGTAGCCGTGCTCTGCGAGCTCCTGTTCACCTTCGTGCAGGGCGTGCCCGCACACCGGGCGTGGGGTGTGAGCCTGGGCCTGGGAGGATGCGCTGCCGTGGTCTACGGGGCGACCCGGGCCTCGGTTGCGTGGAGGTCGCGGTGATCGCGGCCTGACCAGGGTGGTTCGAACGCGGGGCCTCCGCCCGTCCCGGGGACACCCGCCCAAAGCCTGGCCATCACCGTCAGCGCGGTGTCTGGGAACGGAAGCTGTGGCCGAGCTCGGGGCCGAGTCCGTAGTAGTGGCGGAAGTTGTAGATCAGCGGACTCCACAGGGCGGGGTCGACGTGCTGAGAGCCGGGCACGACAATGCGCGGATCTGCGTGGACCTCGAGCACCTGGGCTTCGATGATGAGGAAGCTGCCGGAGACGTCGGGCTGGACCCGGGCGGCACGGGCCTCCAGTTGCAGGGGGCAGTCGGCGACCCGAGGTGGCCGGACCAACGTGGAGGGCATCGGTCGCAGGCCCGCGGCCGCGAACTTGTCGCGCTCGGATCGGAAGGTGCCCTGCTTGTTCACGGGCACCGGAGTGCGCCCGGTCAGCGGCGCCAGCCGCTCCACCGCCGACCACTGGGTCGGCGCGGGCAGGTTGATCACGAGCTCGGGTCGGCTGCGGAGATTGTGCGCGGTCTGCCCCTCGACCCCCACGCCCAGGACGATCACCTGGCCCAGTGCCCAGGCCGAGGACATCGGCGCAAGGTTGAACGAGCCGTCCTCGTTCTCCGTGGAGAGCAGCACGACCGGTGTTCCGAAGTACAGGATGCTCGGTGTGATGGTCACGTGATCCGCCGGAGTCCCGACGGGCGCGCCGCCCGGCGTCAAGGTGTTCATGGGACTCGACCGTAGGACGGGGACGCTTCGGCGCGCGCCGAAGGATCCCAGGTGGATGATGGGCGATGTGAGCATCCGTGACGCGCATGTCGAGGGCCCGGACCTGGCCGCCCTGGCCGGTCTGCTCGCCGACGGTACCCGCGCGGGGTTCTGCCTGGCGCTGCTGGACGGCCGGGCATGGACCGCGATCGAGTTGGCCCGCCATGTCGGCGTGGCCGCCTCGACGGCGACCGAGCATCTGAACCTCCTCGTCGCCGGGGGCTTGCTGGCCCAGGAGCGTCAGGGCCGTCATCGCTACGTTCGGCTGGCCGACCCCGCTACGGCGGAGCTGATCGAGAAGCTTGCCTCGATGGCACCTCGACGCTCCTCCGCACCCCACTCGCTCCCGGCCGTCAACCGGGCGCGGGCGCTGGCCCGCGCCCGCACCTGCTACGACCACCTCGCCGGCGCCCTCGGCGTCGCGGTCACCACGGCCATGACCGATGGGGGACTGCTGGACTGGGAGCAAGGGCTGACGCTCACCGGCAAGGGGACCGCCTGGCTGGAGGAACTCGGCATCACCCTTCCGTCCGACACACGGCGTCCGCCTGTCCGCTCCTGCCTGGACTGGACCGAACGCCGCCCCCACCTGGCCGGAGCCGTCGGCGCCGCCGTATGCCGTCACGCCTTCGACTCCCGCTGGATCACCCGGATCGGCACCAGCCGCGCCGTCGCTCTCACCGACACCGGCCGGCGCGCGCTCCGGGAACACCTCGGCCTGTCCGACGACTGGTCCCGTGCCGACCCGAGTTCCTAGCCCCGGTGACTAGATAATCGCTGGGTTTCCGCCGGTCAGTCGACGCAGGGGATGCCGCCGGCCTGCACGGCCGCCCCCTGCATCGGGACGGCGACCGGCGCGGTGGTGCCGGTGCTGCTCGCGGCAGCGGGATCCGAACCGCTTCCGCTTCCGGTGCCGGTTGTCGTGGGCGGGTTGAATCCGGCCCCGAGGATGACCTCGACATGCCCGGCCCGCACCGCGGAACTCGCGGTCGCGGAGGCGACGCCGAGCTTCCCGGCGATCTGCTGAGCCGCGGTGTCGGCCCCGGTTCCGTACAGCACGGTGGTGTGCGAGCGGGCGCTGTGCGAGGCCACCTGTCCGGCGGTGTAGCCCAGGGCGACCAGCGCCTTGGACTCGGCGGCGGCGCCGCCGGTGACCCCGGAGCCGTTCAGTACGTCCACCACCGCCGGGGCGGCTCGGACCGTTGCCGGGGCGGAGCTGCCGGGGGAGGAGGCGGAGGGTGCCGGGGCCGGGTCGTGGCCGATCAGCTGCTGCATGATGCGTTTGATCTGACTGGGGCTGACGGTATTGACGTCCTCCCCGTTCTCGCGGGCGAACCCGGTGATGGGCAGGGTGTTGAACACCACCTTGCCGCCGGTCAGATTGGGGGCCTGCTGGGCGAAGTCCAGAATGTTCCACTGGTTGTCCAGCACGATGTCCTTCTTGACCACGTCCAGCAGAGCCTGCATCTTGCCCAGGTCGCTGAACAGGCCTTCCTGCTTGAGCTTGTACTCCACCGAGGAGATGAACGCCTGCTGGCGGTGGGTGCGGGCGAAGTCCGATCCGCCGCCGTTGGCGGCGGTGGCCGCGATGTTGTGCCGCTGGCGCACGAACGACAGCGCCTGGGCCGCGTTCAGGGTGTTCAGTCCCTTGTGGAAGCTGGCCCCCGAGCCCTGGCCGCTGATCGCCGGGTCCGAGGTGTCCTCGTTGAGGCACACCGTGATCGGCTGCACCGCCTGCGCGATGTCGTAGAAGCCCATCAGGTTGACCTCGGCGAAGTGGTCGATCCGCACCCCCAGGAAGGCCTGCAGAGTGGTGAGCGTCGCCTCACGCCCGGCCTCCCGGCTCTGCTGCTCCAGCGCCGCCCCGGTGACGCCCTGGGCTTGCAGCCTGGTCTCGGCCGCGGACTTCGCCAGGCCGTAGGCCTCCTTTATCTTGTGCATCCCCTGCGATGATCCGTCGCCGTTCAGCGTCTGGACGTAGTCGTCGCGCGGAATGGAGAAGGCCTGTACCTTGCCGCCGCCGGCCGGGATGTGCAGCAGGATCAGACTGTTGGTGTTGTACCCGCCGACATCGCTGGAGCCGCCGGCGTGCAGCTCGTCCTGGACGATCCAGTCGGGCAGGTTGTTGCCGTTCATGTCCTTGCGGCTGTCCAGTCCGATCAGCAGCAGGTTCACCGAGTTGTCCAGCGCCTTCGGCGGGGCGTTCCTCTGACTGACCGAAAGGGCGTCCGAGGTCTTCATCCCCGTGGTCAGCGAGTGGTAGGTATACCAGGACACCCCCGCGGTCAGCAGCACCCCGGCCGACGCCGCCCCTGCCACAGCTCGGCCCACCAGCAGCAGCTTGGAGCGCCCGCTCGCCCTGCGGGGTGCCGCCCTGCGGGTGCGTTCCGTACGTTGGTCAACCATGTCCCTGCTCCTTCGCACGCCTGTCCCGCACCGCTCGGACCACCGTCACCGCAACCGCCGCACCCGTGGCGATCGCCATCACCGGGAACGCCTGCGCGGTCCATCCCAACAGCTCCGTCGCCAGCTTGGCGGCGGTCGTGGACCCGGCCGGGGCCCCCGCGGCCCTGGCAACGAGCGCGACCAGCAGCACCACGACCGGAGTCGCCGTCACGATCCACCACAGCGCGCGTCGTGCCACCAGCAGCGCCGAGGCCACCGACGCCAGCACGGCGCTGATGGTGAACAGCAGACCCAGCCCGCTGCCGGTCACCACCGACCCCAGCAGCGGGACCAGGATCAGCACCAGAAACCCGATCGCCGTCGGCGCACCCGGCTCAGGGCCGGCCTCCGCCGCTGCGCGCCGCGCCTGTGCGCGCCCCGGCCGGCGCGGCTCGGGCTCCAGCCCTGAACGCCCCTCGGGGCTCTGGCCGAAGTCGACCGCGCCTGGGTGCGCGGAGTCGTCCGGATACTCGTCGGCGAAGAGCGGACCGCTCATCTGCGCCACCTGCTGACCGATCCGGCCAACCGGCCGGGGCGGAGCGCCCGCTCCGCCCGGTCCGGCACCGCCCGGCCAACCCCATGAGTCCGCCATAGCCCCCATCCTTCACACGATGCTCGCGCCATCACCCGCGTTCACAGCGGTATGACGCCGTGCACGCCAGAATAGTTGCATGGTCGCGCAAGTTCGCAATCAACGCGGCGGCATGTCGTCTCCGAGGCGTTGTCAGTGCGTCGTGAGACTTTCGGGGCGACGACTGGGAGGGGACGCCATGACGGATTTCACGGTCAAGCCGCTGGGCCCGGAGACCTGGGACCTGTTCGCTGGGCTGGCCGAACGGCACAACGGCGTGTGGGGAGGCTGTTGGTGCACCTGGTTCCACCGCGGAGTGGGCAAGGACTTCAAGGAGGATCCCGCGGGCCCCGAGGGCAACCGGGAGTGGAAGCAGGCACTGGTTCAGCGGGGGCGTGCGCACGCGGCGCTGGTGTGCGCCGACGCGGTCGCGGTCGCCTGGTGCCAGTACGGCTCTCCGGACGAACTGCCGCACATCTACTTCCGCAAGGAGTACGAGGCCGACCTCGCCGAGCTGCCTCGCTACCGTCTCACCTGCATCTTCGTCGACAAGAAGTATCGCCGCAAAGGTGTTGCCGCTCTCGCCGTCCAAGGAGCCCTCGACCTGATCGCCCAGGCCGGCGGCGGTCTGGTGGAGGCCTATCCGCATGATCTGCAAGGTACGAGGACGTCAGCCTCGTACCTCTACAACGGAACGCGCACCCTCTACGAGGGCCTCGGTTTCGCGTACGAGCGGCCCGTGGGGAAGAAGAACTGCATGATGCGGCGCGCTGTCGAGCCCCTCGACCCGTTCCCGGACCTGATCGGGTGAGGCGCGTGGGAGAGGTCGCCTTGTCGGGCGGCGGCCTACGCGTCAAACGCGGCTATGGCCTCGGACCTGTGCCTGAATGGTCTTGCCCAGGCGCCGAGGGTTCGGGTGGGTCCGCTACCCCGTGGCACCAGCCCGCCAGGCGGCGGTGACGCACCCTTCCTCCCAGTGCCACCACTCCTTCGACTCGCCGTGTTCCAAGAGCTTCCGAATCCTCGGGAGGTCCGCATCTGGTGGGATGTCCAACGCGACCATCCGGTACTGCTCGATCCCCTCACCGGTCGTGCCGAGTCGGCGGAAGTCCTCCAGCACGCTCTGCCGGGCAGGGATCGAGCCCCCGTCCTTCAGCACAATCAGCCGGATCGTGCAATTCTCCGACGCCTGGACCGTTTCCATGGCCCAGCGCACGCCCTCTTCGTCAACCTCTACCCGGATGATGTCGTCACTGGCGACACCACGCGCGAACCAAGGGATGTTGACGAGCCGCACGGTCCCGTCGCCAAGGTCAACCGCCCACAGACTTTCGACGCTCGCCGGCGGCCAGCCATCCTCGTCCACGTCCATCCGGAAGTGGACCTTCACATGGTCCTCGCTGATGCTTGTCACTGCGTCATCATCTACCCAGGCATGTCAGCGCTGAAGAGGGTTCCCAGCGGCGAAGCGATTCCCAGCCGACGAAGCCACCGCTCGCTGGTCTGATCTCTCACTGGACTGACCCGCCGCCGGGATAGACGGCCTTACTCTTCCCGACCGTCACGGTTTGTCAGCAGGCAGACCACGCCTCCCGGGGTAGGAAGTGGGGCAGGTCGTCCAGGGCCTCGCGAGGCACGAACACCGGCCGTGTCAGCAGGTGATCTCCGGCCCGCTGCACATCGACCACGACGCCCAGCGACTCCGACCCAGGAACACCCGCGGCCATGTAAGGAGAGTTCGGCATTAGGCTCACGGGCCTCGGCGCGGTCGAGCATCCACTGCTCTACGACGGAGGGAATCCTGCCGACGGTTGCCATGCCGTCAGCGAGGACCTGCGGGCCGCGGAGCGCGTCTACCACCACGCCCGCCAGACGTTCCTGCCGGTAGTAGAGCTTCAGCTCGAACTTCCGATACTCGCCCTCAACAACCATGGCCATGGGCTCGGCCGCAGGAAGGTGAAGCTTGTGCCGCTGGGATTCCCCCGTAAGGCCGCTCAGCACCTCCACTACCTCGCCGGGGCTCATACCGAAACGCAGTGGCCCCACAGTCACGAACGGATCCAACATCCAGTGCTGCTGCTCGTCATCCGGCACCACATCCCACCACTTGAACATGGCCATGGAGAGTACGGCAGCGACTCAGGCCAGAGGCGACTGGAGCATGATCCGCCGGACGGGCCTGGCGATGCCGTGCCTAGCGAGCGTGCCTTCACCGTCAACACCACACCCACCACCTCACTCTGCGGACCGGTGCCGTAGAGGAATAGTTCTGAGAACAGGTAGCGGCCTATGCGTCAAACGCGGCTATTATCCATGGCTGGCCGTTATGATCCCCACCGCCCGCGCTCCCACTGTTCCCGGGGCTAGTCCAACGAGTTGAGCGGCCCTAAGCCGCTCGGCGAGGCCTCTGGGTACCCGCTTATAGCACATGACATCCGTGACACGTTGAAGTCTTGAGGAAGCCCTGTGTAGCCACCTTTCCTCCGGCGGCATCCACATGCTGGAATGTCTACTGCGGATTGGCGTTCCGGTTTCAAGTGTGATTCAAGTCACACTGCAAACAAGGTCTTGCTTCCTACCTGCGACGACGCGGTGTGGCGGTGTGGTAGTTGGGCCGAAGGGGTGCTCGGATCGCAGTGAAGCATTTCGCAGTCGCGCCTTTTTGGGCCAGGATAGGCACGTCGCCTAGATCTCATGTGAACTGCGTCACATGTTCGGCGTGCCGATACGTCTGGTAGGCCCTTTGGTGCTACTGGCAAAGAAAGAGCCCCACCCCCCGAGTCTTTGGTGGACAGAGGGTGAGGCAATTTCGCAACGCAAGGGCCCCGGTCGTCATCCACGGCCGGGGCCGCGCGATGCTACAGGTGAGGAAGGATCACCTCCCGCGCGATCCTGTAGATCGCGTACGCGGGTCCGATCAGTCCCCTAGCGAGCCACAGGGCCCGCCAGGCCTTCTTGCTTGTGCTGCGGTCTTCTGACTCGTCATCCTTGTGGGAGGTCATTCGCCCGCCCCTTTCTTGGCCCAGCGTTCGTGGACCCCGCGGGATTCCCACGAGCCGATGACGCACCAAGTCAGGTAGTCGGCAACTGTATCCGCACGTGCGGGCGCCTCATCCGCCTCGTCAGGCCTGATGGGTGGCGGCACACGGTGTCGGACGAGCGAAGGTCTAGACCGCGAGTTGCGGCCGGTCATGGCGTTGGCCTGCGCGGGTGTCACCTGTGATTGCAAGGCACCCAGTGCCATCGGGGGTGCCACAGACTAATGCGGGTGCTATGCCAGGCCTCCCCAGTGTGACGCATGGCATATTGACGTCGGCTGGCAACGCGCGTAGATGCCACTCTCTGTTGCGGAAGTGGTGCGGATTCCTTGCTGTCGTCACTGCGTGCGATGGAGCAACCTGCGTAGCCACCCTCTTTCGGGGTGTCAGCTCCCCAGCGGGCAGGGCTAGTTGAAGGTCTGGCGCTACCGGCCCCGTCGGCGGCGGGGGGTGCCAAGTGAATGATCTAGTTACGGGAAGTCATGCAGGCATCGTTCTATAAACAGATTGCGGCTTATGCGCTAAACGCGCGTATTGCCTATTAATAGACGATTTAACCCCTGCTGCCGGTCATCGGCGATCCCGCCGCTCCCGGGACTCCCCGTATCACCTCGGATCGAGCCGACGCCCCCCGGTTCGCAGATGCCAGCTTCGGACTCCGTCTAGGAGTCATGCCATCGCTCACGGGACTGACCCCGTTGAGACGAGGTCGGCGAAGACGACGAGGTTGCCCAGGTAGGTTTGCGCGACGCGGTCGTAGGCACCGCCGCAGGTGATGAGCCGTAGCTGCGCGTTGGCTGTGTGACCGTAGACCTCCGCGGTTGGGAAATCGGACTTGGTGAAGACTACGAGATGGCGTATCCGGAAGACGGCCGTGCTGCCGTCGGCCCGTTGGATCGACATGCTGTCACCCGGCGTGAGCATGGACAGTCCGGCGAAGACCGCGGGTCCGGTCCGCGAGTCCAGATGACCCACGATCACGGCGGCCCCGAGCATGCCGGGCGAGGGACTCTTCGGCCACCATCCGACCGCAGTGTCGCTCGCCGGCGGCTCCAGAGCTCCGTCTCGATTCGTCGTGACTGTCCCCACGCTCGCATCCACTCCAATGACGGGGATGCGCAGCCGGACGGGTGCAGAGACCGGTGCGACACCGCGGGCAGGGCTAGGTACCGTGGCGATGGCGGTTTCCGCGATCTGCGGCACGCTCAGACGGTGCGGCGGCTCTGCCGGAAAGGCGGAGGCGGCGTCCGATGGGGGGTCCGAGAAGACGCCCGCCGGAAAGAGCCCCCACGCCACGCAGGCCGCCGCCACGGCGAACCAGAATCCTGGACGGACAAAGAGCCGCAGAGCCGCTCTCAAGTGCGGTGATCGCCGTCTCATACGCCAACCGGCGGGACTGCAACCACCACTGCTCATGCTGGCGGACATTTAGCGCCGGTTGGCGGCGCGGCGCTTGCGTACGACGAGCACACTACCGAGGCCGGCCGCCAGTGCACCTGCTGCCAGGCCGGTGGGCAGCCCGAGGCTACTGTCCTGGGTGGGCGCGGCCTGCCGGCTCGCGGCCAAGGCCAGCCCGCCCCCACCCGCGGCGATCCCGCCAAGGGGCACGGTCGCCGTTGTCCCGCTCGTGGATGTGCTGCTCTGCCCGGTCGCGGTGCTCGCGGTGGTTCCCGAACCTGCGGCGGTGGTCGAACTGCTGCCGAGCCAGCGCAGGAACTGACCGTCCTGCACGCACTTGATCGCTTCGCCGTCAGCCGCCGTGGTCGACTGTCCAAACTCGGCCTTGCTGCAGAATTCACCGGCTGAGTAGCAACCGCCGGAGGGAGTGGTGATCGAGCAGGCGGCCGCGACTGCCCGCGTGGGCACGACGGCGTGGGCAGCGGATGCGGACACAGGGATGCTCAGGCCGGCGGCAAACACTGCGATCGCCGTAGGTATGAGACGACGCACGAAAACCTCCATGAATACGTTGAGTGACTAGTAGTAGACACAAAGTATTTGAGAGGCTCATCCCCCGCGACCCAGGAGATCCGAACAGGGATAGAACCGCTGCGTGCTGCTGCATCTCCACGGTCCGATGCCACCGTTCATGGGGGAACCCCGACGCGGCGGTCAACAACACGCACACCTCGTCACCCGCTGCGCCGGATTGCCTATGGAGTAGTTCTGCGAACAGGTAGCGGGCTATGCGTCAAACGCGACGATTGCCCGTGTTGCCGGGCCGCATGCGCGGAAGCTACCGCTCGCTGGACTGGCCCTCACATGGCGGCCAGGCTCCCCTGGACTCCTTGAGGACGAGCACTGGGAAGCGGTGCCGATCGCGCCGCATGCTCCAGCATGCTGCTGAGACGTCGGATGACAGCCAGCGTCAAGCAGGCGGCGATGGCGAACAGGGCGTCACAGACCATGACCTGCTGCATCTGGTCGATGGCCTGGGCTGCGTGGGCTCCGTTCCGAACTCGCAGCATCGTCCCGGAGGACCCGAAGGCCACCAGGATCGAGACCCACCAGAGCATCAGCAGCGGGTGGCCGCGGCGGTGCCCAGGGCGTCCAGCGGCCCACAGGTCATTGAGGAACATCTTGGGGACGAACAGGTTCGCGACCGGGAGCCCCCACCCGAAGATCAGCCAGGCTCGGCTGCGTCGTTGTCCTTCAGGCCAGATGCCGTCGGCGAGTCCGCGCATGCGATCCAGCCACGCGACCAGCAGCAGGATGGATGCGACGAGCATCGCGTTTCGCCAGCCCATGACATTGTCGAACCACATCTCGGCCCTCATCAGCGCGTCGGTGCTGTAGGTCGTGGATTGCGGAGGCGCCGCCAGCAGTAGCTGGTACCGATGCCACGCCGCCGCAGCTGCCGCCGCATTCGCCAGCACGCACGCGACCAGCGCAGCGCACAGGATTCGCTGCACCCACGAGTGAGCCCCCACGGGCTTTGCCATCTCCCACCTCCGAAGTGCCTGACCACATCTCCGCAGGTAGGCAGGCTGGTCATCCAACCTTATGGAAGATCACGGGCATAGCTCCGGAGACACCGACAGCCTCAATCGAGAGGCATAGTTCTGCGAACAGGTAGCGGCCTACGCGCGGCGTCCCGACTCCCCGTTCTCAACTTCCCGGCGAACCAGCAAGATAGACGGAAGTAGACACCAGGGAACACAACCGAGGCTCAACCGTAGCGGCAGCGGACCCGACAGCCGCGCTGCGGCGCCAACAGGGGGAGCTGCCGCGCCCGGAGCGCGCACGCCTCGCCGCCGAGGAACGAGGCGCGCCGGGGCCCGGGGGCACTCGGCGCGCAGCGAGAGGCTCCGGCCCCGACTCGACGAAGACTGGAGCTTTGACGGTCCTGGACTGCTCACAGAGGGGAACTGCATGACTGGAGTGCGCGGTCCACGTACCTCGACCATCCTGCTGGAGGCTGTGGTCGCCGACTGCTTCCAGCACGGCATCGCCCTCAATCGTGCGGAGATCGCCGAACGGACCGGACTGTCCAGGACGGTCGTCACGTCACTGGTGAGGACCCTGGTCGCCCGGGGGACGCTGTCGATAGCGCGCAGTGCCCACCTGGCTGGTCCCGGCCGGCCCGCGGTGGCCTACCGGTTGAGCACCGCGGTGGCGCCGGTTGCGCTGCTGCGTCTGGACGACAAGGGCACCTCGGTGACCCTGGCTTCCGATTCCGGCCCCATGTCCACCTTGCGGACCCAGGTACTCCCAGGAGACGCGTCCTGGTCGCGGCAGGTGTTCGACCTGCTGACGCTCCCGCAGTCCACGCCGGTGCGCCGGGTCGTGATCGCCGCGCCGTTCCCGGTGGCTCCGCGCAACTGGGGCAACGGCGAGACCCGATGGCCCGAGCAGGTCGCCCACACCCTCCTGACCAAGGTCCTCGGCGACGTGGAGGTGGTCCTGGTCAACGACGCGCACCTGGCGGCGCTGGGCGAAGCGGTCCATGGCGCCGGCGAGGGCACCCAGGCCGGCATCCACCTGAGCGTGCGTCACGGCATCGGCGCGGGGCTGGTCTTCGGCGGGAACCTGTACACCGGCGCTGACGGCACCGCCGGTGAGATCGCCCATGTACAGGTGGTGCCCGATGCGCCGGGTTGCGGCTGCGGCAACACCGGCTGCCTGGCATCCCAAGTGCGGTACAAGGAGGCCGACCTGGCTCTTTCCGCGTTGTGCGGACGGCCTCTGGACCCGGCCGAGGCCGACGCGCTGGTCGCTGCCGGCGACGAGGGCGCGGTCGGCTACTACCAGGACCTGGCGGAACTGGTCGCCCGGGCGCTGGCCGGGCCCGTGACGGTGCTGGCCCCCGAAGTCCTGATCATCGACGCCGCACTCGGCCCCGCGTACGTGCCCTTCAGCGCGGCGCTTGCCCGCGGCCTGGCCGAGCACTGCCCGCCGGGCCAGCTCGACAGCCTGCGGCTGCTGCGCGGCAGGCTCTCCGACGCTCAGGCGTTCGGCGCTGCAGCCTTCGAACCCGGGACCTGAGCCGCACGGCGAACGCGCCGGGCGCGGAGCAGGCTATACGCGCGCCAGGTCCGCAGCCATCCTTGCGGCGCCCACCAGCTCGGCGTCGGAACCCAGTTGGGCACAGACGATCTCCAGAGAGGCGGCGATCGCGGGCTGGGCGTTGCGCTGCACACTGGTCGCCACACCCTCCAGCAGCGAGCCGCCGGAAGTCCCCAGTTCCCCGCCGATGATCAGGGCCGCCGGGTTGAGCAGGTTGCACAGCACCGACAGCACCTCGCCCAACTTGCGGCCGCCCTCGTCCAGGATCCGCCGGGTGATCGGGTCGTCCGCCTGGTCCAGGCGCAGGGCGGAGGCGTCGGTGTGCGGATGGGTGTGGGCCAACTGGGCCCGAATGGAGGCCACCGACACCACGGCTTCCAGACAGCCGCGGTTGCCGCAGCGACACAGCTCGGTGTAGCCCGGCAGGGGCGTGTGCCCGATCTCCCCGGCGAAGCCCTGCGACCCGCGGTAGGGCGCGCCGCCCAGCACGATGCCCGCGCCGATGCCGTGGGAGGCCTTCACGTACAGGAAGTCCTGGTAGTCGCGACCCGCACCGCTGCGCAACTCGCCGTAGGCGCCCAGGACCGCGTCGTTCTCCACGTGCACCGGGACGCCGACGCGGCGGCGCAGTTCCTCGCGGGGGTCCAGGCCGACCCAGCTGGAGAGGATGGTGGGGGAGCGCACCAGCCCGGAGGCCGCGTCGAGGGGGCCGGGGATCCCGGCCACGACGGCGGCCAGATCCAGGAACCCCGTCTCCTGGCGCAGTTGCGCGAGCATCTCAGCGGCCAGGTCCAGGGCCGGTTCGGCGTGCAGGTCGACGTCGAGGTCGGCGCGCCGCTGCGCGGTGATCCTGCCTGTGGGGTCGATGACGGCGGCCTTGATGTGGGCGTGGCCGAAGTCCAGTGCGGCGGCGGGCATGCCGTGTGCCACGGTCCGCAGTGTTCCGGCAGGCCTGCCGCTGCCGGTTCCCGGGCCCTTGCCGCCGGGGCCTTCCTCGATCATGCGGCCTTCGGCGATCAGGCGGGAGACGGCGTGGTTGACGGTGCTGCGAGGCAGGCCGGTCGCTTCGACCAGATGTGTGCGGGTCAGGCATCGGCCGCTCTCGACGGCACGGTAGATGTCCTCCCGGGTCCGGTTGCGGGGGGAGTGTCGGTCGGATGCCACGTCCATGTGCAGAGCTTAGGACCTGCACCGGGATCGGCCAATGACGAGCCAAACAATAAGACAGCAAGTAACCCAAAACCCTGAGTCGCACTTTCTTTTAGCTTATTGACGGTCAAAAAGGTGGTTCATAGCCTCCTTCTTGCCTGACCACCCCCAGGCAGGACTGAGAGAGGACGTCAATGAACTCCGCTCCCTCGCGTCGACGTATGAAGCCCACGTTCGTGGCCGCGGCCGCCTCGGTCGTCGCCGCCTCGCTGATGTTCGCCGGAGTCGCCCCCGCGTCTGCGGCCAGCACCGATCCCACCCCCAACGCACTGGAGCAGGCCAACGCCACCTTGTCCCGCACGGCGGCGGAGCAGGGCATGGTGCTGCTGGAGAACCACGACCAGGCCCTGCCGATCGCCCGCTCGGGCAACGTCGCGCTGTTCGGCGTCGGCGCCTACCAGACCGTCAAGGGCGGCACCGGGTCGGGCAACGTCAACAACCGCTACACGATCTCGGCCCGCCAGGGACTGGTGAACGCCGGCTACCAGGTCACCACCGGCAGCGCCTACTGGTCCGCGATGACCAGTGCCTACGACACCAAGTACGGCAACACGGCCAGCAGCAGCCCGTTCGGCGTCACCATCGACTACTCGTCGGTCGAGCAGCCGCTGACCGCGGATACGGTCAAGCCGACCGCGCCGACGGACACCGCCGTGTACGTGATCGCGCGCAACTCCGGCGAGGGCGCGGACCGTTCCTCGGGCAAGGGCGACTACCTGCTCGGCGACACCGAGCGCGCGAACCTGGAACTGCTGGGCCGCACCTACAAGCACGTGGTGTTGGTCATCAACTCCGGCGGCATCATCGACACCACCTTCTACAAGCAGATCAACGCCGCGGAGAAGGACCCCTCGGGCGGGCTCGCGCTGGACTCGATGCTGCTGATGAGCCAGGCCGGCCAGGAGAGCGGCAACGCCCTGGTCGACGTCCTGAACGGCACCACCGACCCCTCGGGCAAGCTCACTGACACCTGGGCCGCCGCCTACGCCGACTACCCCGCCTCGGCCACCTTCGGCAACAACGACGGCAACACCACCACCGAGCCGTACAGCGAAGGCATCTACGTCGGGTACCGCTACTTCGACTCCTTCTACAGGACCATCAACGCTGCCAATCCGGCCGCGGCAGTCAACTACCCGTTCGGCTACGGGCAGTCCTACACCGACTTCCGGATCCAGGCCGAGCACGTCTCCGCCGGCGCCAAGCAGGTCACGGTGAAGGCGAAGGTCACCAACACCGGGCGCCGCTACAGCGGCGCGCAGGTCGTGCAGGTCTACGTCTCGGCACCGCAGAACGGCCTGGACAAGCCCTACCAGCAGCTGGCCGGCTACGCGAAGACCGACAACCTGGCCCCGGGCGCCTCGCAGACGGTCACCGTCAGCTTCGACACCTCCTCGCTGGCCTCGTACGACACCGCCCGCGCCGCCTGGGTCCTGGACGCCGGCGACTACGTGGTGCGCGTGGGCGACTCCTCACGCAACACCCACGTCGCGGCGACCCTGCACATGGGCAAGCAGGTCACCACCGAGCAGGACAACAACGAACTCGACGGTGCGAGCACCACCGGCGACCTGACCAGCGACCCGGCCAACTTCTACACCTACCCGGCGGAGAAGAAGGAGATCGCCAACGCGCCGCGGATCAGCCTGGACCCGCGATCCTTCCGCACCGCCGACGACTCCTCGGCCTACGAGCAGAACGTCGGCGTCGACTCCACCTCCCCCTACTACGCCATCGACGGCTCCAAGGTCTCCTCCACCACCGTCTACCTGGACAAGAGCCAGAAGAACTGGGAAGGCACCGGCGCCCCCTACCAGCCCAAGACCGGGGAGAAGGTCAGCTACGTCAGGACCAGCCCCACCGCCACCCTGTTCGACGTCGCCAAGGGCAAGGTGACGATCCAGCAGTTCGTCGCCGGGCTCTCGCTCACCCAGCTGGCCAACCTCGTCGAGGGCGCCAGCAAGGGCGGCACCACCCCGTCGGCGGTCGGCGCCGCCGGCTACACCACCGGAACCCTGGAGAACCTCGGCGTCCCCGCGCTCACCCTGTCCGACGGACCCGCCGGACTGCGACTGACCCAGCAGATCGCCGCCACCAGCACCACCCCGGCCGAGTACCAGTACGCCACCGCCTGGCCGATCGGCACCCTCCTGGCGCAGACCTGGGACCGCGACCTGGTCAAGAAGGTCGGCACCGCCGTGGGCCAGGAGATGAACGAGTTCGGGGTCTCCACCTGGCTGGCGCCGGGCATGAACATCCACCGCGACCCGCTGAACGGCCGCAACTTCGAGTACTACTCCGAGGACCCGCTGATCGCCGGCCTGACCGCGGCGGCCACCACCGAGGGCGTGCAGAGCAACCCGGGCGTCGGGGTGACCGTCAAGCACTTCGCCGGCAACAACCAGGAAGCCAACCGCAACGCCGTCAACGACGTCGTCAGCGAGCGGGCGCTGCGCGAGATCGAACTCAAGGGCTTCGAGATCGCCGTCAAGGCCGCCCAGCCGATGGCCGTCATGAGCTCCTACAACAAGGTCAACGGCAGCTACAGCTCGGCCAACTACGACCTGCTCACCGATGTCCTGCGCGGCGAATGGGGCTACCGGGGAACCGTCATGACCGACTGGGGCGGCAGCCACAACCCCGTCGCGACCATGTACGCGGGCAACGACCTCATCGAGCCCGGCGGCAACCCCGGCGAGATCGTCAACGCCAGCAAGAAGGTGGCTCCCACCGTCGACATCGACGGGCTGCCCGTCTACAACAAGACCACCCAGACCTTCGGAACCTTCAGCTTCACCAACTGGAACCTGCAGCTGGGCGGCTTCACCCTGGCGGCAGGCGGCGCCACGACGATCTCCACCACCGTCGACGCGCACACCGACCTGTCCAAGACCCCGCTGTCCGGTGTGACCACCACGGACGCGATCAACAACCAGGTCTTCACCCCGAACCCGAAGTTCACCTCGGTCGACGAGGCCTACCAGGCCGTGCAGGCCCTGCTCGCACCGACCTCCACCGCGCTGACCGCCGCCCAGAAGGCCGGCATCAGCCTCACCGACGTGGTGCACGCCACCGCGGGCGACGCCACCACCCCGGTCACCGCCTACACGGTGACCCTGACCGGCAACTACCCCGCCGTCGGCTATCCGATGCGCCTGGGCGACCTGCAGCGCAGCGCCATCCGCGTCCTGACCACCGCGTCCCGCACCGAGTCCTTCCAGCAACTCGCCCAGGAGCAGGGCGTCAAGGGCATCAAGGTCGGCCCCTACGGCAAGCTGTTCACCAATCTCGACCCGACCGTCACCTCCTCCAAGGGCGAGGTGAAGAACCCCCGCCACTGACCTGGCCCCACCCGGCAAAGGCCCCAACGGCCGTCCGGGCCGCGGGCAACCGGCGGGCGGATCGCCCCCGCAACGATGCAGGGGCGATCCGCCCGCCGGCGCGCCTCAGGGACGGAATTGCAGGCCGTCCAGCAACAGGTCCAGGAGGCGGTTCGCCCTGGCGTCGTGCTCGGGCGGACGGGCCACGGTGAAGATACCGATGAGGCCGGCGGCGATGTCCTCGGCAGTGACGTCGCTGCGGAACTCGCCCCTCGTGCGACCGGCCTCGAGGAGGCTGTCGATCGCCGCGAGCAGCTCGATCTGCGTCTGGCCGTGGGAGATGCCCCCGGACTCGATCAACGCGAGCAGCGTGTCGAGCATGCCGTTCTTGGCCGCGATCCAGGTGCCGAACAGGTCCATCCAGCGTCGCAGCGCCACGGGCGCGGGGTACTGGGCGAGCAGCTCGCGGGCACCGGCGGTCAACCCGGAGACATGGTCGCGGTAGATCGCTTCGACGAGGTCCTCGCGGGTGGGGAAGTGGCGGTAGAGCGTGGCGATGCCGACACCGGCCTCGCGGGCGATCGCGCGCATCGACGGCTCTGTGTCGGAGGCGATGAACGCGCGGCCGGCCGCCGCCAGGAGCTGGTCGCGGTTGCGGGTTGCGTCCGCTCGTCGTGCGCGACTCTCCGACTCATTCAAAACGGATCACGCTCCGGTTATGGTACGGTTCCCTTAGAAACGGAGCATAGTCCGTTTCTGCTCCCCTCGTTCCGACACCCAGGGAGACAGAGCAGCATGCAGGAACCGAGCGTCCACACATCCGCGGCCACGAGTAGGGCCGTCCTGCTCGACTCATTCGGCGGCCCCGAGGCCCTGAACCTGCGCGAGGTGCCCGCGCCACAGGCCGGGCCCGGTCAGATCCGCGTTCGGGTCACCGCGGCCGGACTGAATCCGATGGACTGGTTCATGACCTCCGACGCGGACACCGCCGCCCGCTTCGGCCTGAGCCTGCCCTGCGGCTTCGGGACCGACTACGCCGGTGTCGTCGACCAGGTCGGCAACGGAGTGACCGGATTCGCGGTCGGCGACCGGGTCTTCGGCGGCGCCATGTCCCGTGCGGTCGCAGACCACGTGGTGATCGACGTGGCAGGGACCATCGCCGCGGGCGGCTCCGTGAACCGCACCCCCGACGGTGTCGAGGACCGCACCGCCGCCACCCTGACCGTTGCCGGCTGCACGGCCGCCGCGGCCCTGGCCGTCGTCGCCCTCGGGCCGGGCGACACCGTGCTCATCGGCGGCGCGGGAGGGGGTGTCGGCGTGTTCGCGGTGCAGCTCGCCCGGCTCGCGGGCGCACGGGTGATCGGCACCGGGTCGGCGACGTCGGCCGATGCGCTGCGCGCGCTGGGAGCCGAGCCGGTCGCCTACGGCGATGGCCTGGCCGACCGGGTTCGGGCCCTAGCCCCCGGCGGCGTCACCGCGGCGATGGATCTGCACGGGACCGAGACCGCGCAGACGGCACGAGAACTCGGCGTGCCCGACGACCGCATCACCACCATCGCAGCCCAGATCGACGGGATCACTCCCGCGAACGGTGCCAACGCCGCTCCCGGCGCCATCGAGGAGATCGCACGCCTGGTCGCGGAGACCCAGCTCCGCGTGCCCATCGCGGCCACTTTCCCGGTGGAGCGGATCCGCGCCGCAGTCGAACTCCAGGCCGGCCGGCACGTGCCCGGCAAGGTCGTCATCGACCTCTAGGCAGTCAGGCCGAGCCTGTCGTCGCCAGGCGCTGCCTGACGTCATCGACCGCCGCATGGATCTGCGGGGGCGGCCCGCAGAATGGACCTCGACCTGAACCGCCGTACGAGAGGACCAGCACCACCATGCTGCAGCAGGCCCCGGTGATCGTGTCGAGTCAGTCGCCCTTCGCCACAGCGGTTTTCACCACCCGGCACCCGGCACTGATCGACCGGCTGACCGATGCCTGGCCCTACACGCCGCAGCAGCACCAGGCGCTGGCTGAGCTGGCACAGGAGAACGTCGACGGCGTCATGCAGCCGCTGCCAGAGGGTGCCGTCGGGGCGGACCGGTGGAAGCGGTGGGGCGAGGGCTACTACGGCCGGCCCTGGGTGGAGGCCCCGTTCCTGTGGGCCGAGGCCTTCTTCTACCGGCGGCTGCTGGAAGCGGTCGACTACTACACGCCGGGCCCGTGGCGAGGCGTCGACCTGTTCGCTCCGTTCAAGCAGGCCGAACTGGCGGGTGAGGTGGTGGGGGCAGAGATCGCGGCCCTCGACGACCTCGCCGGCCGCGCGGAGCAGGAACGCGGCCAGGCGCTGCTGCTCGGCAGCCTGTGGGGCAACCGCGCCGACCTGGCGTTGCAGATCACCGCCGGTCGAGGCGGCCAGGCGAGCGGCCTGGTGGCCGACGACTCAACAGTGCTGTGGGACCTGCTGCACGCGAGGCCCGGGGGAGCGGTGGCGCTGGTCGCGGACAACGCGGGCAGCGAGACGGTCGCGGACCTGGCTCTCGTGGACCACCTGCTCACCACCGGCCTGGCGGAAGAGGTGGCCCTGCACGTGAAGCCGACCCCGTACTACGTCTCCGACGCCACGCTCACGGACGTCGCGGACTGCCTGCGCACCCTCCTGGCGAGCAAGGGCGAAGGCCGAACGGTCGGCGAGCGGCTGCGGACGGCGGCCCGGGCGGGCCGGTGGCTGGTACGGACCGACGACTTCTGGTGCTCCCCGTTCGACTTCACCGCGATGCCGACGGAACTGTGCAGCGAGCTTGCAGCCGCCACGGTGGTGGTGTTCAAGGGCGACCTGAACTACCGGCGTCTCGTAGGGGACCGGTGGTGGAAGCCGACCACCTCGTTCGCCGCGGCGACCGCGTACTTCCCCGGCCGGGTCGCGTCCTTGCGAGCGTTGAAGTCCGACGTGATCGTCGGACTGGAGCCGGGCGAGGTGCAGGCGCTGGAGTCAACGGATGAGGCATGGCGGACGTCCGGGTCCCACGGCCTGGTACAGGTGCGCTGAGAGCCGTCCGGCGCAGACCGGCGCCGTAGGCCGAAGCCAGGCCGAACACCTTCGGGCACCCGCTGACCCTGGGTTCGCAGACCGGGGCGCGGCTGCGCCGCTGCGAGGACGCCAGCTTCCAACTGACGGGCCTGCGGATGCACCTGACCTGTCGTCATCTGTGAGGAGCCGCTTCGTCAGGGGTCAAGGTAGGGGTGTCACAGGGGATACGCTCGCGTTGCGCGTCAGTCGGCGGCGCGAGGCAGGATGATGCGCACCATTGCGCCGCCGCCCGGCGCGTCCGAGATCGTGATGGTCCCGCCGTGTGCGGCTGCGATCTCCTTCGCTAGGCCGAGGCCGAGGCCGCTGGTGCCGCTCCCGCGCTCGCGGCTCGTATCGAGGCGGATGAAGCGGTCGAAGACGCGATCGCGCTCCTGAGCCGGGATCCCCGGGCCGTCGTCGGCGATCTCGATCGCCAGGGTGTCCGGCGCGACCGTGTCGATGCCGAGCGTCACCCGGCTGCGGGCATGGCGGATCGCGTTGTCGAGGATGTTGCGCACCAGCCGCTCCAGTTGCTCGGCGTCGCCGAGGACGTCTGCTTGTGCGGTGGCCGGCCGGAGCACGACGGGTACCCGGGTGGGGGCGGTGCTCGCGCAGACCTCCCGGAGCAGCGGCTCGACCGCGACCCGACTGCGTGCCTGGACCAGGTGCCTGTCGTCGCTGCGGGCCAACAGCAGCAGTTGCTCGACGAGGGACTCGAGCCTGGAGGACTGGCGCATGACGCGTTCGGCGATCTCACGCCACGGTGCGCGTTGCGGGTGGGCGAGGCCGACTTCGAGGGTGGTGCGGATGGCTGCGAGCGGGGTGCGCAGTTCGTGTGAGGCGTCGGCGACGAATCTGCGCTGGCGTACGGCCGAGTCCTCGATCCGGGCGAGCATGCCGTTCATGGTGCGGGCCAGTTCGCCGATCTCGTCGTGGGCGGTGGGTTCGGGCACCCGGCGGGAGAGGTCGGCTGCGCTGATCTCGGTGGTGGTACGGCGGATCTGCTCGACCGGTCGCAGCGCCCTGCCCACTACTAGCCAGACCGTGCCGCTCGCCAGCAGCAGGATGGTCGGGATGCCGATCAGCAGGAGCCGGGTGAAGGTCTCGTTGATCTGGCCCAGGGATGTCGTCGTCGTCAGGGTGACGATGTCGACGCTGCGCCCGTCCACGGTGGTGTGCGTCGCATAGGCGCGTAGTTCTCCGCCGAGTCCGCGGTCGGCTGCGGACTGGCGCACGGGCGTGTCGCTGCCGGGCGCCAGTGTGTAGACGGCCCCGTACTCGGCCAGGCCGCGGGTGGCGGCCAGGACGGTGGTCCCGTCGGCGGCGAGTACCTGGGCTTCGGCGTTCGCGTCCAGAGGCGAGGCGGGCAGTGGGCTGGGCCACCGGCCGGACTGGCCGGACTGCTCGATCTGCGTGGCGTACGTCCTCAGTTGGTTGTCGATGGTGGTGCGCGCGGATCCGAGCTGGACCAGGTACATGATCACCAGGCCGAGCGCGACCGCGGCGGTCAGCGCCGCACCCGCCACCACCGTCACCCGCGTGCGGACGGTCACTGCTGCTCCCCGCGCTGCTCTCCGCGGATGACGTAGCCCTCACCGCGCACGGTCTCGATCAGCGGCGGGCCGCCGCCGGTCTCGATCTTCCGGCGAAGTCGGTGGACGGTGACCTCGACGACGGAGGGCCCGCCGTCGTAGGCCGCGTCCCAGCAGTGCGCGAGCAGTTCGGCCTTGGACACCACGCGCCCGCGGTGGCGCAGCAGGCGTTCGAGGACGGCAGCCTCCTTCGCGGCGACCTCCAGGTCCCGGCCGTGGAGGCTGACGGTGCGGGCGGCCGGGTCCAGCGCCAGGCCGGCGGCCTCGAGGACCACCGGCCTGGCGGCCAGTCCGCGGCGGGTCAGTGCGCGCAGGTGGGCCAGGAGCACCGGGTAGGAGAAGGGCTTGGCCAGGTAGTCGTCGGCCCCGGAGTCGAGCCCTTCGGCGTGGTCGAGGTCCTCGTCCATGGCGGTGAGCATCAGGATCGGGGTCCACAGGCTCTTCTCGCGAAGCCGCCGGCATACCTGGTAGCCGTCCATGCCCGGCAGCATCACATCCAGGATGATCACGTCGGGCGACGTCTCCTGCGCCTTCCAAAGTCCGTCGACGCCGTCGTTCGCCAGGTCCACCACGTAGCCCTCGGCCTCAAGCCCCCAGGCGAGCGACGCGGCCATGTCCGGCTCGTCCTCGACCACCAGTACGCGCATCTACCCAGCATCCCCGATCGGCTGCGGCCGCGGCGCCCGCTCCTCGTGCGGCTGCGGCGTGTCGGGCGGGATCCGCAGCAGACGGGCGCCCCACCCCGGCATCCACCAGTTGAGCGGTCCGAAGAGCGAGACCAGCGCCGGCAGCAGCAGCATCCGCACGACCACGGCGTCCAGCAGCACGCCGGCGGCCAGCCCCGCCGCGATCTCGCGCACGGTGATGTCGTTGGCCGTCGAGAGCGAGGCGAGCGCGAAGAACAGGATCAGTGCCGCGCTGGTGACCAGCCGGCCGGTGTGGGAGATGCCCTCGAGGATGCCCTGCCTGGTCGAGCCGGTGCGCTCGTAACCCTCACGGACCCGCGAGAGGATGAACACCTCGTAGTCCATGGAGATGCCGAACAGGAACCCGAAGATCAGCACCGGGGCGAACCTGTCGATCGCGCCGTAGCTGCGCGCACCCCACAGCGCGTGCATGCCTAGGCCGTGCTGGAAGACCAGCACGAGCAACCCGTAGGAGGCCGCGACGGACAGGGCGTTGAGCAGCACCGCCTTCGCCGACAGCACGATCGACTTCAGACCGCGCGCCAGCAGCAGGAACGTCATGAGCGCCACGACCGTGCACAGCAGCGGGAACGCCCCGTAGGAGGAGCGCGTCACAGCCAGGTTGAGCGCTTCCTCCCCGCCGACGAGCACGCCGTGCGGGACGGTGCGCTGGATGTCGGCGAGCGCGGTGCCGCCCTGCGAGGTGCCGACCTCGGAGTCCGGCATCGCGAAGAGCATCGCCGACCCGTCCTGCCGCCAGGTGTCCCCGCTCGGGGCGACCACCCCGTGCAGGCTGGGCAGCGAGGAGAGCGCGGAGGCCACCGACGCCGCGTCGGCGGCATGCGGGACATAGAGCGGCACCGTGGCCAGCGTGCCCGCGGGGAACCCGTCGGCCTCCAGCTCGTGCAGGCCGTCGGTGTAGGTGCCGCTGGTCGCCAGGCTGCTCGTCGTCGGCAGGCTGATGTTGATGGTCGCGGCGACGCCCGCCAGGATGCCGAGGATGCCCAGGCCCACGACGGCCGCCAGTACCCGGTACCGGATGACCAGCTTGGCCCACCCGGTCCAGAACCGGCTCGCCCCGCTGGAGGCGCGTCGGCGCGGCCAGTCGAGTCGCGGGCCGATCTTCGACAGGACCGCCGGCAGCAGCGTGAGAGCGACCAGGGTGGCGCTGGAGGGGATGAACAGCCCGGCGACGCCGATGCCGCGTACCAGCGAGTTCGGCACCAGGATGAGTGCGAACAGGCCGAGCGAGGCGACCATGCCGCTGAACCACACCGAGTGCCCGGCGCGCTTGAGCGCCTGGTGCACCGCCTGCGCGTTGTCCCGTCCGGCCGCGCGCTCCTCGCGCCAGCGGGTCACCACCAGCAGCGAGTAGTCGATCGACAGGCCCAGGCCCAGCAGTGCGACGATGAACTGCACGGACGGGTTGATCGGCGAGGACGACGGCATGACGTAGGTCAGCGCGTAGATCAGCAGCTGCATCGTCAGCACCGAGATCAGCGCCATGAGCAGCGGTAGTGCTGCCAGCAGCGACCCGAACACCCAAGCCAGCACGACCAGGGCGCCGAGCGCGCCGATGATCAGCTCACCCGTGACCGTCGAGTTGCCGCCGCCGGTGGTGTTCCCGGTGTCCAGGGCCCGCAGGCTCGTGCCGTTCACGCGAAGCGCGGGCGCGGCGGCCTTGGCTGCCTTGGTGATGGCATCGATCTGATCCGTCGACATGTCGTCGTTGGCGTTGGGCGGGTACGCGATCACGACGGTGCTCGTGCCGCCGTGCCCGACCAGGGCCTGCGCACCGGTCGCGGCGTACGACACCAGCCGCATCCCCGGCTCGGCCTTCGCGATCGCCGCGTCGACGGCGTGCAACTGAGCGGCAGCAGCCGGACCGGAGACCGTCTCGCCCGCGGGAAGGCCGAGGACGAGCACCCCCGGGTCCGAGGTCGCACCGCCGTAGCGCGCAGCGATCTGCGCATCGGCCGTGTACGCCGCGCTGTTCACATGAACGCCGCTCACCAGGCGGCTCGACACGGTCGGCGCGACGACGATCCCGATGACGGTGATCACCAGCCAGGCCACCATCACCTTCCACCTGTTCCGGACCACCCAGGCACTGAGTCTTTCCACCGCTTACTCCTCAGGTCGGTTCGTGCGACCTGGAGCCTAGGAATCGGCACCTTACATCCCGCTTACGTGCAGGTCCGGGGGCCGTCGTGACGCTCACTCCCAACTGCTCGCGGAGGCCCGGAAGACGGGCCAGCCGATCTCGGTGGCCCCCTGGGCGGAACCGGGACCGGAACACCTCGGACACCCCTCGCCGGCGGCCAGGGAGCCAACCGCTTGCCGAGACTGGTGACGGGCGCAGGGCTCGGCCGTGACGGCGGCTGAGCCCTGCTGTCCGTATGACGGGCTGTCCGGTGCCGGATCGGCTCTGGCTCCGGGTCAGTTCCAGGTGGGGACGTGGCCTTCGGCGTAGCGGGCGCCGTATCCGCCGGTGGGCAGGATGTGGCTGATCGCGGTGAGGTCGTCCTGGGTGAGGGAGAGTTGGGCGGCTTGGGCGTTCTCCTCGATGCGGGCGGCGCTGCGGGTGCCGGGGATGGGGACGATGTGTTCGCCCTGGGCGAGGAGCCAGGCCAGGGCGAGCTGGGCGACGGTGGCGCCCTTGGTGGCGGCCAGGGCGGCGAGCCGGTCGACGGCGTCGAGGTTCTTCTCGTAGTTGCCGGGCTGCCAGCGGGGGTCGTTGTTGCGCATGTCGGTGGCGTCGTACTGGCCGGCGGGCTTGGCGGTGCCGGTGATGAAGCCGCGGCCGAGCGGGGAGTAGGCGACGAAGCCGATGCCCAGTTCAGTCAGGGTGGGGAAGAGCTGTTCGGCGTCGCGCTCGAAGAGGGAGTACTCGGTCTGCAGCACGGAGACCGGCTGCACGGCGTGGGCGCGGCGGATGGTCTGCGGGCCGGCCTCGCTGAGGCCGAAGTACTTCACCTTGCCCGCGTCGATGAGCTCCTTGACGGTGCCGGCGACGTCCTCGATGGGTACGTCGGGGTCCACCCGGTGCTGGTAGAGGACGTCGATCTGGTCGACGCCCAGGTGGCGCAGGCTGTTGTCGGCGACCTTGCGGATGTTCTCGGGGCGGCTGTCCAGGCCCAGGCCCTGCTGGGTGCGGGCGAAGCCGAACTTGGTGGCCAGCACCACCTGGTCGCGGAAGCCCTGGACGGCCTTGCCGACCAGGGCCTCGTTGTTGCCGGTGCCCCAGCCGTAGAGCTCGGCCGTGTCGAAGAAGGTCACGCCCAGTTCGAACGCGCGGTGGAGGGCGGCGATGCCGGCCTGTTCATCGCCGGGGCCGTAGGCCATGGTCAGGCCCATGGCTCCGTAGCCGAGGGCCGAGACGGTCAGGCCCTGGGTGCCCAGTGTGCGCTGCTGCATGGAATCTCCCGAAGTCAAACCAAACTGTTCGGTTTGACCCTACGCCGCTAGCTGCCCAGAAACCAAACCAAACGGTTCGGTCGGGTAGCGTGGAGTGCATGACCCCTACCAGGAGCAGCGCTGACTCCGCCCGCGAGCGCATCCTCGCGGCGGCCCTGGCCGAGTTCTCCCGGCACGGGATCGCCGGAGCGCGGGTGGACCGCATCGCCAAGGCCGCCAGGACCAGCAAGGAACGCTTCTACGCCTACTTCGACTCCAAGGAGGAGTTGTACCGGCACGTCTCGGCCAAGGAACTGGCTGCCGTGGCAGAAGCGACCCGACTGGACCCCGCGGACCTGCCCGCCTACGCCGGCCGCATCCACGACTACTTCCTGGACCACCCCGAGCACTTCCGTCTCATGCGCTGGGGCCAGCTGGAGCTGGACGCCAACGGACACGGAGCCGACGACGCCGTCCGGCAGTCCGTCGCCGGCAAGGTCGAGCAACTCCGCAGAGCCCAGGAGACGGGCCGGCTGGACACCGCCTGGGAGCCGATCGACATCCTCGTCTTCGTCAACCAGATCGCCATGGCTTGGGCGTCCCAGCCCGACCTGCTGCCACCTGACCCCGACGAGCGCGCCGAGTTCCTGGCCGCCCGTCGAGCAGCGGTCGTCTCCGCCGTCGCCGGTCTCTTCCCGGCACACGCCGGCTGACCACAGTCGATCCACCGCCTCCTGATGTCGTGGTGCAGGGCCTGGGCAGCCCAGGCCCTGCACCCGGTGCGGTGCGGATCGGGTGTTGCTAGTCGAGGAACCTCAGCAGTTGGTCGTTGACTTCTTCGGCGTGGGTCCAGCACAGGCCGTGGTCGGCGCCCTCGATCGGTGCGTAGGTGCTGTCCTTGATCAGCGCGTGAGTGGCCGGCCCGCAGGCGTCGATGGGCAGGATCCGGTCCGCGGTGCCGTGCAGGATGAGCACGGGGATGTCGATCTTCGGCAGGTCGGCGCGGAAGTCGGTGTACCAGCTCGCCACGCAGGCGATCGTGCCGACAGGCGAAGCGGAGACCGCGGCGTTCCAGGCGTCCTGGACTGCTTCAGCGCTGATGCGGGTGCCCAGGTTTTCGTCGAGGTTGAAGAAGTTCTTGTTCCATTCGGTGAAGTAGGCGAACCGGTCGGCCGTCAGCGCGGCCGCGATCTGGTCGAACGCCTCCTGGGGCACACCGTCCGGGGTCTGCGGGGTCTTGAGCAGATACGGGGGGACGCCGGAGATGATCGCGGCCTTGCGGACCCGGGCTGAGCCGTAGGTGCCCAGGTAGCGGGCGATTTCTCCGCCGCCCATGGAATGTCCGGCCAGGTCGATGTCTTGGAGGTCGAGAGCGGTCAGCAGGGTGTTCAGGTCTGAGGCGAAAGTGTCGTAGTCGTAACCGGTGCTGGGCTGGCTGGAGCGGCCGAAGCCGCGGCGGTCGTAGGTGATCACGCGGCGTCCCTGTGCCAGCAGGGCCCGTTCCTGGCGTTCCCAGGCCCGGCCGCTGAGCGGGAAGCCGTGGATCAGGACGATCGGCCGCCCTTGGCCGTGGTCCTCGTAGTACAGCTCGATCGGTGTGGAGTTCTCGTCGCCGACGGTGATGCGGGACATCCTCTGCTCCTTCGTGAGACGCGCCGGGCCAGGGAACCGGTCCCGGCTGAGGCTTGCTCATGCAGGCCGGATGTAGGGGAAGTCCGGGAGGCGCAGTGCCTGGGCGGTGGCGGGGGTCAGGCCCGACGGCACCGCGGTGTTGAGCACCAGCGAGAGCATTGCCTCGGGTGCATTGTCGGCCAGGGTGCGACCGTTGCGCGCGGCGAAGCCGTAGCCGGCCGGGGTGCCCAGGACGTAGGGCAGTACGTCGGGGAAAAGCTCGCCGGCCACGGTGTTTCCGTAGCCGTCCGGGGCAGCCGATGTGCCCGCGGCGCGTACGACGGCGGCAACCTGGTCGGCGATCTGCTTTCCAGCGGCCGCGGCGTCCTGGGAGGAGTGGCGCGTGTTGGCGGGGTTGGTGAACTCGACGTCGGTGGGCCAGAAGATCGGCCACATCATCGGGTCGGAGTTGACGTTCACCACGAACGCGGTGCTGTCCTGGCCGGGGAAGACATACAGATCGTCGATGAGCAGTTGACCGCTTTGTGCGGCGAGAGGGGCGTCGAGGTGGTGGGACATGTAATCGCCTCGCGGAGTCGAGTTACCGGTCGGCCCACGGTGGTCGCAGCGTTGCTTCGGTGGGGGAGCCGACCGAAGTGCTGCGGTCCCGCTGGTGCTACGGCCGTCGCCACTGTTGACGGAGACAGGGTCCTTCGGTCGGCAGGCGATGCGGTATCCGAAGACACCCTGATAGTGATGATTCAATCAGTAGCGATGAAAGTAGTCAACTGTCTTCGATGGTGTCAGAGAGCTCTCGGGAGCTGGCCCCATGGTTGACGCAGCTTCAGGGCCTGGACTTCCAGCCCGGACCCATGGCGGATCCGGCGAAGAGTGCCGGCCTCAGGCGCAGGGACGTGCTCTTCCGGCAGCACCGCGGCCGACCATAGGCATCGCGGAGAGCGTGAGCACCGGCCGGTGCTCCGGTGATGGCCTCGGACTCGGCGCGCGGCTGGCCGCGCGGGGTCAGGGGAGCTGGGGCAGGGGGCGGGTGGCGACCTCGTGGGCCTCTTCGAGCGGGAGGCCCAGGAGACGGAGGATCAGCTCGGCCATCTGCTCGCCGGCCTTCGCGTCGATGCCGGCGGCGGTGTTGAGCTGGAGCAGTCCGATCATCGCGCCGCCCACCGCGCTCAGTGCCACCTTCGTGTCGTCGAGGACGAACCGGCCCGATGCCCTGCCGACCTCCAGGTCGCGCAGGGCACGCGGGCCCAGGCCGGTGTCGGCGTGCACGTGGGGGAGTCCCCGGAGTCGGACGATCTGGGTGACCTCCGGATGGGTGGCCGCCAGGATCAGGGTCAGGCGCACGGAGGCGGAGATGGTCTCGGCCGGGTCGTCGATGTGCTGGGTGACGCTGTCGAGGAGTTGTCCGTACTCCTCCAGTGCGTCGGCGACCGCGGCGTCGAAGAGCTCGGTCTTGGTGGCGAAGTGGTTGTAGAAGGTTCCGAATCCCACGTCCGCACGTGCGGCGATCTCCTGGATGCTCGCCGAGGTGTCTCCGGACTCGGCCAGGATCCTGCGTGCCGCGGTGACCAGTGCCTGACGGGAATGGGCCCGACGGCGCTCGAAGCGGTTGGCAGTCTGCGGGGTCGGCTTCTGCATGTGCTCACCTTAGAGCACGTACTTCACAATTGATGAACCTGTCAGAGGTGGCAGGGATTCAAGGGCTCAGGGGTCGCCGGGGCGAGGAAGCGCACCGCTCATGCACTGCGTACACCGTGGGCGGTGCCCTGGGTTTCACCGGTGTCCGTCTCCGTGTCCGTGTCCGTGTCGGTGGCGCCGACGCGGCCGGGCTGCTCCTGCTCCGAGGACGACCGCCCCGCGGACGGCATGACCAGGGCCACGACGACGGTCCCCACGGCCATTGCGATGCCGCCGATGAGGCTGGTGTGGGCGACGGCGTCGGCGAAGGACTGGTGGGCGGCCGAGACCAGGGCCTGGGCCTGTGTCGGGCCGCCCTGCGGGTTGTGCGCGATGTGCTCGGCCACGCCCAGGGCTCCGCCGATCGAGTCCTTGGCGGTGTCCAGCGCGGTGCCGGGCAGCTTGCCCGCGACCGCGTCGGTGAGCCTGTCCCGGTAGGTGGTGTTCAGGACCGAGCCGAGGATGGCGATGCCAAGTGCGCCGCCGAGTTCGAGCGCGGTGTCGTTGGTGGCGCCGCCGACGCCGAGATCGTGCTCGGGGAACGCCTCCATGATCGTGTCCGTGCACGGGGACACGCTCAGTCCGATGGCGAAGCCCAGCAGGGCGAACGGGGCGACGAAGTCGGTGTAGCCGGAGCCCGGGTCGATCCGCATCAGCAGCAGGACACCGGCGGTGCCGACGGCCATCCCGGCGACCACCATGGGCTTGACGCCCAGCCTGGGGGTGAGCCGTCCGGTCACCGCGGCTCCCACGAACACCGCGCCGGCCAGCGGGAGCAGCCGTATGCCGGTGTCGAGCGGGCTGTAGCCGAGGACGAACTGCAGGTGCTGGGTGGAGTAGTACAGCGCCCCGAAGGTCCCGAAGAAGAACATGAGGACCGCGATCATGGAGCCGGAGAAGCTGCGGATCCTGAACTTGCGCACGTCCAGGATCGGGCGCGGGTGGCGCAGTTCCCAGGGGACGAAGGCGGCCAGGCCCACTGCTGCGGCGACCGCTCCGGCGAGAGGCCCGCCGCTCCAGCCGAAGCGGGCGCCTTCGATGACGGCGTAGACCAGGGCTCCGACGGTGACGACGGACAGCAGGCCACCGATGACGTCGATCCGTCCCCTGCCTTCGGCGCGGGAGGGCGGCACCAGGGCCATCGCGAGCACGATCGCCACCGCGGCGACGGGCACGTTGATCAGGAAGGTCGATCCCCAGGCGTGGTTCTCCAGCAGTCGGCCCGCGAGCAGGGGGCCGAGGGCGATGGCGAGCCCCGAGGTCGCGCTCCAGGCGGTGATGGCCTTGGCCCGCTCGCTGCGGGGGAAGGTGGCGACGAGTAGGGAGAGGGTGGCGGGCATGATCAGTGCGGCGCCGATGCCCATGACGGCGCGGGCGGCGATCACCGCGTCGGCCTGGTGGACGAGGCTGCCCATGACGGAGCCGGCGCCGAAGATCAGCAGGCCGGTGACGAGTCCGCCGCGGCGGCTGTACTTGTCCCCGACCGCGCCGAGCATCAGCATCAGGGCGGCGTAGGGGACGGTGTACGCGTCGATGACCCACTGCAGTTGGCTGGCGTCCAGGCCCAGGTCGCGGGTGAGGTCGGGGGCGGCGACGATCAGCGAGGTGTTGGCCATCACCACGATCAGCAGGCTGAGGCACAGCACGAACAGGGCGGCCCAGCGCTTGGGGTAGGGCCCGGCCATCCGGGAGACGGGAGTGGAGGCGATCAGTGGCATAGCGGGTCCTTCGTGCGGAGCAGAAACTTGCACATCGATGTGCATATTAGTTTCCTGCGCACGCATGTGCAAGTATTGCTGGAGAGCCGAAGAAGGAGATGCCGTGACCACCCCCGCGCCCAGCGCCCCGCTCAGGCGGCACGCCCGCTCCAATCGCGCGCGCATCCTGGCGGTGGCACGGCGGGAACTGGGCTCGAGCCCGGATACGACGCTGGACGAGATCGCGATCGCGGCCGGTGTGGCCCGGCGGACGCTGTACGGGCACTTCCCCGGCCGTGAGGCCCTGCTGGAGGCACTCGCCGAGGAGGCCGAGCAGGCGCTGCGCGACGCCCTCGAGGACGGGCCGGCCCTGGACGGGCGCCCGGAGTACGCACTCGCACAACTGGTGCTGCGGCTCTGGGGAGTGGGCGACCGCTACCGGATGCTGATCTCCGTCGCCCGGCGTGATCTGGGCGTGGAGCGGGTCGAGAAGCTGCTGGAGCCGGCCCGGCATGCGGTGACCGCGGTGCTGGCGCGCGGACAGGAAGAGGGCACGTTCCACCGGCTGCTGCCGGTCGACGCCCTCAACGCCGGCCTGGAGGCCCTCAGTATGGCCCTGCTGGAACGCCTGGATCCGGAGGAGTTCCAGGACCTCCCGGGAGCCGTGGCCATGCAGAGCCTCGTCGCCGCGGGCGTACCTGCGCTTGCGGCCCAGGAGGTCGTGGGGGAGGTCCGCCGAGAGGCCCCCGGCGCACCCCCCGGCGCATGATCAGACCCGGGCGTCCGAGGTGCCGGCGCCGCTGTCGGGGGTGAAGGTGACATCACGTCCCGTCAGGTCCACGTTCACCCCGGAGGCGTCGGTCGTGAGGCCTTGGAGCTTCAGCCCCTGAGGGAGGTTGCGGACGGTGAGCGGCTGCTCCAGGGCCCTGGTGACCATGGACGCGACGCCGGGGGGCAGGTCGCCCACGACACGGGGGTCCCGGAAGGCGATGCCGGTCGGGCCTGCGACGGCGAGTTCGGCGGAGACGGTGACCTGCCCCAGCAGGGGCGCGTCCGCGGTGGCGTCCACGCGTCCCGGGTCGCGGTCGGGCGCGATCCGCAGCCCCAGGGCGTCGGAGAGGTCGCGGTAGGACAGGGACGCGGTTCCCCGCACCGAGTCGATGTGGGCGGCCTGTGCGTTGCCGTACGCGCGCAGCCCGTTCAGGTGCAGGCTCAGGCCGGTGATCGGGACGGGGCGGGAGCCGGAGGCCGGTATCTCGCCCGAGCTGAGGTCGACGTGGGCCAGCTGCCCCGAGAGGACCTGGGTGAGGACGGGTATGCCGCCCACGTGGACCGAGGTCGGACCGGCTGCCCCGGTGGCCTGCTGGAACGCCTCGGCCGTCCGGTGCTCCACCCAGGCGTCGGTGAGCCGGTCCGCGAAGCCCGCGGCCGCCACGGCGCAGAGCAGGCCGAGGGCGGCGAACCGCCGGGCGCGGGGCTTCGGTATCAGACGCATCATCATCGTTCCTTGCTGCAGGGGGAGTTGGGGTGCCCCAGGCTGGCCGGCCCCCGGGGTTGCACGACGCCCGCGGTCGACCCGGGGCCCGGCCCACAGTAGATACTTGCACGTTCATGTGCAAGTATTGGCGGATCATCCGCCCCTGGAGAGGTAGGGCACCGCACATGGAGAGGATCACTCCCCACCAACGGGGCATGGCCGTGATCCCCGAGGACCGCGCCACGACGACGTCCGGGAGCAGCCGGGCCGGACCGATCGGCGGCCGCTACGCCCTGCGCGAGGTGATAGGCCGCGGCGGGATGGGCGAGGTGTGGCTCGGAGAGGACCTCCTGCTCGGCCGACCGGTCGCGGTCAAGGTGCTGCACGCGGAACTGTCCTTCGACGAGACGGCCCTGGCCCGGTTCCGCCGGGAGGCGCGTTCCGCGGCCTCCCTCAACCACCCCCGCATCGCCACCGTGTACGACGCCGGCGAACTGCCCTGGACCCCCCCGAGGCCCTACCTGGTCATGGAGTACGTCGACGGGCAGACCCTGGCCGAACGCCTGCACCAGGGTCCGCTGCCGGTCCACGATGCGGTCGGGTTCACCATCGGCGTCCTGGACGGACTGGCGTTCGCGCACGCGCGCGACCTGGTGCACCGCGACATCAAGCCCGCCAATGTGATGATCACCGACGGCGGTGGGGTCAAGGTGATGGACTTCGGCATCGCCCTGGCCCTGGGCGGGCCGGACACCACCAGGACCACCACGGGCACCGTGATGGGAACCGCCGCCTACATGTCCCCGGAGCAGGCCTGCGGACGGACCACGGACTCCCGCTCGGACCTGTACTCCACCGGCTGCCTGCTCTACGAACTCCTCACCGGCCGCCCGCCCTTCCGCGCGGACAGTGCTCTCGCCCTCATCTACCAGCACGTCCATGAGACCCCCGAAGCGCCGAGCCGGCTGCGGCCCGCCGTGCCGCCCGAACTGGACGCCGTCGTCCTCGGCGCACTGGCCAAGGACCCGGGCCGGCGCTGCGCCGGCGCCGAGGACATGAGCGCCGCCCTGCGGGGCCTGCGCCTGCCGACAGCCCTGCACCTGCCGCAGGCCCCGCGCCTGTCGACGGACGGGGCGGAGACCGTACGGCTGGGACGCTCCGGTGCGACCGCGCCGGCCGCCCGGCCGCCCGACACCCTGCTGGAGGAGCCCCGCCCCGGAACCGGCCACCGCGCCCGGGTCCTCGTCGCGACGGGCGCACTCCTGGCCGTCGCCGCGGCCGCGGTCCTCACCGGGGCCACGCAGGCCGGGCCGGGGCAGCCGTCTGCGCAGCAGGGGCGCGGGACACCCGGCGCGACCGCCCCCGCCTCCGCCCCCACGACCGGGAACGGCTCGGCCGGCAACCGGTCGACGACGTCGAGCACCGGGCGGGTGCGGATCCCGGGCGATCTGGTGGGCCGCAGGGTGGGGCCGGCGGAAGCGGAACTCGCCGGACTCGGCCTGCGCTTCGCCCTGGCGCCCGGCTCTCCCGCTGGAACGGACACGATCGTGACCGGCACGCTGCCGCCGGTCGGCACCGAAGCGACCGTCGGCGACACCGTCGTCCTGCTTGTCGCCGAGACCGCCACGGCCTCGACGGCACCCTCGTCGACCGGCAGGAGCCCGGCGTCCGCTTCGCCCTCGGCGGCGTCCCCATCGTCCTCGGCGGCATCACCTTCGCCTACGGCGGACCCGCCCTCACCGTCGGCGACCTCCTCGACGCCCACCGGGGCCCCGCCGCGCAGCCCTGCCCCGCCGCTCCCGCCCCTGGCCGTTCCGCCACCCGGATAGACAAGTATCAGTTCTGATAGATGCATCATTTGTTGCCGCGCACACCTTGACGATAAAAAGGTCATGCCTGATGATTTCATCATTGCAGCAATGTTGCTGGGAGGCACCATGTCTGACACCCGCTCCAACGGGGCCGTCGCCACGACGGCCCACCAGGACCTCCACAGCGAGCAGGGCGCCCTGCGCGGGGAGCATCCGGGCCGGTCCAGGAATCCCGTGGTCAAGGTGGCGGACCTGGCCTGGCTGGAGTTCGAGAAGCCCGACCTGGACCGGGCCGAGGTCTTCGCCTGGGACTTCGGCTTCCAGATCGCCGCGCGCACCGAGAACGAGCTGTGGCTGCGCGGCACCTTCGCAGGCTCGCCCTGCACGGTGATCCGCCGCGGGCGCACCTCCCGCTTCATCGGCCCGGCGTTCCGCGCGGCCGAGCGGGCCGACCTGGACCGGCTGGCCCGGGCCACCGGCACCGAGGTGCGCGGCGCGGGCGTGCCCGGCGGCGGCAGTGCGGTCGGCCTGCTCGACCCCTCCGGCCTCCCGGTACGGGTCGTGCACTGCGCCGAACAATTGCCCGAACTGCCGGGACAGCAGCCGCTGCTGCTCAACTCCGGCACGGAACAGCGTCGTACCGAAGCCGCTCAGCGCCCGCCGCGCGAGCCGTCCCGCATCCAGCGGCTGGGCCACGTGGTGCTGGAGACCCGGGTGTTCGCCCAGGCCCTGGACTGGTATCTGGACACCCTCGGGATGATCGTGTCCGACTTCCTGTTCCTGGACGGGCAGCGCGAACGCGGTCCGTCCATGGCGTTCCTCCGCTGCGACCAGGGCGCCCTGGCCGTGGACCACCACACCCTGGCGATGCACCTGGGGCCGGGCAACGGCTATGTGCACTCCGCCTACCAGGTGACCGACCTCGACGCGATCGCGGCCGGCGGCGAGTACCTGAACGAACGCGGATACAAGCGCAGTTGGGGAATCGGCCGGCACATCCAGGGCAGCCAGCTGTTCGACTACTGGCGCGACCCCGACCGGCTGATGCTGGAGCACTTCGCCGACGGCGACCTGTTCTCCTGCGACCTCGAGCCCGGCTGGGCCCCGATGTCGACGAGCGGGCTGGCCCAGTGGGGCCCTCCCGCCACCAGGGACTTCGTCGGCGCGAACCCCTCGCCGCAGCGGATCCGCGATGTCATCGGAGCCCTGCGCGGCGACAACGAGGTGGACCCGGCACGCCTGCTGGCACTGCTCCGCGCCGCCAACTCCTGACCCCCGCGAACTCCTGCCCCCACCCACCCCTTTGACGAAGGCCACGACCATGAGCACCAACATCCTGCGCAGCGCCGAGGGCTGGTGGGTCGTCCTCGGCGACCGTGCCGTCCCGGTCGACACCGCGGCCGTCACCACCGCCGAACTGATCGCCGACCGGGCCGCGGTACGAGCGGCGGCACGCTCCGGCGGGGCGGGCACGTCCCTCACCGACCTGGTGCCGCTCGCCCCGGTGACCACCCCCTGCCGGGTGGTCGCCCAGATGGTCAACTACCGCAGCCACGCCCGCGACTCCGGCTTCACCGGGGACATCCCGCCCGCCTTCTTCCGCAAGGCGTCCGGCTCGCTCAGCGGCCCGCGCCAGGACATCGTCCGGCCGGCGCATGTGCGGCTCCTGGACTACGAGGTCGAACTGGGCCTGGTCATGGGTGCTGCGCTGCCGGTGGGCAGCGTGGTCGAGGAGGCGGACCTGCCGTCGTACATCGCCGGACTCGTGATCACCGACGACGTCAGCGCCCGTGACGTACAGCTGACCCGGACGCAGTTCTACGAGAGCAAGTCCTACTCGACCTTCACACCGACCGGGCCCTACCTGGCGCTCCTCGAACCGGAGGACTTCGCCCGTCTCCCGGACCTGCGGCTGCGGCTGTCGGTCAACGGTGACCTGCGCCAGGACCGCCCGCTCACCGACATGATCGTCCGCCCGGCCCAGGCCCTCACCCTGCTCGCCCGGTTCCAGGCCCTGGACCCCGGAGACCTGCTGCTGACCGGCACCCCCGGTGGCACCGCGCTGAAGGCCCCGCCCAAACCCGTCGAGAAGATCGGCGCACTGCTGCCGCCCGCGGTGAAGTGGAAGGTCTTCTTCAGGAGTCAGGCCAGGAATCCGCGCTACCTGCAGACCGGCGACGTGATCACGGCGACGATCGGCACCGCGGACGGCCGGATCGACCTCGGCGAACAGCGCACGCCCGTCACCCACGCGAAGTAGCGCACCCACAGCAGGAGGAGAGCCGCACCATGACCGCGCCGCACCCCGACCCCCGCACCACACCTGACCCCCGCACCACGCCGGACCCCTTCACCACGCCCGATCCGCAGACCGTCGCCGACAGCCGGATCATGGACTTCGCCCGCCGGGTCGGCGTGGACGGCACCGACTACGCCGCCCTGCACCACTGGTCGGTCACCGATCTGGCGGGCTTCTGGGGGGCGGTGTGGGAGTACTTCGCCATCGACGCGGACACCCCGTATCAGTGGGTGCTGGGCCAGGAGACCATGCCCGGCACCCGCTGGTTCCCCGGTGCCACCCTCAACTACGCCCACCACGCCCTGCGCAACCTGCCCTCCGGCGATCCGGCGATCATCGCCCTGGACGAGACCGGCTCCGGCTACGAGGTGACCGGGGAGCGGCTGCGAGCCCAGGTCGCCTCCGTCGCGGCGACCCTGCGCGACCTGGGCGTGGGGAAGGGGGACCGGGTGGTCGGCTACCTGCCCAACACCCCGCACGCGATCATCGGGTTCCTGGCAGCCGCGAGCCTGGGCGCCGTGTGGTCGGTATGCGGACAGGACTACGCCGCCAAGGCAGCTGCCGACCGGTTCGCCCAGCTCGAACCCACGGTGCTGATCGCCGCCGACGGCTACCTCTTCAACAGCACCGTCCACGACCGCCGGGACGCAGCCGTCGAACTCGCCGGCGCGCTGCCGACGTTGAAGGCGACGCTGCTGGTGGACCACGTGGGCCTGCCGTGGCCGCCGGGGGCGTACCCGTCCCTGGCCGTCCCCTGGGAGGACGCAGCCGGCCGCACCGAGGAACTCGCCTGCACGCCGGTGCCGTTCGACCACCCGCTGTGGGTGGTGTTCTCCTCCGGCACCACCGGCCTGCCCAAGGGCATCGTCCACGGCCACGGCGGTGTGCTGCTGGAGCACCTGAAGACCCTCGGCCTGCACTCCGACCTGGGCCCCGGCGACCGGCTGCTGTGGTACACCACCACCCACTGGATGATGTGGAACCTGGTCGCCTCGACACTGCTGACCGGCGCCACGACATGCACCTACGACGGCAGCCCGGCGCCGTTCGCCCACCTGGACATCCTGTGGGAGCTGGCCGCACGCCACCGGGTGACCGTCTTCGGCACCAGCCCCCAGTACCTGCTGGGCATGGCCAAGTTCGGGATCGACCCGTCCGGACACGACCTGTCCTCCGTCCGCGTGGTCGGCTGCACCGGCTCCGCGCTGCCGGCCTCCGCCTACCCGTGGGTCCGCGACCACGTGGGCGAGCACGTGCTGCTGGCCTCCACCAGCGGCGGCACCGACGTGGTGTCCGGCTTCGCCGGCAGCGCGCCCAACACCCCGGTCTGGGCGGGGGAGTTGTCGGCGCCCAACCTGGGTGTGGCGCTGGCCGCGTTCGACGACGCGGGCAACCCGGTCACCGACCGGGTCGGCGAGCTGGTGGTCACCCGCCCCATGCCGTCGATGCCGCTGTACTTCTGGAACGACCCCGACGGCAGCCGCTACCACGATGCCTTCTTCACCACCTACCCCGGCGTCTGGCGGCACGGCGACTGGATCACGGTCACCGGACACGGCTCGGTTATCGTCCACGGCCGCTCCGACAGCACGTTGAACCGCAACGGCGTCCGCCTCGGCAGCGTCGACATCCACGATGTCGTCGAACGCCTCCCCGAGATCGCCGAGGCCCTGGTCATCGGCGCGGAGGAGCCCGGCGGCGGCTACTGGATGCCGCTGTTCGTGGTCCCAGCGGCCGGCGTGACCCTGGACGACGCCCTCAGCGAGCGGATCCGCGACGCCGTCCGGACCGGCGCCTCGCCGCGCCACGTCCCGGACGAGATCATCCAGGTGCCGGGCATCCCGCACACCCGCACCGGCAAGAAGCTGGAGGTGCCGGTCAAACGCCTGCTCCAGGGCGCCCCGGTGGAGCAGGTCGTCGACCCGGCCGCGGTGGACGACCCCGAACTCATCGACCACTACGCCCGCCTGGGCGCCGCCCGCCGGGAGCGCTCCGCATGACCACCGCACAGGTCGTCCTGGCGACCGTGCTCTGCCTGGCCTTCATCCCCTGGGCCTGGCGAAGATCGCCGCTGTGGCGTTCATGCGCCGGGCCGCGGCGCACCTCGGCATGTCACCGGGCCGGTACCGGGCCATCGGCGCCCTGGAACTGGCCGGAGCCGTCGGGCTGCTGCTCGGACCGGTCTGGGGCCCGATCGCTCTGGCCGCCGCGACCGGGCTGGCCCTGCTGACGGCCGCGGCTGCCGCGGCCCACCTGCGCCACGGCGACCCGCCCGCACGAGCCCTGCCCGCCGTTGTGCTGGCCCTGGCAGCGGTGGCCTACATCGCGTTGGCGGCGGCCGCCGCCTGACCCGTCGTCGCCCCCGGGCCAGACGAACCGCCCGGCGTCGGCGGAACCCCCCGGCGTCGGTCGAACGCCGGGCGTCAGACGAACTCCGGGCGTCGGAGGAACTCCCGAATGACGGCGACCGTTTCCTCGGGAACCTCGAAAGGCCAGAAGTGGCCGGAATCAAAGAGGTGCACGCCGCTTCCCCGCGGGAGCTTCGCGACAACAAGGGGGTCGGTGTAGAACTCGCGGGGCTGGACCGGGTCGTCCGCTCCCTGCAGGAGCAGCACGGGGCACCTCCACCGGGGGATGAGCCGGGTGCGCCGCTCGATCCACTCCTGGCGGAACGACGAGGAGTTGAAGTACCGGGGAACCGCCGTACTGATCCCGTCGTAACTGAACTCCTGCACGGTCCGGACCAGGTCCGACGCCTTCACTTCGCGTTCGGTCAGCAGGGTGTAGGCGGTGACGACCAGTCGTCGGGCGTCGGCCAGCACGGAGGGGGCGTCGGGCGAGGTGAACATCTCCTGCTGGGGATGGAGGTCGGGGTGGAGGTGCCACAGGTGCTGCTGGCCCCGGCCGTAGCGGATGACGCGGTTGCCCGCGCGGGCCGCCAGGTGGTCGCCGACCGGGGTTCCGCGGTCGTGCGTGACCAGGCTGAACCGCTCGATCCGGAGCCGGTCCAGCAGGGCTTCGAGCTGGATGGCGACTCCCTCCTGACGGTAGTCGCCGGTGCCCTTCTCGGACTGGCCGTAGCCCTTCAGGTCCACGGCCAGGCAGCGGTAGTCCAAGCCGAGGGCTTCGAGGGCGTAGTGCCACTGCCACCATGAATCGGGCACGCCGTGCAGGAAGACGACAGCAGGGGCATCGGCAGCACCGGCCTCCACGTAGTGCCAGCGCACGGTTTCGCCGTCACCGGGGGCCTCGACGAAGCGGTGGGTGACGGTGACCTTGCCCAGTCGCTCCTCGTCGCCGTCCGCGTCCGGTGCGCGTGGCGGTGTCGGGGGAAGTTCGGCCAGGAGCCGGTCCACCCCGGAAAGTCTGCCGACGGCCTGCTCCAGTCCGCCGCGGATCCGCGGCGGAGGCGTGGTGTACTCGTGCTCAGTTACGTCGTACGACACGGTGGATCATCCCTCCAGAGACTTCCGGTCCGGGCGCTCCGAACCGCTCTTCACCGCGCGGCGCTCCCGGACAGGGGAGCGGACGCGGTCTCCTCGACCGGCCCGCGGGCGGTGCACAGAACCGGCGCCCAGGCGGCGGCGCCGGTGAAGCCCCGGCCGCCGGCCGGGACGACGTCCATCACGACGCGGTCGGGGCGCACCAGGACGGCGTCGGCGCGGCCGCGCCGCAGCCAGGCGGCCAGGGTGCCGTCGTCGTTGAGTGCGGCCACCGGCACCGCCCGGACGCCGAGCCCCTGGACCAGCGCGTTCAGCGAGGGCGAGGGGTCGGCGGCGGTCAGCACGGCGAAGGAGTCGCCGAGCACCTCGTCCAGACGGGCCCGCCGCCCGTCGGCGTCGACCCACGGCTGCGGGCAGTGGGTACCCACCAGTCGGCTGCCCCGGCGGGTGCGGCGCCCCACCAGGGGCCCGGCGGTCAGGGCCGGGCTGAGGTCCCGGCCGGCCGCCTCGGTCAGACCGGGTATCCGGCAGGCCACGGCCAGCAGCCTGCGGCGCAGCGCGGCGGCGCCGTCCTGGCCGCCGGTCATGGCCCAGCCCATGAGCACCGCCAGCCGGATCACATGCCGTGCGTGCGGCTTGCGCTCGCTCTCGTAGGTGTCCAGCAACCGCTCGTCGCCGCCCTGCCGCAGGACCCGGGCGAGCTTCCAGGCGAGGTTGTAGGCGTCGCGCAGCCCCGAGCACAGCCCCTGTCCGATGAACGGCGGCATGAGATGGGCGGCGTCGCCGAGCAGGAACACCCGTCCGCTGCGCCACCGGTCGGCGGTACGCGCCCGGAAGGTGTACTCCCGCTCGCGAACGACCTCGAAGTCCCCGTCGTAGGAGGGCGGCAGCCACGGAGCGACCAGCTCGCGGACCGGCTGCTGCCCGTCCCGCAGCCGGAACTCCCAGCGGTAGCGGTCCTCGCCGACGCGCATGAAGGTCGCCGGCCGGTCCGGATCGCAGACCTGGTCCACACCCTCCCAGCAGCGGACGTCGGCAGTGGTCCGCACGTCGATGACGGTCCAGCGCTCTTCGAAGCGCAGGTCCTCCCACGCGGCGCCGATGGCCTGGCGGGTGAGGCTGTTCGCGCCGTCGCAGCCGAGGACCGCCTCGGCCCACAGCTGGTGCTCCCCGTCGTCGTCGCGGTAGGTCACGCGTACCGGGCCCCCGGTGTCCGGCCCGATGCCGGTGACCTCCGCCCCGCTCCGCAGTTCGCACTCCGGATGCCGGGCCAGGGTGTCGCGCAACAACCGCTCCAGGGCGGGCTGTTCGAACATGCTGGTCTGCGGATAGCCGTGCGGGCCGTGCTTACTGCGGCGGAACTCGGCCATCACCCGGTGCCGGGCGTCGAGCAGCCGCAGCCCGTTGCCGGTGCGTGCCATCGCGGCGAAGGCCTCGCCGACCCCCGCGGCCTGGAGGATCCTGCGTACCTCGTCGTCCACGACGAGGGCGCGCGGGAGCGGGTAGACGTCCCGGTGGCGTTCCAGCACGATGCTGCGCACTCCGCGCCGGGCGAGGAGGAGGGCTGCGGTCACACCCACCGGTCCTGCGCCGACGATGACCACGGGCACGCTCGCGACGGCGGGTGCGGTCGTACATGTTTCACACATGGTTCTCCTCCCGGCAACGCTGCTGTAATGATGAAACTATCAGTTCTGCTGGATCAATCGTCAATAGAGCAGTCAATGAAATCTGATGCTTTCATCAAAACTGCCGCACGGTCCCCGTCTCCTTGTCGGGTGAACGGTGCGCTGCTCCCGTGGAGAACCCACCGGCTCCCTCGGGCTGCCGGAGCGAGGAAGCGGATGCGGCGCGGGGATCCTGGTGCGCCGAGGGTGTGTACGTCCCGCGGATGTCGTCAGGACATCGTGGTCCTACGGCTGGTGTGGGTGGTGGCCGGGTCTGCGGCGTGGAAGTCCTGTGCCCTCTGTGTCGAGCCGTAGGGTTTCCCGGCAGCGGTGCCCCGCAGGAGTAGGCAGCCGATCCGGCGGGCGTAGGGGCCCCGGGTGGTTGACTGCAAACGGCCTCGGTCGAGAGAACCATGCACACGAGCGGGTGGTGGTCGACTGAGCGTTCGAGTCCGGGTCTCAAAGGTCAGGGCGCCCGGTCACAGTGGACTCCGAGGACATCGGTGTCGTGGAGACCTGGGATGAAGTCGACCAGCTGCTGGCCCGGGCCAAGGTTGGCGACGACGCCGACCTGATCTTCTGGGGGCGGCCCGGATCACTGGGGCTGACCGTGGGCGGCGGTTGGGGACCGGCGCTACGAAGGTCGCTGGTATCCCCGGGCCGCGCCCCGGCTTGGTTCAGTTTGGATCGGAACGGAGCTGAGCTCGTACAGCGGAGGCCTGGTCCGATGCCATCCGATGCATCGCGGCGGAGGCCTGGTCCGATGCCATCCGACGGATCACGACAACGGCGTCGCCTGGCTGCATGTGACTGAGCACAGTGCCGGTCCAGACCAGGTCCATCCATCTCAATATCTCCACGACCTGACCTGGGGCCATGTGGCTGAGCATGGCGGCGGCCCGTTCAGGGTCCATCGGACGGAGTGGGGATTGATCCTCGTCGGTCGGACGGAGAACTCTGGCGGCGTGCTTCGGATCCATTCGGTCCAGTGCAGCAGCTGCAAGCCGTGGATGCAGCCAGGTGAGCGCCCTGGCGGCCCGGACCGGCTCCATTCCGCTGAGTGCAGCCCCGACCGGTGCAGGGGACAGCTTGATCGTGCGTTTGTACTCAAAAAAGCTGCTTCTGTACCACGAAGCCGCTATGTCAAGGGAGTCATGTCGACGGCTGTCAGGCTGGCGTGGGCCCGGAATCAGACCGACGCTGCGTTCGTCAAAGAACCTGTTCCAGGGTTGCTCACGTTCGATGAGGAGGAGTATGGCCGCGATCCGGCCTGAGTCCATCCAACCCAGAAGGGAGACCAGGAGCTTCGTCTCCATCTCGGCGAAGGCGACTGAAGCCCTGTGCGAATCCATCATGTCGCATGCGGCGGCGGCATCCGCTGGGGCCATCGCCTCAAGCGCGGGGCTGATCCGCTCAGGTTCCAGTCCGTCGAGTACCCGGCCAACCTCGGGAGGGGGCATCCTCTGGAGTACATGACCGAGTTTGTCTGCCTCCATTCGACGAAGCGCGACCTTGGCTCGCTGCGGACCCAGCCCAAGAATGATCTCCGTCGCCCGGTCGGCGGTCATGCTACTGAGGGCTGCAGCGGCGGGACCTGACGCCATCTGCTTGATTGCAGTGGTAGCCGGGCTCGCGTCCATCAGGTCAACGATGCCGGCAGCGGTTTGCGAGTCCATCACTTCGAGTGCCGCAGCAGCGTCCCCAAGGTCCATCGCCGTCAGCGTGATGGCGGCGCGTTCGCGATCCATCCGACGAAGGGTAATGGCTGCTTGGTTGGCGTCCATCTGCTCGATTGACCGAGCGGTCTCTTTGGGATCGGTTGAATCGATCATCCTGGGCGCTGGGTACGCTACTCCGCTCGCCACGCTGGTGCCCCGGTCGGCCTCCGCCTCCCAGATATTGACGGTCTGCGCCTCTGGGAGATCTTCCGCGCTGCCGTTCATTTCGAGTTGGCGTTCGAGTTCTTCGCAGCGCTCCTCGGCCGCGAGGCGGCGTTGATGAGCCGTAGCCAGCTCCGCTGCAAGGCGCTCGACCTCCTGCACCAGAGCCTCGCGAACCCGTTGCGCCTCGGCGAAGCCCTCTTGGTAGAGAGCGAGCTCAGCGGTGTGAGCGCCGCGTTCTTCCTCCAGACGGGCTTCAAGTTCGCGTTCACGCACGGCCGCCTGTGCGCCCCGAAGTCGCGCCTCCTGCAGATTCTCTTCGATTTCACGCTCGCGGATGACTGCGCGCGTAGCCGCGCGGTCGGCATCTTCGAGCTGGTCCTGCAGGAGCTGAACGGCGTGGACGTGCGAACCGCCTGTCGCCAAGGCTTCAGTGTGCAGCGCCTTCATGTGGGCGACCACCTCCTGTGTAGGAGCTGTACCGCCCTGCAGCTCAGTGAAGGCAACCAGGAGTTCACGTACGAAGGACCACGGTGGGATCCGTCCGCCGCTGAGATAGCGCGAGACCTGACTCTTGTGCAGATGGACGCGAGCGCCATAGCGGCCCTGGCTGACTCCCAGGGCGGTGAAGTATGTACGCATCGCCTGGACAAGATCGCGTTGCGGCTGCGGCAACGCTTCGTCGAGCGGCTGAAGCTCCCCCATCGAACACCCCGCTTTTCTGACTGCTCATCAACAGGGTCGCGTTGCCTTAGAGGTGGCAACCCGTCTCCTCTGCCGCAACACCTTGGGCCCATTTCACCCTGGTCAGACACCGACACGCAGCCGATTCCCAGAAAGGCCTCTCCATGCGCCGCTATCTGCCTGACCCAACGACCCGGTGCGGAGCACTGTTCTACGGAGTGAGCGGAGCATTGCTCGGAGGAGGGACTCTCGACCTGCTTCACCACATCCAGTTGATCTGGCATTGATCCGTCCCCCTTGCGAACGGCCGAGCGGGCCCGCCGCCAACCGAGATGCCGGGTTGGCGGCAGGCCCGTTTCCGTTCCGCTGCGCGGCGCTGTTAAGCAGTCGCAACGGGTCGATGTCAACGAAAGGGTCGTCGTCCGCGTCTCGCAGCGGGCGGGCGTACACCCGTTCGAAGGCGCACATCTGGTGCAACACCTTCCCCGGCCACAACGACAGTCGATACGGGGCCGTGGTCAACACTGGTGTGTCTAAGGCCACCTGCGACTTGACGGGCAACCCCGTCGCCGTATCCGTGTTTGTCGACGGGTCCTGGCAGGACAAGAACGGGGTCGGTTGGAACTCGGGAACGACCACCATTGATGTGTAGCGCGAGCGCGTCCGCTCACCCTCGGCAGCGCTTTTCCACGAGGCTGCCGAGGGCGAGTTGCTGTTCAGGGAGTGGCACGACGGGCGTTGCCGGCCTGTGCCAGGGCGCTCAGGGGCGTACCCGGATGACGGTCTTGCCTTTGCGTCGCTCGGTCGGGTTCAGCGCGGGGATGGCGTCGTCGAGGGTCGCGACGGTTCGGATGTGCGTGCGAAGGCGTCCGTCCCGCACCCGGTCGACGATCTCCACCAGCTGACTCGGAACGGGCTCGACGACGAAGTCGATCGCGAGGCCGTCGACGGGGCGGGCCTCGACAGGGCCGACTGCCGACACCAGCGTTCCTCCGAGGCGGATGATGCTCGCCGAGCGGCTTTGGATGTCGCCCGCTGGTCGATGTCGATGTCGATCTCGGCGCGGATCGTCGCGTCGTGGGGCACGGGTACACCCAAGGTGGCCCGAACCGCCTTGCTCCGTTCGACTATCACGCCGGGGTTCATCCAGTCTCCGTCGTTGGATGGCTGGTCCACCGTGCACCTCTGCCTGTCAACCCTGGGGTGGCCGCCGGTACCGTATGTCTACATGAATGTAGACGTTTTGCGTTGACGGCTGTCACTGGAGCCATGGAGCTCGTGGGGATGATGCCAGTGACCACAGGGTTGTGTTCGTCGCTCGTTCATGGAGGCGCCATCACAGCACATCCATTTCGTTTCAGTTGTGGCTCCACAGTTCTAACCGTCGTTACACTTCAGACGTGATGGAGCTTGGAATGTCGATTCAGACAGCGGTATCCGCCCGCAGACGCGCAGCCGTGGCCCTGGCTGCGGGGATCGCCGTGGCCGGCCTGGCCACCGGATGCGGCGGCTCGGCCAGGGCGTCGAGCGCCGGCAGCGCCTCCGCCGCCTCCACCACCTCGGGTTCGTCCGCACCGGTGCCGCTGGTGGTCTACTCGGCGCAGGGCTACGACAAGGCCATGGTCACCGCCTTCCAGAAGGCCACCGGCATCCCCACCAAGCTCGTGGACGACAGCACCGGGCCGCTGCTGGCCCGGGTCCAGGCCGAGCGCGGCAACCCGAAGTGGGGCGTGCTCTGGGTGGACGGCGACGAGGCGTTCGCCTCGATGGACCAGGCCGGGATGCTGGTCAAGGGCTTCGAGCCGAACGTCCGGCTGAACGCCGCCGGGCAGGCGGTCGTCCCGGCCGACAAGAGCTACGTCCCCACCGGGCTCACCGTCACCGCCGCACTGGTCTACGACGCGACCAAGACCCCGAATCCGCCGACCAGCTGGCAGGAACTGCTCACCCCGGCCTGGAAGGGGCAGATCGGCATGAACGACCCCTCCGTGTCCGGACCCACCTACCCCTTCGTCGCGGGCATGTTCTCCCAGCTCGGCGGCACCAGCCAGGGCGAGGCCTTCTACAGCGGCCTGAAGAGCAACGGCCTGCACGTGTTCCAGACCAACGGCGACACCCTGCACGCCCTGCAGACCGGCCAGATCAAGGTCGCCCTGATCCAGAGCTCGGCCGGACTCGCCGCCGGCACCAAGAACCACAACATCAGGACCACCTACCTGCCCAAGGTCACCTCACTGCCCAGCGTGATCGGCATCGACGCCAAGGCGTCCGCCCAGGAGCAGGCCGAGGCAGAGCAGTTCGCCTCGTTCGTGCTCAGCGCCCAGGGGCAGCAGGTGATGCTGACCGGGGATCAGAACGGCGACTCGCTGTACTGGCCGATCGTGCAGGGAGTCTCCCCGCAGGCCGCGCTGCCCCCGCTGTCCTCGGTCCCCACCCAGGCGATCGATCCCAAGACCTGGGGCCCGCAGGAGGGGACCATCAACACCTGGTTCACCGACACGATCGTGCACTGAGCCATGACCGACACCACTACCGACTCCCGGCCGCGCCTTCCGGACGCGGCCGGGACGGCGGCCGCCGGCCGGCCGCCGATACGCCCGCCGCACCTGCTCGGCCGGGCCGGGGCCCGCCTGCGCGACAGCGCTCGGGCGCTGCCCTGGCTGTTGTTCGGCGCCGTCCTGCTCCTGCCGGTCATCGGCTTCCTGCTGGTCGCCGTCACCCCGCGACTGTTCGGACAGGGCGACGCCTGGTTCACCCTGAGCACGTTCGGCCAGGTGATGTCCGGCTGGACCGGTCGCGCGATGCTGGACACCTTCCTGGTCGGGACCGGCGCGGCCGCGGTCGCCACCGTCGTGGCCACCGCGCTGGCCTGGATCACCGAACGCACCGACCTGGTGGGGCGCGGGATGTGGCGGCTGCTGCTGTGGGCGCTGCTGCTCGCCCCCTCCTACCTGGAGTCGCTCGGCTGGACCTGGCTGGTGGAACCCCAGGGGGGTGCTGTCGCGGCTGCTCGGCCACGACCCCGTCGCGCTGCGCTCGGTCGTCTTTGGACCGGCCGGTGTGGTCTGGGTGCTCGCCACCCGCGGCGTGCCCTTCGCCTACCTGGCCGTGTCCGCGCTGATCCGGGGCATGGGCCGGGAGTTCGAGGACGCGGCCCGCACCCACGGCGGCAACAGGCGCTCCACCGCGCGGCTGCTGCTGCCGATCCTGGCGCCGGGCCTGTGGGCCGGTTTCGCCATCGTCTTCGCCGAGTCCATCAGCGACTACGGAGTGGCCGCGACCCTCGCCGCGCAGGCGAACTTCCCCCTGGTCACCGGTGCCATGGAACAGTCGATCTCGACCTTCCCGGCCCAGTTCCCGCTGGCGTCCGCCCTGGGTTGGCTGCTGCTCGGACTGGTCGCCCTGGCCCTGCTGGCCCAGCGGCGCTCGATGCGCGGCCGCAGCTTCACCGTGCTCTCGGGCCGTACCCGCCCCGCGGTCCGCACCCGGCTCTCCGTCCGGGCGCAGGCCGGCGCGCTCACCACCGTCGGCGGATTCTTCGTCCTCGCCCTGGGCATCCCCGCCTTCGGTGCCGCCGCGGCCGCGCTGCTCCCCTCCGGCGGGAGCGTCACCCTCACCGGGCTCACCCTCGCCAACTTCCGCCAGGTGCTGCACACCGGCGAGCTGCTCTCGGCGCTGGGCTACTCGGCCCGACTGTCGGTGATCACCGCCACCGCGGCCCTGGTCCTGGGCGCCTTCGCCGGCCGGGCCCTGGCCCGACGCGGCGACGGCGCCGCCGGACGGATCCTGGACCTGCTGCTCCTGGCCGCCATCGCGCTGCCGTCGGTCCTGCTCGCCAGTGGCTACATCTTCACCTACAACCTGCCGCTGGCCTCGCACCTGGGGATCGACCTGTACGGCACCAGCGCGCTGCTGGTGCTCGGCTACCTCGCCGGCGCCCTGCCGTCAGCCGCACGGCTGCTGTCCGGATCGCTGGGACAGGTCAGCGACTCGCTGCTGTGGGCCGCCCGGGTGCACGGCCGCCCGGCCACCCGCGCCTGGACCGGTGCGGTGCTGCCGCTGGTGGCCGGCTCACTGGTGTGGACCTGGCTGATCGCCTTCTGCGGCACCCTGCTGGAGCTGCCGGTCTCGCAACTCCTCGCCCCACCGGGCAGCGAACCGCTGTCCGTCGCCATCACCCGGCAGCTCCAGGGCTACAACGTCGGCGCGGGCGCGGCCATGACCGTCCTGGTCGTCCTGGCGGCCCTCGCGCTCATCGCCGCGGCCCTCGGTGTCCTGCGCCTGTTGCTCCCCGCAGCCCACCGCCTGGAGGCCGTGGCATGACCGCCCACCTGCGCGTCGAGAACCTCAGCAAGAGCTTCGGCCCGACCCGTGTCCTCGACGGGATCTCCTTCGCCGTACCGCCCGGGCGCTTCACCGTGCTGCTGGGCCCGTCCGGCTCCGGGAAGACCACCCTGCTGCGCTGCCTGGCCGGCATCGAGCGCGCCGAGTCCGGCTCCATCCACCTGGGCGAACGGGCGCTGGCGCAGGGCCGTTCCCACCTCCCGCCGGACCGCCGCGACCTGGCGATGGTCTTCCAGGACTACGCGCTGTGGCCGCACATGACCGCCGCCGCCAACGTCGGCTACGCGCTGCGCCGTCGGCGCCTGGACCGTGAGCCGTCCCGGCGGCGGGTCGCCGAGGTGCTGGCGCGGGTCGGCCTGAGCGACCACGCGGAGCAGTTCCCGCACCAGCTCTCCGGCGGTCAGCAGCAGCGGGTCGCCCTGGCCCGCGCCCTGGTGGCCGAACCAGGGCTGCTGCTGTTCGACGAGCCGCTGTCCAATCTGGACGCCGACCTGCGCGAACGGCTGCGGGTGGAGATCGCCACGCTCACCCGGGAATCCGGCGCCACCGTGGTCTACATCACCCACGACCAGGCCGAGGCCTTCGCCCTGGCCGACGAGGTCGGCGTGCTGGAGGGCGGCAGGCTGGTGCAGCTCGGCTCACCCGAGGACGTCTACCACCGCCCGGCCTCGCCGTTCGTGGCCCGCTTCACCGGCCTGGCCGGTGAGTTGGAGGGAACGCTGGAGGCCGCTGCGGACGCCGCCGCAACCGTCACCGTGCGCACCGCCGCCGGGCCGGTCACCGCGGTGGCCGGCGGCACGGCCCGCGCCACGGGCAGCCGGGTCCGGGTGCTGGTCCGACCCGCCGCCGTCACCATCGCCCGCGACACCGGAACCGAACCGGTCGCCGCACGGACCCTGGCCGGCACCGTGGTGGACACTGCCTACCGCGGCCGCGGCTACGACCATGTGGTCCAACTACCGGGCGGCGTAAGGCTCACCGGAGTGTTCGACCGCAGTGCGCAGCAGCGCGGCACCGCGGTCCGCCTGCTGCTGGACCCCGAAGGCTGCTTCGCCTTCCCCGACCCCGCTGCCGCATCCACGCCCGTCGCGGTAGCGGAGAACCCCGAACCCATCCGCACCACCCTGGAGGTCCGATGACCACCCCACTGCCCGCACGATCCTGCCCGGGAGCCGCCGCATGAGCTCCTGGGTGCTGTTCCTCACCGTCTTCCTGGCCTGCACGGTGGAGGCCGTCGAGGCCCTGACCATCATCCTGGCCGCGGGCACCAGCCGGCACTGGGGCTCCGCGCTGCAGGGCACCGGCGCCGCCCTGGTCGCCCTGGCCGCCACCGTCGCGGTGCTGGGCCCGGCCGTCTCACTGGTCCCGATCAACGCGCTGCGCCTGGTCGTCGGCGCGCTGCTGCTGGTGTTCGGCCTGCAATGGCTGCGCAAGGCCGTGATGCGCGGCTCGGGCTACAAGGCCCTGCACGACGAGACGGCCGCCTTCGCCGAGGAGGTGGAGGCCGCACGTGCGGCGGCGACCGGCGGACGCGGCGCCGTGCGCGACTGGTACGCCTTCACGCTGTCCTTCAAGGGCACCTTCCTGGAGGGCCTGGAGGTGGCCTTCATCGTGGTCACCTTCGGCAACAACCAGAAGAACGTGCCGGTTGCCGCACTGGGCGCGCTGGCCGCGGTGGTGCTGGTCGCCGCCGTGGGCATCGCGGTGCGGGCGCCGCTGGCGAAGGTCCCCGAGAACACCATGAAGTTCGTGGTGGGCACCATGCTCACCGCCTTCGGAGTGTTCTGGGCCACCGAGGGAACCGGTGCCCACTGGCCCGGCTCGGACACCTCACTGCTGGTCCTGGTCCCGGCAGTCGCGCTGATCGCACTCGGGTACACCGCCGTGCTGCGCCGCTCCAACCCCGCCGTCAAGAACTCCGTGGGCACCCCCGGCGGCGCCCCGGTGCAAGGAAGCCTGACGTGACCCTGCTACGCAATCTCGCGAGGTTCTGGTACGACTTCGTCGTCGGCGACGACTGGCGGGTCGCCCTGGGCGTGGTGCTGGCCCTGGCCGCCTGCTACGGCCTGGTCCAGGGCGGGGTCAACGCCTGGTGGCTGCCCCCGGTCGCCGTCGTGCTCCTGCTGGGTCTGTCGCTGCTCCGGGTGGTGCGGACGGCCCGCCGGGGGTGAACCGGTGGGGTGAACCGCGCCGTGCATCCCGCGGGGCGCATCCCGTGCGGTGAGACAGGGGAGGGCCGGTCAGCGGCCCTCCCCCTCCTCGGCGTAGACCCGAGCCGCGTACTCGTCCAGGACCTGCTCGCACTTGGCCAGCGCGGCCGTCGCCGCCGCCTTGCCGGACGCCGTCAGCACGTCCCGGTTCTCCACCTTGGCGAACCAGTTGCGCAGCTTCACCAGGTCCTCGTCGTTCTCCTCCAACTCGGCGTAGGTGAAGTGCTCGGCCCGGTACTCCTTGTCGATCTGCCCCAGGAAGTCCTGGCACCGGTCGACGATCTCCTCGTACTCGTCGTCACGGGCCGCGTTGAAGGCCTGCTCGACCTCCGCGCTGCCCGACAGCACCTCGGAGCCCAGCAGCAGTGCGCTGCCGCCCATCTCCACGATCTCGTTGCGCAGGACCCGGAAGGACCGTTCCGCGCTCGGGCTCTGCGGCAGGGCAGCGACCGAGTTCTGCAGGTAGATCGCACCCAGGCCCTTGATCTTGCGCCACACCCCGGCCCGCAGCCGGGTCGGCTCGGCCGGCACCTTGTAGACCAGGACCAGCCAGCGCACCCCGGAACCCTCCGGTGGGTGCCCGTCGGCCCGCCTCGCCTCGCTCTTCGGGGCGGGCTGTCCCGCTGCCTGTGCCACCTGCACTCCTCCACCGACCGGTCACGCGACGTACGTGATCAGAGTAGCCGTGCGGACCGCGGGGGAGTGTCGGGCCGCGTGACCGGACCCGACACTCCCACGCTTCTGGTGACCGGTCAGTTGCCCGGCACGTAGACGCTGCCGCGCAGGGCCTCGCCGGACTGTGCCGTGCGGAGGGTCCGGAAGGTGTCTCCGGCCGCAGTGGTCGCGTGCAGGCGGTCGGTCACGCTGACGAGGCGGTTGGGGTCGGCGCCCTCGTCGGTCGCGCCGGAGACCGTGGAGGTGATGCCCCAGATGGTGACGTCGCCGTGGGCGTCGACCTTGCCGGTGATGTTGCGCAACCCGTCGGTGGCCGGGGCCCAGGGCAGGCCGGTGGCGGGGTTGTCACCGGTCGGGTAGTGGGAGACGGCGTACGGGGTCCCCAGGGCGAGCCCCTGCTGGATCGTGTACTGCAGCTGCCAGGTGCCGTCGCGCAGCACCCACTTCTGCAGCCCGGCACCGGTCTGGGCGGCGGCGACGGTGTAGCTGCCGGTGGCCGGGTCGTAGGTGTTGGTGCCGTCGCCCTCGTCGGCGACGTACATCGTGGTGTCGTTGGCGAACCACACGCCGAACGGGAAGGACGTCGTCGACTTCAGCGCGGTGGGGAAGCCCTTGAGGACGCACATGTTCTCCGGCAGACCGGTGGACTGCAGCGTCGCGGGGTCGTACGACAGCGCCTTGGTCGGCAGTGGCGCCCCGGGTACCGGCAGGCCGACGCCGTTCGGGCAGGCCTTGCCGGTGGTGTCGATGAAGTAGACGGTGTTGACGCCGTTGCCGCCGCTGCCCTTGGTGAGGTACACGACGTTGTCATGCAGGGTCAGGCCGCGGAAGTTGGTGTCCTTGCCGACCTTGTCGGCCTTGTCGCCCAGCTCGGTGACGCTGAAGCCGCCGGCCGGAGTGGGCTGGCCGACCTGCTGCCTGCTCTCCGGCAGCCTCGACGGGGTGGCCAGCTGCGCTCCGGCGCCGGCTATCACGCCGACCGGCTGCGGGTTGCCGCCGTTGCCGGCGTTGCCCGCCATGAGGAACTCGTCCGCGGCGTTGTCGAGGATCGCGGAGCGCCCGTTGTTGCCGCTGTAGGCGTTGGTCTCGGTGAAGCCGAGCGACCCGTTGGAACGCAGCTCGGCGACCGCGCGGTAGTAGGAGGTGCCGACCGGGTTTGTCGGGTCGACCACGCCGGGCGTGTTGGAGTTCGACACGTCGGGGGCGTTCAGCGGCGCGACGTAGCCCATGAACGTCAGCGCGCTGCCGTTGCTGGAGAGGTTGAGTCCGAGCTCGGACTTCGAGGGGAAGCTGGTGACCAGGTGGTCGCCGTTGACGTCGGTCGGCACGCCGAGGGTGCGCACGGTGCGACCGGACTGGGTGAGCGCGTCGAGGAGGATGGGTGAGGAGACGCCGAAGCTGGCGTCCACCGACTCGTTGTTGAAGACCTCGGGGTAGCCGCCGTCGGCGACCGCGGTGACGCAGGCGGTGGTGCAGCCGGCCGGCAGCTGGGTGACGCCGGGGACGATCGAGCCCTTTCCGGCGGTGTAGACCGTACGGGAGAGGACGAGGTGGCCCGGGAGCATGACCCCGTGCCGGCCGGCAGGATCACCGTGCCTCGCGGACGCGGCCGTGGCGGCGGTCGCCGCTGTACCGGGGGTCAGCAGAAGGCCGGAGAGGACGCCGCCGACGGCGACGGCGAGGGTGAGGCGAGAGGGCATCGGAACGCTCCTGGGTACGGGCGGGAGGTGCGCGGCAAGGACCTGCCTCACTTGGGTGGAGACAGGCCGCCAGCGGCCATTCCAAGGGAGGAGCGCGGTCAACGCAGGCTATGCCGGTGGTCTAACAGTTGACACAAACGCGCCCTAACGACTGAGTGAACACCGTCGCCGGCTCGTCGGCCTCGTCATGGCTGCTCCTGACTAGCCGTCAACCGGTATGGGCAGGTTGGACGGCCGTCCCGCTGATGACGTCCCATCAGGCATGGGTCAGGCGGCGGAGCAACGACCACGAATCTCACGACTACAGCAATGTAGACACGGCTGTGCCATGGTGCTCGCCCCCAGGCAGCCGGCGCAAGCACTCCGAGGGAGGAGGCTGAGAGCCGAACCCACGCTGCAACGCGGGCCGGGAACTGGCGGTGGGATGCGCCGGCGGACGGCCGCTGTCTGCCCGCCGTTCGTGTCAGCCGGGGCGCTTCCGGGATCCGGTCGACCGTTCCTTCGCGTACAGCCGCAGGGCCCGCAGCAGGACGGCGGGGCGTGCCAGTGAGTCGGGATGCGCCAGCATGGTCGTTACCCGCGCCATTCGTTCACTGGTGACGGTGTCGGTGACCGACTGCTCGAACAGCAGGCCGGCCACCCAGCGGGTGAGCCGGTACCCGCGCGGATAGGGCCCGTCGACGTGCGGCAGGGCGAGGTCGGCGAAGGTGGACACCTGCCAGGCGGCGTCGACCACCACCCGGACCAGGGCGAAATAGCCGAGGGCCGGATCGCTCAGGGTGGTGTCGGTGGCGTGCAGGTAGGCGGACAGGCAGGAGGCGTGCAGGGCGGCCGAGGTCATTCCCTGCCCGTAGACGGGGTTGAACGAGGCCACCGAGTCGCCTGCGGCGACCAGTCCGGCGGGAAAGCGTCGCAGTAGGTGGAAGTCCCGCCGCCGGCTGTCTGACTGATGGTAGGTCACCACCTCGCCGAGCATCTCGGCCCGTTCGGCGATGTCGCCGAATACGGCGGGGAAGTCCGTGCGGCAGCGTTGCAGGTAGTCCTTGGTGTCCCGGCTGGGCCGGTCCTCGCCGTAGCCGGAGACCAGCATGATCCAGCGCTGGTCCTCGACCAGGGTGAAGCCGCCGATCCGGGCCGGGGTGCCGGTCTGCGGATCTGCCGCCGCGACCGAGACCGCGTTCCACACCTCGCTGATCCCGGGGTCGTGCCGGAACACGGCGGTGGCGTAGTTGAGGCGGATCGGCATCCGCCGCATTGGCGGGCGCTGCCAGCCGGCCTGTTCCAGCCAGTCGCTGAGCCTGCTGGAGCGCCCCATCGCATCGACGACCAGGTCGGCGGCGAGGGCCGCGGCGTCGTCCGCGAGGTCGGCGCCGTCGGCACCCGCCGGCCGGTAGCGCACTCCGACCACGGCGTCCCCCTCCCACAGCAGCCCTTCGGCCTGCCCGGTGACCATGCGGATGTTGGGCGCGGCGAGGGTCCTGCGGCGCACCAGTGCCTCCAGGAAGGGGCGGGTGCTGACCAGGACCGGCCAGTCCTGGTCGATGGGCGCGGTGACCCGGCGGCGGCCGTCGATGTAGAACCACTCGCGCGACCCGTCCTGGGGCGGGGTGACCGCACCCAGGGCCACTGCCTCGGCGACGAAGCCGGGGAACCATCGCTCCAACTGGACCGCTCCGGCCGGGAGCAGGGCGTGCACCTGGCTCCCCTGCGGGACTCCCGCCCGCGGCCCCTGGTCCACCTCCGAGCCGTCACGCTCGACGATGAGCACCTCGTCGGCGTGCTCGCTGAGCACACGGGCGGCCAGCAGTCCGGCCATACTGCCGCCGAGCACCACGGCCTGTCCCATCGTCACCCCGCCGCCCTGAGGCGGCACCCCGGTGGCGATCTTCTCGAAGAGCCGCGCCTGCGAACCTGACACTGAGTCAACTCCACTTCTCTGGCGTTGGGTTCACGAACAGCCGGGAGCGTAGCGGGTAGGCGTTCGGGATATCCAGAGCGCCTGGCACGCTCTCCTGGATCCGAAGCCTGGGGTGCCGCGGACCCAGCTCGTGCTCACGCGCCGCCGGCGTCACCCGTGCATCGGCAACACCGAGGGCGGGGGAGTCCCGATCGAATTCGTTCGCCGCCGGGCGCCGGCGCTGCTAGCTTGCGCGGCGTGATGACTGCTGATGACGTGCTGTCGGTTTTGGCCCTGTTCCGCAGGGCTGGGGTCGACGTCTGGATCGGTGGCGGATGGGGGGTTGACGCCCTGGTCGGCGAGCAGACTCGAGACCATGAGGATCTGGACGTGATGCACCGGCAGGACCAGGAAGCCGCCCTGGTGGCGGTCCTGTCTGCGGCGGGTTTCGTCGAGACGCTGGACTGGAGGCCCGTCCGGTTCGTCGTGACGGCCCCGGACGGCCGCCAGATCGACCTCCATCCGCTGGTCTTCGCTGATGACGGCTCCGCGGTGCAGGCCTCACCCGATCCACAGCACCCCTTCGCCTACCCCGCCCCCTGCTTCGTGACCGGCACTGTCCAAGACATGCCCGTCCCGTGCCTGTCCGCCGAGCAGCAGGTGTACTTCCACCAGGGATACGAACCCAGGCAACGCGACCTGCACGACATGGCGCAGCTGCGCCGGGTCTTCGGGATAGCCACGCAGTTCTGACCGCCCGTTTATGTGCTCCGCTTGTGCAATGTCTTGACTGTGCATTAACTATGCGGCAATGTCGCGGACTTGAACCCTCTGACGCAGAACCGCGGCTGCGCCGGTCCGAATGTTAGCGCTAACAAATCCCTGAGTCGCACTCCACCCGAGAGCTAGGGAGAGGCATGAGGAACATCATCCGGACAAGGCTGGCCCGATTCGGGGCGGCTCTCGCCGTCCTGATCGGCGCGGTGGCCGGCGCCACCGCGACGGCCGGCACCGCACAGGCCGCCACCCAGGGACCGTGCGACATCTACGCCGCGGGCGGCACCCCGTGCGTGGCCGCGCACAGCACCACGCGCGCGCTCTACGCCGCCTACAACGGTTCGCTCTACCAGGTCAGGCGCGCCTCGGACAGCAGCACGCTGAACATCGGCGTGCTCAGCGCCGGCGGCTACGCCAACGCCGCGGCCCAGGACTCCTTCTGCGCCGGCACCAGCTGCGTCATCACCGTCATCTACGACCAGTCCGGCCGGGGCAACAACCTCACCGACGCCCCCGCCGGGGGCGCCGCCGGCGGCCCGGACAACCTCGCCAGCGCCACCGCGGCCCCGGTCACGGTCGGCGGCCACGAGGCCTACGGCGTCTACGTCGCCGCCGGCACCGGCTACCGGGACGACAGCACCTCCGGCATCGCCACCGGCGACGCCGCCGAGGGGATGTACGCGGTCCTCGACGGCACCCACTACAACGGCGGCTGCTGCTTCGACTACGGCAACGCCGAGACCAGCAACAACGACACCGGCAACGGCCACATGGAGGCGATCTACTTCGGCAACATCAAGGTCTGGGGCTACGGCACCGGCAACGGCCCCTGGGTGATGGCCGACATGGAGAACGGCCTCTACTCCGGGGTCAACGCCGGCTACAACGCCAACGACCCGACCGTGAGCAGCCGCTTCCTGACCGCCATCATCAAGGGAGAGGCCAACCAGTGGGCGATCCGGTCCGGGAACGCCCAGTCCGGCAGCCTGTCCACCTCCTACAGCGGAGTGCGTCCCAACGTCTCCGGCTACAACCCGATGCACAAGGAGGGGGCGATCATCCTCGGCATCGGCGGCGACAACAGCAAGGGCTCCGCCGGAACCTTCTACGAAGGGGTGATGACCTCCGGCTACCCGTCGGACGCCACCGAGAACTCGGTCCAGTCCAACATCACCGCGGCCGGTTACAGCACCAGCGCGAGTACCGGGAGCACCACCGGACCGCTGCACGCGGTGGGCGCGGGCAAGTGCCTGGACGTCCCCAACGGCACCACCACGGCCGGGACGCAGGTCCAGATCTACACCTGCAACGGCCTGGCGCCGCAGGCCTGGACCCACAGCTCGTCCAACCAGTTGACCGTCACCGACAGCGGTACCACGGACTGCCTGGACGCCAGCGGGAACGGCACGACGGCCGGCACCAAGGTGATCATCTATCCCTGCAACGGCCAGAGCAACCAGCAGTGGACGCTCAACTCCAACGGCACCGTGACCGGTGTCCAGTCCGGCCTGTGCCTGGACGTGACCGGCGCCTCCACCGCCAACAACGCCCTGGTCGAACTGTGGACCTGCAACGGCGGCAGCAACCAGCAGTGGACCCTCGGCTGACCGGTAGCGCGGTCAGCCGCTAGTCCGATCGCACCGACCGCACCCGTTCCCTCAGCGGCCGGGCAGCACGAGTATCTGCGCAGGACCCGGCCGTCTCTGGGTCAGGGGAGGCTCCACTTCTGGGCGCTGCTGCCGTTGCAGGTGTAGATCTGCAGCTGGGTGCCGGTGACGGTGGTGGATCCGGGGTCGTCCAGGCACTTGCCGGAGTTGGGGTTCACCAGGGAGCCGGATGCGCCCGGCTGCCACTGCTGCGCTCCGGTTCCGTTGCAGGTGTACCACTGCACCTTGGTGCCGTCCGCAGTGCCACTGTTGCTGACGTCCAGGCAGCCGCCGAGCACCTGGAGGGTGCCGTCGCTGCCGACCGTCCAGCTCTGGGCGGAGGTGCCGTTGCAGGTGTAGAGGTCGATCGGGTTCCCGTTGGCGGCGACGCTGTGCAGGTCGTCGGCGCACAGGCCGGTGCTGACGCCGGAGGTGATCGGACCGGTGGCCGGTGCGGTCCCGCCCCCTGCGGTGCTGAAGCCGACGGCGAAGACATGCAGCGCCCCCGCGCTCACGGCCGACGGCAGCCGTACGCTCGCCACCGTCTTCCCGGCGGTCAGCGTGACCGGCGCACTGCCGAACAGGTAGGTCTTGACCGTGTCGGAGGTGGTGCCCGCCTGGTTGCGGTAGGCGGCCGTGGCCGCGACGGTGCTGCCGGACAGCGCGGTCGCCGAGCCGCCGTTGAGGGTCCAGTCGGAGAAGGCCAGCGGGACGGACTGGGTGCTGCCGTCGGTGAAGGTGACGGTCGCCGTCCCGGAGGAGGGTCCGTTGCTCGCCGAACCGAGGAAGGAGATCGCCCCCGAGCCCGACGCCGCGATCGTCTGACCGTTCGCCAGGTAGTTGTCCGGCTGGCCCGCGGCGACGTTCGGCCAGGTGTAGGTCACCCCGCCGGCGCTGACCGTACCGCCCGGGTTGACCCCGGCCGTGGACAGGGCTGTGGCGGAGTAGCTCCAGCCGCCGCCGTCGAAGTCGGCCGAGGAGGAGGCGGAGTCGGCGGAGATGCCGATGTCGCTGTAGCCGGGGTTCCCGGCGTAGGAGGGCGGCGCGGCCGAGGCGGCCGAGGCCCAGGAGGTGTTGGCGGTGGTGCCGAGGGTGAAGCCCAGCGTCCCTCCGCCGCTGATCGCGCCGGCCGGCGCGTAGGCGTTGTTCCAGTCCGACCCGTTCCAGGTGGCGGACTGGACGTACGGGGCGTTGTCGGCCGCACCGCTGCCGTTGACCGTCAGCGTGCTGCCGGACGGCAGGGTGAGCACGGCCTGGGTGAACAACGGCGAGCCCAGCGCCAGGTCGGCGGTGCCGGGGGTCTCCGGGTAGAGGCCCAGCGCGGACCACACGTACCAGGAACTCATCTCGCCGAGGTCGTCGTTGCCGGCCAGGCCGCCGGGTGCGTCGGTCCAGATCTGGTCCTGGACCTGTCGGACCACCTTCTGGGTCTTGTACGGCTGGCCGACGTAGTCGTACTCCCAGGGGATGTTGAGGCTCGGTTCGTTGCCCAGGTCGGTGTACCCGTTGCCGCCCGTCAGCGATGACAGGTCAGTGTCCAGGAAGGACGCGAGCTTGCTGTCGCCGCCCATGGCGGTGGCCAGGCCGTGCACGTTGAACGGCACCATCGGGGTGTACTGCCAGGAGTCGCCCTCGACGAAGTCGGTCCCCGAGGTGGGCGAGAAACCGGAGCTCCACGTACCGTGGGCGTCGCGCGGCTGGATGAAGCCGCTGCTGTAGTCGAAGAGATTGCGCCAGTCCTGGGCCCGGTTGGCGAAGGCGCTCTGGTGCGCGGTGTCGCCGAGCGCCCCGGCCAGGGCCGACACGGCGAAGTCGGCCGAGTCGTACTCCAGCGTGGTGGAGGCCGGGCCGTAGAAGTTGCAGCAGCCGTAGCTTCCGTCGCTGGGCAGGTAGCCCAACTGCTCCAGGTAGGACAGCCCGGGACGGTCGTTGTTGGCGTTGGTGGCCTGGGCGACCATGTCGTTCAGCGCGGTGGCGCTGTCGAACCCGGTGGCACCGAAGGCGTGGTAGTCGGCCAGGATCTCGTCGGCCGGGTCGCCGACCATGACGTAGCTCTCGCCGTTGTCCTCGGACCACTTGGGGAACAGGCCGGTCTGCGCGTAGTCGTCGACCATGGACTGCGCGGTGTCCGAGGCGGCCTGCGGGTCGACCAGCGCTTCGAGTTGGGCCTGCGAGCGGTAGATGTCCCAGCCCGAGTAGTTGGCGTAGGCGGCCTGGTGGCCGGAGTCGACGGTGTGGGTCTTGCCGTCGAAACCGTAGTACTGGCCGTTGCTGTCGCTGATCACATTGGGGTGCAGCAGCGAGTGGTACAGCGCGGTGTAGAAAACCGCCTGCTGGGCGGCGGTGCCGCCGGAGGTGGCGACCCGTCCGAGCACCGAGTTCCAGGCGCCCAGCGCTGCGCTCTGGGTCGAGCCGAAGTTCCAGTTCGGGTTCTCCGCGGTGCGGTTAGCGACCGCGTTCGCGGTGGAGACGTAGGAGATGCCGACCTTGGCCTGCACCACCGGGTTGCTGGTGGTGTTGAAGGTGACGTATCCGTCGCTCGCCGCGGCCTGCGGAGTCACCGCCTTGGGTGCGACCTTGGAGACCGGGGCCTTCCCGTGCAGGGTGGGCTTGTTCTTCGCCTCGGGGGTGCTCGGCGCGACGCCGGTCTTCGCGGTGGCGCTCGGGACGGCGTCCTTGACCGCCGCCGTCCCGTTGGTGGCGAACGGCTGGTCGAAGACCATGTCGAAGTACACGGTGTAGGTGTTGCTCGCACCGCAGAACTTGCCGCTGGTGACCTGGCCGCTCACCTCGGTGCTGCTGACCACGTTGAACTGGGTGTTGGAGTCGCCGTTCTGACTGCCCGTCAACTTGAAGACCAGGTTGGCCTGGGTGGTGGACGGGAAGGTGAACCGAGCCATCCCGCTGCGGGTGGTGGCGGCCAGCTCGGTCTTCACCCCGTTGTTCAGCGAGACGGTGTACGAGCCCGGCGTCGCCGACTCGTTGGCGTGCGAGAACGCGTCCGTCGCGCTGGTGCTGACCGCACCGACGGTCGGCAGCACCGGTATGTCGCCGCCGGCTCCGCAGCCGGGGCCGGCGATGTGAGTGAGGCTGAAGCCTGTGATCGCGGAGTCCTTGTACTCATAGCCGCCGCCGTCCGGACGGGACGGGGTGTCAGGGCTCCACTGCACCATGCCGAACGGGACGTCCGCGCCGGGGAAGTCGTCCGCTGAGTTGGAGGTGCCGATGAACGGGTTCACCAGCGAGGCGGGCGCGGTGACCAGAGCGGCCTTCGCCGCCGGAGCTGCCGCAAAGGCCGGCGCTGAGCCGGCGCCGTAGGCGAGCAGGGCGCCTGCGGCGAGGAGGGCGGCTAAAGCCCGGTTCTTATCAAGTCGTGGCATGTGGGATCGCACCCTTCTGACAACGTTGTCGATGTGCGGAACATGACAACAAGTTGGGCCCAATGCGGACCACTGTCAAGACACTTCACAGCCCGAGGCAGTGGCTTGCGCCCTGCGCGCCGCTGGACGGCGTTCCCTGGGCCCGGCGGGCGGCTGGCGGCTGGCGGTGGGTTCGTGCCGCAGCCCAAGATGTGGTTGTCGAGCAGGTCAACGGCACGCTGATACTGCATCGGCGGCTGGCACGTGAGTACGACCACCGTCCGAGGACTCCGCCGCTGGTGTCCACTGGGCGGCGCGGACCTGAGCGGCGCGGACCTGCATGGGGCGAACTTGACCCGCGCGTACCTAAGCGGCGCGACAAATCCAGACGGCACGAAGCACGTCTGATACCGGGAAGGGCCGCCGTGCTTCGAGTTCAGCCCTTGGGCCCTCGCGCACGAGTGGGAGCCGCTCGGTGCTGTCGAATTGGAGTGGTGCCGCAGGCTCGATGGCATCCACATGCCGCAGATGAACCGTTTCCCGCGCGGGCACGCGCTGTTGGCGGCGGCGTACGCCCAGCCGGTGCTCCGCCAACTGATGCCGGTGACCAGCCACTTCAACCTCTGGCTCTCCACCAATACCACAGCTAATCGGAGGACGACAGGGATCGGGCCTATGATCTGGCCGCACTATGAGAGGTCCTACGCAGTACGGAACCGGAGCGAGGTGCTCGCGCGCTTCGAGACGCCGGAGGAGGCCGTCGCCTTCGTGGTGGCCGTCCTGCCTGAGGGGATTGGGCCAGCGCGTTGAAGCGTCGTCCGACCGGTGTTGGCAGCGGCCGTCTTCGTCGCCACGTTCGGCTACACCTGGCACCAGCGCTCTTGATCGCCGATCGCGTCCCTTGGCGTGGTGTAGCCGATCAGGGTGGGGTGGTGCGCCGGGGGCGTGGGCCCGGGTAGCTTCCGCTCCCTGCCGACAGGGTGGGCCACCGTGCAACTCTCCGTTGTGAACGG
>NZ_JBEUKS010000031.1:0-1288 GCF_042510965.1 Streptacidiphilus jeojiensis
GATCGCGTCCCTTGGCGTGGTGTAGCCGATCAGGGTGGGGTGGTGCGCCGGGGGCGTGGGCCCGGGTAGCTTCCGCTCCCTGCCGACAGGGTGGGCCACCGTGCAACTCTCCGTTGTGAACGGGCAGTTCAACGCGGGAGGTACAAGGTGGCCCTGTCTCAGCATGACCTACTCCGACTGCTGGAGTCACTACGTTCGGCAGACGGCCTGGAACTGGTGCGCTCCGTGGCCGAGCGGATGCTGCAGGAGCTGATCGAGGCCGAGGCGACGGCCAGGATCGGCGCCCAGTGGAACGAGCACACCGACACGCGCACCGCCTTGCGCAACGGGCACCGCGACAGGACGCTCACCACCCAGGCCGGCGACCTGGGGCTGGGCATCCCCAAGCTGCGGTCGGGCAGCTTCTTCCCCCTCCTGCTGGAACGGCGCCGCCGGATCGACCAGGCCCTGTTCGCGGTCGTCATGGAGGCCTACGTCCACGGCGTGTCCACCCGCTCGGTCGACGACCTGGTCAAGGCCCTGGGCTCGGACACCGGGATCTCCAAGAGCGAGGTCTCCCGGATCTGCCAGGACCTGGACGGCCAGCTGACCGCGTTCCGCGAACGGAGGCTGGACCACGTCCGGTTCCCCTACGTCTACCTCGACGCGACGTACTGCAAGGCCCGGGTCGAGCACCAGATCGTCTCCCGCGCCGTGGTCATCGCCACCGGCATCACCGAGGACGGCGGCCGCGAAGTGCTCGGGGTGATGGTCGGCGACAGCGAGAGCGAGTCCTCGTGGACCGCGTTCCTGCGCTCCCTACGGGAACGCGGCCTGGGCGGGGTCCGGCTGGTCATCGGCGACCACCACCTCGGGCTGGTCACCGCGATCCGCAAGGTCATGCTCGGCGCCGGCTACCAACGGTGCAGGGTTCACTTCCTGCGCAACGTCTTCAACGCGATCAGCAAGGACGCGGCCGAGATGGTGGCCGCCACGATCCGCACGGTCTTCGCCCAGCCCACCGCCGCCGCGGTCCGCAGCCAGCTCGACACCGTCGCCGACATGCTCGGCACCCAGTTCCCCAAGGTCAAGGAGATGCTGTTGGAGGCCAAGGACGACCTGACCGCGTTCGCCGGCTTCCCCGAACGCCACTGGAAGAAGATCCAGTCGACCAACCCGCTGGAGCGCATCAACCGCGAGATCAAACGCCGCACCGACGTCGTCCAGGTCTTCCCCAACGACGCCGCCCTGCTGCGGCTCGTCACCGCCGTGCTCTTCGAACTGCACGACGAATGGATCGCCTTCCCCC
>NZ_JBEUKS010000032.1:0-1072 GCF_042510965.1 Streptacidiphilus jeojiensis
GGCGAGGCTGAGAACTTAAGCGCCAGTAAACGGCGGTGGTAACTATAACCATCCTAAGGTAGCGAAATTCCTTGTCGGGTAAGTTCCGACCTGCACGAATGGCGTAACGACTTCTCGACTGTCTCAACCATAGGCCCGGTGAAATTGCATTACGAGTAAAGATGCTCGTTTCGCGCAGCAGGACGGAAAGACCCCGGGACCTTTACTATAGCTTGATATTGGTGTTCGGTTCGGCTTGTGTAGGATAGGTGGGAGACTTTGAAGCGGCCACGCCAGTGGTTGTGGAGTCGTCGTTGAAATACCACTCTGGTCGTGCTGGATGTCTAACCTGGGTCCGTGATCCGGATCAGGGACAGTGTCTGGTGGGTAGTTTAACTGGGGCGGTTGCCTCCTAAAATGTAACGGAGGCGCCCAAAGGTTCCCTCAGCCTGGTTGGCAATCAGGTGTTGAGTGTAAGTGCACAAGGGAGCTTGACTGTGAGACCGACGGGTCGAGCAGGTGCGAAAGCAGGGACTAGTGATCCGGCGGTGGCTTGTGGAAGCGCCGTCGCTCAACGGATAAAAGGTACCCCGGGGATAACAGGCTGATCTTCCCCAAGAGTCCATATCGACGGGATGGTTTGGCACCTCGATGTCGGCTCGTCGCATCCTGGGGCTGGAGTAGGTCCCAAGGGTTGGGCTGTTCGCCCATTAAAGCGGTACGCGAGCTGGGTTTAGAACGTCGTGAGACAGTTCGGTCCCTATCCGCTGCGCGCGCAGGAGTCTTGAGAAGGGCTGTCCCTAGTACGAGAGGACCGGGACGGACGAACCTCTGGTGTGCCAGTTGTCCTGCCAAGGGCATGGCTGGTTGGCTACGTTCGGGAGGGATAACCGCTGAAAGCATCTAAGCGGGAAGCCTGCTTCGAGATGAGGACTCCCACCACCATCGAGTGGGTAAGGCTCCCAGTAGACGACTGGGTTGATAGGCCGGATGTGGAAGCCCTGTAAGGGGTGGAGCTGACCGGTACTAATAGGCCGAGGGCTTGTCCATAGTTGCTACGCGTCCACTGTGTTGTTCTGAAGAAACGACCCCC